>NZ_JBIAVQ010000003.1:0-849041 GCF_042894505.1 Streptomyces sp. NPDC001536
TTCGGTCTTGCGTTTCCGACTCTATCAGACCGTTTCCGGTTCCGATTTCCTCGGTGCTTTCCAGGTTCCCGCTTTCGCGTTTCCCTTTCCGGCGGCTCCGACTCTATCAGATCCTTTCGGGCCTGACTCCCAGTCAGAGGGGCTTGCCTTCCCGGCTGTTGGGCCGTTCCGACGAGTGAGACTTTAGCGGACTCCGTGGCCCCGCGCTAATCGGGGCCTGCGTTCTTTCGAACGCGGATTCCTCATTTCGCAAATACGCATGCCAATAGAAAGACAGCAGCCGGATCGACTGAAGTCGACTAGAGGTTGGTACTTGCGGAATGGCTGTCCGGGGACCGACCGGGGTCGGCGCTCACGTCGGACAACTCGGAGAACAGTACGTACCGGGAGGGGGAGTGTCAACTCACGTCCGGACGGGGCCCTGGCGGCGTACCCTGGTCCGCATGACGACGCGTACATACACCCAGCAGTGGTGGGCCGCCTGACGGCGGCCTGAGCTACGTATGCACTCAACGGCCGCCGCCTCGGCGGCCGTTTTCGTATCTCCCTCCGGAGCTCCTGAGGGTCGGCCGGCCGGGACGGCGGCCTCGACCAGGAGACGGAGAGAAGAGATGACGCGGGTCTTCAGTGGGGTCAAGCCGACCGGGCATCTGACGCTGGGGAACTACCTGGGGGCCATGCGACGGTGGGCAGCCGTCGATCAGCACCAGGCCGACGCCCTGTTCTGTGTCGTCGATCTGCACGCGCTGACCGTGGACCACGATCCGGCGCGGGTGCGGCGGCTCAGTAGGCAGGCGGCGACGTTGCTGCTGGCGTCGGGGCTGGATCCGGAGCTGTGCACCGTGTTCGTACAGAGTCATGTGGACGAGCACGCGCGGCTGTCGTATGTGCTGGAGTGCGTGGCCACGGACGGCGAGATGCGGCGGATGATCCAGTACAAGGAGAAGGCCGCGCGCGAGCGGGAGCGGGGCGGGAGTGTGCGGCTGTCGCTGCTGACGTATCCCGTGCTGATGGCGGCGGACATCCTGGCGTACGGGGCCGACGAGGTGCCGGTGGGCGATGACCAGGCCCAGCATGTGGAGCTGGCGCGGGATGTCGCGGTGCGGTTCAACCAGCGGTACGGGCACACGTTCGTGGTGCCCCGGGGAACGCCTCCGAAAGTGGGCGCGCGGGTGATGAACCTCCAGGAGCCGCTCTCGAAGATGGGGAAGAGCGATGACACGGGACCCGGGATCGTCTATCTGCTCGACGAGCCGGACGTGGTGCGGAAGAAGGTCATGCGGGCCGTGACCGACAGCGGGCGGGAGGTCGTCTACGACCGGGAGGGCCGGCCGGGCCTCGCCAATCTGCTGGAGATTCTCGCGGCGTGCACGGATGGGAACCCGGAGGCGCTGAGCGGTGTATATGAGTCGTACGGCGCCTTGAAGAAGGACACCGCGGAGGCCGTGGTCGAGGTCCTCAGGCCCGTACAGGAGAGGCACAAGGAGTTGTGCGCGGATCCTGGCTATGTGGAGGGGGTGCTGCGGGATGGTGCGCAGAAGGCTCGGGCGATGGCCCGGCCGACCGTCGATGCGGCGTATCGGGCGATCGGGTTGCTGCCGGCGGCCGCTGCCGCTGATATCGCGGTGACCGTCTAGGACAGCGTGGGCCGGGCCGCCGCCCCCTGAGGTGGATGGGGCAGGGGGCGGCGGGTGGTCAGCTGTTGTTGCCGGAGGCCAGCTCGCGGCTGCGGTCGCGGGCAGCTTCGAGGGCGGCGATGAGGGCGGCTCGTACGCCGTGGTTCTCGAGTTCGCGGATGGCGTTGATCGTGGTGCCCGCGGGGGACGTGACGTTCTCGCGGAGCTTGACCGGGTGTTCGCCGCTGTCGCGGAGCATCGTGGCGGCGCCGATCGCGGACTGGACGATGAGGTCGTGGGCCTTGTCGCGGGGCAGGCCGAGCAGGATGCCGGCGTCCGTCATGGCTTCGACCAGGTAGAAGAAGTACGCCGGGCCGGAGCCGGAGAGGGCGGTGCAGGCGTCCTGCTGGGACTCGGGGACGCGGAGCGTCTTGCCGACGGCGCCGAAGATCTCCTCGGCGTGGGCGAGGTGCTCGGCGGTGGCGTGGGTGCCGGCGGAGATGACGGACATGGCCTCGTCGACGAGGGCGGGGGTGTTCGTCATGACGCGGACGACCGGGGTGCCCGCTGCGAGGCGCTCCTCGAAGAAGGAGGTGGGGATGCCCGCCGCGCCGCTGATGATCAGGCGGTCGGCGGGGACGTGGGGGGCGAGTTCGTCCAGGAGGGTGCCCATGTCCTGCGGCTTGACCGTGAGGATCAGGGTGTCGGCGGTCTTGGCGGCCTCGGCGTTGGTGACCGGGCTGACTCCGTAGCGGGCGCGGAGCTCTTCGGCCCGTTCCTGGCGGCGGGCCGTGACCAGGAGGTCGGCCGGGGCCCAGCCGCCTCGGATCATTCCGCTGAGCAGGGCTTCGCCGATCTTGCCGGTGCCGAGGACTGCGACTTTCTGGGTCATGGCTGCGGGTGCCCTCCGGGGGTTGCGTCGTCCGGGGTTCATCCTCGCACCGGGGGTGGGTGTGCGGCTCGGCTGTCCGGTTGGCGGGACGTGCGCGGGTTATGCGGTGCGGCGGCGCAGGGTCGCCGCTCCCAGGGCGAGGACGAGCAGTGCGCACCCGGCCACGATCAGGGCGTCTCGGACGAAGGCGGCGGTCATGTCGGTGTGCTTGAGGACCTCGTTCATGCCATCGACGGCGTAGGACATCGGCAGGACGTCGGAGATGGCCTCCAGGACGGGGTGCATGTTGTCGCGGGGGGTGAACAGGCCGCAGAGGAGGAGCTGGGGGAAGATCACGGCCGGCATGAACTGGACGGCCTGGAATTCGGAGGCGGCGAAGGCCGAGACGAAGAGGCCGAGTGCGGTGCCGAGGAGTGCGTCGAGCAGGGCGACCAGGAGGAGCAGCCAGGGGCTGCCGGTGACGTCCAGGCCGAGGAACCAGACGGCGAGACCGGTGGCGAGGGCGGACTGGATGATCGCGAGGGTGCCGAAGGCGAGGGCGTAGCCGGCGATGAGGTCGCCTTTGCCGAGCGGCATGGCGAGGAGGCGTTCGAGGGTGCCGGAGGTGCGTTCGCGCAGGGTGGCGATGGAGGTGACCAGGAACATCGTGATCAGCGGGAAGATCCCGAGGAGGGAGGCGCCGATGCTGTCGAAGGTGCGTGGGCTGCCGTCGAAGACGTAGCGCAGCAGGAAGAGCATCACGCACGGGATCAGGATCATCAGCGCGATGGTGCGGGGGTCGTGGCGGAGCTGGCGCAGTACCCGGGCCGCGGTGGCGAGGGTGCGGGAGGCGCTGAGGGCGCTGGTGGGGTCCGGGGCGGCGGTCGTCGGGGTGGTGGTCGTCGTGCTCATCGGGTCGTCTCCTTCTTGCGTCCGGCTGCGACGGCCTCGTCGACGAGGTGCAGGAATGCGGCTTCGACGGTCTCGGCTCCGGTGCGGGTGCACAGGGCGTCGGGGGTGTCGTCGGCGAGGATCTCGCCCTCGCGCATGAGGAGGAGGCGGTGGCAGCGCTCGGCCTCGTCCATGACGTGGGAGGAGATGAGCAGGGTCGCTCCTCGCTGGGTGGCGATGTCGTGGAAGAGGTTCCACAGGTCGCGGCGCAGGACGGGGTCGAGGCCGACGGTCGGTTCGTCCAGGACCAGTAGTTCCGGTGTGCCGAGGAGTGCCACGGCCAGTGAGACGCGGCTGCGCTGGCCGCCGGAGAGGTTGCCGGCGAGGGCGTCGGCGTGGCTGGTGAGGTCGACGTCTTCGATGACGCGGGTGACGTCGGTGTGGCGGCGGTCGGCGGCGGCGTGGCCGGGGGCGAGGATCGCGGCGAAGTAGTCGAGGTTCTGGCGGACGGTCAGGTCGTCGTAGACGGAGGGGGCTTGGGTGACGTAGCCGATGCGGGTGCGCAGGGTGGGGTGGCCTGCGGGGTGGCCGAGGATGTCGAGGGTGCCGGTGACCTTGGCCTGGGTGCCGACGATGGAGCGCATGAGGGTGGATTTGCCGCATCCGGAAGGGCCGAGCAGGCCGGTGATCTGGCCGCGCGGGACGGTGAAGTCGAGGCCGCGCAGGACGGTGCGGGGGCCTCGGACGACGGTGAGGCCTTCGGCTCGGACGGCGGGGCTGTCGGTGGTCTGCGTGCCGGTGTCCGGTGGGCCGGAGGAATAATTCATCATGTGATGAATACTGCTCTCGCGGACGGTCGCCGTCAAGCCGGTGGCGTTCGATGGCCGGGCGCGCGGCGGCGCGATCGGAAGCGTGCGGTCCGGTTCGCGTGCTCCCGGATCCCTCCGATGCCCTCGGGCACCGGCTGCGCGATCAACTCCCGTTCCCGACAATGGGTTTCAGTGCGAGGTCATATGCCGCGCGCCCAGGTTCGCCGTGCCCTCCCCCGGCACGGCGCCCACGCATCTCCCCGTATCCCGTGACCGTCGTCGATCGTCGGAGGTGCTCCTGTCATGCGCTGTGGCGTACGCAAGGCCGATCTGTTCGCGTCCCTCGTCGTGTTTCTCGTGGCGCTGCCGCTCTGTGTGGGAGTCGCCATAGCCTCCGGTGTGCCCGCCGAGCTGGGGCTGGTGACCGGGATCGTCGGCGGGCTGGTCGCCGGGGTACTGCCCGGCAGCAGCCTCCAGGTGAGCGGGCCGGCGGCGGGGCTGACGGTGCTCGTCTACGAGGCCGTGCAGCGGTACGGGGTCGGAGCGCTCGGGGTGCTGGTGCTCGGCGCGGGGCTGGTGCAGCTGGGGCTGGGGGTGCTGCGGCTGGGGCGGTGGTTCCGGGCCGTGTCGGTGGCCGTGGTCCAGGGGATGCTCGCGGGCATCGGCCTCGTCCTGATCGCGGGTCAGGTGTACGCCATGGGCGACGCGGACGCCCCCGGCGGCGGCCTCGGCAAGCTCGCCGGGCTGGTGTCGCTGCCCGCACTGCTCGACCCGGTGGCGTTGTCAGTGGGGGGTGCCACCATTGCCGTACTGCTGCTGTGGCCGCGATTCGAGCGCGGGGCTCGCCTGGTGCCCGCGCCGCTGGTCGCGGTCGGCCTCGCGGCGGCGGTGACCGGGGTGTTCGGCCTGGATGTGCGGCGGGTCGAGGTGCGGGGCCTGCTGGATGCCGTACGGCTGCCGGAGGCCGCGGATCTCGGGCGGCTCACGGAAGTGGGCGTGCTGGGGACCGTGGTCGCCTTCGCGCTGATCGCGTCCGCCGAGTCGTTGTTCAGCGCGGCGGCGGTGGACCGGCTGCACGGCGGGCGGCGTACCGACTACGACCGTGAGCTGATCGCTCAGGGCGCGGGCAACGCGGTGTGTGGGGTCCTGGGCGCCCTGCCGATGACCGCGGTGATCGTGCGGAGCGCGGCGAATATTCGGGCGGGGGCGCGGACCAAGGCGTCCCGGGTGCTGCACGGGGTGTGGCTGCTGCTCTTCACCGTCGTCGTGCCCGGGGTGCTCGGGGTGATTCCGGTGGCGGCGCTGGCCGCGCTGCTGGTGCACGCCGGGTGCAAGCTCGTGCCGGTGCGGGAGGTGCGGGTGCTGTGGCGCGCGCATCGCGGGGAGGTGGTCGTGCTGGTGGTGACGGCGGGGGCGATCGTCGTCGGCAGTCTTTTCGAGGGGGTGTTGGCGGGGTTGGCGCTGGCGGTGGCGAAGACCGCGTGGGATGCCAGCCATGTGCATGTGGAGACCGAGGACGGGGGTGAGGCGGAGATCGTCGTACGGGTGCTGGGGCATGCGACGTTCCTGCGGCTGCCGAAGCTGCTGGACGCGTTGGAGGCGCTGCCGCGGGACCGGGAGGTGCGGTTGGAGCTGGGCGGGCTGCGGCATCTGGACCATGCGTGTGCGGCGGCACTGGAGGGGTGGGCCGCCGGGCGGGGGCAGGCGTTGGTGGCGAGCGGGAGGGCGACACCGTGAGGCGGCCACCTCGGTGGGGCTCGCTGGAGCGCGGTGAGAGCTCGGTGGGGCTCAGGTCGTGGCCAGCAGCAGGATGACGTCGTAGACCTCTTCGACGATGCCGTCCGGGAAGGCCCGCATCAGGTGGGCGCGCTCCTCGGTGAGGAAGGCGGCGTTCTCCTCCTCGCCGCGCACCAGGAAGGTCGAGTGGCTGGCGATGTTGGCGAGGTGGGTGTCGACGGGGATGCGGCGGCTCCAGCGGACCTCGCGGCGGGTGAAGTGGAGGCGTTCGGCGGGGTCGCAGGCGCGGGCGTTGACGTTGCGCTTCTCCTCGTAGATGTTCACCTCGAAGTGGCGTCCGATGCGTTCGGCGGCCTCGGCCAGCCAGGGCACGTCGAGGGCGTCGGTGTTCCACCACAGGGCGAGTGCGCCGCCGGGGCGCAGGACGCGGACGGCCTCCGGGATCGCGAGGTTCGGGTCGGTCCAGTGCCAGGCCTGGGCGTAGGTGAGGAAGTCGGCGGAGGCGGTGGCGAGGGGCAGGGTGTTGCCGTTGCCGCGGACGATCGGGATGTCGGGGTGGGTCCGGCGGAACTGGGCGGCCATTCCGTCGCCGGGTTCGACGGCGATCACGTCGGCGCCGCGGGTGTGCAGGAGGGCGGTGGCTATGCCGGTGCCGGCGCCGACGTCCACGACGCGGGAGCCGGCGAGGGGGCGGCCCGCGAGGTCCTCGATGGCGTCGAAGAGGGCGGGCGGGTAGGAGGGGCGGTTCGCCGCGTACTGGGCTGCGGCCGCGTTGAAGGAGTGGGCGCGGGCGGTGTGCGAGGGAGCCGTCATACGGCCATGGTGGCCGGGTCCGGCGGGGAGGGCGGTGATTTTTCGGTGTGAGGTGGGGTCCGGCTAGGAGCGGCGGCGCTTCTTCGACGGGTTGCCGGTGCGGCGGGTGGTGCGCTTCTCGTACTGCTTGCGCGCGGTGTCGTACTCCTCGCGGTGGAGCTTCTCGCCCGGGGCCTCGGTGAGGGAGCGGAAGAAGTAGGCTAGGAGCGAGCCGACGAAGCCGATGGCCAGCAGGCCGCGGAGGGAGGCCTGGCGGTCGGGGTCGGCGCGCTTGGTGAAGCCCTCCCAGGTGTGGCGGAAGGCGAGGGCGCTGCAGATCGCGAACATCACGACCATGAGGAGGGTGACGAAGCTGCCGATGTCCGCGATCGCGAGGCCCTCGTAGGCGAACCGGAGGACGAGGCAGGAGGCGACGGCGGCCGCGAGGGAGCCGACGGCGGCGCCGATGCGGCGGACCGCGTAGCCGTTGTCGTGGTCGACCCAGGTCGTGCCGAAGAAGCGGATGGGTTCGGGGCGGGGGCCGGGTGCGGAGCCCGCGGGGGTCGCCTGGGTGCCGTTGTCGTCGCTCACGCGTCGATTATGGCTCCGGGCGGTCGCGGGCTCCGAGGGGGTTCAGCAGCTCTTGGTCACACGCCCGAGCATTGCCGGACCACATAGCCGTCGCTGCCGGTCTTCACGTAGGTGTCCGAGACGAAGACGCCATCGGAGGTCTTGTCCCAGATGTTCGAGGTGCCGAGGGGGCCGGTGATCGTCTCGCCCGGCGTCTGACAGACGATCGAGATGTTCGTGCCCGGCTTGTAGGTCTTGATGATCTGGTAGCTGGTTCCCGGGCCGCTACGGGCGTTCACGTTCGAGGTGCCGACTATCGGGTAGCTGGCGGCGGAGGCCACGGAGGCTGTACCGAGAACGGTGAGGAAGGCCCCGGCGACTCCGGCGAGCACGGTGGCGCGGCGCTTCAGCAATGACATGGAGTGGTCCTCTGGAGTGGGGGGATCAGAACGAGCAGCGCGGGCGGACGTAGCCGTCGGTACCCGTCTGCACGTAGGTGTCGGAGATGAACTCGCCGTCGTCGATGTTGTCCCAGATGTTCGACGTCCCGTACGGACCGGTGATCGTCTCGCCCGGCGTCTGGCAGAAGATCGGGACCATGGCGCCCTCGGGCAGCACACGGACGATGGCGTACTGGGTACCGGGGCCTCTGCGGACGTTCACCCGGTAGCCGGGGGCGACCGGGTAGTAGCGCACGGCTGCTTCGGCGGTGGTGCCGCTCACCGTGATGAAGGCTCCGGTGGCGCAGGCGAGGAGGACGGATCTGCGGGTCAGTGCTGACATGTCTTTCCCTTGGGATGTGGGGGTCAGGAGCAGCGGGCGGCCACGTAGCCGTCGCTGCCGGTGTGCACGTACGCGTCCGAGACGTACTCGCCGTTGTCGATGTTGTCCCAGATGTTCGAGGTGCCGTACGGACCCGTGACGGTCTCGCCCGGCCTCTGGCAGTAGATCGGGACCTTGGTTCCCTCGGCGAGCACACGGACGACGGTGTATCCGGTGCCCGGACCGCTGCGGACGTTCAGGCGATAGCCCGGGGCAGTGTCGTAGTAGCGGGGTGCGGCTTCGGCGTGCGCCGCACCAACCATGAGGAAGGCCGCGGTGAGACCGGCGAGCATGACGGATCTGCGCTTCAGGGATGGCATGGGTGCCTCGGGGTGGGGGTGGGGGTGGGGGGTTTCAGAGGGCGCAGCGGGGGCGGATGTAGCCGTCGCTGCCGGTGTTTATGTACGCGTCCGAGACGTACTTGCCGTTGGCGACGCAGTCCCAGATGTTCGAGGTGCCGTACGGGCCCGTGACCGTCGTACCTGGCGTCTGGCACAGGATCGCGACCCTTGTCCCCTCAGGGAGGACATCGACGATGGAGTAGCTGGTGCCGGGGCCACTGCGCACGTTCAGGCGGTAGCCCGGAGCCACGTCGTAGTAGCGGACCTCGGCCTCGGCGGGGACGGCGCCCACCGTGATGAAGGCTCCGGTGGCACCGGCGAGCAGGACGGAGCGGCGTCTCAGGGACGTCATGGGGTTCCCCCGGGTGGTGGTGGCGGGTTCAGAGGGCGCAGCGCGGGCGGATGTAGCCGTCGCTGCCCGTGTTCACGTACGCGTCCGAGACGTACTCACCACTGGAGATGCAGTCCCAGATGTTGGTTGTGCCGTAGGGGCCCGTGACCGTCGTGCCCGGTGTCTGGCAGAGGACCGCGACCTTTGCGCCCTCGGAGAGGACCCTGACGATCGGGTAACTGGTGGCGGGGCCGCTGCGGACGTTGAGCCGGACGCCCGGCGCGACCGGGTAGTAGCGCACGGCAGCGGTCGTGGCCGCCGCCGTCACCGTGGCTGTTGCTTCGCCGCCCTCGGCTTCTTCCACGTGGTCAACAGACATGAAAATCCTCCCCCGTTGAGCCCCACGGTTGTCGTGGGCCCCGTTGATTCCCCTGAATCACGCCATGAAACAGACATGCGCAACTCGCACACGAACGCTAGCAAGCCGCCTCTGTCTCGCACGAGTCATCGACTAGGCTCCGTGCGTCGCGCGCGCGGACGAACAGCACGGGGGTGGTCCCATGGCGCCACAGCACAACACCGGAGCGGGCGCGGAAGCGGAACTTCCCGAGTACGCCGGTCACTACAAGCTGGAGTCGCGCCTCGGGTCGGGCGGTATGGGGGTCGTGCATCGCGCCCAGAGCACCTCGGGGATGACGCTGGCAGTGAAGGTCGTGCACGCCGAATTCGCCAAGGACCCTGAGTTCAGGGGGCGGTTCCGGCAGGAGATCGCGGCGGCGCGGCGGGTGAGTGGTGCCTTTACCGCGCCTGTCGTCGATGCCGATCCGGATGCCGAACGGCCGTGGATGGCCACGCTGTTCATCCCTGGGTCGACCCTTGCCGACGAGGTGAAGCGGAACGGACCCATGACCGCTGCCCAGTTGCGCCGGCTCATGGCGGGGTTGGCTGAGGCACTGCGCGACATTCACAGAGTCGGGGTCGTCCATCGCGACCTCAAGCCGAGCAATGTGCTGCTTGCCGAGGATGGACCGAAGGTCATCGACTTCGGCATTTCTCGGCCAAAAGACAGCGAACTACGCACTGAGACCGGGAAGTTGATCGGTACCCCTCCGTTCATGGCGCCCGAGCAGTTCAAGCGGCCGCGGGAGGTCGGGCCTGCTGCCGACATCTTCGCGCTGGGTTCCGTGATGGTTCATGCGGCCACGGGACGAGGGCCGTTCGACTCCGACAGCCCCTATGTCGTCGCCTATCAGGTCGTGCATGACGAGCCCGACCTGACCGGCGTACCGAAGAATCTCGCGCCGCTCATCGTGCGCTGTCTGGCCAAGGATCCCGAAGACCGGCCCACGCCGGACGAGTTGATGCGCGAGCTGCGGTCGGTCGCGGCCTCGTACGACACGCAGGCCTTCATACCGGCGCAGCGCACGGATGGCGCCCCTGTGCCGGAGCCCCGTGTCGCCGCAGAGCCCGAACGGCGACGTCAGTGGCGCAGGGGCAAAGTCGCGGCACTCGGGACGGCGGGCGTGCTGGTCCTCGCTGCGATCGTCACGCTGGCCTCGGTCCAGCTGGACGGCGGCGGAAGCACGCCACCGAAAGGCAGCTCGGCACGCACCACCTCCGCCGGGTTCAGCCCCTGGAGCACACGGCCGGTGGCCGTGGAAGGCAGCCTGCCCCGGTGCTCGTACGCGTCGCAGCGCCTGCTGTGCGTGCAGCCCGGGCTCGTGTCCGCCCTCGATCCAGCCGACGGCCGTGTGCTGTGGCGGCACACACTCGACAAAAGTGACTCCCCCAGCGAGCCCCCGGTTCTCTCGGGCGGGCTGGCGCACGTGCTGACACACACGGGCAAGCGGCTGCTGGCCCTCGATCCGTCATCGGGCGGTACGCGCTGGAAGCGGGACGTGTCCTCGTACCGCGGCGTTCGCTACGCAGGCGCCATGCTGCTGTTGACCAGCGTCGACGGGAAGGTCACCGGCGTCGACAGCGCATCGGGCAAGAGCAAGTGGAGCAGACGGATACCAAGTTCGAGCAGGCCGTACTTCGACTCCTTCCCCAAGAGCCCTTGGGCGTACGCCACCAGCACGTCGGCCGACGGTACGCGGACACGGGTCACGGCGGTGGACCCGGTAACGGGCGACGTTCGCTGGTCAGCGCAGCTCGACGGCGAGTTGATACCCGTCGGCGCCTCGAACGGCAGCGTCTTCCTCCGCACCGTCAGCGACGGCTACGACGCCGCGGCAGCCGTGGTCCGATACGACCCCGAATCCGGAGACGTACGGCGCGTGGCGCTGACCGTGCCGGTCGATCAGCCGCAGGTCACTGTGTACAACGGTCTTGTCCTTCTCATGGGCACAGGCGGCTCCCTGGTAGCCGTCGACATGGACGCGAAGAAGCAGGTGTGGTCTCTCGAGACGTCCATCAGTCAAGGTTCGGTACCAGTGACCGACGGGCGCAACGTCTATGTCAGCGCCGCTGACGGGCGTCTGTTGGGCGTCGATGCCGCCAAGGGGAAGCTGCTCGGTCAGACAGCGCCACGGATGGGCAGCAAGTCGGAGGAGTACGTGGCCACAGTGCCGGCGCCTCAGATCGCCCAAGGCCACCTCTACGCCACCGCCCCCGACGGCACAGTCTTCGCCGTCAACGCCCGCACCCCCTCGGCCTGGTGACACGAAAAGGGCCGCCCCCGAAGAGGCGGCCCTCATCAGATCCCGGAGATCAGCCCAGCTTGGACACGTCCCGCACGGCGCCCTTGTCCGCGCTGGTCGCCATCGCCGCGTAGGCCCGCAGCGCCGCCGACACCTTGCGTTCGCGGTTCTTCGGGGCGTACACCCCGCCCAGTGCCGCCTCACGGCGGGCCAGTTCGGTGTCGTCGACGAGGAGTTCGATCGTGCGGTTCGGGATGTCGATGCGGATGCGGTCGCCGTCCTCGACGAGCGCGATCGTGCCGCCGGCCGCCGCCTCGGGGGACGCGTGGCCGATGGACAGGCCGGACGTGCCGCCGGAGAAGCGGCCGTCGGTCACCAGGGCGCACGCCTTTCCGAGGCCGCGGCCCTTGAGGTACGAGGTCGGGTAGAGCATCTCCTGCATGCCGGGGCCGCCCTTGGGGCCCTCGTAGCGGATGACGACGACGTCGCCCTCCTTGACCTGCTGGGTCAGGATCTTCTGGACGGCCTCTTCCTGGGACTCGCAGACGACCGCCGGGCCCTCGAAGGTCCAGATGGACTCGTCGACGCCGGCCGTCTTCACCACGCAGCCGTCGACCGCCAGGTTGCCCTTGAGGACCGCCAGGCCGCCGTCCTTGGAGTACGCGTGCTCGGCGCTGCGGATGCAGCCGCCCTCGGCGTCCTCGTCCAGCGTGTCCCAGCGCTCCGACTGGGAGAAGGCCTCGGCGGAGCGGACACAGCCGGGGGCCGCGTGCCACAGTTCCACCGCCTCGGCCGAGGGGGAGCCGCCGCGGACGTCCCAGGTCTTCAGCCAGTCCGCCAGGGACGGGCTGTGGACCGAGTGGACGTCCTCCCGCAGCAGGCCCGCGCGGTGCAGCTCGCCCAGCAGGGCCGGGATGCCGCCGGCGCGGTGCACGTCCTCCATGTAGTACGTGCGGTTCTTCGCGACGTTCGGGGCGACCTTCGCGAGGCACGGCACGCGGCGGGAGACCTCGTTGATCTCCTCCAGGCCGAAGGGGACGCCCGCCTCCTGGGCCGCCGCCAGCAGGTGAAGGATCGTGTTGGTCGAGCCGCCCATCGCGATGTCCAGGGCCATCGCGTTCTCGAAGGCGGCGATGGTGGCGATGTTGCGGGGCAGGACCGTCTCGTCGTCCTGCTCGTAGTAGCGCCGGGTGATGTCCATCACCGTGCGCCCCGCGTCCTCGTACAGCGCCTTGCGGGCCGTGTGCGTGGCCAGGACCGAGCCGTTGCCGGGGAGCGAGAGGCCGATGGCCTCGGTCAGGCAGTTCATCGAGTTGGCCGTGAACATGCCGGAACAGCTGCCGCAGGTCGGACAGGCGTTCTCCTCGATACGGAGGATGTCCTCGTCCGAGATCTTCTCGTTCACGGCCTCGGACATCGCGTCGACCAGGTCGAGGGTGCGGACCGTGCCGTCGACCAGCGTGGCGCGGCCGGACTCCATCGGGCCGCCGGAGACGAAGACCGTGGGGATGTTCAGGCGCAGGGCCGCGTTGAGCATGCCCGGCGTGATCTTGTCGCAGTTGGAGATGCAGATCAGGGCGTCGGCGCAGTGGGCCTCGACCATGTACTCGACCGAGTCCGCGATGAGGTCGCGGGAGGGGAGGCTGTAGAGCATTCCCCCATGGCCCATCGCGATGCCGTCGTCGACCGCGATCGTGTTGAACTCGCGCGGGATGCCGCCGGCCGCGACGATCGCCTCGCTGACGATCCGGCCGACCGGCTGGAGGTGGGTGTGACCCGGCACGAACTCGGTGAAGCTGTTGGCGACCGCGATGATCGGCTTGCGGCCGATGTCCGCACCGGGTACACCGGAGGCGCGCATAAGGGCGCGGGCGCCCGCCATGTTGCGGCCGTGGGTGACTGTGCGGGACCTCAGCTCGGGCATCGTCGATCGCTCCTTCAGACAGATAGGGCTGTTATCGAGCGTACGCCGGTCATCCAGGGGTCGGACACAGTGTCCGGAATGCGGGATGACCGTCTCACCTCACAGGGCGCTCACGGGTTCGTGAGATGCCCCTGCACCACCGGCGCCAGCCGGGCGATGATCTGCTCCACGTCCGCCGAGGCCAGCGGTTCCACCTTGATCACGTACCGGAGCATGGCCGTCCCCACCAGCTGCGCGGCCGCCAGCTCGGCGCGCAGCTCGGCGTCCGGCAGGTCGACCTGGGCGGCGACACGGCGCAGCAGCTGGGAGACGACGATGCGGCGGAAGACGGCGGCCGCGGTGTCGTTGTTGACCGCCGAGCGGACGATCGCCAGCAGGGGCGTACGGGTGGCCGGGTTCTCCCAGACGCCGAGGACGAAGCGCGTCAGCCGCTCGCCGACGCCCTCCAGCGGGCCGTCGGCGACCGCTTCCCCCGCCCCGAGTGCGGGGGCGGCGGCCATCTCGATCGCCGCCTCGAAGACCTGTTCCTTGGTGCCGAAGTAGTGGTGGACCAGGGCCGAGTCAACCCCCGCCGCCTTGGCGATGCCGCGCACCGAGGTCTTCTCGTAGCCCCGCTCGGAGAACTCCTCGCGGGCCGCGGTCAGGATGCGGTCGCGGGTGTCGGCCGATTCCTTACCAGGAGGACGGCCCCGTTTCCGCGAGCTGACGCCGGTCACGGCCGCGGCACCTTCACCGCGGAGGCCAGATGCAACCGCGTGAAGGCCAGGGCCTCCGCCAGATCGGCCTCACGTTCGGCGCTGGACATCGCGCGCCGGGTGTTGACCTCGATGACGACATGGCCGTCGAAGCCGGTCAGGGCGAGGCGTTCCAGCAGCTCGGCGCAGGGCTGGGTGCCGCGCCCGGGGACGAGGTGCTCGTCCTTGGCCGAGCCCCGGCCGTCGGCGAGGTGGACGTGGCCGAGGCGGTCGCCCATGCGGTCGACCATGTGCAGCGCGTCGGAACGGGCCGTGGCCGCGTGGCTGAGATCGATCGTGAAGTGACGATAGTCCTCTTTCGTCACGTCCCAGTCGGGGGCGTACGCGAGCATCTCGCGGTCGCGGTAGCGCCAGGGGTACATGTTCTCGACGGCGAAGCGGACGTCCGTCTCGTCCGCCATGCGCCAGATGCCGTTCACGAAGTCGCGGGCGTACTGGCGCTGCCATCGGAACGGCGGGTGCACGACGACCGTGGACGCCCCGAGCTTCTCGGCGGCCGCCTGGGCGCGCTGGAGCTTGACCCAGGGGTCGGTGGACCACACGCGCTGCGTGATGAGCAGGCAAGGGGCGTGTACGGCGAGGATCGGGATCTGGTGGTAGTCGGAGAGGCGGCGCAGGGCTTCGATGTCCTGGCTCACCGGGTCGGTCCACACCATGACCTCGACACCGTCGTAGCCGAGGCGCGCGGCGATCTCGAAGGCCGTCGCCGTGGACTCCGGGTACACGGAGGCCGTGGAGAGCGCGACCTTCGCATCCGGGATCCGTACGACTGGTTCTGCCACGGGGGTCAGCCTAAGGGTTGCGACGGGTGCGGTGCGGGGCGCCTATTCGCCGTTGTGGCGATTGCCATAGGCGGGTACGGCACGGCGGGTACGGCAGGGGGTACGGCAGAGGCGGGTGCGGCGTGGGCAGGTGCGGGGGTGTCCCGGTTCGCCGCGCCCGTCACGCGTCCACACTCGCTCCCACACTCGATCCCATGTGATCGAGTCGCCGCAGGATGACGCCTTCCCGCAGCGCCCACGGACAGACCTCCAGGTTCTCCACGCCGAACAGGTCCATCGCGCCCTCGGCCACCATCGCACCCGCGAGCAGCTGCCCCGCGCGGCCTTCGGAGACGCCGGGCAGCTCGGCGCGCTGCGCCGCCGTCATCCCCGCCAGCTGCGGCACCCACGCCTCCAGGGACTCCCGCTTCAGCTCGCGCTGGACGTAGAGGCCCTCGGTGGAGCGGGCGGCGCCGGCGAGGCGGGCCAGCTGCTTGAAGGTCTTGGACGTGGCGACGACGTGGTCGGGGGCGCCGAAGCGGCTGAACTCGCCGACGGTGCGGGCGATCTGGGTGCGGACATGACGTCGTAGCGCCCTTATGTCCTCCGGATCCGGCGGGTCGCCCGGCAGCCAGCCCGCGGTCAGCCGGCCGGCGCCCAGGGGCAGCGAGGCCGCCGCGTCGGGCTCCTCGTCGATGCCGTACGCGATCTCCAGGGAGCCGCCGCCGATGTCGAGGACCAGCAGCTTTCCCGCCGACCAGCCGAACCAGCGGCGGACGGCGAGGAAGGTGAGGCGGGCCTCCTCGGCGCCGGTGAGGACCTGGAGCTCGACGCCGGTCTCGGCGTGCACGCGCGCGAGGACGTCGTCGGCGTTGCTGGCCTCGCGCACCGCGGAGGTGGCGAACGGGAGCAGGTCCTCGACGCCCTTGTCCTCGGCGGCCTGGAGGGCCTCCTTGACGACGCCGATGAGTTTGTCGACCCCCTCGGGGCCGATCGCGCCGCCCTCGTCGAGGAGTTGGGCAAGGCGCAGTTCTGCCTTGTGCGAGTGCGCGGGCAGCGGGCGCGCGCCCGGGTGCGCATCCACCACCAGCAGATGCACCGTGTTCGATCCCACGTCGAGGACACCGAGTCTCATGTACGGAACGCTACTGCCACCTGCAAGGTCGGCCGTATCCGGAGTCTTGCCAAGCGTCTTACCCTGGACGCGTGCCAAAGACGAAAAAGGCGAAGACCGACAAATCTTCCAGCGGTTCTTCGCAGGCGAAGTCGCCGGTGAAGTCACCGAAGAAGTCGAAGCAGGCCCTGGCAGCCGACGAGAAGGGGCTCGATTTCGCGCGCGCGTGGGTGGAGTTCCCTGATCCGGCGGACGACGAGCAGATCTTCCGGTGCGATCTGACATGGCTGACCTCTCGCTGGAACTGCATCTTCGGCAGCGGTTGCCAGGGCATCCAGCCGGGCCGCGCGGCCGACGGATGCTGCACTTTGGGTGCCCACTTCTCCGACGAGGACGACGAGAAGCGGGTCGCCGGTCATGTGGCCAGGCTCACTCCGGAGATCTGGCAGTTCCACGACGAGGGCACGGAGGGCGGCTGGATCTCGGAGGACGAGGACGGCGACCGCCAGACCCGCCCGTACCAGGGCTCGTGCATCTTCCAGAACCGGCCCGGCTTCGCCGGCGGCGCGGGCTGCTCGCTGCACATCCTGGCGCTCAAGGAGGGCCGGGAGCCGCTGGAGACCAAGCCGGACGTCTGCTGGCAGCTGCCGGTGCGACGGACCTACGACTGGATCGACCGGCCCGACGACACGCGCGTACTCCAGGTGTCGATCGGCGAGTACGACCGCCGCGGCTGGGGCCCGGGCGGCCACGACCTCCACTGGTGGTGCACATCGGCCACCTCCGCGCACGGCGCGGGCGACCCGGTCTACGTCTCCTACCGGCCGGAGCTGACCGAACTGATGGGCAAGGCGGGCTACGACCGGCTGGTGGAGCTGTGCGAGGAGCGACTGGCGTCCCAGCTGCCGCTGCTGGCGCCTCATCCGGCAGACCCTGCGGTCTGACCACGCCTCGCCGGCTTCGCGCACCGGCCGCGTCCGGCCGACGCCGTGGGCCGACCGCACCCGGCCGGTGTTGCGGGCTGACCGCGTGCGGCTGACCCCGGTGACCGGACACTGCCGGTCCGCCCCATGACCGTGCGCCGAAGCCACGGCTACGACGTCGACGGGCTCGGGTCGCCGCTGTCGCTGGGCGGGGGCGTCGAGTTCGTCGGGGTGGGCGGGGTGGGGTCTGTGGGTGTCGGGTCCGGGGCGGACGGCGAGGGCGGCGGGTCGCTGGGGGTCGGGTCTGTGGGGGCCGAGGTGGTGGGGTCCGGGTCCTGGGTGGACGGGGGCGGGTCGGCGGGGGTGCCGGGGTCCGTCGGGGTGGGCGCGGTGCCGTAGCCCTCGATGGAGACGACGGCGCCGGCGGGTGAGACGGCCACGCGCGCGCTCCAGTGGCCGGACGGCTCGCGCAAGGGGTCGACGTACACCTTGATCGTCAACGACTCGCCGGGTTCGAGGGTTCCCGAGGACTGGCTGAGGTAGAGCCAGACGGCGCCGGTGCTCGCGGACCAGCGGACCGGGCCGTCGCCGGTGGCGGTGAGGGTGATCAGCGTGGTGTCGCCGCTGTTCCCGGCCGCGACCTCCAGATGTCCGGCGCCCTTCTTGCCGGCGCCCGTGACGCTGATGACCTTCACCGATACATCGGGTTTGTCACCTTTGGTGAAGCGGTCGGCGGGCCGGGTGCTGGCGTTGCCGGCGTTCTCGTAGCCGCCCGCGGCCTCGCCGTCCAGGCTGTCGGGGCCGTGCGCCTCGCTGGCGCTGGCCGAGCGTCCCTCCACGCCCTCGGCGGTGGGGGTGCCACGGTAGGCGGCCCACAGAGCGAGCACGGGGGCCGCCACGACGGTGGCGACGACGGTCGTCGTGACGGCACGCGCGCGTAGCCGGTCGCGGCGGGCTGCGCGGTCCTTGGGGTCCATCGGGAAGCCGCGCCGGTCGAAACGGGGGGCGGCCGCGCGGGAGAAGTGCGTCATGGCGACATGCAGCGTCGCGCGCGGGGCCTGGAGGACCGGCAGCTCGGAGGGGGTGATCATCGCTCCGGGCCAGCGGCCGGCGACCGCGCGCTCGGCGGTACGGCGGCAGCGCGGGCAGTCGTCGACATGCCGTACGAGCTCACGGCGCAGGGCCGTGCCGATCACCAGCTGCTGGTCGCCGGTGAGACGCGCGACGCTCGGGCAGGTACCGGTCTCCACGACGGCGAGGGCCGCGCGCGTGCGCTCGACCTCACACGCGGCGGAGGCGAGCAGTTCCCGGGCGGCGGCAGGGTCCATGCCGAGGACGGCGGCGACCTCGTGGGCGGCGAGATGGTGGCGTACGGCGAGTTCGAGCGCCTCGCGTTGCTCCGGGGTGGTGCCGGCGGCCTCCGGCCAGGCCAGCAGGGCGAGTTCGCGTCGACGCTCTTCCTGGACCTCCTCGGAGACGGGCGGGACCGCCCGCTTCTCGGCGTGGTGGCGGCCCGCCGCGTGGGTGCCCTGACGTTTCTGCTTGGCCTCGGCCAGCTTGCGCAGACACGCCCAGCGGGCCAGCGCGTACAGCCAGGCCCGGCGGTCCCCGGCCGCCTCCGGCCCGCGGCGGCGCTCGGCGAGCGCGAGAACGTCGCCGAGGGCGGCGGTGGCCGCGTCGTGGTCGCACAGTACGGACAGGCAGTAGGTGAACAGGCCGTCCAGATACGGCTCGTAGCGCGCCGGCGTACGTTGCGCCAGCGTGCGCGCCGCACCGCGGTCACGCGCCTCCCGTTGCGCCCGGTGCGCGCCGGTGGTGCGGGTCGAGGTCTCCGGACTGCTGCTCATCACCCGTGGACCGTAGGGTGCGGGCGATGGCCCCTTCTTCCCCCTTGAGCACTTTTACTCCGTACGGGTGAAACGATCCCTCATAAGGGGACAGGAACCCCTCGTTCCGTGGCCTGTTCTTGACCCCGGTGGCCGGATGACACCGGGCGCTCACGACCACCGCCGGGCATTGTCAGTGTCGCCCGTTACGGTTCGTGCATGGCTGCCCGTACGAAGACCGCCAAGGACCGCCCCGCCTACCGCTGCACCGAGTGCGGCTGGCAGACGGCGAAGTGGCTCGGCCGCTGCCCCGAATGCCAGGCGTGGGGCACCGTCGAGGAGTACGGCGCGCCCGCGGTGCGTACGACGTCTCCGGGCCGTGTCACCACCTCCGCCCTGCCCATCGGCCAGGTCGACGGCCGCACCGCCACGGCCCGCTCCACCGGCGTGCCCGAGCTGGACCGGGTGCTCGGCGGTGGACTCGTACCGGGCGCGGTCGTCCTGCTCGCGGGCGAGCCCGGCGTGGGCAAGTCGACCCTCCTGCTCGACGTGGCGGCCAAGTCGGCGAGCGACGAACACCGCACCTTGTACGTCACGGGTGAGGAGTCGGCCAGTCAGGTCCGGCTGCGCGCCGACCGCATCAAGGCCATCGACGACCATCTGTACCTCGCGGCGGAGACCGACCTGGCCGCGGTCCTGGGCCACTTGGACGCGGTGAAGCCGTCCCTGCTGATCCTCGACTCCGTGCAGACGGTGGCGTCCCCCGAGATCGACGGCGCCCCCGGCGGCATGGCCCAGGTGCGGGAGGTGGCGGGCGCGCTCATCCGCGCCTCCAAGGACCGGGGCATGTCCACCCTCCTCGTCGGCCATGTCACCAAGGACGGCGCCATCGCGGGCCCGCGCCTGCTGGAGCACCTCGTGGACGTGGTGCTCTCCTTCGAGGGCGACCGGCACGCGCGCCTGCGTCTCGTGCGGGGCGTCAAGAACCGCTACGGCGCGACGGACGAGGTCGGCTGCTTCGAACTGCACGACGAGGGCATTACCGGCCTTACGGACCCGAGCGGACTTTTCCTGACCCGTCGTGACGAACCGGTCCCCGGCACCTGTCTGACGGTCACCCTGGAGGGCCGCCGCCCCCTGGTCGCCGAAGTCCAGGCCCTCACCGTCGACTCGCAGATCCCCTCACCTCGCCGTACGACATCCGGTCTGGAGACCTCCCGCGTCTCGATGATGCTCGCCGTGCTGGAGCAGCGAGGCAGGATCAGTGCACTCGGCAAGCGGGACATCTACTCCGCGACGGTCGGCGGAGTGAAGCTGTCGGAGCCCGCCGCGGACCTCGCCATCGCCCTCGCGCTGGCGTCGGCGGCGAGCGACACCCCACTGCCCAAGAACCTCGTCGCGATCGGCGAAGTAGGCCTTGCGGGCGAGGTCAGACGGGTCACGGGCGTCCAGCGCCGGCTCGCCGAGGCACATCGTCTGGGCTTCACCCACGCGCTCGTGCCGGGCGACCCGGGCAAGATCCCCGCCGGTATGAAGGTCCTGGAAGTCGCCGACATAGGAGACGCCCTGAGAGTCCTTCCGCGGTCGCGTCGGCGAGACGCCCCACGGGACCAGGAGGAGCGCCGGTAGACTTTGCCCTGGTCTCGCCCGTCCGTACGAACCGAATGTGCGAAACGGAGCGTCCCAGAACCTGCGACCGGAGGAGTGCAGTGGCAGCCAACGACCGGGCAGCAGCTCCCGGAAAGTCCGGTGGGAGCTCCGGTGCCGATGGCCTGATGCGCGCCTCACTGAGCGCCGTGGCACCCGGCACGGCCCTGCGCGACGGCCTCGAGCGGATTCTCCGCGGCAACACGGGCGGACTCATCGTGCTCGGTTTCGACAAGACCGTCGAGCCGATGTGCACGGGCGGTTTCGTCCTGGATGTCGAGTTCACCGCCACGCGGCTGCGTGAGCTGTGCAAGCTCGACGGCGGCATCGTGCTCTCCACGGACGGATCGAAGATCCTGCGGGCCGGTGTGCAGCTGGTGCCCGACCCGACGATCCCGACGGAGGAGACGGGTACCCGCCACCGCACGGCGGACCGTGTCTCCAAGCAGGTCGACTTCCCGGTGGTGTCGGTCTCCCAGTCCATGCGGCTGATCGCCCTCTACGTCGACGGCCAGCGCCGCGTCCTGGAGGACTCGGCGGCGATCCTGTCCCGCGCGAACCAGGCCCTGGCGACCCTGGAGCGCTACAAGCTCCGCCTGGACGAGGTCGCGGGAACGTTGTCAGCGCTGGAGATCGAGGACCTCGTGACGGTCCGGGACGTCTCGGCCGTCGCCCAGCGCCTGGAGATGGTCCGCCGTATCGCGACGGAGATCGCCGAGTACGTGGTCGAACTCGGCACGGACGGACGTCTTCTCGCCCTCCAGCTCGACGAGTTGATCGCCGGCGTGGAGCCCGAGCGCGAACTGGTCGTCCGGGACTACGTCCCCGAGCCCACGGCCAAGCGCTCCCGCACGGTGGACGAGGCCCTGTACGAGCTCAACGCCCTCACCCACGCCGAGCTCCTCGAACTGTCCACGGTGGCACGGGCGTTGGGTTACACCGGCTCTCCGGAGGCCCTGGACTCCGCGGTCTCGCCCCGAGGCTTCCGCCTGCTGGCGAAGGTGCCGCGCCTGCCGGGCGCCATCATCGACCGCCTGGTGGAACACTTCGGCGGCCTGCAGAAGCTGCTGGCCGCGAGCGTGGACGACTTGCAGACGGTGGACGGGGTCGGCGAGGCGCGGGCACGCAGCGTACGAGAGGGCCTGTCGAGGTTGGCGGAGAGCTCAATCCTGGAACGGTACGTCTAGTCACCCAGGGGGCGCGGGGAGCTGGGCGAGCAACCACAACGCCGCCGCAGCCGACTGACAACCCCGCGCACCTCTACGTCAGTCGCTCTCCAGCACGAACGACGTCTGCACCTTCGCGTACCCAGGCGCCGCCAACTCCACGAGATACGTCCCCGCCCCCGCAGACCCCGCCGCCGGCGTCGCACACTGCGGAGCACTCGGCTTGCGGTCCCACTTCACGGTGTACGTGATGCTGCTCCCCGCGGGCACCCGGAACACCAGACTCGCCGCGGTCTTCGGGCAGTCCGCGGACGACCAGTACTCGTCGTCCTGGGCAGCCTCGGTGATCGTCAACACCGCGCGCTTCGGCCCGAGATCGACCTTGCAGTCGCCGCCGGAGGAGTTCGCCGCGGTGAGCAGCAGCGTCGGCGTCTCGCCGGGCCCGTACCCGTTGCGGAGACTGCTCACGGTCAACTTCACTGACCCGGCGGTGCAGTTGGGCAAGCCGGACCCCGCCGGAAGGGTGTCGTCCTGCCCGACCCCACTGCCCGCACCGCCGCCACCGGCCGCACCTTCGGACCCACCGGAGCCGGACCCCGTACCGGAGGTCGAGGAACCGCCACCGGACCCGCCGTCCGACCCCGACCCCGCACCCGCATCCGTCCCCCCGGGCTCCCCGCCCGGCGTCGACTCGTCGCGCCCGCCCGGCGCTTGACTGATCGCCGGTCCGGAGCCGCTCGGCCCTGGCGTGATGGTCGAAGGGGAGGGATTCTTGTCGTTGCTCCCGTCGGCACCGTTCTTGTCACCACCGCCGCCCGAGGAGACCACCCAGGCGATCAGCAACGCCAACAGGGCCAGCACAGACAGCAGTACGGCCCTCCGTCGCCAGTAGATGGTGGAGGGCAGCGGACCGACCGGATTGCGCAGAGATCCCACGGCGCAAACTGTACGAGAGATCGGCGACTTCGCCGCCCCTACCCGCCGCCAGGGCCCACAACTTTTCCGGATCATCATTCCGGAGACGGCGGTACACACCACCGCCCTTCACGAGCTCGGGCGCATGATGATCGCGGGGCGTGACCGTTTCGACCCGTCGCCTACCGTCTGTGACATCACCGCTCTCCCGTATGACACTCCTACGTGGGTACGGCACACCGCCGGGACATGGACGTTCGCGATCGCGGCCCTTGCACCTCTGGCCACGGCTAGGGCGCGTTCTCCACACCCCCGCACCCCCGCAGCCTCGCCGCCGCGGCTCGTCAGGCGCCACGGCTCTCCGGTACCGCCCCCACGCGCCCCTCCCCGCCGTACCCCCGAGGGGTGGCGCATCCCCCGTACCCCCTCCCCCGCATGGCAGGATCGGAAGGCCATGACTGCGCCCACGAAGCCCCCGCACAGCAGCCCCTCCGACCCCCTCTCCGCGTCTTCCGACGGAGAGCACCTGCACTCCCCCGTCATCGACTGGTTCGACGAGCACGCCCGCGATCTGCCGTGGCGGCACCCCGAGGCCGGACCGTGGGGGGTGATGGTCAGCGAGTTCATGTTGCAGCAGACGCCGGTCAGCCGCGTCCTGCCGGTGTACGAGCAGTGGCTGGCCCGCTGGCCGCGCCCCGCCGACCTCGCCGCGGACGCCCCAGGTGAGGCCGTGCGCGCGTGGGGCCGGCTCGGCTATCCGCGTCGCGCCCTGCGTCTGCACGGGGCGGCCGTCGCGATAACCGAACGGCACGGCGGCGACGTACCCACCGACCACGCCCAGCTCCTCGCGCTGCCCGGCATCGGGGAGTACACGGCCGCTGCGGTCGCCTCCTTCGCGTACGGGCAGCGGCACGCGGTCCTCGACACCAATGTGCGGCGCGTCTTCGCGCGGGCCGTCACCGGCGTGCAGTACCCGCCGAACGCCACCACCGCCGCCGAACGCAAGCTGGCCCGCGCCCTGTTGCCGAAGGAGGAGCGGACGGCCGCCCGCTGGGCCGCCGCCTCCATGGAGCTCGGCGCGCTGGTGTGCACCGCCAGGAACGAGTCCTGCCACCGCTGTCCGATCGCCGCGCAGTGCGCCTGGCGGCTCGCGGGCAAGCCGGAGCACGACGGTCCGGCGCGGCGCGGACAGACGTACGCCGGTACCGACCGCCAGGTCCGCGGCAAGCTGCTCGCCGTCCTGCGCGAGGCCCACGCGCCCGTGCCGCAGGCCGCGCTCGACCGGGTGTGGCACGAGCCGGTGCAGCGGGCGCGGGCGCTCGACGGACTCGTCGCGGACGGGCTTGTCGAGCCCCTGTCCGGTGGTTTGTATCGGCTGCCGTTGACGTAACAGGGCCACCCCACCCCGCCAAATCACCCTGAACCGGCGCTATTCGGTGCGCCGGTTTACCCCTTTCCTCCTTCCGTTACACAACCGACGGACAGCCGAGGGCTGGCCGCGCGCTGTCCCGCACAGCCCCGTGACAACTGCTCCGTAGCTTCATTGGCGTACCGCAGGAGAGCGGCACACAGGCAATGGAGAACCGGCAGCGGGCGGGTCGGAACGGGGATGGAGGCGGTCGATCATGGCGCAGGGCGAGGTGCTCGAGTTCGAGGAGTACGTCCGCACCCGGCAGGACGCGTTGCTGCGCAGCGCCCGTCGCCTGGTCCCGGACCCGGTCGACGCCCAGGACCTCCTCCAGACGGCGCTGGCGCGGACGTACCACCGCTGGGACGGCATCGCGGACAAGCGGCTCGCGGACGCGTACCTGCGCCGGGTCATGATCAACACCCGTACCGAGTGGTGGCGGGCCCGCAAGCTGGAGGAGGTGCCGACCGAGCAGCTCCCGGACGCCTCGGTCGACGACGCCACCGAGCAGCACGCGGACCGCGCCCTGCTGATGGACATCATGAAAGTGCTCGCCCCGAAGCAGCGCAGCGTGGTCGTGCTGCGACACTGGGAGCAGATGTCCACGGAGGAGACGGCCGCCGCCCTCGGCATGTCGGCCGGAACGGTCAAGAGCACGCTGCACCGGGCCCTCGCCAGGCTCCGCGAGGAGCTGGAGAGCCGCGATCTGGACGCACGCGCGCTGGAGCGTGAGGAGCGGGAGCGTTGCACGGCGGCCTGACCGACGCGGATCCCTCTCCGGGCCGGGGCACTTCGCAGGCGGCGTTCACGGCGGTGGCCGTGCTCGCCGCCCTCGCCCTTTTCGTCTCCGCCTGCGCCACCGGCGGCACCGGCACCCGTGACGAGGGGCCGGCTTTCGTCGAGTCGTCCTCCAGCACCGACATGGCGGCGGGGGGCACCGCACCCTCGGCCACGCCCTCCAGCGCTCCGACCCCCGTGCCCTCCGCCTACGCGTCCGACTCCGGACCCGAATCCGGCTCCGCCTCGCTGAGCCACATGGCAGCGGTCAAGTTGGTCAAGAGCGACCCGCTGGTCTCGGCGGAGGTCAAGGACGACCTCAAGCCGTGCGTCGCGGACGAGTACCCGCTCGACGTGGCCTACGGCGATCTGACCGGAGGCACGTCGGACGACGTCGTGGTCAACGTGCTGACCTGCGGCGACGGCGTCGGTGTCGGCTCGTACGTGTACCACGAGGAGGGTGGTGCGTACGAGAATGTGTTCAGCGCCGAGGAGTCCCCGGTCTACGCGGAGATAGACAGCAGCGGCAATCTGGTGGTGAGCAGGCAGTTGTACGAGAAGGGCGACCCGGTGTCGAGCCCGTCCGGTGAGGACGTGATCACCTACCGGTGGTCGTCGGCGGGCCACTTCGTCAAAGTGCGGTCCGCGCACAATGAGCTCGGCGACCTCGGCCCCACCCCGTCGCCCTCGGAGTGAACCGATCGGGCCCTGCGATCCGATCACCTGTCGACGGCACCACGACTCCCCCACAGACACCCAGCCCCCACAGGCACCCGGACAGCGACCCCCAGACAGCGACACGAGGACAGAGAGCAGCGGGATGGCAGATCAGACCCACGTTCTGTTCGTCGAGGACGACGACGTCATCCGCGAGGCCACCCAGCTCGCCCTGGAGCGGGACGGCTTCGCGGTCACCGCCATGCCCGACGGACTGTCGGGCCTGGAGGCGTTCCGCGCCGACCGCCCCGACATCGCCCTGCTGGACGTCATGGTCCCGGGCCTGGACGGCGTCAGCCTGTGCCGGCGGATCCGGGACGAGTCGACCGTGCCGGTGATCATGCTGTCGGCGCGCGCGGACTCCATCGACGTGGTGCTGGGCCTGGAGGCGGGCGCCGACGACTACGTCACCAAGCCGTTCGACGGCGCTGTGCTGGTCGCCCGTATCCGCGCGGTGCTGCGCCGCTTCGGGCACGCGGGCGGCGGCGACCGGTCCGAGGAGCCCGGCACCGCGGCCGACGGCGGAGTGCTGACCTTCGGAGAGCTGGAGATCGACACCGACGGCATGGAGGTGCGCCGGGCCGGGGAGCCGGTGGCCCTCACCCCGACCGAGATGCGCCTGCTCCTGGAGTTCTCCTCCGCGCCGGGCACGGTCCTGTCGCGGGACAAGCTCCTGGAGCGCGTGTGGGACTACGGCTGGGGCGGTGACACCCGCGTCGTCGACGTCCATGTGCAGCGACTGCGTACGAAGATCGGCCAGGACCGGATCGAGACGGTCCGCGGTTTCGGCTACAAGTTGAAGGCCTGAGCGAGGCGGACATGCGGGGGAATCTTCGGCGCCTGGTCCCGGCGCGGCTGGAGCGTACGGGCATCCGTACGGGACTGCGGTGGAAGCTCAGCGCGGCCATCGCGCTGGTCGGCGCGCTGGTCGCGATCGCGCTGAGCCTGGTCGTGCACAACGCCGCCCGGGTCTCGATGCTGGACAACGCCCGCGACCTCGCCGACGAACGCATCCAGATCGCCCAGAACAACTACGAGAAGACCGGTCTGGCGAACTTCCCCCATGTCGAGAAGAACGACGCGTCGCTGCCGCTGCCGCTGCGGGACAAGGTCGAGCAGGGGCGCCGGGCGACCTATGTGACGGACGGGCCGGGCGGGGCGCCGGACATCTGGGCCGCCGTACCGGCCAAGGACGGCAATGTGCTGTCCCTGCACACCGGGTTCACCGACCGCAGCACCGACATCCTCAAGGACCTGGACCAGGCCCTGGTGATCGGCTCCATCGCGGTCGTCCTCGGCGGCAGCGCGCTCGGCGTGCTCATCGGGGGCCGGCTGTCGAGCCGGCTGCGCAAGGCCGCGGCCGCCGCCAACGAGGTCGCGAGCGGTGAGACGGACGTGCGGGTGCGGGACGCGATCGGCGGGGTCGTCCGGGACGAGACGGACGACCTCGCGAGCGCCGTGGACGCCATGCGGGAGGCGTTGGAGCAGCGGCTGGAGGCGGAGCGGCGGGTGACCGCGGACATCGCGCACGAGCTGCGGACCCCGGTGACCGGCCTGCTCACGGCGGCCGAGCTCCTCCCTCCTGGCCGGCCGACCGAGCTGGTCCTGGACCGGGCGAAGGCCATGCGCACGCTCGTCGAGGACGTCCTGGAGGTGGCCCGGCTGGACAGCGCGTCCGAGCGGGCGGAGTTGCAGGACATCCTGCTGGGCGAGTTCGTCACCCGGCGGGTGATGGCGAAGGACCCGGAGATCGACGTCCGGGTGGTGCACGAGTCGATGGTCACGACGGATCCGCGGCGCCTGGAGCGGGTGCTGTTCAACCTGCTCGCCAACGCCGCCCGGCACGGCAGACCTCCGATCCAGGTCACCGTCGAGGGCCGGGTCATCCGGGTCCGCGACCACGGCCCCGGGTTCCCCGAGAACCTCCTCGCCGAGGGACCGAGCCGCTTCCGCACCGGCAGCACCGACCGCGCGGGCCACGGCCACGGCCTCGGCCTGACCATCGCCGCAGGCCAGGCCCGCGTCCTGGGCGCCCGCCTCACCTTCCGCAACATCCGCCCCCCAGGCGCACCCGAGAAGGTCCCGGCAGAGGGCGCGGTAGCCGTCCTGTGGCTACCGGAGCACGCACCGACGAACACGGGAAGCTACCCGATGATGCCGTAGCGCCACAGCCCACCCGCCATTCAAGGCCGCCGCCCCTGCCTTTCAGCCCACCTGGCGCTGGAGAGCAAGGCCAGCCCTCCCAATCCCCCACCCACCCACGCCTTTCAGCCCACCCGACGTTCGAGAACAAGGCAGCCGTCCCAATCCCCCACCCACCCCTGTCTTTGTCTTTCAGCCCGTCCGGCGTTTGAGGACGGGGCCCCTTCAGGGCCGATGGGGGTCTGGGGGCGCAGCCCCCCGGTACCGGGGTCGAAGGGGCGGCGCCCCTGGGGATGGGAATGGGTAAGGGCGGCGGGGGCGAGGACAATACGACGAAGACCCCCGGGGCGGACACCAGCCGGGGGCCTTCAGCTCAGCTTCGGATCAGACGACTCAGGTTCGGCTCAGACGGTCTCGACGACCTTCACCGGCGCCGCCTCCTCCTCCGCCTTCGGCCCCGCCCCCTTCAGCGGCACCTCCTTCACGAACACCGCCGCGACGAACGCCAGCACCGCCACCACAGCCCCCAGCAGGAACGCCGAGTGCGTACCGGCCGACACCGCCTGCTGATACGCCTCACGCGCAGCATCCGGCAGCTTCGCCAGACTCGCCGCGTCCAACTGCGCGGACGACTCGGTCACCTTCGCCCCGATCGCCCCACCCCGCTCGGCCATGACGTCCTGGACCCGGCTGTTGAACAGCGCACCCATGATCGCGACACCGAAGGAGGACCCGAGCGTACGGAAGAGAGTCGTGGACGAGGACGCGACACCCATGTCCTTCATCTCGACGCTGTTCTGCGCGACCAGCATGGTGATCTGCATCAGACAGCCCATACCGAGCCCGACGACGGCCATGTACACCCCGGACGTGAACCGCGAGGTGTCCGTGTCCATCAGCGACAGCAGGTACAGCCCGACGACCATCAGCACACCGCCGACGACCGGGAACACCTTGTAGCGCCCGGTGTTCGTGGTGACCCGCCCGGCCACCATCGACGTCACGAGCATCGCCCCGAGCATCGGCAGGAGCAGCAGCCCGGAGTTGGTCGCGGACGCCCCCTGCACGGACTGCTGGTACAGCGGCAGGAACAGCGTCGCACCGAACATCACGAACCCGGTGATGAAGCCGATGAGGGACATCAGCGTGAAGTTGCGGCTGCGGAAGATGTGCAGCGGCACCACCGGCTCGGCGGCCTTGGTCTGCCAGAACACGAACCCGATCAGCGCGGCGACACCGATACCGATGAGCTCCATGATCCGCGCGGACGACCAGGCGTACTCCGTACCGCCCCATGTGGTGACCAGCACGATCGCTGTGATCCCCACGGTCAGCAGCCCGGCGCCGAGGTAGTCGATGCGCGCCTGTGCCCGCTTCTTCGGCAGATGCAGCACCGCACTGATCGCGGCGAGCGCGACGACCCCGAGCGGCAGGTTGATGTAGAAGGCCCAGCGCCAGCCCCAGTGGTCGGTGATGGTGCCGCCGACCAGCGGTCCGCCGATCATGGCGAGCGCCATGACGCCGGCCATCATGCCCTGGTACTTGCCCCGCTCCCGGGGCGGAATGAGGTCACCGATGATCGCCATGACACCGACCATCAGACCACCGGCGCCAAGACCCTGGACGGCCCGGAACCCGATGAGCTGTCCCATGTCCTGGGCCATGCCGCTGAGCGCCGACCCGATCAGGAAGAGCACGATCGACGACATGAAGACGCCCTTGCGCCCGTACATGTCACCGATCTTCCCCCACAGCGGGGTGGAGGCCGCGGTCGCCAGCGTGTACGCCGTCACGACCCACGACAGATGCTCCAGCCCGCCCAGCTCACCCACGATCGTCGGCATCGCGGTGCCCACGATCATGTTGTCGAGCATCGCCAGCATCATCGTGATCATCAGCGCGAGCAGAACGACCCGCACGCTCTTCGGTTGCCTGCCGTCTTCCGGCTCGGCGACTGCCTGTGTGTCCGCCATGATTCCCACTCCCCCAGCCACTTACTTGCCGCCCGGCAAGTTCACTACACTGGGGAAGGTAGACCCGTAACTAGCCGGGCGTCAAGTAAGTTTTGTTCAAAGCCGATGGCTTCACGGAGAATGGGCGGCACCATGGACGGCACCAAGCAGCGGCGCCGCGGGGACACCCGCCAGCGCATCCAGGACGTGGCCCTCGAACTCTTCGCCGAGCAGGGCTACGAGAAGACCTCGCTGCGCGAGATCGCCGAGCGCCTGGACGTCACCAAGGCGGCGCTCTACTACCACTTCAAGACCAAGGAAGAGATCCTGGTCAGCATCTTCGACGATCTGACCCAGCCGATCCTCGACCTGATCGAGTGGGGCAAGCACCAGCCGCACACCCTGGAGACGAAGCAGGAGATCGTACGGCGCTACAGCGGCATCCTCGCCAACGCCGCCCCCCTCTTCCGCTTCATGCAGGAGAACCAGGCGACCGTCCGTGAGCTGAGGGTCGGCGAGACCTTCAAGGAGCGCATGCAGGGGCTGCGCGACATCATGATCGACCCGGCGGCGGACCTGGTCGACCAGGTCCGCTACACCAGCGCGATCTTCACCCTGCACGCCGGGATGTTCCTCCTCCAGGACCTCGCCGGCGAACCCGAGGAGAAGCGCAGGGCGGTCCTGGAGGTGGCCTCGGACCTGGTGACCCAGGCCCACGAAGGCACCCGCAAGAAGCCTTAGACCAGCCTTAGACCGTCACGCCCTTGGCGCGCAGGAAGGCGACGGGGTCGATCGCCGAGCCGTAGTTGGCGGTCGTACGGATCTCGAAGTGCAGGTGCGGGCCGCTGGAGTTGCCCGTGTTGCCGGACAGGGCGATGCGCTGACCGGTCTTGACGACCTGGCCGACCTTCACGTCGATGCGCGAGAGGTGGGCGTACTGCGAGTAGGTCTTGTTGGCGTGCTTGATGACGATGGCGTTGCCGTACGCCGGCCCGTCACCGGCACCGTTGCCGCCGGCCTTGACGACGGTCCCGCCGTGCGCGGCGAAGACCTGGGTGCCACTGGACACGGCGAAGTCCTGACCGCTGTGGGTGGACTGCCACAGGGCGCCGGACTGCGCGAAGCTCGCGCTGAGCTTGTACTTCTTCACCGGGTCGACCCAGGAGACGGTCTTGCCGGTCTCCGCGGCCGCCGCGACCCCGGCCCCCAGCACGGCCGAGGCCCCCAGACCGACGGCCACCACGGCGGCGCGGGTGCGGAGCAGGGACATGCGGGAAGAACGGGACGTAACGCGCTGGGACATCGGAACCTCATGGGGACGGGGACAGAAGAACCACCCGGCGCACAAGCCGTCGCCGGATGGGGCATCCCTTGGTAACCCCGAGGCCCGGGAAGCCCCAAACCGCCGATCTACGACGAAAGCTAGTACTTCATCCCAAAACTTCCCGCTTCTTGACAGAGCGCCTATCTGGAACGAATCCACCCAGGACGCCAAAACCTGCTTAGGAGTTCTGGGTCGAAAGTCCCTTTTGCCCAATTACCGCTTTCCACTATCCGCCCTAGTAACGGACAAATCGCCTGTGCGTCATGTCACCGGCCACCGAGATCCACGCGCCCACGATCCCAGAACCATGTGACGCACACCTCTTGGTACTTACCCTCCAGTAACCCTACGGTTCCCCTCGCGCCACCCACGCCAACGAACATGCACGCGACAACGGCAGCGTTACTGACGTGAGAGGACCCCCCACAGATGACGAACCGACGCCCCTTGGTGCGCCGCCTGGCCGTCACCGCCGTCTCCACCGCGGCCCTCGTGTCGCTGGCCGCCCCGGCCGAGGCCGCGACCACCGAAGACGTCGACTACACCACCTGGCAGCAGGACTGCCGGACGGTCATGAACCAGGCGCTGCCGTACCTGAAGCAGCGGATCGCCGCCGCCAAGCCGGGCGAGAAGCAGGCCATCGTCTTCGACATCGACAACACCACCCTGGAGACCGACTTCGGCTTCAGCTATCCCCAGCCGGCCAACGAGCCGGTCCTGGACGTGGCGGAGTACGCCCAGGACCACGGCGTATCCCTCTTCTTCGTGACGGCCCGCCCCGGGATCATCTACTCGGTCACCGACTACAACCTCGAACACGTCGGCTACGACGTCTCCGGGCTCTACGTCCGCAGCTTCGTCGACCTCTTCAAGGACGTCGCCGCCTACAAGACCGCCCAGCGCGTCGCCATCGAGAAGAACGGCTACACGATCATCGCGAACATCGGCAACAGCCCCACCGACCTGTCGGGCGGCCACGCCGAGAAGACGTACAAGCTGCCGGACTACGACGGCCAGCTGTCCTGACTCTTCCGGCCCGACTCCGGGTAGCCTCACCCTCGTTCGCGTGATCACGGGGGTGGGGCGGATGGATCCGGCGGTACTCGGCAGCAAGCTCGCGTCCGGCCTGGTGGCCTCCCTCGTACGGAAACTCTTCGTGCCGGACGCCCCCGGAGCGGGCCTCGTCGACAAGCCCGTACGCCTGACCGCCCTGGTCTCCTTCCGCGGCGAGAAGCGGACGCTGGGCGACAAGGAGGTCCGCGCCCTGGCCCGACGCCTGGTCGGCGCGGCGGCGGACTCCCCCGGCGAACCCCCGTTCCCCGCCGACGAGGAACCGGCCGTCACCGACGCCCTGACCGCCCGCCTTCTCGCCCTCGGCGACCTGGACATGGACGACGTCCAAGCCGTACGCCTGGGCCACCGCGAACTCGCCCGCGCACTCCGCGCCCAGGCACCCCCACCCGTCGGCCTCTCCACCGACGCCGGCCATTTCCTCGACTCCGCGACCGAGTGGGCCTGCCTCCACATCCTGGACTTCTTCACCCGCCGGTCCACCTTCGTGGCCCGCACGCTCGTCGAGCAGACCCGCCGCCAGGCCGAACTGATCGCGAAGATCGACGAGTTGACGGCCCGCACACCCCGCCCCGGCGCCCCGGACCGCGCCTTCGAACGCCGCTACCTCGCCCACATCGCCGCCCACCACAACCACATCACCATCTACGGCATCGACCTGCGCGACTCCCCCGACCGGTGGCCCCTGGAAGTGGCGTATCTGAGCCTGGAGGCGACGGGGGTGGAGGAGCGGACCTTCCCCGAGGAACACCCCGGCGGCCCCATGACGGTCCAACTCCCGGCAGAAGAAGCCCTCCTGGCCCACGAGCGGGCCCTCCTGCGCGGCGACGCGGGATCCGGCAAGACGACGCTGGTGCAGTGGCTGGCGGTGACGGCGGCGCGGGACGGGACCTGCATCCCGTACGTCCTCCCCTTGCGGACGTTGATCCGCGCGGGCACCCTCCCCACGCCCGAGGGCTTTCTTGCGGCCGTGAGCTGCCCGTTGAGTCCGCCGGAGGGCTGGACCGAACGCGTCCTCACGGCAGGCCGCGGCCTGATCCTGGTCGACGGCCTCGACGAGATCCCGGACGCCGACCGCCACCGCACCCGCGACTGGCTGCGCGCCCTGCTCACGGCCTATCCCGGCAACCGCTGGCTGCTGACCTCCCGCCCCACGGCGGTTCGCGCCGACTGGCTGGCGAGCGAGGGCTTCCGCGAACTGTCACTGGCCCCGATGCGCCGGTCGGAGGTCGCGACGTTCGTACGACGGTGGCATACGGCGGCGCAGGCCCCCGAGTTCGAGACCCCGCTCCTGGACTCCCTCCGCACCAAACGCGACCTGGCCCGCTTGGCCACCAACCCATTGATGTGCGGCCTGATCTGCGCCCTGCACCGGGAACGACGCGGCTATCTCCCCGCAGGCCGCAAGGAGTTGTACGACGCCGCCCTCACGATGCTGCTCACGCGCCGGGACCTGGAACGGGGCCTGGAGGAGGCCGAGCTGGGCGAGGAGGCCCAACTGGAGGTACTCCAACGCCTGGCATACGCACTGGTGTTGAGCGGCCGCACCGAGATGGACACCGAGACCGCACAGGGGATCGTGGAGCGCTGCCTGCCATCGATCGCGGTCGCCGAAGACGCGACGGGCGTACTCCGGTCCCTGCTCCTGCGCAGCGGTTTGCTCCGCCAACCGGCGCACGGCGCCGTGGACTTCGTACACCGCACCTTCCAGGACTACCTGGGGGCACGGTACGCAGTGGAGGAAGGCCACCTGGACGTCCTGGTCAGCCACGCGGACGACACGCAGTGGGAGGACGTGATCCGGCTGGCGGTGGCACATGCGCGGCCGCGGGAACGGGCTTCCCTGCTACGGCAACTCCTGTCCGAGGACACCCCCCGCCTGACCCTGCTGGCGCTGGCCTGCCTGGAGCATGCGACGGCTCTTGATCCGGCGGTGCGTGCGGCGGTCGAGTCCCGGGCGGCCGGGCTGATACCGCCGCGTACGACGGAGGAGGCGAAGGTCCTGGCGGAAGCGGGGCCCCTGGTGCTGGAGTTGCTGCCGGGGCCGGAGGAGCTGACCGCCGAAGAGGCGCTCGGTGTCACGGTCACCGCCTCCCGGCTCGGTCGGGACGAACCCGAGGGGGCGCTGGCGGTGCTGCGACGGTTCCGTGAGCATCCGGATATCGAGGTGCGGCGCCAACTCGCGGGAACATGGGCACGGTTCGACACCGCGGAGTACGCCGCAGAGGTTCTGGATCAGCTGGACCGCACGAATCTCTTCCTCATGTGCGAGTCGGCTGAGCAGCGCAAGTCCCTTGCCCGGATGCGTCCTTGGTTCGACCTGGCCTTCCAGGGAGCGCACGCGGTCGAGGACATCTTGGCTCTCCTTCCCGCGCCGGAGGCCATGACGACCCTGAGCTTCTGGGACAACCCTCTGCTCACCGATCTGCGTGCCCTGCTGCCCTTCGGCTCGCTCGCCTCGCTGGCCTTGCACGACTGCCCGACTCTGTCCGGCGTGGATCTGCTGCCCAGCCTCGTCCATCTCAATTTCAGCTTCATCGAGGACCTGACGGGACTGCGATCACTGCAGTCCGTTCGTTCGCTCCACGTCAGCCAGGAACTGCCCGGCACCCAGCTGGGAGACGCCCTGCCGGTCGACGCGCCTCTGGAGACTCTCTTCCTGGGCCGGAACAGCACGGACACCACAGGCCTACGCGGCCTCAACCACTGGCCCACTCTGCGTACCCTCAGCCTCGGCCCGCTGACCACCGAACTGACGGTCACCGACTGGCAGGCCGTCACCGAACTGCCCGAACTCACCGCATTGCACCTGAACGCGGTGATCATGCGCGAGTTCCCCCACGCCATCGAGGCCATGCCCGAACTCCCCGGCATCGAGAAGTTGCAGATCCCCAACATGCACGGCGCCGAAGACCTCTCCCCCTTGGTCCCCCGCCTCCCGAACCTCCGCTCGGTAACCCTTCAGAGCCGCCCCGACGAACCCGTCTCCGCCACCCTCTACGCCGGCCTCTTCCCGAACATAGAAATCAACGTGGACCAGCGCTGACAAACGAAAGGGGCCGGTACCCAAAGGCACCGGCCCCTTCCTCACGCAGCCCTAAGGCTTACGCATCCTTGCTCAGATTCGGCCCAGCCCCACCGGCCGCCTGCTCAATAGGCGGAACATCCGGCAGCGCCGACTTCTCCTCGCCACGGAACGTGAAGGTCTGGGTCTCGCCCTCGCCCTCCGTGTCCACGACCACGATGTGACCGGGACGCAGCTCACCGAAGAGGATCTTCTCCGAGAGCGTGTCCTCGATCTCGCGCTGGATGGTGCGACGCAGCGGACGCGCACCCAGCACCGGGTCGTAACCCTTCTTGGACAGCAGCTCCTTGGCGGACTGGGAGAGCTCGATGCCCATGTCCCGGTCCTTGAGGCGCTCGTCGACCTTGCCGACCATCAGGTCGACGATCCGCAGGATGTCCTCCTGCGTCAGCTGCGGGAAGACGACCACGTCGTCGACGCGGTTGAGGAACTCGGGCCGGAAGTGCTGCTTGAGCTCGTCCGAGACCTTGTTCTTCATGCGCTCGTAGTTGGACTTCTTGTCACCGGAGGCCGCGAAGCCCAGGTTGAAGCCCTTGGAGATGTCCCGGGTGCCGAGGTTGGTCGTCATGATGATGACCGTGTTCTTGAAGTCCACGACCCGGCCCTGGGAGTCGGTCAGTCGACCGTCCTCCAGGATCTGCAGCAGCGAGTTGAAGATGTCCGGGTGGGCCTTCTCCACCTCGTCGAAGAGGACGACGGAGAACGGCTTGCGGCGGACCTTCTCGGTCAGCTGGCCGCCCTCTTCGTAGCCCACGTAGCCGGGGGGCGAACCGAAGAGACGCGAGACCGTGTGCTTCTCGCTGAACTCCGACATGTCGAGGGAGATCAGCGCGTCCTCGTCACCGAAGAGGAACTCGGCGAGAGCCTTGCTGAGCTCCGTCTTACCGACACCGGAGGGGCCCGCGAAGATGAACGAACCACCGGGACGCTTCGGGTCCTTCAGACCGGCACGCGTACGACGGATCGCCTTCGACAGCGCCTTGACGGCGTCGACCTGGCCGATGACCCGCTTGTGGAGCTCGTCCTCCATGCGCAGCAGACGCGAGGACTCCTCCTCGGTCAGCTTGAAGACCGGAATGCCGGTGGCGGTCGCGAGGACCTCGGCGATCAGCTCGCCGTCGACCTCGGCGACGACGTCCATGTCGCCGGCCTTCCACTCCTTCTCGCGCTTGGCCTTCGCGGCAAGGAGCTGCTTCTCCTTGTCGCGCAGGGACGCGGCCTTCTCGAAGTCCTGCGAGTCGATCGCGGACTCCTTGTCCCGGCGGACACCGGCGATCTTCTCGTCGAACTCGCGGAGGTCCGGCGGAGCCGTCATCCGGCGGATGCGCATCCGGGAGCCCGCCTCGTCGATCAGGTCGATCGCCTTGTCGGGGAGGAAGCGGTCCGAGATGTAACGGTCGGCCAGCGTCGCGGCCTGGACCAGCGCCTCGTCCGTGATGGAGACGCGGTGGTGGGCCTCGTAGCGGTCGCGCAGACCCTTGAGGATCTCGATGGTGTGCGGGAGCGAGGGCTCGGCGACCTGGATGGGCTGGAAGCGGCGTTCCAGGGCCGCGTCCTTCTCCAGGTGCTTGCGGTACTCGTCCAGCGTGGTGGCACCGATGGTCTGGAGCTCACCGCGGGCCAGCATCGGCTTCAGGATGGAAGCCGCGTCGATGGCGCCCTCGGCGGCACCCGCACCCACGAGCGTGTGCAGCTCGTCGATGAACAGGATGATGTCGCCGCGGGTGCGGATCTCCTTGAGCACCTTCTTCAGGCGCTCCTCGAAGTCACCGCGGTAGCGGGAGCCGGCGACCAGCGCGCCGAGGTCGAGGGTGTAGAGGTGCTTGTCCTTGAGGGTCTCGGGCACCTCGCCCTTGACGATGGCCTGGGCGAGGCCCTCGACGACGGCGGTCTTGCCGACGCCGGGCTCACCGATCAGGACCGGGTTGTTCTTGGTACGGCGGGACAGCACCTGCATGACCCGCTCGATCTCCTTCTCGCGCCCGATGACCGGGTCGAGCTTGGACTCACGAGCGGCCTGAGTGAGGTTCCGGCCGAACTGGTCGAGGACCAGGGACGTCGAGGGGGTGCCCTCGGCAGGCCCGCCGGCGGTGGCGGTCTCCTTGCCCTGGTAACCGGAGAGCAGCTGGATGACCTGCTGCCGCACCCGGTTGAGATCGGCGCCCAGCTTGACGAGGACCTGGGCGGCGACGCCCTCGCCCTCGCGGATCAGGCCGAGCAGGATGTGCTCCGTGCCGATGTAGTTGTGGCCCAGCTGAAGAGCCTCGCGGAGCGACAGCTCCAGGACCTTCTTGGCACGGGGGGTGAAGGGGATGTGCCCGGACGGGGCCTGCTGACCCTGCCCGATGATCTCCTCCACCTGCTGGCGGACCGCCTCGAGCGAAATCCCGAGGCTCTCAAGGGCCTTGGCGGCGACACCCTCACCCTCGTGGATCAGGCCCAGGAGGATGTGCTCGGTGCCGATGTAGTTGTGGTTGAGCATCCGGGCTTCTTCCTGAGCCAGGACGACAACCCGCCGCGCGCGGTCGGTGAACCTCTCGAACATCGTTAATCGCTCCTCAGAGCGGTCAGGCAGTGGGGGGAACTTCCCCTCCCTGTCCTTCCGCAGCTTAGTCCCGCAAGCGGGGACCGCTCATTCCAACTGCCGACACCGTCGATGGCCTCCTGACCCCGAACGCCGACATCTGCTCCAACCCGATGGTGCGAGACGATGTTCCCGCAGGCCAGGCAGTTACCCCTACCTCCAGTACGCCGATGGCGAACGTGAGACGTCCTGTCCTGCGTGTCGCCCCCTCCCACTAGGGATGTCTTACCCGCTGGGACTGACACTCCATGCCGAGCGCACCGGTTCCCTCCGCTACGGGCGAACAACCTTGCGCCGCGCCACACCCCCGAACGCCCCCTCTTTCGACACTCTGCGCTATCGCGAGAACACCCAGCGTAACTCGGGCGCGCTTTCGGAGGTTGCGCTTGGCATGGTTGGCACAGTCCCCCCGGTCATCACCGTTCCCTTCCCCCGTCGGCCGCTCGAGTCGAGCGATCAGGTCCGCCGGTGGTACGAGAACGAACTGGGGTGGCCGACGGTGCCCGAGACCCCGGGATCTCCGCTGCGACTCGCCGTGGGCCCGCGCTTCGACGTCCTGGACGTGCCGCTGGAGGCGGGCCGGGCCGGTCTGCGCCATCTGGCGCCGGGCTCCCCGGTGGCCGTGCAGGGCGACCGGATGCGGCTGCTGCTGGCCGCGGGCAGCGCGGACGAGGTGCCCGGAGTGCTGGACTGGCTGGAGTGGGGCGCGCTGCCGCTCGATCTGGTGGCGATCGGCGAGGGCGGGACGATCGACGCACCGCTGCTCCCCGAACCGGGGGCGTCCGCCGACGCCGTAGGCCTTCTTCCGGAACAGGGGTCGTGCGCCGAAGTCGTACAGCTTCTTCCGGAGCAGGAGTCGTGCGCCCAAGTCGTACGGCTTCTTCCCGCTCAGGGATCCGCCGCGGTCGTACGACGTCCTCTCGCGCCCGGGTCCGGCGCCGCGCGGTGTCTTCCCGAGCCCGGCCCTACCGGACCGCGACCGCTTCCCGCGGGCCGCTCGGGCGCCTTGCAGGGGGCCGCCGTGTGGCTGCGGCCCCCCGTGCCGGGGTACGAGGCCGAGGCCTCGCTGCCGACGCTGTCGGCCTTGGGGGGCGGTGGGGGCGCCCCCGATCTCGTAAGGCTGCTGGCCACGGTGGCGACGTGGTGCCACCGTCTGCGGCTGCGCGCGTGCGCTCAGCCGCCCGCCTCTTCATAAGGGTCGCGCTCAGGCGTTGGCCTTTTCGTAGGCCTCACGGATGGACGCGGGAACACGGCCGCGGTCATTGACCTCGAGACCGTTCTCCTTCGCCCACGCGCGGATCTGCGCGGTGTCCTGGCTGCCGCCGGAAGTGGCGCGCGCCTTTCCGCGACCGCCCGCAGCGCGGCCTCCGGTACGACGACCGCCCTTCACGTAAGGGTCGAGAAGGCCACGGAGCTTGTCCGCATTGGCAGTCGTGAGATCGATCTCGTACGTCTTGCCGTCCAGCGCGAACGTCACGGTCTCGTCCGCCTCGCCGCCGTCGAGGTCGTCGACAAGAAGGACCTGAACCTTCTGTGCCACCGGATTTCCTTTCATCGATAACGTGAGGGACTGGGGTCTGCGGCGTCCGCCGTTTCGCCGCCCCCTGTTATATGCAGTACTGCAGTACGTCGGAAAGCAAACCGCTTTTGATGGAAAAACACAAACCCCTGGGAGAGACTGACTGGCCACTCCCGGCCCGGAAACATGCGCGTTTCGGACATAGGGAACCTGGGCAGGGCCGTCCCGCGGAATAGGGCATGACGATCACAGATGCAGAAGCATCCGGCTGTTGCCCAAGGTGTTCGGTTTCACTCGTTCGAGACCGAGGAACTCCGCGACACCCTCGTCATAGGAACGCAGCAGCTCCGCGTAGACATCGGTGTCAACGGGAGTCTCGCCGATCTCGACGAAGCCGTGCTTGCCGAAGAAGTCCACTTCGAAGGTCAGACAGAAAACCCGGCGAACACCGAGCCAGCGCGCGGTGTGCAGCAACTTCTCCAGCAACTGATGGCCGACACCGGCGCCCTTCAGCCCGACCTTCACGGCGAGAGTGCGCACTTCGGCGAGGTCTTCCCACATGACGTGCAGTGCGCCGCAGCCGACCACCTCGCCGTTGTCATCGCGTTCGGCGACCCAGAACTCCTGGATGTCCTCGTAAAGCGTCACGGTGGCTTTGTCGAGCAGGATGCGGGCGCGGACGTACTCGTCGAGGAGACTGCGTACGGCCGGGACATCGCTGGTGCGGGCCCGCCGGACCGTGATGGCTTTTGCGCTGACTTCGGGACCGCGCGCGGACGAGCTCTCTGCTGACATGTGCGGACGCTATCGCCCGTCGCCCTCCGGTGCCGAGCCGGGGTTCTCACCGCCGGTTTCGACGGCGGTATCCCGGGGGGCTTCGGCGGTTTCCGGTCCTTGGACGATGCGTACGGCGTCCCGCAGCGAGTGCCGCTGTTCCTCACTCATCATGCCGAAGAACGCGACGAGAGCGGCTGCGGGGTTGTCACTCTGCGACCAGGCGTCGTTCATCAGCGCCGCGGCGTAGGCGGCCCTGGTGGAGACGGCTTCATATCGATAGGCCCGTCCTTCGGCCTCCCTGCGCACCCAACCCTTCTGATGGAGATTGTCCAAAACGGTCATCACCGTGGTGTAGGCGATGGACCGTTCCTGTTGAAGGTCTTCCAGGACTTCTCGAACGGTCACCGGGCGGTTCCACTTCCACACCCGCGTCATGACCGCGTCTTCGAGTTCTCCCAATGGGCGAGGCACAGCTCAGCACAATAGTGGGAGAACTCGCCATTGGCGTGCCGGACGTGCACTTAACCGGCAAACAGGAACAAAAAGGGCGTACGACTCGGAAAACGAGAGTCGTACGCCGGTGAGGGAGCGGTGCCGGAAGGCTCAGGCGTCGCTGTGCGCGGAGGACTGCTTGGCGCCCTCCACGCGCGCGAGGGCGGCGTCGACGGCCGCGTCCTCCTTGGCCTTGTTGGCCCCGCCCTGGGTCTTCACGATCACCCTGATCACGCCGATGAAGAACACGGCCATGACGAACGGGGGCACGAGCGCGGAGACGTAGTCCATGCGTCCAGGGTAGCCACGGGCCGGACGCGGGCGGGGCCGGGGGGTGCGTGCGGGGGCGGGGACGCCCCCGGGCGCGGCTCAGCCCGCGGCGAGCTGCTGCGGCGGGTTCGGGGGCGGCGGAGCCGGCTTGCGGCGGGGGAAGACCTCGCCGGGGGTGGGGACGGGGCGCGCGGGCTGCTTGGGGGCGGCCGGTTTCTCCATGGGCTTCTTCTCCGGCTGCTGGGGCTTGTCGGCGCACTCCACGGCACGGTCCTCGTCGCCGCGCGGGGAGCGGTCCGAAAGACCCCCGGGAAGGGCCAGGAGGCGGGTACGGGAGGCCGGGACGGCCGGGGTGGTCCGCCGGGCCGTCCCCCGCGCGAGACGGGCGCGTACGTCCTGCTGGGCGAGGACCAGACAGCGGTCCAGGAGGACCGACGCGACGGGGTTGCCGCGCAGGGCCCGCAGGGCGGCGAGATCGTCGACCTCCGGGCGGTACCCGGCGCTCAGCGCCTCCTCCAGGAGGGTGAGGTAGCCGGCGGCGGTGCCGGGCAGGGCGGCGCGGTACCGGGCGAGGTCGGCCACCAGGAAGGCACGCAGCCGGGCACCCTCGCGCATCGCCTCGTCGAGGGAGTCGGCTAGGCGGAGACAGTCCTGAACGTCCTCGGCCGAGGCGGTTCGGGGGTGAAGGGCAAGGGCGAGAGCGCGGCGGAGCACACGCAGCTCCTCCACACCGAACGCCATGCCGCCGCGGGATCCGTATGGCGTGGGCATGCGGCGACAGTACGCGCTAATCAGACAAACTCGACACAGGGCGGGCGGGTGTGGCGCGCGGAGCCACCCGGCCGGACGCGCGCGTGAGGCCCGGGCGAGCACCGATCAGCCGCAGGCCGGGGGCCTGCCCGCGCCGGCTCACATGCGCGACACGTTCCGCTCGTACACCAGGCGCAGCCCCACCAGCGTCAGCCAGGGCTCGTGCTCGTCGATCACCGAGGACTCGCCCAGCACCATCGGCGCCAGACCGCCCGTGGCGATGACCGTCACGTCGTCCGGGTTGTCCGCGAGTTCGCGGGCCATGCGTTCGACGACCCCGTCGACCTGCCCGGCGAACCCGTAGATGATGCCGGACTGCATCGCCTCGACGGTGTTCTTGCCGATCACGCTCCGCGGCCGGGCCACCTCGATCTTCCGCAGCTGCGCGCCCCGCACCCCGAGCGCCTCCACGGAGATCTCGATGCCGGGCGCGATGACCCCGCCGACGTACTCCCCGCGCGCGGAGACCGCGTCGAATGTCGTCGCCGTACCGAAGTCGACGACGATCGCCGGACCGCCGTACAGCTCGACCGCCGCGACCGCGTTGATGATGCGGTCCGCGCCGACCTCCTTGGGGTTGTCGGTGAGGATCGGCACGCCCGTCTTGACACCCGGTTCCACCAGCACCGCGGGCACGTCGCCGTAGTACCGCCGCGTCACCTCGCGCAGCTCGTGCAGCACCGAGGGCACGGTCGCGCAGATCGCGATGCCGTCGATGCCGTCGCCCAGCTCCTCGCCGAGCAGCGGGTGCATGCCCATGAGGCCCTGGAGCAGGACGGCCAGCTCGTCGGCGGTGCGACGGGCGTCCGTGGAGATGCGCCAGTGCTCGACGATCTCTTCACCGTCGAACAGGCCGAGGACGGTGTGCGTGTTCCCTACGTCGATCGTGAGCAGCATCGCGACTACTCCGCCGCACGCAGGTCGAGGCCGATGTCCAGGATCGGCGAGGAGTGGGTGAGGGCGCCCACCGCCAGGTAGTCGACGCCGGTGTCGGCGTACGCGCGCGCGTTGTCCAGCGTCAGCCGGCCCGAGGCCTCCAGCGCCGCCCGGCCGTGCACCAGCGCCACGGCCTCCTCGCACTCCCCCGGCGTGAAGTTGTCGAGCAGGATCAGGTCCGCGCCCGCGTCCACGACCTCGCGGAGCTGGTGCAGGGTGTCGACCTCGACCTCGATCGGCACGTCCGGGAAGGTCTCACGGACGGCCTTGAAGGCCTGTGCGACGCCGCCGGCGGCGACCACGTGGTTGTCCTTGACGAGCGCCGCGTCGGAGAGCGACATGCGGTGGTTGACCCCGCCGCCGCACCGCACCGCGAACTTCTCCAGCGACCTGAGGCCGGGCGTCGTCTTGCGCGTGTCACGCACGCGTGCCTTGGTGCCCTCCAGGGTGTCCGCCCACGCGCGCGTGGCGGTCGCGATGCCGGACAGCCGGCACAGCAGGTTCAGCGCGCTGCGCTCGGCGGTGAGCAGGTCACGCGTGCGCGTGGCGACCGACAGGAGCTTCTGTCCGGCCTCCACCCGGTCGCCGTCCTCGACGTGCCGCTCGACCTCGAACTCGTCCTCGCAGACCACCGAGACGACCGCCTCGGCGACCCTGAGGCCGGCCACGACGCCCGCCTCGCGCGCGACGAAGTCGGCGGTGGCGACCGCGTCCTCGGGGATGGTCGCGACCGTCGTCACGTCCACGCCGTGGTCGAGGTCCTCCTGGATGGCCACGTTGGCGATGTCCTCGACCTCGACGGGGTCGAGCCCGGCGTCGGCCAGGAGCTGGGCGAGCGCGGGGTCGAGCCCGCACTCCAGGTACTCCTCGCCGCCGTCTGCGCCACAGGCGCAGCCGTCGCCGCAGCCGCCGGTCTCGGCGAGGGGAAGGTCGGGGGTGCTCACGTCTGTCACTGCTCCTGAAGGGGCTGCCGGGTCGGGGGGAAGTCTGCGGTATCGGTGGTGTGTACGGCGAGTGTGCGGTCCGGATTCAGTCGTACGACGATGTGGCGGCGCCATGCGGTGTCGTCGCGGTCGGGCCGGTCCTCGCGCCAGTGGCAGCCGCGCGTCTCCTCACGCACGCGTGCGGCCGCGACCAGGACACGGGCCACGCACAGGAGGTTGGTGGCCTCCCAGGTGTCCACACCGGGCTCGGCCGTCTTGCCGTTCTCCGCGAGGGCGTCGCGGGCCTCGGTGTGCAGCCGCTGGAGCTGTTCGGCGGCCTTCTCCAGGGACTCCGCCGAGCGCAGGACGCCGGCGCCGTCCGTCATGGTCCGCTGGATCGCGAACCGGGCCTCGGGCGACTGGAGGGGGTGCGCGGGGGTCTCGGGACGCTCGACCGGTGCGGGCACGCGTGCGTGGAGGTCGTTCGTCGCCTGGACGGCGGTGATGTCCTCCACGATGCGCTCGGCGTAGACCAGTCCCTCCAGGAGGGAATTGGAGGCGAGCCGGTTCGCGCCGTGCACTCCGGTGCAGGCGACCTCGCCGCACGCGTACAGGCCCGGGACGGTGGTGCGGCCCTGGGAGTCGGTGCGCACGCCGCCGGAGGCGTAGTGGGCGGCCGGGGCGATCGGGATGGGCTCGGTGACCGGGTCGATGCCGTGGGCACGGCAGGCGGCGAGGATCGTCGGGAAGCGGTGGGCCCACATGGCGGCGCCGAAGTGCCGGGCGTCGAGGAACATGTGCTCGGCGTCCTGCTCCTGCATGCGGCGCATGATGCCCTTGGCGACGATGTCCCGGGGCGCGAGCTCGGCCAGCTCGTGCTGCCCGACCATGAAGCGCACTCCGTCGGCGTCGACCAGGTGGGCGCCCTCGCCGCGCACCGCCTCGGAGACGAGGGGCTGCTGGCCCTCGGCGTCCGGGCCGAGGAAGAGCACGGTGGGGTGGAACTGGACGAACTCCAGGTCGGAGACCTCCGCGCCCGCGCGCAGCGCGAGGGCCACGCCGTCGCCCGTGGACACGGACGGGTTGGTGGTCGCGGAGAAGACCTGGCCCATGCCGCCGGTCGCGAGGACGACCGCGGGGGCGTGCACGGCGCCCACGCCGTCGTGCTGGCCCTCGCCCATGACGTGCAGCGTGACACCGGCCGTACGGCCGTCGGCGTCGGTGAGCAGGTCCAGGACGAGCGCGTTCTCGATCGTGCGCAGTCCACGCGCGCGTACCGCCTCGACGAGCGCCCGGGAGATCTCCGCGCCGGTCGCGTCGCCCCCGGCGTGCGCGATACGGCGGCGGTGGTGGCCGCCCTCGCGGGTGAGCTCCAGGTGGCCTTCCTCGGACTCGTCGAAGTGCGCGCCGGTCTCGATGAGGCGGCGTACGGCGTCGGGGCCCTCGGTGACGAGGATCCGTACGGCCTCCTCGTCGCACAGGCCCGCGCCCGCGACCAGGGTGTCGTCGAGGTGCTGTTCGGGGGTGTCGCCCTCGCCGAGCGCCGCGGCGATGCCGCCCTGGGCCCAGCGGGTGGAGCCGTCGTCGAGGCGTGCCTTGGTGACGACGACCGTCCGCAGGCCCGCGGCCTCGCAGCGCAGGGCCGCGGTGAGGCCGGCGACGCCGGAGCCCACGACCACGACGTCCGCGTCGATCGACCACCCGGGCGCGGGCGCGTGCAGTCGTATGCCGGTGCTGGTCACGAGGCGGCTCCGAGGGTGCCGAAGGTGAGGGGGATGTTGTCGATCAGCCGGGTCGTCCCGACCCGGGCGGCGACGGCGAGGACGGCCTCGCCGGCGAAGTCCTCGTCGATCTCCGTGAAGTCGGACGGGTCGACGAGCGCGAGGTAGTCCAGGGCGATCGGCGGGTCGAGACGCGCGGCCTCGTCGAGGACGAGGCGGGCGGCCGCGCGGACGGCGGAGGGGGCGCCGTAGGAGGTGCGGCGCCCGGCGTCCCCGCCATGGGTGGTGGTGGTCGCCGGGAGGGACTTGGCGACCGCGTGCGCGTCGGCGGCCGCGCGGGACTCCCCTATGGCGCTGAGCGCCTCGGCACGCGCGTGCGTGGCGGGCACTTCGCGCGCCCGGGCACGCAGTGCCTCCTGCGCCGCGTGCCGGTCGCGGCCCGCGAACAGCGCCTGGGACAGGGCGAGCGCGGTGCGCCGCTCCTTGGCCGACAGGTAGCGGTTGCGGCTGGACAGGGCCAGGCCGTCGTCCTCGCGGACGGTCGGTACGCCGACGATCTCGACGCCGAAGTTCAGGTCCCGCACCATGCGCCGGATCAGGGCGAGCTGCTGGGCGTCCTTCTGGCCGTAGAGGGCGACGTCGGGCCGGGTGAGGTGCAGCAGCTTGGCGACGACGGTGAGCATGCCGTCGAAGTGCCCGGGGCGCGTGGCGCCCTCCAGGCGCTCCCCCATGGGGCCGGCGCTGACGCGGACCTGGGGCTCGCCGCCGGGGTAGACCTCGTCCACGGACGGCGCGAACACCGCGTCCGCACCCGCCTCTTCAGCGATCTTGATGTCGGCGTCGAGGGTGCGCGGGTAGCGGTCGAGATCCTCGCCCTCGCCGAACTGGAGGGGGTTCACGAAGACGGTGACGACGACCTCGCCCTCGGGTCCGGCGATCTCGCGCGCGGTGCGGATCAGGGTGGCGTGGCCCTCGTGCAGGGCGCCCATGGTCATCACGACGGCACGGCGGCCGCGGCGTACGCGCGCGTGGAGCTCGTCGGCGGTGCGCAGCAGGGTGGTGGTCATCCGGCATCTCCCTTGGTGCCGTCGGTCCCGTTGGCGAGTACCCCGAGAAGGTCCTCGGCGAGCTCGGGCTTCAGCAGCCCGTGGGCGAGCGCCCGGTCGGCGGTCGCGCGGGCCATCGCCAGATAGCCGGCGACGGTCTGCGGGGCGTGCTTGCGCAACTCGGTGACGTGCGCGGCGACGGTGCCCGCGTCCCCGCGCGCGACGGGTCCGGTGAGGGCCGCGTCGCCGGAGCGCAGGGCGTTGTCGAGGGCGGCGCCGAGCAGCGGGCCGAGCATCCGGTCCGGCGCCTCGACGCCCGCCTCGCGCAGCAGCTCCATGGACTGGGCCACCAGGGTGACGAGGTGGTTGGCGCCGAGTGCGAGGGCCGCGTGGTAGAGCGGGCGCCGCTCCTCGGCGATCCACTCGGGCTCGCCGCCCATCTCGATGACGAGGGCCTCGGCGGCCAGCCGCAGCTGGTCGGGCGCGGTGACCCCGAAGGAGCAGCCGGCGAGACGCTGGACGTCGACCGGGGTGCCGGTGAAGGTCATCGCGGGGTGCAGGGCCAGCGGCAGCGCGCCCGCGCGCAGGGCGGGGTCGAGGACCTTCGCGCCGTACCGCCCGGAGGTGTGCACCAGCAGCTGTCCCGGCCGTACGGACCCGGTCTCGACGAGGCCCTCCACGAGGCCGGGCAGGGTGTCGTCCGGGACGGTCAGCAGGACCAGTTCGGCGCGCTGGAGGACCTCGGCGGGCGGCACGAGCGGGACGTCCGGAAGCAGCTGCGCGGCCCGCCTGCGGGAGGCGTCGGAGACCCCGGAGACGGCCACCGGACGGTGCCCGGCGAGCTGGAGGGCGGCGGCCAGCGCGGGTCCCACCCGTCCGGCGCCGACGACGCCGACGGTGAGCCGCGCGGGGCGGTCCTTGGGGTCTGGCAGTTGGCTTGTACTCACGCGACGGCGGCCTTCCCGTTCCAGTCCGCTCCGGGTACCGGACGATTTCTCGTCATGTTAACGCGATTGGTTCGAGGGGCGTTCGGTTGTCCACAGGCTGTGGGTTGTCGCGCGCCGGATGCGCGCGGAAATGGTGGTGCCCGCGGGAAGGGGCGCGCGGGATGATCCAGGGCATGAGCGATGCTGCGGAGCAGGTTGAAGAGCAGTCGGCGGAGGAGCAGTTGCGGGAGCGGCGCCGGGCCGCCCTGCGAGCGGCGCGACGCGTCCTGTGGCGCGGAGGACTCAGCGGCACGATCCGGCAACGGCTCGCGGCGCTCGCGGAGGCCGCTCCCGAGGTGTACGACGTGGACGAGTCCGCGGACATCTACGGCAACGGGGTCGTGACGGCCCTGGAGGAGCGGGTCGCGAGCCTGCTGGGCAAGGAGGCCGCCGCGTTCTTCCCCACGGGCACGATGGCCCAGCAGGTCGCCCTGCGCTGCTGGGCGGGCCGCACCGGCAACCAGATCGTCGCCCTGCACGCCCTGGCCCACCCCGAGGTCCATGAACGGCATGCCCTCACCCAGGTCAGCGGGTTGCGCCCGGTGCGTCTGACCAGCGAGCCCCGGCTGCCCACCGCGGAGGAGGTACGGGACTTCGAGGAGCCCTACGGCGCGCTGATGCTGGAGCTGCCCCTCAGGGACGCCGGTTTCGTCCTGCCGACCTGGGAGGAGCTCACCGAGGTCGTGGAGGCGGCGCGCGAGCGGGACGCGGTGGTGCACTTCGACGGCGCGCGCCTGTGGGAGACCACCGTCCACTTCGGCCGCCCCCTGGACGAGATCGCGGGCCTGGCGGACAGCGTCTACGTGTCGTTCTACAAGTCCCTCGACGGTTTCGCCGGCGCGGCGCTCGCCGGTCCGAAGACGCTGGTGGAGGAGGCGAAGAGCTGGCGCCACCGGTACGGCGGGATGGCCTTCCAGCAGTTCCCCACCGCGCTGTCGGCGCTCGTCGGCCTGGAACGGGAGCTGCCCAGACTGCCGGAGTACGTCCGCCACGCGCGCGTGGTGGCGGCCGCCCTGCGGGAGGGGTTCGCCGAGGCGGGTGTGGCGTGGGCGCGTGTGCACCCCGAGGAGCCGCACACCCACCAGTTCCAGATCTGGCTGCCCTACGACGCCGACGTGCTGCTGGAGGCGGCGGTGCGGCAGGCGGAGGAGACGGGCACGTTTCTGTTCACCGGCTACTGGGACCGCGGCGGGCCGGGGCTGGCCCTCGCCGAGGTCACCGTCGGCGCCGCAGGGCTGGAGTGGACGGCCGACGACGTGAAGGCGGCGGCGGCGGACTTCGTGGCCCGGCTCAGCGGCTAGGGCCCGGCCCCCGGTGCAGCCACCGGCCCAAGGCCTGGCGTATCCGCCCGTGGGCCGGCCGCCCGGCGAGCACCGCCCGGAACCGCCGGTGGTCGCGCAGTTCGCGCACGACCTGCCAGTCGTGGGTACCGGGGGCGGGCGGGGCGGGCTGCCCGAGGCGCTGGGCACGGTAGGTGTCGAGGAGGTACTGCTGGGTGAGGCTCATGACGTATCGCCTTCTCGGGACGCTTTCCGATGGGTCGGGCTCCGCGGCTGCCCCGTACTCCCAGGTTGCGCCGGTACGGCGGCGACGTCGCGTCGATTGACGGCGGCCGTCAATCGAGGACGGCGTTGTCAGTGGCGGAGTGCACCATGAGGTCATGAGCGTGCGCATCGACATCGCGGGGCTGCGGCCGGAGAGGGTCGCCGTCGTGCCTTCCCCCTTGGCCGAGCTCGGCATGGCGCTGCACGCGCTGGCCGAGCCGGGCCACCATCCGGGGCTTCAGGGCTGGGTGACGGGCGTGCAGGCCGGCCTCGACCCGCATCTGGCCGACCGGATGTGCGACGCGGACTTCCTGTGGACGACCACGTTCGCGGACCTGTTCCTGCCGTACGCGGGCATCCCGGGCGGCGCCGCCCTCCCGGGGGCCACGCTCGCCGAGGAGCTGGACCTGCTGGACAAGCTGACGGACGAACAGTTCGTCAATGCGGCGCTGGAGTTCAGCTGCGCGACCTGCTACGACGTCGGGGCCGGCTGGCTCGTCGACGCCGAGCAGGGCCGGCGTGCCCTGGAACTGGCCGCCGCGCGGGGGCCGCGGCAGGAGCGGTTCACCGAGCTGCTGCTGACCGACCCGCCCAAGATCCGGGCCTGGCTGCGGCAGTTCCTCCAGGACTGCGACGAGGCGTTCTTCGCCGAGGCCTGGTCGCGGCTGCGCCACCAGCTCGCCGCGGACGCCCGCCACAAGACCGACCTGGTGCGCCGCAAGGGCCTGGCCGAGGCGCTGGCCGCCGCGTCGCCGGCGATCACGCTCGACGAGGACGCCGCCGAGATCACGGTCGACAAGCTGAGCGTGGGCCGTACGACCACGGGGGACGGCCCCCTCATCCTCGTACCGACCAGTCTCGGCTGGCCTCACCTGGCCGTCCTGTACCGGCCCGGCTGGCAGCCGGTGGTGCACTACCCGGTGGGCTCCCCCGAACTCGCGGCGCCGCCCTCCGTCGAGCAGCTCGCCCTGCGCATGACCGCCCTGTCGCACCCCGTCCGGATGCGGATCTGCCGCCATCTGGCCCGCAGTGCCTGGACCACGAGCGAGCTGGCGCAGGCGCACGGGATGACGGCCCCCGAGATATCCCGGCACCTGGGCGTCCTGAAGAAGGCGGGCCTGATCACCACGCGGCGTCGCGGCCGGTACGTCCAGCACCAGCTGGACATCGCGGTCGTGGCCCGGCTGGGAAGCGATTTCCTGGAGGGGATCCTCAGGTAGGCGGGTCGGCCGAAAAGGTAGGCCGGTCAGTCGAACCGGATGTGCTTCACCCCGATGCGTACCTGCCGCAGCCTCGTCCGCAGCGCGCCCTCGTTGTTCGGCCTGAGCCTCAGCCCGGCCAGGACGGCGATGCGGTCGGCCGTCTTCGGCACGGTCGACTCGTCCGTCCACAGGTGCTCGGCGAACTCCGGCTCCCGCAGCCGCTCCAGACAGTGGTCGAGCTGCTGCACGGCCCAGGTCTCGCGTCCCAGACCGGCGTTCTTCCCGCCGACGTACCGAAGGAGGTGCCCGAAACCGCGCTCGCGCAGCCGCCTGACGACGGTCTCGCGCTGCGCGAGGAGCGTGAAGTGGCGTACGTCATGGCCGAGTTCGCCCAGCCGGCCCACGGTTTCCGCGAAGTAGCCGGAGTCGGTGACCGTCATGGGGGCGATCACCACACCGTCGTGCTTGGTGAGGGCGAGGTCGAGCACCTCGACGACGCCCTGCCGCCAGGCCGTCAAGTCCTGGAAGTCCCCGCGCAGTTCGGGCGGCAGCATGCGGCGCAGACCGAAGCCGGCGTGCTCGGGGTCGCAGACGACACTGCCGGGCAGCCGCCGCTGGATCTCGTACGCCGTCTGTGTCTTCCCGCCCCCGAAGGGGCCGTTGATCCAGAGGAGCATGCGCAGACCCTAGTGGGCGCCGGTTACGCGGGAGTCACGTTGCCCGCCTCAGCCGTGCCCGCCGGCCCGCACCAGCCCCGTCTCGTACGCCAGGACCACCACCTGCACGCGGTCCCGGAGGCCGAGCTTGGTGAGGATGCGGCCCACGTGGGTCTTCACGGTCGCCTCGGACAGGACGAGCCGGGCCGCGATCTCGCCGTTGGACAGCCCCTGGGCGACCAGGACCATGACCTCGCGCTCGCGCTCGGTGAGCCGCTCCAGCTCCTTGTGCCGGGGCTCCTTGCCGGTGCTCGGCAGCATCGGCGCGAACCGGTCCAGGAGGCGGCGCGTGGTCGAGGGGGCCACCACCGCGTCGCCGCTGTGCACCGAGCGGATGGCGGTGAGGAGCTCGCCGGGCGGCACGTCCTTGAGCATGAAGCCGGACGCGCCCGCCTTCAGCCCGGAGAAGGCGTACTCGTCGAGGTCGAAGGTGGTCAGGATCAGCACCTTCGGCGGGTTGGCCTCCTGGCAGATGCGGCGGGTGGTCTCCACGCCGTCGAGCTTGGGCATGCGGACGTCCATCAGGACCACGTCCACGGTGGTCGCGCGCAGCACCTCAAGGGCCTCGACGCCGTCGCCCGCCTCGGCGACGACCTCCATGTCCGGCTGGGCGGCGAGCACCATCCGGAACCCGGTGCGCAGCAGCACCTGGTCGTCGACGAGCATCACGCGGATCGTCATCGGGGTCCTCTTCCGTCTCTTTCAGGCTCTGGTGACTCTGCTGATCGCGTCGGCAGGGTCGTTACAGGTGTCAACAGGGGGCGTGCGTCGGCGTCAATGTGCCGGTTTGAGCGGGAGCAGCGCACTGATACGGAACCCTCCGCCGGGACGGGGTCCCGCGTCCAGAGTGCCGCCGACCATCCCGACCCGCTCGCGCATGCCGATCAGGCCGTGCCCCTGTCCGTCGGTGCCGCCCTCTTCGTACAGCTCGTGCGGGGCGCCCTTGCCGTCGTCCTCGACGAGCAGGCCGAGCCCGTCGTCGAAGTACACCAGGCGCACGCTGGCGCCCGCGTTCGGCCCGCCGTGCTTGCGGGTGTTGGTGAGCGCCTCCTGCACGATGCGGTACGCCGTGAGCTCGACGCCGCTGGGCAGCGGGCGCGGTGTGCCCTCCACCTTGAAGTCGACCGGCAGCCCTGAGGTGCGGCACTGCTCGACGAGGTCGTCGATCTGCTCCACGTCGGGCTGCGGGACGTACTCGCCGACCTCCTGGTGCTCACCGGTGCGCAGCACGCCCAGCAGGCGGCGCATCTCGGCGAGGGCCTGCCGGCCGGTGGAGGAGATCGTCTCCAGGGCCTTCTTCGCCTGGTCGGGCGCGGTGTCGAGGACGTAGGCGGCGCCGTCGGCCTGCACCACCATCACCGAGACGTTGTGCGCGACCACGTCGTGGAGCTCGCGAGCGATCCGGGCGCGTTCGGCGGCCACCGCGACCTTCGCCTGCGCCTCGCGCTCCTTCTCGAGCCGGCTCGCGCGCTCCTCGAGCTGCGCGAAGTACGCGCGCCGGGTGCGGATCGAGTCGCCGAGCACCCAGGCGAGGGCGAACGGCACCGTCAGGAAGATCGCCTTCGCGGCATTGCCCACCGCGCTCCCGTCCAGCGGCCAGCGCGTCTGCGCCATCGGCGCCGCGCACAGCCCCACGGCCAGCGCGAGCCGCGAGGACCACCGGGAGCCCGTCGCGGCCACCGTGTAGACGATCACCAGCATCGCGAAGTCGGCGGCCATCGTCTGGACGTTCAGCGCCAGCTGCGTCAGTCCGATCCCGACCGACAGCACCAGCATCTGCTCCGGCAAACGCCGGCGCAGCGCGATCACCAGGCACAGCAGAAACGCGATCGGAACGATCAGCGCCGGGGAGTCGTTGCCCCGCACCGCCGAACTGGCGGTCCCGCTCAGCAGCGAGATCCCGAACAGGAAGACGGCCCAGAAGGTGTCGACCCCTGTCGGGTGTCTGCGGAGGAAGTCATAAAGGCGCTGCACGTAACCCAGCGTAGGGAAGCGTGAAGCGTGCAGGGGTCAACCGGAGGACCGATCCATGCCCGGCCCGCGTACTCCCCAAGGTGGAGGCCCCGTTCTCCTGTGCGCCTAGTCTGGCGGCGTGACGGAGGAGACGGCGGGTGCGTGGCGTGGCTGGCGGGCGGCCGCGGAGAGTGCCCTGTACGGGCCCGGGGGCTTCTATCACCGGCCCGAGGGACCGGCCGGTCACTTCCGTACGTCGGTGCACGCGTCGCCGTTGTTCGCCGAGGCCGTGGCGCGGCTGCTGTCCCGGGTCGACGAGGCCCTGGGCCGGCCCGCGACGCTCGACTTCGTCGACATGGCCGCCGGGCGCGGCGAGCTGGTCACCGGGGTGCTCGCCGCGCTGCCCGCCGACCTGGCCGCACGCACGCGCGCGTACGCCGTCGAGATCGCCGACCGCCCGGCCGGCCTCGACCACCGGATCGAGTGGCTGGCCGAGCCCCCGCGCGGGATCACCGGGCTGCTGTTCGCCAACGAGTGGCTGGACAACGTGCCCGTGGAGATCGCCGAGACGGACTCCGCGGGCGTGGCGCGGCGGGTGCTCGTACGGCCCGACGGGACCGAGCGGCTCGGGGAGCCGTTCTCCGGCGCGGAGGCGCAGTGGCTCGCGCGGTGGTGGCCGCTGCCGGCCGAGGAGGGGCTGCGGGCGGAGGTGGGGCTGCCACGGGACGAGGCGTGGGCCGGCGTGGTCGCGACGGTCGAGCGGGGGCTCGCGGTCGCGGTCGACTACGCGCACGCGGTCGGCGCGCGACCCCTCTTCGGGACGCTCACCGGCTTCCGCGCGGGGCGTGAGACGGCGCCCGTGCCGGACGGATCATGCGATATCACGGCGCACGTCGCGCTGGACGCGTGCGCGCTGCCCGGGGGGCGCGTGCTGACGCAACGCGCCGCCCTGCACGCCTTGGGGATCGCAGGCGCACGCCCCCCGCTCGCCCTGGCCTCCACGCAACCCGCGGCCTATGTACGCGCCCTCGCGAGCGCCGGCGAGGCCGCCGAGCTCACCGCCCCCGGCGGCCTCGGCGACTTCGGCTGGCTGCTCCAGCCGGTCGGAATCCCGGCCGCACCGGACTCGCCGGACACGCCTCTCGGGGCACTACTTGTCGATGTCCCCGACCACGAAGAACAGTGACCCCAGGATCGCCACCATGTCCGCGACCAGCGTGCCCGGGAGCAGCTCCACGAGGGCCTGGATGTTGTTGTACGAGGCCGAGCGGAGCTTGAGGCGGTACGGGGTCTTCTCGCCCTTGCTGACAAGGTAGTAGCCGTTGATGCCGAGCGGGTTCTCGGTCCACGCGTACGTGTGGCCCTCGGGCGCCTTCAGGACCTTCGGGAGCCGCTGGTTGATCGGGCCGGGCGCGAGCTCGGCGAGGCGGTCGAGGCAGGCGTCGGCGAGGTCGAGGGCGTTGTGGGTCTGCTCCAGGAGGACCTCGAAGCGGGCGAGACAGTCGCCCTCCTGGCGGGTCACCACCTTCAGGGTGTCCTTGAGCTCCTCGTAGGCGAGGTAGGGCTCGTCCCGGCGCAGATCGAAGTCGACCCCGGAGGCGCGCGCGATGGGCCCGCTCACGCCGTACGCGTGCACGGCCGACGGCGCGAGCACGCCCACGCCCCGCGTGCGCCCCCGGAAGATCTCGTTGCCGAGCACCAGGTCGTCGTACACGTCCATCCGTGACCGCACGGCGGCGACGGCGGCACGCGCGCGTGAGGCCCACCCGGCCGGCAGGTCCTCCTTGAGGCCGCCGACGCGGTTGAACATGTAGTGCATACGTCCGCCGGAGACCTCCTCCATGACGTTCTGGAGCACCTCGCGCTCCCGGAACGCGTAGAAGACCGGCGTGATGCCGCCGAGTTCCAGCGGGTAGGAGCCCAGGAACATCAGGTGGTTGAGCACCCGGTTGAGCTCCGCGAGCAGCGTGCGCGTCCACACCGCGCGCTGGGGGACCTCCATGCCCAGCATGCGCTCCACGCCGAGGACCACGCCCAGCTCGTTGGAGAAGGCCGACAGCCAGTCGTGGCGGTTGGCGAGCATGATGATCTGGCGGTAGTCGCGCGCCTCGAAGAGCTTCTCCGCGCCCCGGTGCATATAGCCGATCACCGGCTCCGCGTGCTGGATCCGCTCGCCGTCCAGGACGAGCCTGAGGCGCAGCACACCGTGCGTCGACGGGTGCTGGGGCCCGATGTTGAGCACCATGTCGGTGCTCTCCGCGGCGCCGCCGATACCGACCGTGGTCTCCGTCGTGGGAGTCATGGACACAGTCTGTCCTACGTACGCTGACCTCATGGAGACGGGGAACGGGCAAGGCACGGAGGCGGCCGAGGGTGAGCCGGTGTGGATCGGCCTGCCTCCGGGGCTGCTGCGGATGCGACGGCTGTTGCTGGTGGTGTGGCTGGGGCTGCTGGCCGTGGCGGTCGGTGTGCTGCTGAACCTGTTCGCGGGCCCTCCATGGGCCGCGTTCGCGCTGCTGCCGCTCACCGTCATGGCGTGGGGCTGGGTGATGCTGGGCCGCAACTGGGCCTCGTGGCGGTACGCCGAGCGCGCCGACGACCTGCTGATCAGCCGGGGTGTGCTGTGGCGCGAGGAGACCGTCGTGCCGTACGGGCGGATGCAGCTGGTCGAGGTCACCTCCGGGCCCGTGGAGCGGCACTTCGGGCTGTCCAGCGTGCAGCTGCACACGGCTGCCGCGGCGACCGACGCGACCATCCCGGGCCTGGTGCCGGCCGAGGCGGAACGGCTGCGCGACCGGCTCACCGAACTCGGCCAGGCACGATCGGCGGGCCTGTGACGACGCCGGGCATCGACGACGACGTACGACAGACGCCGCCCGTGACCGAGCGGCGGCTGCATCCCGTGACACCGCTCAGGCGGGCGTGGGCGCCCGTCGCGGTGCTCATCGGGTGGGCGGTGCACGACCCCGACCAGGCCCAGCGCCAGCTGACCCGGCTCACCCCCACGGTCCTGCTGATCGTCCTGGCCGTGTTCGTCCCCGCCGCCGCCCTCTACGGCTTCCTCACCTGGTGGTACACGCACTTCGCGGTGACCGAGGCCGAACTGCGCATCCGCACCGGCCTGGTGTTCCGGCGCACCGCGCACATCCGGCTGGAACGCATCCAGGCCATCGACGTCACGCAGCCGCTCCTCGCGCGCGTGGCGGGCGTGGCCAAGCTCAAACTCGACGTCATAGGCACCGACAAGAAGGACGAACTGGCGTTCCTGGGGGAGCGGGACGCGCGTGCGCTCCGCGCGGAACTCCTCGCACGCGCCGCCGGGTTCGCTCCCGAGACGGCGCACGAAGTCGGCGAGGCTCCGGCGCGCGAGCTGCTGCGCACGCCCCCGCGCGACCTCGCGATCGCCCTCGTCCTGACGGGCGCCACCTGGGCCACGCTGGCCGCCGCCCTCGTCGTACCGCCCATCCTGTGGTTCGCCACCCACAGCCTGTGGACGGTCCTCGCGACCGGCGTACCGCTGCTCGGCGCGGCGGGCGCGAGCAGCGTGGGGCGGTTCGTCGGCGAGTACGACTGGACCGTGGGCGAGTCGCCCGACGGGCTGCGGATCGACCACGGGCTCCTGGACCGCACTCATGAGACGGTGCCGCCGGGGCGCGTGCAGACCGTGCGGATCGTGGAGCCGCTGCTGTGGCGGCGGCGCGGCTGGGTGCGGGTCGAGCTGGACGTGGCCGGGTCGTCCAACTCCGTGCTGGTGCCGGTCGCTCCGCGCGAGGTCGCCGAGGCGATCATCGCGCGCGTGCTGCCCGGCGTGGTCGTACCGCCCCCGTCGGCGCTGTCCCGGCCCCCGCGGCGCGCCGGGCGTTGTGTGCCGGTGTGGTGGCGGGGCTACGGACTCGCCGTCACCGACGCGGTGTTCGCGGCCCGGACCGGCCTGCTGCGGCGCAGCCTCGCCCTGGTCCCGCACGCGAAGGTCCAGAGCGTACGGCTCGCCCAGGGGCCCTGGCAGCGCGTCTGGCGGCTCGCCGACGTCCATGTGGACACCGGGGCCAACAAGACCGTCACAGCGCGTCTGCGGGACGCGGAGGAGGCCGCGGAGCTGCTGCGGGCGCAGGCGGAGAGATCACGGACGGGGCGGCGGGACGCACGGCCCGACCGTTGGATGGCCTGACCGGGTCGCTGGGCGCCTGACCGGGTCGCTGGGCGCCTGACCGGGTCGCTGGGCGCCTGACCGTGCCACCGGGCTCTGCCGTGCCACCGGCCCTTGCCGGCCACCGCCCTTGCCGGACCACGGCGGCAAACGAAAACCGCGCGGCCCCCTCGGGAGTCCGCGCGGCTGTCGTCGTATCGCTCAGGAGACCGCGCTCCGCAGCCCCTGCACATCGATCTGCTCGGTCTCGTCGTGCGCCGTCAGGTCGATGACCTGGCCGATGCCCCGGGACTCCTCGTCCGCCGGCTTGAACTCCGCCTCGGACTCGGCCTTGTGGAGGGCGAGCGCCTCCTGGCCGACCACGTCGGCGAGGTCCTCGTTCTGCACGGACTCCAGCGCGGCGGACGCCTTCTGCATGCCGAAGAAGTCGAAGCCGCCCTCGACCGCGGCACGTCGCACGGGCGCGGCCGGCACGACGGCCACCGCGGTCGGCGCGACGAAGTGCCCGGAGGGCTGCTGCACGGGCAGGGCCGGCTTGGCCGGCGTGGTGGTGACGGCGGCCGCGCGCGTATGCCCGTCGACCGCCACGGGCTGCCCCTGCGCCTCGTCCTCCTGCGCGGCCTCCGCTCCGGAGTCACCGGAGGTGACCACCTGTGCGGCGACGGGACCGGCCTGCGCCGGAACGTCCTTGGCGGGGCTGTCGCCCTTCGGACCGCCGTCGCCGTCCGGGGAGCCGTCGTCCTTGGGGGAACCGTCGTCCTTGGACGAGCTGTCCTTGGCCGAACCGTCCTTCGTGGAGCCGTCCTTGGCCGAGGCCTCGGCAGCGTCGTCCTTCGCGGCACCCTCGCCGCCGTCGAACCGCGACAGCGCCGCCTTCGCCCGCAGGAACAGCTTGGAGCCCTCCGGCGAGAAGATCGCGGGCCCCTCCGGCTCGTCGTCGACGGCCTCGGCGCTCTCAGCGGTCCCGGCACTCGTAGAGGTCTCGGCGCTCTCCACCGCCTCGTCCTCGGTCTCCACCGCGTCGTCCTCGGCCGAGGCAGCCACAGCCTCGGCCTCCTCGTCGACGCCGACCGGCACGGGCGGCAGTGCGCGCGCCGGTGCCGTGGCCTCTATCTCCAGCAGCCGGCGGCCCTCCAGGGCGCTCGCCCGCTCGGTCTCCGCCGTGGCGTACCGGCGCAGCAGGGCCGCGTGCTCGTTGCGCAGGCCCGCCAGTTCCGTGCGCTTGGACCGCAGCCGCTGCTCCAGCTTGGCGCGCAGCTCGCGCGACTCCTCGAGGTCGGTCTCCAGTTCGGCGACCCGTTCCTCGAAGCGCCATTCGTCGCTCGCACGCGCGCGTATGAGGTCGGCGACCTGCTTGCCGGCCTGTGTGTCCCAGCGGCGCATGACGGCCGCACCGACGACCGCCGTCGCCGCGGCGGCCGCGGCGACGACACGCAGCACGGCCGGCTGCGAGAACGCCCAGGGGCCGAATGCGCAGACGACGGAGACGCCTGCGATCGCCGACGGGGGAAGCAGCCTGTGCAAAGGCGGGGAATGGCGGTGACGTCCACGTGGCATGGCCAGAAACTTACCGCGCGTAGGCGAATCGTGGTGCCCCGGCCCGTAAAAACACAGCCATACCGCAGCCTTCACGCGACATCAGGAATCAGACCCGCCACCGAATTCGACAACAGGGACACGATCCGCCGACTCCACCGCAAGATCATTTGTCATCGATCGCTCAACCGCCCGCTCATCCACTGGAGCGCCGCCGGAATCTCCCGCCGCCAGGTGTTGAAGTTGTGTCCGCCGCTTTCGAGGATGATCGACGAGACGCGCGTCCGGTTCGTCGCCTTCACGCGGTCTATGAACTTCAGCGTGTCCTTGTAGTTCGACTCACCGATCCTGCTGCTGCTGACGAGCAGTGAAGTGTCGGGCGCGGGCATGTGCTTGAGGTACCAGAACAGGTTCGCGCGATCGCGCAGCCCCTTGTCGCCCTGGAAGAGATCGCCGGTGGTGGGGTCGCTCGGCGCGTTGTAGTACGGCGAGAGACCCGCGCCCGCGGCGTACACCTCGGGATGGTGCATGGCGAGCTTCAGCGCGCAATAGCCGCCCGTCGAGTCACCGATGATGCCCCAGCTGCCCGGCTTCTTCCCCACCCTGTAGTGCGCGAGAACGGCGTCGGGAAGGTCCTTGGCGAAGAACGACTCCGTCTGCGGTCCGTCCGGAATGTCGACGCACTCCGTGTCCCGCGGCGGCGCCACCGTGGGTCGCATCATCACCAGGATCATCGGCTGCATACGGCCGTCCTTGGCGAGGTCCAAGGCCGTGCCCGGGTAGTGGAGTTTGTCGACCAGCGCCTGCGCGGTGCCCGGATATCCGGTGAGGACCACGGCGGCGGGAAACGTCCGCGCGCGGTACTGCGGCTGGAAGTACTCCGGCGGCAGGTAGACGAAGGCGGACGTGGCGATGTGCGTCGTACGGCCGACAATGGCGACCTTCTGGATCTGGCCGCTGTTCTGCGGCCGTGCGCTGCCCGCCTCCCTGACCCGCCGTATGTCCGTCACCTGGAGCGGGCCGCCCGAGCCGCCGTTCGCCGTGTGGTCGACGACCACGCCCTGCTCGTCCTCCTGCCCGAACAGGTCGGCCCAGCTGGCGTAGAACCCGAAGGCCTGGTTGGCGGCGAGCCCGACCGCCGCGAAGAGCGCCAGCTGGGTCGCCAGCAGCAGACCCACCCGCCCGCTGACGGCCCGCCAGGTGCGCCGCGACAGCCGTGGCCACAGCCACACCGTGCCGACGAACAAGAGCACCGCCGAACCGACCGCCAGCACCAGCACGTTGTTGCCCGTGAGACCCATGGTTGGTTTCCTGCCTGCGCTTTCTCCCCGTGCCGGACACCCCGCGCGGATCTTCGCGAAGGCTTGTCCGGCCCTTTTCCCGGCCTTTGAACCGGCTTTGAGGAAGCGAGTGAACCTCTCCCTCGAAGACACCGTCCTAGAGGGCGCAATGTCGCCGGACGCCCGATACGGGGCCCGGATCCAAGGTCTCTCGCAGAACTACGGGATGCGATGTCTGTCAGGACAGATGTGGAAATGTCGGGCGGGGTTCCGAACCGATCACGATGGGCACGGCACGCGCTGCGTGGCCCGCGCCCCGAGGCCGTCCCCGTCCTGGTCGCCAGAGCCTGCGCGATCGTGGGCCTGCTGGACATCGCCGCGGGCGTCTTCCCCCGCTTCCGGCACAGCCGTATGCACACCATGGCCGAGGTGCTCCCCGGCGCGCTCGGACCGTTCGCCGCGGCGCTCTCCCTGAGCACGGGCGTGCTGCTGCTCCTGCTGGCCCACGGACTCAGGCGCCGCAAGCGACGGGCCTGGCGGGCCGCCGTGGCCCTGCTGCCGGCCGGCGCGGTCGCACAGTTCACGTACCGCCACTCCCCGGTGGGCGCGCTCATCTCGCTCGCCCTGCTCGCGCCGCTGCTGATCCACCGCGACCAGTTCAGGGCGCTGCCCGACCCGCGCAGCCGGTGGCGCGCGCTCGCCAACTTCGTCCTGATGGGCGCCGGTTCCCTGGCCCTAGGCCTGGTCATCGTCAGCGCCCACCCGAAGACACTCGTCGGCGACCCGAGCCTGGCCGACCGCATCACCCACGTCCTGTACGGCCTGTTCGGCTTCGAGGGCCCCGTCGACTACCAGGGCAACACCTCCTGGACGGTCGCCTTCTCCCTGGGCGCCCTGGGGCTGCTCACGGCGATCACGACCATCTACCTGGCCTTCCGCCCCGAACACCCCGCCGCGCGGCTCACAGAGGACGACGAGGCCCGTCTCAGGGCCCTCCTGGACAAGCACGGCGGCCGCGACTCCCTCGGCCACTTCGCCCTGCGCCGCGACAAGGCCGTCGTCTTCTCCCCCAGCGGCAAGGCGGCCGTGACATACCGCGTCGTGTCCGGCGTGATGCTCGCCAGCGGCGACCCCATCGGCGACGTCGAGGCCTGGCCGGGTGCCATCGAGCGCTTCATGGACGAGGCCCAGGCCCACTCCTGGACGCCCGCCGTCATGGGCTGCTCGGAGACCGGCGGCGAGGTGTGGACCCGCGAGACCGGCCTGGACGCCCTCGAACTGGGCGACGAGGCGGTGGTGGACGTCGCGGATTTCTCCCTCGCCGGGCGCGCGATGCGCAACGTGCGCCAGATGGTCAAGCGCATCGAGCGCGCCGGTTACGAGACTCGCGTACGGCGCGTCCGTGACCTCGGCGACGCCGAACTCGAGCGCGTCCGCCGCGCCGCCGACGACTGGCGCGGCACCGACACCGAGCGCGGCTTCTCCATGGCGCTCGGCCGCATCGGCGACCCCACCGACGGGGACTGCCTGATCGCCACCGCCCACAAGGCCGACGCCGTACCGGGTGAGTACGGCGACCTGAAGGCGATCCTGCACTTCGTCCCGTGGGGCACCGACGGCGTCTCCCTGGACCTGATGCGCCGCGACCGCTCCGCCGACCCCGGCATGAACGAACTGCTCATCGTGGCCGCGCTCCAGGCGGCGCCGAAGTTCGACATCACGCGCGTGTCCCTGAACTTCGCCATGTTCCGCGCCGCCCTCGCACGCGGCGAGAAGATCGGCGCGGGCCCCGTGCTGCGCGCCTGGCGCGGACTGCTGGTCTTCCTCTCCCGCTGGTTCCAGATCGAGTCCCTGTACAAGTTCAACGCGAAGTTCCAGCCCCGCTGGGAACCCCGCTTCGTCGTCTACCGGGCCTCCGGCGACCTGCCCCGCATCGGCTTCGCCGCCATGCAGGCCGAGGGCTTCGTCAACCTCGCCCTCCCCCTGCCGCGCTTCCTGCGCCGCCGCCGGAACACCGCACGCGCGTGTGCCCACGCCGTCGGCGAGAGAGACGTCCGCGCGGCGTGACGCCGGACGGCCCGGGTCGTGGACCGGCCCGAGCGCCATGAGACCGGCCGCGCGCCCTGAGACCGGCCCGAGCGGAAGCCCCGCCCCCTCCTCCAGCCCGAGGGGCTTCCGCTCGGGCTGCACTCTCCAGGCGGGCGGCCTCGCGGCTCCTCCCTGGGCCTAGGCTGACCGTATGAGCAAGCAGAGCGGACGCGGGCGCGTCGTCGGGCTTCCGGAATGGGACCGCTGCGCGGTCATGGGAGTCGTCAACGTCACCCCCGACTCCTTCTCCGACGGCGGCCGCTGGTTCGACACGACGGCCGCCGTCAAACACGGCCTCGCCCTCGTCGAGGAGGGCGCCGACCTCGTCGACGTCGGCGGTGAGTCCACCCGCCCCGGCGCCACCCGCGTCGACGAGGCCGAGGAGCTCAGGCGCGTCATCCCCGTGGTCCGCGGCCTCGCCTCCGAGGGCGTCACCATCTCCGTGGACACCATGCGCGCCTCCGTCGCCGCCCAGGCCCTCGCCGCCGGCGCCGCCCTCGTCAACGACGTCAGCGGCGGCCTCGCCGACCCCGCGATGATCCCCGTCGTCGCCGACTCCGGCGCCCCCTTCGTCGTCATGCACTGGCGCGGCTTCCTGGAGGGCGGCAACGTCAAGGGCGTCTACGCCGACGTCGTCGCGGAAGTCGTCGACGAACTGCACGCACGCGTGGAGGCCGTCCTCGCCGGCGGCATCGCCCCGGACCGCGTCATCGTCGACCCCGGCCTCGGCTTCTCCAAGGACGCCGAGCACGACCTCGTCCTCCTCGCCCACCTCGACCGCCTGCTCTCCCTCGGCCACCCCCTCCTCGTCGCCGCCTCCCGCAAGCGCTTCCTCGGACGCGTGCTCGCCACCGGACCGGAGGCCGCGCCCCCGCCCGCCCGTGAGCGCGACGCCGCCACGGCCGCCGTCTCCGCCCTCGCGGCGCAGGCCGGCGCGTGGGCGGTGCGCGTACACGAGGTGCGCGCGACAGCGGACGCGGTACGGGTCGCACGCGCCGTGGAGGGAGCGCGCACACCGGACCGTGCGCCGGGAGCAGTCCTCGCGAGCGGGGCGCGCACCGCCGACCACACGCCGGGCACCCACTCCCCCGAAGGCGCCCAGTGAGCGCCCCCCACACCGACGTCGAGCAGGTGGAAGCCGCCAACACCACCTACTACGAGGCGATGGAGCGCGGCGACTTCGAAGAGCTGACCTCCCTCTGGCTCACCCCGGCCGACCTCGGCGTCGACGAGGAGTACCACGACCCGGCCGACACCGGCGTGATCTCCTGCGTGCACCCCGGCTGGCCCGTGCTCACCGGCCGCGGCGAGGTCCTCAGGTCGTACGCGCTGATCATGGCGAACACCGACTACATCCAGTTCTTCCTCACCGACGTGCACGTCTCCGTCACCGGCGACACCGCACTCGTCACCTGCACCGAGAACATCCTCAGCGGCGGCCCCGCCCCCGAGGGCGGCGAGGAGCTCGGCCCGCTCGTCGGCCAGCTGGTGGTCGCGACCAACGTGTTCCGCCGCACCCCGTCCGGCTGGAAACTCTGGTCCCACCACGCCTCTCCCGTTCTGGCCGAAAACGACGAGGACCAACCGGACGACACACCGTCCTGAGCGGGTAGGCGCACCCCGGGCCGCCCACGGACGACCCACCGAGCGACCCACCGGGCAACCCGCCCCCACGCCCACAGGGACCAAGAAGTGGTTGGAATCACGGACCCCGGGGTAGGGGCGGCTACCAGCCCGTGAGCCACCGGGTTCCCCAGGGGAAACACCCGATGAAACCTCCTGGCCCCGGCTCGGGCCCGCGCCCCCGTGGCCCGGTCCTGTCAGTGCCCGCAGGTAGATTCGTTTGAGGCCGGTGTGCCGCCCGCACACGGCATGAACCGGCCGTTACCGACGATTGCAGGAGTGATTCGCGTGGATCGTGTCGCGCTGCGCGGCCTGAAGGCCCGTGGGCACCACGGCGTGTTCCCCAAGGAGCGCGAGGAGGGCCAGACCTTCATCGTGGACCTCGTCCTGGGACTGGACACCCGGCCGGCCGCCGCCGACGACGACCTGTCGAAGACCGCGCACTACGGAATCGTGGCGGAGGAGGTCGTGGCCGTCGTCGAGGGCGAGCCCGTCAACCTCATCGAAACGCTCGCCGAGCGCATCGCGCAGGCCTGTCTGAAGCACGAAGAGGTCCAGGAGGTCGAGGTCTGCGTCCACAAACCGGACGCACCGATCACGGTCCCCTTCGACGACGTGACGATCACCATCATCCGGAGCCGAGTATGACTGCCTCGTTCACCGAGGGTCACAGCGACCCGACCGTACAGCCGGTGCCCGCCTCCGTGGTGCAGCAGGTCGACGCCGCCGACACCACCCTCCACAACCCGAAGCGGGCCGTGATCTCCCTCGGCGCCAACCTCGGCAACCGCCTGGAGACCCTCCAGGGCGCCATCGACGCCCTCGAAGACACCCCCGGTGTCCGCGTGAAGGCGGTCTCCCCCGTGTACGAGACGGAGCCGTGGGGCGTCGAGCCCGGCAGTCAGCCGTCGTACTTCAACGCGGTCGTCGTGGTGAAGACCACGCTGCCCCCGTCCTCGCTCCTGGAGCGGGCCCACGCGGTCGAGGAGGCCTTCCACCGCGTCCGGGACGAGCACTGGGGCGCGCGCACGCTCGACGTCGACATCGTGGCGTACGCCGACGTCGTCTCCGACGACCCGACGCTCACGCTCCCCCACCCGCGCGCCCACGAACGAGCCTTCGTCCTGGCGCCGTGGCACGACGTGGAACCCCAGGCACAGCTCCCCGGCCGCGGCCCGGTGTCCGGTCTGCTGGCCGCCGTCACCCGAAACGGCGTCGAACCCCGTGCGGACCTGGAACTCCGGCTGCCCGAATAGTCGTTAAGGTCAAGGCAACCACTGTTCGTGGGATCCGGGGGAGCTGAAGGGGCACCGTGAGAGAGCTGCGCATCAGGCTGCTGGCAGGCGTCTTCGTCGTCGCCGCGATCCTGTCCTGGGCGGGCGCCCGCCTGTGGAACTCGATCGGGACCCTGCCCAGCGTCCCCCTGGCCGCCCCCATCGTCCTCGCCCTGATCGCCGTGGTCCTGGTCGCCACGGCGCTCTCGATCCGCTCCCGCCTCAAGGCCCAGCGCGAGCGCCGCCCCGAGGCCAAGGGGGTCGACCCGCTGATGGCCGCCCGCGCGGTCGTCTTCGGCCAGGCCAGCGCCCTGGTCGCCGCCCTCGTCGCCGGCATGTACGGCGGCACGGGCGTCTTCCTCCTGGAATCCCTCGACATCCCCGCCCGCCGCGACCAGGCCATCTACGCCGGCTTCTCGGTCCTGGCAGGCCTCGCGGTCATAGCGGCCGCCATCTTCCTGGAGCGCGTGTGCAAGCTCCCGGAGGACGACGACAGGAACACGGGCGCGGCTTCGGCGGCATAGCCGCAGAACAGGCCACCCGGCACCGCTCTCCAGCCCGCTGACGCCCGGCCCGGTGTCAGCGGGCCATGATGAGGCTCATCGCCTCATTGCGCGTCGCCGCGTCCCTCAACTGCCCCCGTACCGCCGACGTTATGGTCTTCGCGCCCGGCTTGCGGATGCCGCGCATCGACATGCACATGTGCTCGCACTCGACGACGACGATCACACCGCGCGGCTCCAGGATGTCCATCAGGGAGTCCGCGATCTGTGTGGTGAGTCGTTCCTGCACCTGCGGCCGACGAGCGTAGACATCCACGAGTCGCGCCAGCTTGGACAGGCCGGTGATCTTGCCGGTGGTGGCCGGAATGTAGCCGACGTGAGCAACACCCCTGAACGGCACCAGGTGATGCTCACATGTCGAGTACACCTCAATGTCCTTCACGAGCACCATCTCGTCGTGTCCCAGGTCGAACGTGGTCGTCAGCACGTCCTCGGGCTTCTGCCACAGCCCCGCGAATATCTCCCGATACGCCCGAGCCACCCGCCCCGGCGTCTCCCGCAGCCCCTCCCGGTCAGGATCCTCCCCCACCGCGATCAACAGCTCGCGCACGGCGTTCTCCGCTCGCTTCTCGTCGAACTCGCCGATCGAGCCCTCGCCGTCCAGCGTCACGGGGTCGGTCATCTCTGCCTCGTTCCTGCGGTACCTGCCGACGCGGCCGAAAAACGCCGCGCCCCCCAGGCTAGATCCTGGGGGGCGCGGCATCCATTCCGGGCCCGGTGGGGTCACCGGGGCTCGGGGTGTCAGCTCTCCGGACGCTCCTCGGGGGCGGGCTCGGCCACGGGGGCCGGCTCCGTCACCGCGGACTTGGCCGTCGTGATCGCCGGCGTCGCACCGTTGGCGCCGTTCGTCAGTGCGAGCTCCTTGGGGGAGAGCACCGGCGGACGGGTGGACGGCGTGCGGCGGGAGGAACCGGTCCAGGCCGGCCGCGGGGGACGCTTGACGATGGGAGCGAAGACCTCGGCGATCTGCTCCTTGTTCAGCGTCTCCTTCTCCAGCAGCTGGAGCACCAGCTGGTCGAGGACGTCGCGGTTCTCGACCAGGATCTCCCAGGCCTCGTTGTGCGCGTTCTCGATCAGCTTCTTGACCTCTTCGTCGACCAGCGCGGCGACCTCTTCCGAGTAGTCACGCGGGTGCGACATCTCACGGCCGAGGAACGGCTCGGTGTTGTCGCCACCGAACTTGATGGCACCGAGGCGCTCGGTCATGCCGTACTGCGTGACCATCGCGCGGGCCGTCGCCGTGGCCTTCTCGATGTCGTTCGCGGCGCCCGTGGTCGGGTCGTGGAAGACCAGTTCCTCGGCCGCGCGGCCGCCCAGCATGTAGGCGAGCTGGTCGAGCATCTCGTTGCGCGTGGTCGAGTACTTGTCCTCGTCCGGGAGCACCATCGTGTAGCCCAGGGCACGGCCGCGGGACAGGATGGTGATCTTGTGAACGGGGTCGGAGTTGGGGGAAGCCGCCGCGACCAGGGCGTGTCCGCCCTCGTGGTACGCGGTGATCTTCTTCTCCTTGTCCGACATGATCCGGGTCCGCTTCTGCGGGCCCGCCACGACGCGGTCGATGGCCTCGTCGAGCATGTGGTTGTCGATCAGCTTCTTGTCGCTGCGCGCCGTCAGGAGCGCCGCTTCGTTCAGCACGTTCGACAGGTCCGCGCCGGTGAAGCCCGGCGTACGGCGGGCGACCGCCGACAGGTCGACGTCCGGTGCGACCGGCTTGCCCTTCTGGTGAACCTTGAGGATCTCCAGACGGCCCTGCATGTCCGGGCGGTCGACCGCGATCTGGCGGTCGAAGCGGCCGGGCCGCAGGAGGGCCGGGTCGAGGATGTCGGGCCGGTTCGTGGCGGCGATCAGGATGACGCCGCCCTTCACGTCGAAGCCGTCCATCTCGACGAGCAGCTGGTTCAGGGTCTGCTCGCGCTCGTCGTGACCACCGCCGAGACCGGCGCCACGATGGCGGCCGACCGCGTCGATCTCGTCGACGAAGACGATCGCCGGGGCGTTCGCCTTGGCCTGCTCGAAGAGGTCACGGACTCGGGAGGCACCGACACCGACGAACATCTCGACGAAGTCGGAACCGGAGATCGAGTAGAACGGCACGCCGGCCTCGCCCGCGACAGCACGCGCGAGCAGGGTCTTGCCGGTTCCGGGCGGGCCGTACAGCAGTACGCCCTTGGGGATCTTGGCGCCGACGGCCTGGAACTTCGCCGGCTCCTGGAGGAACTCCTTGATCTCGTGGAGCTCCTCTACGGCCTCGTCCGATCCCGCGACGTCGGCGAACGTCGTCTTGGGGGTGTCCTTGGTGATGAGCTTCGCCTTGGACTTCCCGAAGTTCATGACCCGGGAGCCGCCGCCCTGCATCTGATTCATCAGGAACAGGAAGACGACCACGATGAGGACGAAGGGGAGCAGGGAGAGCAGGATCCCGACGAAGGCGTTCTGCTTCGTCGGCGAGACGGTGTACCCGTCGGGGATCTGCTTCTGCTGGAACTTGCCCTGCAAGGTGTTGGCGATGTCCACACCCTGGTCGCCGATGTAGCTCGCCTGGATCTTCGAGCTGCCCTCGACCTCTTCGCCGTCCTTGAGCTGGACCTTGATGGTCTGCTCGTCGCCGGTGGTCAGCTTGGCTGATTCGACCTTGTTCTCATTGATCGCCTGGACGACCTGGCCGGTGTCCACCGTCTTGTAGCCGCCGGACGAGCCGACGACCTGCATCAACACGACCACGGCAAGGACGGCCAGCACGATCCACATGACCGGCCCACGGAAGTATCGCTTCACGTCCATCCATACGGAGCGGTGTCGCCCCGTCCCTCCTGCCATAGTGAGTTTGATAAGACAGTTCTTCTGACGGTACCCCAGCATTGTCGCCCGAAGACGCACAGGACGGCTGACGAACCCGTCTGCATGCTCCAACGGCGCGGTGCCCGCCAGGGTTCCCGATCTTCTTGCGGGGCTGGGCCCTTCGGGTCAGCCGCCGTAGACGTGGGGCGCGAGCGTACCGACGAACGGGAGGTTGCGGTACTTCTCGGCGTAGTCGAGGCCGTAGCCCACGACGAACTCGTTGGGGATGTCGAAGCCCACCCACTCGACGTCGATGGCGACCTTCGCGGCGTCCGGCTTGCGCAGCAGGGTGCACACCTTGAGCGTCTCGGGCTCGCGCGAGCCGAGGTTGGACAGCAGCCACGACAGGGTCAGGCCGGAGTCGATGATGTCCTCGACGATCAGGACGTGCTTGCCCTTGATGTCGGTGTCGAGGTCCTTGAGGATCCGGACGACACCGGAGGACTGGGTGCCCGCGCCGTACGACGACACGGCCATCCAGTCCATCGTGACAGGGGTGGACAGCGCCCGCGCGAGGTCGGCCATGACCATCACCGCGCCCTTGAGGACGCCGACGATGAGCAGGTCCTTGCCCGCGTACTCCGCGTCGATCTTCGCGGCCAGCTCCACGAGCTTGGCGTCGATCTCTTCCTTGGTGATGAGCACCTCTTTGAGGTCGGTGCCCATGTCTTTCGCGTCCACCCGCATCACTTTCGGTCGTCCCACCGGCTGTCCGCCCCGAACGGGGCGTAAGGATTCAGCCTTGCCGAAGAATCCTCAGCCTTGCCGAATCACCAGTCTGCCACCCTGGCGCTGGGCGACGACCTTGCCGGGAAGATTGATGGCTCCCTGGCCGCGCCAGCCGGTGATCAGCCGGTCGACTTCCTCGATGTGGCGGGCGAAGAGCGAGCCCGCGGGCGCGCCTGCCTCGATGGCGGCGCGGCGCAGGACGCGGCGGCGCACGGCGGGCGGCAGGGCGTAGAGCTTGGCGCACTCGAGGAGGCCGGCGGCGTCGCGGACGGCGGTCTCGGCCTGGCTGGCCCAGGCGTCGAGGGCGTCGGCGTCGTCGCGGGAGAGCTGGGCCGTACGGGCGAGTGCCTCCACGACGCCTTTGCCGAGGGCCTTCTCCAGGGCGGGCAGGCCTTCGTGGCGCAGGCGGGAGCGGGTGTACGCGGGGTCCGCGTTGTGCGGGTCGTCCCAGACGGGGAGCGACTGGACCAGACAGGCCTTGCGGGCGGTCTGGCGGTCGAGCTGGAGGAAGGGGCGGCGGTAACGGCCGTCGGCCCCCGAGACCGCGGCCATTCCGGACAGGGAGCGGATGCCGGAGCCGCGGGCCAGGCCGAGCAGGACGGTCTCGGCCTGGTCGTCGCGGGTGTGGCCGAGCAGGACGGCGCAGGCTCCGTGGCGTGCGGAGGCGGCGTCGAGGGCGGCGTAGCGGGCGTCGCGGGCGGCCGCTTCGGGTCCGCCGTCGCGGCCGACGGTCACGGCGATGGACTCGACGGGGTCGAGACCGAGTTCGCGCAGGCGCAGGGCGACTTCGTCGGCGCGCAGATCGGAGCCGGGCTGGAGGCCGTGGTCGACGGTGACGCCGCCCGCGCGGATGCCGAGTTTGGGGGCCTCGAACGCGAGTGCGGAGGCGAGGGCCATGGAGTCGGCGCCGCCGGAGCACGCCACGAGCACGAGCGGCGAGGGCGGGCGCTCATGCGGGGTCTTCTCGGCGGAGGTCTGATGGTCGTTGAGGATGTCGTGGAGGACGCGGCGGACCGCCAGGCGTATCGCCGCGACCGCAGGATGGGGACCCATGTCCGGTTCCCTTCATGAAGTTTTCGGGGGGGTGAGCCCGAGTTCGGTCACTCAGAGTGTGTAGATGGTGACAGAACCGGGCCGTTCCCCGAGCATTGCACGCCTACCCAGGGCCCACGGTCCCTCGGACGGGTGATTGAAGGGGCGTTCGCCTGCCGTCGGCCGGTTTTCTTTCACGACCCTTCCGCGGGGCTCACGACTCCGCCTTGCGGTGCACCCGCGCGATCCAGTCCGCCGGTTTGGCGATCTCCGTCTTCGTCGGGAGGGTGTTCGGGGAGGTCCACACGCGGTTGAAGCCGTCCATGCCGACCTCGTTGACGACGGCCCGTACGAAGCGTTCGCCGTCGCGGTACTGCCTGAGTTTGGCGTCCAGACCGAGCAGCTTGCGCAGGGCCATGTCCAGGCGGGAGGCGCCCTTGGCGCGACGCTGCTGGAACTTCTCGCGGATCTCCTGGACGGTCGGTACGACTTCCGGACCCACTCCGTCCATCACGAAGTCGGCGTGGCCCTCCAGGAGGGACATCACGGCGGTGAGGCGGCCGAGGATCTCCCGCTGGGCGGGCGTCTGCACGATCTCCACCAACGACCGTCCGCCGTCGTCCTCCTCGCCCTCGGGCCGCCCGCCGGCGAGCGACTGGGCGGCTTCCCGGATGCGTTCCAGGACGGTCATGGGGTCGACCTCGGTCTCCCCCAGGAACGACTGGATTTCGCCCTCCAGGTGATCCCGCAGCCAGGGCACCGCGGTGAACTGCGTGCGGTGGGTCTCCTCGTGCAGGGTCACCCACAGGCGGAAGTCGTGGGGCTGTACGTCGAGTTCGCGCTCCACGTGCACGATGTTCGGCGCGACCAGCAGGAGGCGCCCGCCGCCATTGGCGCCGGCGGGGAGTTCACGGGTGGCGGGGGCGAAGGTCTCGTACTGGCCGAGAACGCGGGAGGCCAGGAAGGACAGCAGCATCCCCAGTTCGACGCCGGTCACCTTGCCGCCGACGGCGCCGAGGACCGCGCCGCCGGGAGTGCTGCCGCGCCGCTCCTGCATCTTGTCGAGCAGGGGCTTGAGGAGTTCCCGGAAGCCGGCGACGTTCGCCCTGACCCAGCCCGGGCGGTCCACGACGAGGACCGGGGTGTCGTGGGTCTCCTCGGTACCCATTCGAGTGAAGCCGCGGACATGTTCCTCCGAGGCCTTGGCGTGCTTGCGGAGCTCGGCGACGACGGCCCTGGCCTCGTCTCGGCTCACCTCCGGGCCCGGCCGCACGAGCCGGGTCGCGGTCGCCACCGCGAGATTCCAGTCGACCATCTCGGCACCACCGATGCTCGTCATGCGTCAACCGTACGTGAGCGTTCCCGCTTGGGGCAGGCCACAGAGGTCGGTTGCGGCTGGCGTGCAGCGTGAAGACGCCCGGGACGGATGTGCGCGACGCGGTGGCGATACGGCGGTGGCGGCGCCCCCGGTCAGCGGCAGCCGCACGCCGCCAGTGCCGTGGCGGTGCGGTCCAGCGCCAGTTGCGCCGCGTCCTTGCTCGTCGTGTTCGACGCGAGGAAGGCGAACGCCAGCAGCCGGCCGTCCTGGTCGACCACGGTTCCCGCCAGGGTGTTCACGCCGGTCAGCGTGCCCGTCTTGGCGCGTACGACGCCGGCCGCGCCGTCCGTGTAGCGGGTGCTCAGCGTGCCGGTGAAGCCAGCGATCGGAAGGCCGGTGAGGACGGGGCGGAGTTCGGGGTGGGCCGGGTCGCCCGCCTTCACCAGGAGGGCCGTCAGCAGGTCCGCGGTGATTCTGTCCTCGCGGTTCAGGCCGCTGCCGTCCTTGAAGGAGGCGCCGGCGACCGGGAGTTCGAGCTTCTTCAGCTGCGCCCGGATCGCCGCGCCACCGCCCTCGAAGTCGGCGCGTACCTTCGTCGCCACGGCCGTCTGGCGGGCCAGGGCCTCCGCGATGTCGTTGTCGCTGTTGGTCAGCATGCGCTCGACCAGGGCGGACAGGGGCGCGGAGGAGACCTCGGCGAGCGTCTTCGCGCGGCTCGTCGCCTTGGAGGGGCCGGGGGAGGTGGTCGTGATCCCGGCGTCCTCCAGGAAGCCGGCGAACTTGCGGGCCGCGTCCAGCGCCGGGTTCTCCACCCGGATCGCCGTGCCGCTGGTGCTGTCGTCGGTGCGGCCCTCGTCGGCCATCAGGGCGCTGACCGGGGCGAGGTTGTCGTTGTCGGCGCCGATGGGGTGGATCCCGGAGCCCGCGAACAGGGTCGTGTCGTACGAGAGGGTGACCTTGCGTACGTCGTCCTTCTTCAGCGCCTCGGCGGTCTCGGTGGCTAGTTCGCGCAGGCTGGCGGAGCCGTCGGCGTCCTTGCGGGCCGTCAGCGTGGGGTCGCCGCCGCCGACGAGGACGAGTTCGCCCGTGTCGGATTCCAGGGCCGCGCGCGTGGTGAGGCGGTGGTCGGCGCCCATCGAGGACAGGGCGGCCACCGCGGTGGCGATCTTCGTCGTGGAGGCGGGGGTGAGGGCGGTGTCCACACCGGTGCCGTACAGGTGCTTGCCGGTGGCGACGTCGACGACCTCGGCCGCACGGATGCTGCCGAGCGCCGCGTCCTTGAGGAGCGGGCCCAGCACGTCCGCGAGGGCCGGTCCGTTCGGCGCCGACTTCACCGTGGAACCGGCGCCGCCGAGGCCGGTGAGGACGGAGGCGGCGCTGGGAGCGGGCTTGGGCGCCGCTTCCGTCGTAGTCGAATCGCGACCGTGATCTGCGCCACCCGTGTGCTCCAGGGCGGCGGCCCGGTCCCGCTCGGCCGTACGCTGACCGGAGGAGTCCCAGGGGCCGGCGGCCGTCACCACGACGGCGGTCAGTGCCAGTCCCGCGGTGGCGGCTCCGGCCGTGTACTGCCAGGTTCTCGGCCTCGTGACCTGCACCGACAGGGTTCGGCCGAGTCGCGTGACCCGCGGCTTCGCGGCGGTCGCGGCCCGGGCCAGACGGGGTCGTACGGCGTTCGCGACCCGCACCACATGCGGTCTCGCGGCCCGCCAAGGCCTCAGTTCAGGCACGACCACCAGCCCCTTTCGCGATCACACACCGGCGTGAGGGACACTTAACCACCAGAACTATGTGCTGATCATGGAGGAGCCACCGGTGGAGTTCGACGTCACGATCGAGATTCCGAAGGGTTCGCGGAACAAGTACGAGGTGGACCACGAGACCGGTCGGATCCGCCTGGACCGTCGACTCTTCACCTCGACCGCCTACCCGACCGACTACGGATTCGTCGAGAACACCCTCGGCGAGGACGGCGACCCGCTGGACGCGCTGGTCATTCTTGACGAGCCGACCTTCCCGGGCTGCCTCATCAAGTGCCGCGCGATCGGCATGTTCCGTATGACGGACGAGGCCGGCGGCGACGACAAGCTGCTGTGCGTGCCGGCGACGGACCCGCGCCAGGAGCACCTGCGTGACATCCACCACGTCTCCGAGTTCGACCGCCTGGAGATCCAGCACTTCTTCGAGGTCTACAAGGACCTGGAGCCCGGCAAGTCCGTAGAGGGCGCCAACTGGGTCGGCCGCGTCGACGCCGAGGTCGAGATCGAGCGCTCGTACAAGCGTTTCAAGGAGTCGGGCGGCCACTGAGCCTCCTGATGCCCCACGGGCCGCACGCACACGCGTGCGGCCCGCTGTGTGTCTGTGCGCATACTGGTGCGAACCGGTGCGTACACAGGAGCTGTGAGTGACGGAAGCGGAGGACCGCAAACCGCAGTCGGACGAGGCTCGGAGTGGCTACGACCCCGAGATCACGTCCGAGTTCGCGATCCCTCAGGGGCTGGCCGTGCCCAGAGGCGGCACCGAGCCGGAGACGACGAGCGAGTTCGCCGTCCCCGACGGGCTGGACGTGCCGCAGGTGCCCTCGGCCGAGCCGGAGGGGTCGGCGTTCAACACGCCGCGCACCTACAGCGCCAGGCAGGCGCCCGCGTTCACCCCGGCGACCGGCATACCGGTGGTCAGTCTGACCAAGGACGTGCCCTGGCAGGACCGGATGCGCACGATGCTGCGGATGCCGGTGGCCGAGCGGCCCGCCCCGGAGTCGGCGCCGAAGGCCGAGGACGAGGGGCCTGCCGTCCCGCGCGTGCTCGACATGACGCTGCGTATCGGCGAGCTGCTGCTCGCGGGCGGTGAGGGCGCGGAGGACGTGGAGGCGGCGATGTTCGCCGTCTGCCGCTCGTACGGCCTGGACCGCTGCGAGCCGAACGTCACCTTCACCCTGCTGTCGATCTCGTACCAGCCGTCGCTGGTCGACGATCCCGTCACCGCGTCCCGGACGGTACGGCGGCGCGGCACCGACTACACCCGGCTCGCGGCCGTCTTCCACCTGGTGGACGACCTCAGCGACCCCGAGACGGCGATCTCCCTGGAGGAGGCCTACCGGCGGCTCGCCGAGATCCGCCGCAACCGCCACCCGTATCCGGGCTGGGTGCTGACCTCGGCGGGCGGGCTGCTCGCCGGCGCGGCCTCCGTGCTCGTCGGCGGTGACCTGATCGTGTTCGTCGCGGCCGCGCTGGGCGCCATGCTCGGCGACCGGCTGGCATGGCTGTGCGCGGGGCGCGGGCTGCCGGAGTTCTACCAGTTCACGGTGGCCGCGATGCCGCCTGCCGCCATAGGGATCGCGCTGACGCTGGCCGACATCGATGTGAAGGCCTCCGCGGTCATCACCGGTGGGCTGTTCGCGCTGCTGCCGGGGCGGGCGCTGGTGGCGGGCGTGCAGGACGGGCTGACCGGCTTCTACATCACCGCGTCGGCGCGGCTCCTGGAGGTCATGTACTTCTTCGTCGGCATCGTCGCGGGGGTGCTGATCATCCTCTACTTCGGGGTGAAGCTGGGCGCCGAACTCGATCCCGACGTGGCTCTGATCATCGAGGAGCGGCCGCTGTGGCAGATCGGGGCGGCGATGCTGCTGTCGCTGACGTTCGCGGTGCTGTTGCAGCAGGAACGCTCGACCGTGCTGGCGGTGACCCTGAACGGTGGGGTCGCGTGGTCGGTGTACGGCGCGATGCACTACGTCGCCGGGATCTCGCCGGTCGCCTCCACGGCGGTGGCGGCGGGGCTGGTGGGGCTGTTCGGGCAGTTGCTGTCGCGGTATCGGTTCGCTTCGGCGCTGCCCTACACGACGGCGGCGATCGGGCCTCTGCTGCCGGGTTCCGCCACGTACTTCGGGCTGTTGTCCATCGCGCAGAACAACGTGGACAAGGGGCTGGTGTCGTTGGCCACGGCGGCGTCGCTCGCCATGGCCATCGCCATCGGGGTCAACCTCGGGTCGGAGATCTCGCGGCTGTTCCTGCGTATTCCGGGGGGAGCGGCTTCGGGGCGCAGGGCGGCGAAGCGGACCCGTGGGTTCTGAGCGCCTGAGAGCTCGGGGTGTCCTGCACGCTCGGCGACTGCGGGTCGTACATGGCTGATCGCGCAGTTCCCCGCACCCCTGAAGGGGCGCCTCAGTAACCCTGGTTGGGCGGGTACTGCTGGTTCTGGCCGCCGCCGTACTGCTGCTGGTCGCCGTATCCCTGGGGGTACTGCTGGGGGTACTGCTGGGCGTACGGCTGCTGCTGTTGCTGGGGCTGCGGGGCGTAGTACTGGTCGTAGCCGTACTGCTGCTGGCCCTGGTGGCCGTAGCCCTGGTCGTTCTGGTTGCCGTACTGCTGGTGCTGATCGTCGTCCGACGGGATGCGGCGGAGCTGGGTCGTGGCGTCGTCCATCGGCGGGGGCTGGTAGGCCTGGGGCTGGGGGGCCGGGGCCTCGGCGGCCGCCTTCTTGTTCTTGGAGCGCTCGCGGACGTACTCGATGATGATCGGGACGACCGAGACGAAGACGATGAGGACGAGGATCGCCTCGACGTTCTTGTGGATGATGTCGATCTGGCCGAGCCAGTAACCCGCGAGGGTGACGCCGGTGCCCCAGGCGATACCACCGATGATGTTGTACGTGAGGAACGTGCGGTACTTCATCCGGCCGGCACCCGCCACGATGGGGGCGAAGGTGCGCACGATCGGCACGAAGCGGGCCAGGACGATCGCCTTGGGGCCGTACTTCTCCATGAACTCGTGGGCCTTGTCCAGGTTCTCCTGCTTGAAGAGCTTGGAGTTGGGACGGTTGAAGAGCTTGGGCCCGAAGAACTTTCCGATCATGTAGCCGACCTGGTCACCGATGACGGCCGCCAGCACGATCAGGAAGCAGACCAGCCACAGCGGCTGGGTGATGTACTCGCCCTGGGCCACGAAGAGCCCCGCCGTGAACAGCAGCGAGTCGCCGGGCAGGAAAGCGAACAGACCCGACTCCGCGAAGACGATCAGCAGGATGCCGGGCAGGCTGAACGTCTCGATCAGATAGTTCGGACTGAGCCACTCGGGGGCGAGCGCGAGCGTGGTCACGGGTCTGTGGCTCCTGGTGCTGGGAGACGGGCTGGGGCTGGCTGCCCAAACGTATCAACGCAGCCGTCACAACCCAGGTTCCATACGGTCCTCCAGGATGCACTGTGCGCCCGCTGGGACAAAGCTGTGGGGCATGGGAATCGAAGAGTACGGCGGCGGTCAGGGACCCCAGCCGGACGTTCTGGTCGTGACCACGAACGACGTACCCGGCTTCCGGGTGCAGGAGGTTCTTGGTGAGGTGTTCGGGCTGACGGTCCGCTCCCGGCATCTGGGGAGCCAGATCGGCGCGGGCCTGAAGTCGATGATCGGCGGTGAGCTCAAGGGGCTCACCAAGACGCTCGTGGAGACCCGCAACCAGGCCATGGAGCGGCTCGTCGAGCAGGCACGCGCGCGTGGTGCGAACGCGGTGCTGATGTTCCGCTTCGACGTGACCGAGGCGGCGGACGTCGGCACCGAGGTGTGCGCGTACGGGACGGCCGTGATCCTGACCCGGGAGTAGGCCTCCTCCCGGGCCGGGACCTCACAAGGTGTGCCGGGCCGCGTTCGCGTCGATCGCGGCCCTGAGGTGCTCGGCGAGACCGGGGCGCATGGAGTCGTAGAACGCCTTGAAGCGCTCGTCGGACACGTACATCTCGCCCAGACACCGGTGCATCTCGTACGGGCACTCGTAGTACCAGCCGCAGATGTGCCGCCTGTGTTCCTCGGCCATGTCCATGGCCGCCTCGGACGCCGGCGGTTCACCGGCTGCCATCAGGCCGCTGTAGCGCTCACTCCAGTCGGCCACTTCGGCCTGCATACGCTTCCAGTCGGCCTTGGTGTAGCTCGCGGCGCGGCGCTGCGACTCGGCGTACGCCTCCGTGCCGCCCCAGCGCTGCTCCGCCTCCTCCGCGTACTGCTCCGGGTCCTTGTCGCCGAAGACCTCGAACCGCTCCTCGGGCGTGAGGTTGATGCCCATCTTCCGTGCCTCCATGGCCTGCTCCACGGCCTCCGCCATCTTCCGCAGCTTCTCGATCCGGGCGGTCAGCAGCTCGTGCTGGCGGCGCAGGTGGGTGCGCGGGTCCGCGGCCGGATCGTCGAGCAGGGCGGCGACCTCGTCGAGCGGGAAGCCGAGCTCCCGGTAGAACAGGATCTGCTGCAGCCGGTCGAGGTCGGCGTCGCTGTAGCGCCGGTGGCCCGCGTGGCTGCGCTCGCCGGGGGCGAGCAGTCCGATGTCGTCGTAGTGGTGCAGTGTGCGCACCGTCACTCCGGCGAAACCGGCGACCTGTCCCACGGAATAGCTCACTTCGTCCGCTCCCTTCTCGGTACGTCCACCACGGTGAGGCCTCACGCCACGTGAGGTGCAAGCCCGTTCCGTTTCGGGTCCCGTGCCGGATCCTCCAGATGTCGCGCCGGATTTGTCCGTTTATCGTGAGCCTGTGGCCCAGGACACCGCGCAGCAGGCAACGGCAGCCCCGGCCCGCGCGCTCCTGCCCTTGATCCTCCCCGCTCTCGTCGTGGGCGTGGGCGCGAGTCTGCTCCTTGTCGGAGTGAGCGCGGCAGCCGAGGCGCTCCAGCATGTGCTGTGGCAGAACCTGCCCGATGCGCTGGGGATCGGCCGGTACTCCGTGCTGTGGACGATCGTCATGCTCACCGCCACCGGTGTGGCGGTCGGCCTCGTGGTGTGGAAGGTGCCGGGGCACGCCGGCCCCGACCCGGCCACCATGAGCCTGGACGCCCCCGTCCTGCCGCCCGCCGTGCTGCCCGGGCTGCTGCTGGCGACCGCGCTGATGCTCGCGGGCGGACCCAGCCTGGGCCCCGAGAACCCGATCATCGCCGTGAACGTCGGGCTCGCCTTCTGGCTGGGCTGCCGGCTGCTCCCCCGGGTGCCGGGCGGGGTGTGGGCGGCGCTGGCGGAGGCGGCGACGATCGGCGCGCTGTTCGGCACCCCGGTGGCGGCGGCGCTCGTCATCTCCGAGGCGCTGGCGGGGCGGCAGCTCAAGGGGGCGCTGTGGGACAACGTCTTCGCGCCGCTCGCCGCGGCCGCCGCGGGTGCCGTGACGACCACTCTGGTGGCCGATCCGACCTTCGATCTGCATCTGCCCGCGCTCGGTCGGCCCGGCTGGGGCGATCTGCTGGCGGCGCTGGTGATCGCGTCCGCCGCCGCGCTGCTCGGCATGTGCGCCGTCCGTGCCTTCCCCTACGTCCACGGCGGCTTCGCGCGGCTGCGCCATCCGATGCTCGCGCTGCCCGTCGGCGGGCTCGTGCTCGGGCTGCTGGGGGCGCTCGGCGGTCACCTCACCCTCTTCAAGGGGCTGGACGAGGTCGGGGAGATCGCGGCCGACCCCGACGGCTGGACGGCCGGGGAGTTCGCCACGATGGCGGTGGTGAAGCTGGCCGCACTGCTGGTCGCCGCGTCCTGCGGCTTCCGCGGCGGGCGGATCTTCCCGGCCGTGTTCGTGGGCGTCGCCTTCGGGCTGTGTGCCCATGCCCTGGTGCCCGCTGTCCATCCCGCGGTCGGCGTCGCCGCCGGGGTGCTGGGCATCCTCCTCGCCATCACCCGGCAGGGCTGGGTGAGCCTCTTCACCGCCGCCGTGCTGGTGTCCTCGCCGGCGATCATCGCCCTGCTGTGCATCGCCTCGCTGCCCGCCTGGCTGCTGGTGACCGGCCGCCCTCAGATGCAACTGCGCGCAGACGGAACCCCGGTCCGCTGAACCCCACCCCAGAGGAGTCGATCGATGCCGCTCCACCAAGGCCCCGAGAAGCCCGACCAGCGCCCCCTGTACGTCAACCCCTTCTTCGGCGAGGCGAATCCGGTCGCCGGTATGACCGAGGCCCCGCCCAAGCACCGGCTCCCGGACGCTCCCCTGCCGCCCCCGACGGCGTACCAGCTCGTCCACGACGAGCTGATGCTGGACGGCAACTCCCGGCTCAACCTCGCCACCTTCGTCACCACCTGGATGGAACCGCAGGCCGGGATCCTGATGGCCGAGTGCCGCGACAAGAACATGATCGACAAGGACGAGTACCCGCGCACCGCCGAACTGGAGCGGCGCTGTGTGGCGATGCTCGCCGACCTGTGGCACGCCCCCGACCCCTCGGCCGCCGTGGGCTGTTCGACGACCGGCTCCAGCGAGGCGTGCATGCTCGCCGGAATGGCGTTCAAACGGCGCTGGAGCAAGCGGAATCCGGCGCCCGGTGCCCGACCCAATCTCGTCATGGGGATCAACGTCCAGGTCTGCTGGGACAAGTTCTGCAACTTCTGGGAGGTGGAGCCCCGCCTCGTCCCCATGGAGGGCGACCGCTTCCACCTCGATCCCCAGGCCGCCGCCGCCCTGTGCGACGAGAACACCATCGGTGTCGTCGGTATCCTCGGCTCCACCTTCGACGGCTCCTACGAGCCGATCGCCGAGCTCTGCGCCGCCCTCGACGAACTCCACGAACGGACCGGCCTCGACATCCCCGTGCATGTCGACGGCGCGTCCGGCGCCATGGTCGCACCCTTCCTCGACCCGGAACTGGCCTGGGACTTCCGGCTGCCGAGGGTCGCCTCCATCAACACCTCGGGGCACAAGTACGGGCTCGTCTACCCGGGCGTCGGCTGGGCGCTGTGGCGTGACAAGGACGCCCTGCCCGAGGAACTCGTCTTCCGGGTCAACTACCTGGGCGGCGACATGCCGACCTTCGCCCTCAACTTCTCCCGGCCCGGCGCCCAGGTCGTCGCGCAGTACTACACCTTCCTGCGCCTGGGCCGCGAGGGCTACCGGGCCGTGCAGCAGTCCACCCGGGACGTCGCCCTGCGCCTCGCCGAACAGGTGGAGGCGCTCGGCGACTTCCGGCTGCTGACCCGGGGCGACCAGCTGCCGGTCTTCGCCTTCACGACCGGCCACGACGTGACGGCGTACGACGTCTTCGACGTGTCCCGGCGGCTGCGGGAGAGCGGCTGGCTGGTCCCGGCGTACACCTTCCCGCCGAACCGGGAGGACCTGTCCGTGCTGCGGGTGGTGTGCCGCAACGGCTTCTCGGCCGATCTCGCCGAGCTGTTCGTGGAGGACCTGCGCCGACTGCTGCCGGAGCTGCGCCGCCAGCCACACCCGCAGACCCGGGACAAGGAGGCGGCGACCGGGTTCCACCACTGAGCCGGATTCCGGCGTCGAGCGGGGCGGCCGATCCGGGTCCGTCAGGTGCCGTCGCCCAGGTCGAAGGTGGTCCAGTGGACCCCGTCGGCGGATATGCGGTACCTCCCGGCGCCGAAGCTGTCGCCCCACAGATAGCCGAGCGGGGTCGTGCTCACCCAGCCCTGTGGTCCCCGGCCTCCGGAGCGGGTGAAGGAACGGCCGTCATCGGTACTGCGCCAGACGCCGTCCTCGCCGTGGATCGTGAGGCTGCCGTCGGCGGCGGCGATCGGGGCACCGAGGATCGAGCGGGGTTCGACTCCCTTGCGGTGCCTCCAGACCTGCGCCCAGGTGCGGCCGCCGTCGCTGCTGCGGTGGATCGCGAGGAGGCCGTTCTTCACGTCGTCCTCGTCAAGCAGCTGTCCGTGGTGGGCGGCGTAGAGCACCGAGCCGTCGGTCACCACGCTCATGGTCCAGCCCTTCGGTCCGGCGGGCATCGCGGACGTACGCCAGCTGTGCCCGCGGTCCTCGCTCACGGCGAGCGCGGGGTCGCCGGAGCGCGGGTCGAGGCCATAGGTGTAGAGCCGGGCGCCGATCCGGCCCGCCGGGGTCACGACCCCCTTGAGCGGAGGCTGGTGGGCCAGGATCCGGTACTCCCCTGTGTCGGGCATCACCGCCACCAGACGGGACCGGGCGCATCCGTTGCCCTCCTCGTCGGGCCGTGAGCAGTCCTCGACCAGGACCCCTCCCTCGGGGACCGTCGGCGTGGTGCCGGTCGGCTCGGTGGTCGCCGCTCGCCAGCTGTCCCCCGCGTCGCCGGTGAACCACGTGCGTTCCGGCGGCGGCCACCTGCCCTCGGTGATCAGCGCGCGGCCGGGTCCGAGGACGACGAGTCCGGCGGTGATGCCGAGGTCGCCCTTCACCTCCGGAAGCGGCGAGGACCTCAGTCTCCAGGCCCCGGCACCCTTCTCCAGCACGGCGACTCTCTGCACACACCGGGTCTTCCCGCACTCCGCGAGCAGCGCGAACCCGCTGCCGTCCGCGGCGAACCCGACATCGACCGCGCTTCCGGGCAGTCCTGTCCCCGACGGGATACGGGCGGGCGCCGCCGCGTGAGAGGCGGAGACCCGCCCGCCCGACTCCGTCCGGGCACATGCCGCCATCACGGCCAGCAAGCCCAGCACGACGGCCACCACGACCGCCGCCCTTCCCCTGACCCACTCCATGCCGTCCCCCCGATCCCGGTCCGCGCTGCACCGACATCTCTGGTACACCGCTCACCGCGCCGGGGTTCCCACTTCCTCACGACGACTTTCCGGACGGCCCGCGCGGGCCGGTCACGAAGGCGGGGCGGGCCGCGTGCCTGCCGAGACAGCCCGGACTACTTGCTCAGCGCCCCGAACCGCCGTACCGCCAACGGAAAGAACACCGCCACCAGCGCCACCGGCCACACCACCGCCGCCCACACATGCCCCGGCTCACCGCCGGGCCCGCCGAACAGATCCCGTACCGCCGTGGCCGTCTGGGACATCGGGTTCCACTCCACGACCGTCCCCAGCCAGGCCGGCATGGACTCCGGCGTGGCGAAGGCGTTGGACAGGAAGCCCACCGGCCAGACCAGGATCTGCACGGCCTGCACCATCTCCGGCTTGCCCGCGACCATCGCCAGGTGGATGCCGATCCAGAGCATGGCGAACCGGAACAGCAGCAGAAGGCCGACGGCGCCGAGGAAGCCGGACACCCCGCCGTGGGCACGCCAGCCGAGCGCGCAGGCGACGCCGATCATCACCGCCAGGCCCAGCGCCGACTGGAGCATGTCGGCCACCGAACGCCCCACCAAAACCGCCCCGTTGGCCATGGGCATCGCCCGGAAGCGGTCGATGACACCCTTGTTGAGGTCCTGGGTGACGGAGAGCATCGTGCCCTCCAGACCGAAGGCCATGGTGAGCGCGAGCATCCCGGGGACCAGGTAGTCGACGTAGTCACCGTTCACGCCCCGGCCGCCGCCGACCAGGTACGCGAACATCAGCAGGAGCATCACCGGGAAGACCAGCCCGACCACGACCTGCACGGGCTGGCGCGCCCAGTGGGCGAGTTCGCGCCGGGTCATGGTCCAGGAATCGGTCAGCGCGTACGTACTCACGCGGTCTCCTTCGCTCGTCGGTCCCCGTCCGTGAGGTGCAGGAACACCTCGTCCAGCGTCGGCCGCCGCAGTGCCACGTCCTCCGCCTCGATCCCGGCCTCCTCCAGCGCCCGCAGGACGCCGGAGAGCGCCGCCATCCGGTCGGTGACCGGGGCGCTGAGCAGCCGGCGGTCGGTGTCGACCGAGACGCCCGCCCCGCCCAGCGGCAACAGGGCCACCGCCGCGCCCAGTTGGCCCTCGTCGCGCACTACGACGTCGATGCGGTCGCCGCCCATGAGAGCCTTCAGCTCGTCCGGCGTGCCGTCGGCGATCACCCGGCCGGCGTCGACGACCGAGATGCGGTCGGCGAGCTGGTCGGCCTCGTCCAGGTACTGGGTGGTCAGCAGGACCGTCGTACCGCCGCCGACGAGGGTGCGGACCGCGGACCACACCTCGGCGCGGCCGCGCGGGTCGAGGCCGGTGGTGGGTTCGTCCAGGAAGAGCACCTCCGGCTCGGTGATCAGGGAGGCCGCGAGGTCCAGGCGGCGGCGCATGCCTCCGCTGTAGGCGCGGACCTGTTTGCGGCCGGTGCCGGTCAGGTCGAAGCGCTCCAGGAGCTCGTCGGCACGCGCGCGTGCCCGGCGGGCGCCCAGGTGGTAGAGGCGGCCGAACATCTCCAGGTTCTGCCGGCCGCCGAGTTCCTCGTCGAGCGCCGCGTGCTGGCCGAGCAGGCCGATGCGGAAGCGCACCTCGTGCGCCTGCCGTACGACGTCGTGGCCGGCCACCTCGATACGGCCCGCGTCCGGCCGGAGCAGGGTGGACAGGATGCGGACCAGGGTCGTCTTGCCCGCGCCGTTCGGCCCGAGCACTCCGTGCACCGTGCCTCGCCCGACCTCCAGGTCGAGGCCGTCCAGTGCGTTCTTTGCGGTGGTGCCACCGCCGTACCTCTTGCGTGCCCCTTCGACGATGATCGCCGCGTCGGCCACTGGGACTCCTTCGCTAGTCAAACTTGACTACCAGCTCGAAGCTAATACCCCGGGCTCGATTGGTCAAACTTGATTAGTGAGCATCCTCCGGATGCCGCTCCCCCGTCGCGTACGGGTTCTCCTGGTCCTCGGCGAGGACGCCGACGAACGGCTCGCCCTCGCCCGCGAAGGTGTAGGCGCCGCCCTCGATCCGGGAGATCAGCCCCTCGGTCCACTCGGCCTCCGCGTCGGCCGTGTGCACCCAGAGGTTCATGATCTCGCCGATGTGACCGAGCTGCTCCGGCCCCTCCTCGGGGATGTAGTGCTCGGTGACGGCCGAGCGCCACTCCTCGATCCTGCGGGTGCGCTCCTTGAGGAGGGCCACCGCCTCGGCCCGCGGGAGGTCGACCATGCAGCCGATGGCCGCCGACTTCATGTCCATCTTCTGGTCGTACGAGGTCAGCGCCTCGCGCACCAGACCGAGGTACTCCTCGGTGCCGGCCTCGGTGATCTCGTACTCCGTGCGCGGTGGTCCGCCCGCGGTGGACGGCGCGATCTCGTGCGCGTGCAGCAGTCCCTGCTTGGCCATCTGCTTCAGGGCGTGGTAGATCGAGCCGGGCTTGGCGTTGGACCACTCGTGAGCGCCCCAGTACTCCAGGTCGTTGCGCACCTGGTAGCCGTGGGTCCGCCCGTGCTGGCGCACCGCGGCCAGCACGAGGAGACGGATGGTTGACATGCGGTCCAGGTTATGGCCTCAACTCTGCGCCAGTCCCACCAGCTCGAAGGCCGTCTTTCCGTCGAGGGACTCGCGGATGATGTCGGCGTGGCCCGCGTGCCGGGCCGTCTCGCGGATCAGGTGCAGAACCAGCCAGCGCATGGAGACCGACTCGTCCGGCGGGAACCAGGGGTCGTTCGGGAGCGCGAAGGTGTCGTCGAGGCTGGGCACCGAGCGGATGAACGCCTCCGTCTCGGCGGCGACCTTCTCCCAGTACGCGAGCTGCTGCTCCACGGTCTCGCCGTCGACCAGCACGAAACACTCGTGCCAGTTCGACTCGTCCCGCTTCACCGCCGGTGCCTCGCCCTTGGCCCGTGCGACCCAGCCCTGCTCGGTCTCGGCGACGTGCTTGAGCAGGCCCGCCAGGGACAGTTCGCTCGCGCTGGGCCTGCCGGAGGCCTGTTCGTCGGTCAGTCCGAGCACGGAGCGCCTGATGCCGCCGCGCTGTTCGGCGAGGAAGGAGAGCAGGGCGCCGCGCTCGTCGCCGTGGGCCTCGGCTCGCACGTGAGTGACCATGACCGGCCGCCTTTCGTCTTTCGTCCTGGGTCAGCTGGCGCTGCCTGACACCTACGAAGTTACGGACCCTTGCGGTCAGGTTCTGTCCGCAAGGGAGCGCCCGGTAAAGGTCCGTCGAGAACCTTCGCCGCCGGCGGCCTGCGGTGCGTATGTCATGCCGGGGAGGATCGTCGCGGCGGGCCTGTCGTCGCCTGACTGCGGGCCGGGCTGTTCTCGCCCCCGCCGCCCCTACCCGTCCCATCCTCCAGGGGCGTGCCGCCCCTTCAACCCCTGCACCCAGGGGGCTCCGCCCCCTGGACCCCCATCGGCCCGAAGGGCCTCGTCCTCAAACGCCGGACGGGCTGAGAGCAGCGGGCGGGCGGGGATCGGGACGGCCAACCCTCGTCCTCGAACACCGGACGGGCTGAGATCAGCGGGTGGGTGGGGGATCGGGACGGCCAGCCCTGGTCCTCGAACGCCGGATGGGCTGAAAACACGGACCGGCACCGTGAGGCGCAGCCACCTGCGGGTGGGTGGCGGAACGGCGAACGTCCGCACCGACCCGCCCTCGAAACGGCGAAGCACGCGGTCGGCCCCGCAGGGATCGGGTGCCGGCCGCGTGCTCGGTTCAGTTGGTGTCCGTCAGAACGGGAAGCCGCTGCGGCCGTGCTGTACGGAGATCCACTTCAGGGTGGTGAAGGCGTCCAGCATGGTCTCGCCGTTCAGGCGGCCCACGCCGGAGCTCTTCTCGCCGCCGAAGGGGACGATGGGCTCGTCGTGGACGGTGCCGTCGTTGACGTGGAACATGCCGGTGTCGATGCGCTTGGCGAAGTTGACACCGCGCTCGATGTTGGCGGTGTGGACGGCGCCGCTGAGGCCGTACGGGGTGTCGTTGACGACGCGGACCGCCTCCTCCTCGCCGTCGACCGGGATGAGGAAGGCGACCGGGCCGAAGACCTCCTGGTGGAGGAGGGCGGAGTCGGCCGGGATGTCCGTGAGGACGGACGGAGAGACCAGGTTGTCAGTCGTCTCGCCGCGCACCAGGGCCGTCGCGCCCTCGGCTATCGCCTGCTCGACGGTGCTCGCGAGGGCGTCCGCCTGGGAGGAGTTGATGACCGGGCCGATCACCGTCTCCGGGTCGCGCGGGTCGCCCACCTTGAGGCTCTTGACCTTCGCGACGAACTTCTCGGTGAACTCGTCGGCGATCGAGCGGTCCACGAGCACCCGGTTGGCGGCCATGCAGACCTGGCCCTGATGGACGTACCGGCTGAAGACCGCGGCGTCGACGGCGTAGTCGATGTCCGCGTCGTCGAGCACCACGATGGCGCTGTTGCCGCCGAGTTCGAGGACCGAGCGCTTGAAGTGCGAGGCGGTGACGGTGGCGACGTGGCGGCCGACCTTGTCGGAGCCGGTGAAGGAGATGACCTTCGGGACGGGGTGCTCGATGAAGGCGTCGCCGATCTCCGCGATGTCGGTGACCACGACGTTCAACAGACCCTTGGGAAGGCCCGCGTCCTCGAAGATCTTCGCGACCAGGGTGCCGCCGGTGATCGGGGTGTTCTGGTGCGGCTTCAGCACGACGCCGTTGCCGAGCGCCAGGGCCGGGGCCACCGACTTGAGCGAGAGGAGGAAGGGGAAGTTGAAGGGGCTGATCACCCCAACCACGCCTACCGGTACGCGGTAGACACGGTTCTCCTTGCCGTCGATCGGCGACGGGATGATGCGGCCCTCGGGGCGCAGCGACAGATGGATCGCCTCGCGCAGGAACTCCTTGGCGAGGTGGAGCTCGAAGCCAGCCTTGACGCGGGTGCCGCCGAGCTCGGCGATGATCACATCGGTGATCTCCTGCTCGCGCTCCTGGATCAGGCCGAGCGCCTTCTCGAAGACTCCACGACGGGCGTACGGGTTGGTCTCGGCCCACTCCTTCTGGGCGCGGGCGGCCGCCTGGTACGCCTCGTCGACCTCGTCGACCGTGGCTATGGTGATCGACGCCAGCTTCTCGCCGTCGTACGGGTTGAAGTCGATGATGTCCCAGGATCCGGTCCCCGGGCGCCACTCACCGTCGATGTACTGCTGGGCCAGATCAGTGAAGTACGACGACATGTGATCCCCAAATCGCTAGCAGACGCACGCGACGCGCGATCGACGTCACGGTCTGATCACGCGTCATCGTACTTGTGCGACAAGCGAGTTGGGGACGCAGAGCGATGTTCTGGGGAAAACCCTAGGGGAGTCGGCGAAGATTTACGGGAGAGTCCGCGCAGACTTCACGAGAGTTGGAGGAGGCCTCGCAGGATGTCACGGCTCTCGTCCGGCCCGGGACTGTCCTGCTGGAGCTCCTTGAGCGCCTTCTCGTACTGGGCGACGTCCTCACGCTTGTCCAGGTACAGGGCGCTGGTGAGCTGCTCCAGATAGACCACGTCCGAGAGGTCGGACTCGGGGAAGCTGAGCAGGGTGAAGGCGCCGGACTCGCCGGAGTGGCCGCCGAAGCCGAACGGCATGACCTGCAACCGGACGTTGGGCAGCTTGGAGACCTCGATCAGGTGCTGGAGCTGGCCGCGCATGACTTCGCGGTCGCCGTACGGCCGGCGCAGGGCCGCCTCGTCGAGGACGATGTGGAGTTCGGGGCCGCCCTCTTCCGTGAGGTACTTCTGCCGCTCCAGGCGCAGGGCGACGCGCTTCTCGACGTCGGCCTCGCTCGCGCCCTTCATGCCGCGCCGCACGACCGCGCGGGCGTAGGCCTCGGTCTGGAGCAGTCCGTGCACGAACTGGACCTCGTACACCCGGATCAGGGTGGCCGCGCCCTCCAGGCCGACATAGGTGGGGAACCAGCTCGGCAGGACGTCGGAGTAACTGTGCCACCAGCCCGCCACGTTGGCCTCGCGGGCGAGGGAGAGCAGTGAGGCGCGCTCCTGCTCGTCCGTGATGCCGTACAGCGTCAGCAGGTCCTCGACGTCCCTCGTCTTGAAGCTCACCCGGCCCAACTCCATCCGGCTGATCTTCGACTCCGAGGCACGGATCGAGTAGCCCGCGGCCTCGCGGGTGATTCCGCGTGCCTCACGCAGTCGCCTGAGTTGCGAGCCGAGCAGCATCCGCCGCACCACCGATCCGGGCTCTCCCGCGCTCACGTTCGCCAGCCTCCCCAGCCGTCTTCAGGAGCCGAAGTCTGCCACTAAAACACTTCGAGCTGTACTCGTCCGATTACAGAGATGGAAAGAAGCCAAAGATTCCACACAGCAGGAGGGGAGGAGAAGGCAAGAGAGGTAAGGAAGTTGGCGGAAAAAATGCCCAACAAGCGGTACGGGAACGTCCAATTCGGTCACGTGCACGTGCATCTGCACCTTGCATCTGCACTCCTCATCCGAAACCATGGTCCCGCGCAACCGCTGCATCGCAACGACCGCGAACCTCCGGGAGTGCCTCGCATGGGGACGAATGGATCGACCATGCTCGAGCCGTTACGGCAGGGCCTTCCGCCGCTGGATCCCGCGGCCGTGTCCAACGCCGCCTCCTGCGCTCTGCCCGCCCGCTACGAAGCGGTGCGCGAGGCACGGCAGTTCACCCGCAGAACGCTCGACCAGTGGGACATAGGCGACCGCTACGACGACGTCTGCCTGGTGGTCTCGGAACTGGTCACCAACGCCCTGCGACACGGTCTGCCGACGAGCAACGGACACGCGCCCGCACAGATTCCGCCCGTGCGGCTGCACCTGATGCGCTGGACCGAGCGACTGGTGTGCGCGGTGCGCGATCCCAGCCATGACAGTCCGGTCGCGCGCGACTCGGACGACTTCTCGGCGGAGTCCGGGCGGGGTCTGTTCCTCGTCGACTCCTTCGCGGACGGCTGGGGATGGCATCCGCTCGCCGGCACGCTCAACGGCAAGGTCGTCTGGGCACTGTTCCGTCTGCCGTCCGCCGAGTGAGGCACCGCGGCTTTTTTCGCCGCCGCGGTTCTACGCGCGTCACGGCCTGTGAGACACCGATCGCCCTGAGTCCTCGATGCGGTGGCGAGGTACCTGTTCCCGGAGGTCAGCCCACTACGAGGTGGTCGAACTCGCCGTCCTTCACCCCGAGCAGCATCGCCTCTATCTCGGCGCGGGTGTAGACCAGCGCCGGACCGTCGGGGAAGCGGGAGTTGCGCATGGCCACGCCTCCGTCGGGAAGGCGGGCGAACTCGACGCAGGAACCCTGCGAGTTGCTGTGCCGGCTCTTCTGCCACGCCACCCCGTTCAGCTCCGTGGCTGCCATGCCGTTGTACACGTCGTTGTACACGTCGTGGTCCACAGGTCGCTCCCCGGTGGTGCGGTGGCCTTGGGGCCATTGATGCAGTGGTCAACTGGTCCGGATCATAGCTCTGTTCACGTGCAGATGCATGAGCAGATGCACGTGCACGCGGGGTGGTCCTGTGGTTACAGATGTGACGTACGGGGCGCTGGATACGTTCCCCCGGCACCTCGGCATCTGGGCCGAACCCCCTCGTGTATGAGGAATAGACGCGTACCGCGCCTGTTGTGTTCCAAGCTTCACCTAATCGTGCGGAGGCAAAGTTCGGCCCCGGCGTGAACCGTGTCCACGCCGGGGCCTCCGGAGGGGGCGGGCGATCAGCGGTTGCCGTACGGCAACAGTGCCATCTCCCGGGCGTTCTTGATGGCGCGGGTCAGCTGACGCTGCTGCTGGGCCGAGACGCGGGTGACCCGGCGGCTGCGGATCTTGCCACGATCGGAGATGAACTTCCGCAGCAGATCGGTGTCCTTGTAGTCGATGTAGGTGATCTTCGCCTGGTCCAGCGGGTTGGGACGGTTCTTGGCGGGCTTGCGCTCGGGCTTGCGGGGCATGCGGGTCAGACCTCCAGGAGGGTGTCGAAGGCGGGCGGCAGCCGCTTCCAGGCGTCGCGGCCCGCGGCGTACTCGGCATCGGTGAGCAGGCAGTGCTCCAGCAGCCGTTCGAGGCCGTCGCGGTCGAGGGCGGGCGAGGTGAACACCAGGTGCTGGCAGCAGTCGCCGTGCTCGGGGTGCCAGTCCATGGCCGCGGCCGCCCGGCGCACCGGCGGGACCATCTCCCAGGCCGCGTCCGGCAGGGAGGCGAGCCAGGGGCCTGCGCTCTCCACGCACAGCGCCCCGCCGGCCGCGTCCCAGTGCAGCAGCACATCCGGCTTGTCGGCCAGCCAGAACCGGCCACGGCTGCGGGCGGCCGCACAGGTGATGTCCTCCAGCGCCTCGTACAGCCGCTCCGGGTGGAAGGGGCGGCAGCGGTGCCAGACCAGCGTGGAGACACCGTGGGCGTCCGCCTCGGTGGGCAGGAGGGCACACGCGGGGTGCTGGGCGGCGGCCGCGGCCTCCACGTCGAAGCCGGCGAGGGCGGCCGCCGCCAGCGGTGACCGTGCGGATGCCCGCGCATCGGCCTGCCCGCCCATCGGCTCACCGGCGCCGATCGGGACCTGACGGGCCGTGGGATGCAGCTGGGCGAGCAGTTCGCGGTCCTCGTCGTCGGCCGCCTCCGAGTCGGCGACGGCGAGGACGGGGGCGTACTCCAGCTGGCGCGCGAAGGTGTCGGCGACCGTGCGCTGGTCGGTGGCGGCCGCGGCGAGACCGCGCTCGGCGAGGTCGTCGCCGTTGCCCAGATACGGCAGGACCAGTGCCGGGTCGACGGCGGTGATGACGCCGGTGACGGTGAGCCCGCCGGCCGTGACGACCTCGGCCATCGCCTTGGGCTCCACCGAGTCCCACAGCTCGACGACCGCGAGCCGCGTGCGACCGTCGTCGGCCAGCCGGCGCAGTTCCGGCACCAGGTCCTCGCGCAGCGCACAGCAGGCGCAGTCGTTGACCAGGGGCGCCTCCCCCGCGGCGAGGATCCCGGAGGCGTCGCGGATGGTGCGTACGACCGTGCCCGCCGCGGCCGTCGCCAGGTCGTGGTGGAGGACGACGCTGCCCGGCACGTCGGCGAGCAGCCGCTCGACGGCCGCCTTGCGCGCGTCGGCGTGCAGCCCGCCGACGATCACGACGGAGAGCATCAGCCCTTCTTTCCGTACCGGCGCTCGAAGCGCTCCACGCGTCCGGCGGTGTCCAGCACGCGCGCGGTACCCGTGTAGAAGGGGTGGCTGACGTTCGAGATCTCGACGTCGACGACCGGGTAGGTGTGGCCGTCCTCCCACTCGACCGTCTTCTCGCTCGTCATGGTCGAGCGGGTCAGGAAGGCGTAGTTCGCGGCACGGTCGCGGAAGACGACGGGGCCGTAGGACGGGTGGATTCCCTCGCGCATGACGGTCAGCGCTCCTCTCGGAAGTCGACGTGGCGGCGGACGACCGGGTCGAACTTGCGCAGGACCATGCGGTCCGGGTTGTTGCGGCGGTTCTTGCGGGTCACATAGGTGAAGCCGGTCCCGGCGGTGGACCGGAGCTTGATGACCGGGCGGAGTTCGTTGCGAGCCATGCTGCTATCTTACTGAAAATGAATTCCATTTACACAACTGCTTCGAGAGAGGTGCATCACCCGTGTCCGCCCACTGCATGCTGACCGGCGCCCGGCCCGGCTTCGGCAACCGCATCTCCCACTCCCACCGGCGCACTTCACGCCGCTTCGACCCCAACATCCAGTCCAAGCGGTACTGGCTGCCCAGCGAGGGCCGGCACGTCCGGCTGCGGCTGAGCGCGAAGGGGATCAAGACCGTCGACACGATCGGTGTCGAGGCGGCCGTGGCGCGCATCCGCGCGCGCGGCGTGCGGATCTGACGGCTCCGAGGGAGAAACCGGTATGGCGAAGAAGAGCAAGATCGCGAAGAACGAGAAGCGGCAGGAGATCGTCGCCCGGTACGCCGGGCGCCGCGCCGAGCTGAAGGAGATCATCCGGCGCCCGTCCTCGACGGACGCCGAACGGATCGCCGCCCAGCGGGAGTTGAACCGGCAGCCACGGGACGCCAGCGCCACGCGCGTGCGCAACCGGGACCAGGTGGACGGGCGGCCGCGCGGCTACTTCCGCACCTTCGGCCTGTCCCGCGTCGGCCTCCGGGAGCAGGCGCACGCCGGGTACCTTCCGGGGGTCCGCAAGTCCTCCTGGTAGCTTGCTGCGGTCGTTGCGTCGACCGCTACAGCTAGGAGCCTCCAGTGACTTCGGCGATCTTCTCGCGCACCACGTCACACCGGCGGACGCGGGTCGCGGCGGCGGCCGTGTCCCTGGCGGGCGTGCTCGCGCTGACCGCGTGCAGCGGGGACGGCGACTCCGACGACACCTCGTCGCCGAGCACCGGTACGTCGTCGACGGCGACCGCGGACACGGGAGGCGGGAGCGGCGGGTCGGCGTCCTCGTCGGCCTCCGCCTCCGCGGCGGACGAGCTCGCGGGCAGCTGGCTCGCCACCACCAAGGGCAAGGCCGTGGTGCTGATGGTCAACGGCACGGAGGCCGGGCTCTTCGCGACCGGCGGGACCATCTGCAGCGGGACCGCGGGCGAGGAGGACGGCATGCAGATGATCCGCCTCACGTGCACGGACGGCAGCAAGGACCGGCAGACCGGAATGGTCGACTCGGTGAGCAAGACCGGCCTCAAGGTGACGTGGGAGGGCGGTCTGGCCACGGAGACGTATCAGAAGGCGGAGGGCGGTCAACTGCCGTCCGGGCTGCCGACGGCGAGCCTGGGCTGATCCTCGTAACGGATTCCCAGCCGCGTACGTGATGATCCACGCACGCCTTCACGCAGCACCTGAGCACTCAAGGACCTTTCATGCGCGCCCTTCCCCTCGCCGCCGCCGTCCTCACCGCGGCCCTGACGCTGACCGCCTGTTCCGACGACGGCGCAGACACCAAGGACAAGGCCGCCACGAGCAGCGCCAAGGGTGACGCCGCCTGCGCGATCGGGGCGATGAAGGTGCAGGTCGGACCCGCCAACGCCGCCCCCGCCGTCGGGGACACCGGCAACGTGCCCGTCACGATCACCAACGACAGCGGCGCCAAGTGCACCCTGGACGGCCTGCCCTCCGTCACCCTCGGCACGGTCGCCGTCGAGCCGGACCCGTCCGCCAAGGCCACGAAGACGACCCTCGCGAAGGGCGCCGCGACCTCCTTCACGCTCACCTACGTCATGGGCGAGGCCGGCGGCGACCAGAGCCTCGCCGTCTCGGAGGGGAAGTTCGGCCTGCCCGGGTCCTCGGAGACGTACGACTTCACGTGGTCGTACGGCGATGTCGCGCTGAAGAGCGACGGGAAGACCCCGGACGCCTCCGTGAGCGGGTTCCAGACGTCCGGCGACTAGCCGAGCGGCCGCCGGGACTTCACCTGGGCACGGTCCGCCGCCTGCGATCCCTCGACCCAGCCCGCCTCGTCGCTGACGCCGCGCAGCCGGGTCGTGGTCGTCTCCGGGAACATCCGGTCGAGGCGGCCGGTGACCGCGACCTCGCGGGTGGCGAGCACCGGGAGCAGGTCGGCGCTCACCTGGGTCTCGGCCGCGGCCCGCAGCCGGACGCCCACGCGGTGGGCGTAGGCCGCGAGGAAGGACTGCCGGAAGGTCTTGGTCCGCTTCCGGCCGCCCGCCCGCTGGGCCGCCTCCGCCTTGGTCATCGCCGTCGTGGCCTGGACGAGCAGCGAGGTGTAGAGCAGTTCCACGACCTCCAGATCGGGTTCGAAGCCGACGACCGTGGAGAAGGCGAGCGGTTCGTTCCACACCGCTCGGCAGTGGTTCGCCGTCGCCACCGCGTCCAGCAGCACCGCCTTGGCCTGCTCGTACGGCGGTTCGACCCCGATCCGGCAGGCACCGGGGGTGTCGTGCGTGGGCGCCTGCGCGTCCAGGAGCGCCTCGTCGACACTGTGCCGGGCCATCAGCTCCTGCGCCTTGGCACTGAGCGCCTCCGCCTCCTCCGGATAGCCCGTCGCCTCCGCCTTCGCGAGCAGCGCGCGGATGCGGGTGAGCATGCGCGACTCGGGGTGCGCCGTGCGGCCGGCCGGCTCGTCGAGGGACTCCAGCGCAGGGAGGCGGAGCAGCAGGCGGTACAGCTCCAGGACCGCGGTGGCGCGGGAGAAACGGTCCTGTGCCGGGGCGTCGGCCGTCAGTTCTTCGAGCTGGGCCCGCCAGCGGGGGCCGCGCGCACGGTCGTCGGGCGCCTGCGCGTGGATCAGCGCCGACGCCAGACGTACGTGTACGTCGTCCAGCTCCCGTCGCACGATCCGTACGACGTCGGCGGGCTGCCAGCCGCGTCGCCAGGCCGCCGCGACGAACTCCCGGCCCCGGCGGTCGAGTTCGGCGTCGGCCGCCCTGTCGGCGGCGAGGAGGGAGGCCGCCGTGTCGAGGGCGGAGTCGGCGTCCGTGTAGAGGGCTGCCTCGAAGGCGCGGTCGACGGTGCCGGGGGAACCGCTGCCGGAGGCACTGCTGCTGGTCACGGGGCGATCGTCTCACTCCCCGAAAATCGGGTGCCGCCGCCCGTGCGGGCTTCGAGCATGGCCGCATGGTGGACATGTCTCTCTACGCGGCCTTCCTCGTGGCCGCCTTCGCGCTCTGTGTGACTCCCGGCCCCGACATGATGTTCATCGTGGCGATGGGCGGACGGGGTGGTCCCGCGGCCGGGGTGATGGCGGCGTTCGGGGTGGCCTGCGCGATGTTCGTGCACACGGTGGCCGCGGCGCTCGGACTGTCGGCGCTGTTCCTGGCGCTGCCGACGCTGTACCACGTGCTGCGCTGGGCGGGCGCGGCCTATCTGCTGTACCTCGCGGTGAAGGCGTTCCGGGACCGTTCGCCGATCGGCGAGGGGATCGTGACCGGGCCGGGCATGCGGCGGGCCTTCTGGCAGGGCGCCGTCACCAACCTCCTGAACCCCAAGGTGATCCTCTTCAACGTGGCGTTCCTGCCCCAGTTCGTGGCGCCCGAGATGGGGCACGTGTGGGAGCAGTTCCTGGTCCTCGGGCTCACCATCACGGTCATGGGCTTCGCGGTGGACGGCTCGATCGGACTGCTCTCCGGGAAGCTCTCCGCGCTGCTGCGGCGCAGTCGCCGGGTGGCGCGGGGGCTCAACATCTTCAGCGGGACGGTTTTCACGGGGCTGGCTGTGCGATTGGTGGCCACGTCGCCGAAGTAGGGGCACGCACGCGTGGAGACATGTCGTTGTCAACCCACGGTTGACGCCTTGCAGGTGTCAACCTAAGGTTGACAGCATGACGACGAACCCCAACATCACGTCATCCGTACGCCTCGACGACCTCATCGCGGCCATCAAGAAGGTGCACGACCAACCGCTCGACCAGCTTGAGGACGCGGTGATCGCGGCCGACCACCTCGGTGACGTGGCCGACCATCTGATCGGCCACTTCGTGGACCAGGCCCGGCGCTCGGGCGCCTCCTGGACGGACATCGGCAGGAGCATGGGCGTCACCCGGCAGGCCGCGCAGAAGCGGTTCGTGCCGAGGGAGAGCGGGGACGTCAGCGCCGGCCAGGACTTCAGCCGCTACACACAGCGTGCCCGCAACACGGTCATGGCCGCGCACAACGAGGCCGTCGCCGCCCGCAACGCCGAGGGCCGCCCCGAACACCTGGTCCTCGGCCTGCTGGCCGAACCGGAGGGCCTGGCCGCCAAGGCGATCACCGCGCAGGGCGTCCCCCTCGACACCGTACGCCAGGCCGCCACCGCCGCACTGCCACCGGCCGCCGAGGAGGCCCCGGAGCTCGTCCCCTACGGCTCGGACGCCAAGAAGGTCCTGGAACTCACCTTCCGCGAGGCCCTGCGCCTGGGCCACAACTACGTCGGCACCGAACACATCCTGCTGGCCCTCCTGGAGTTCGAGAACGGCGAGGGCGTGCTGTCGGGGTTGGGCATCGCGAAGGCGGCGGTGGAGGAGAACGTGACGACGGCGCTGGCGAAGATCCAGGAGGAGAGGGCCTGATCTCCCGGGTCGGCGGGGGCCGCCGTCTGCGGACGCGCGACGGGGCGTTGTCAGACCCTCCTGCGAGACTCGGAATCATGACCGACCGCTGGGCTCTCGCTCCGGCCGAGGACGGTGGCGTGGAGATCGCCCCCCTCGGGGCCGACGGGCTGCCCTCCGGGCCGGTGCGGTGGGAGCCGGATCTCGCGGAGGCCGTGCGGAGGCGGCCCGAGGTGGCGCGGTGGGTGTGGCGGTCCACGGCGGAGGTGTATCCGCGGCTGCTCGCCGCGGGGGTGCGAGTAGAGCGGTGCTACGACATCGAGGACGCCGAGACGCTGCTGCTGGGCCACGCGGGGAGGTACGGCGAGCCGCGCTCGGCCGCCGCCGCCCTGGCCCGGCTACGGGGCGGCCCCGTACCGCCCGACCCACCGCTGCGGTCGGCCGAACCCGGCTCGCAGTCCTCCCTCTTCGAGCCGCAGGCCGTCCAGCTGCCGCTCGCCGACCTCCTGGAGGTGTACGCCGACCAGCAGCGCCGCCAGGACGCCACCGCGTATCCCGACCGGATGCGGCTGCTGATCACCGCCGAGTCGGCCGGGATGCTGGTGGCCGCCGAGATGAACCGCGCGGGGCTGCCGTGGAGCGCCGACGTCCATCGGCGGGTGCTGCACGAGATGCTCGGCGAGCGGTACGCCGGCGGCGGTGAGCCCCGGCGCCTGGCCGAACTCGCCGACGAGGTGTCCGCCGCCTTCGGACGCCGGGTCCGGCCCGACCTGCCCGCCGATGTCGTCAAGGCGTTCGCACAGGCCGGCATCAAGGTGAGCTCCACCCGCCGCTGGGAGATCGAGTCCATCGACCACCCGGCCGTGAAGCCCCTGATCGAGTACAAGAAGCTGTACCGGATCTGGGTCGCCCACGGCTGGTCCTGGCTCCAGGACTGGGTGCGCGAAGGGCGGTTCCGGCCGGAGTTCCTCTGCCATGGGACCGTCACCGGGCGCTGGGTCACCAACGGCGGGGGCGCGCTGCAGATCCCCAAGGTGATACGGCGTGCCGTCGTCGCCGACCCGGGCTGGCGGCTCGTCGTCGCCGACGCCGACCAGATGGAGCCGCGGGTGCTGGCGGCGATCTCCCGTGACCCCGGGCTGATGGAGGTGGCGGGCCGGGAGACCGACCTCTACCAGTCCGTCTCCGACCGCGCCTTCTCCGGCGACCGCGCCCAGGCCAAGTTGGCCGTTCTCGGCGCGGTCTACGGCCAGACCTCCGGCGACGGCCTGAAGAACCTCGCCGCGCTCCGACGCCGCTTCCCCAAGGCGGTGGCGTACGTCGACGACGCGGCCCGCGCGGGCGAGGAGGGGCGGCTCGTGCGGACCTGGCTCGGCCGGACCTGCCCACCGGCGGCGGGCGCGGGCGACGCCGCCGAGGAGGCCGGCATCCCGCAGGAGGACGCGCCCGAGACCCCCACCGACGACGGCTGGGTGCCGGGCTACGCCTCCCGCAACGCCCGTGCCCGTGGCCGCTTCGCCCGTAACTTCGTCGTCCAGGGCAGTGCCGCCGACTGGACCCTGCTGCTGCTCGCCGCGCTGCGGCAGACCTGTGCGGACATGGCGGCCGAGCTGGTCTTCTTCCAGCACGACGAGGTGATCGTGCACTGTCCCGAGGAGGAGGCGGAGACGGTCGTGGCGGCGATCCGCGAGGCGGGGGCACTGGCGGCACGGCTGACGTTCGGGCAGACGCCGGTGCGGTTCCCGTTCTCGACGTCGGTGGTGGAGTGCTATGCGGATGCCAAGTGATCGGTTCGCTGTGCCGACTCCGAGTGATCAGCAGTCGTCGAGCAGGGCGCGCAGCTCGTCCACGACCGCCTTCTTGTCCGTCCCGTCCAGGGCGGCCAGGGCCGTACGCCACTGGGCGCACGCCTCCTCGACGCGCCCCTGCTCCCGCAGCACCAGCCCGTACTGGTGGCGGGCGAGACCGCCCACATACCCGTCGGCGCGCGCGTCCGCACGGCTCAGCAGCTCGGCGCACTCGCTCTCGGCCCGTTCGATGCGGCCCAGCAGCCGCAGCGCGCGCACCAGACCGAGCCGGGACTGGGACTCACCGTGCCAGTCGCCGTGGCGGCCGAGGATGCGCCGGCTCTCCTCGAAGTGCGGTACGGCGGCGGCCGGTTCGCCCAGGGTGAGATGGGCGTAGCCGATGTTGCAGTGCGCCGAGTGCTGCACGATGACGTTGCCGATCTCGGCGCCGATGGCGAGGGAGCGCCGGTGCTGCTCGATGGCGGCCCGGGGGTCGGTGTGCTCGTACAGGTTGCCGAGGTGGCCGTAGGTCACGGCCTCGCCCCAGGGGTCGTCCAGCTGCCGTGACAGCTCCAGGCTCTGCCGCAGCGCCTGACCGGACTCCTCGTACCGGCCGAGGTTCTCCAGCAGCAGGCCCCGGTTGCCCAGACAGCGCCGGATCCGGGAGAGCACTCCGAGCCGTCGCCAGAGCGCGAGGGAGTCGTCGGTGAGCGCGAGGGACTCGCCGTGCCGGCCGGTGAGGAAGTACAGCCCGGCGAGGTCGATCAGCGCGTACGCCTCGGCGACCTCGTCCCCGAACCGTCGCGCCAGCCGGAGCGCGGCCTGTCCGAGCACCTCCATCTCGGAGACGCGGCCGCCGCGTTGGAGGTAGGGGAAGAAGAGCCGCAGCAGGGTGGCGACATGGGCGGCGGTGCGGTCGTCGGGGGCGTCGGCGTACCGCTCGACCAGGGCGACGATGTTCTCCAGCTCCGAACTGGCCCAGGCGAAGGCGTCCTCGGAGGAGGCGAACGCCGGCACGGACAGCACGTGCGCCGTGTGCTCGGGCGGCTGCGCGGCGGTGGGGCGGCGGCGGTCGTCCTGGTCGAGGCCGGGTTCGACGATCGCGGTGAGGGTGCGCTCGGCGACGGCCGTGTACCAGCGCACAGCGGTACGGGCGACGTCGGGGGTGTGCCGGGTGTCCGCCAGTTCGCGGGCGAAGTCGCGGACCAGGTCGTGGGGGGCGTAGCGGCCGTACGCCGTCTCCTCCAGGAGCGCCACGTCGACGAGGCGGTCGAGCGCGGCCTCGGCGCGGCTGGTCTCGGTGCCGAGGAGCCGGGCGATGAGGGGGGCGCCGTACGTGGGCAGGTCGAGGGCGCCGAGCCGGCGCAGCGCGAGGGCGGCGTCGCGGTCGGTGCGGCGGCCGGAGGCGGCGAGCGCGTCGTGGGCGACGGCCAGGGAGCGGCGTACGGACAGGTCGTCGTACTCCAGGTGCCGCAACCTGTCCTCCGTGGCGGCCAGTTGGTCGGCCAGCACATCGGGAGTGAGGGCGCGGCGCGCGGCCAGGCGGGCGGCGACGATACGCAGAGCGAGCGGGAGGCGGCCGGTGAGTTCGACGAGAGGGTGGCCGGCGTCGATCCGGTCGTCGTCCTCACCGCTGCCGCTGTCGTCGCCCTCGCGGCCGGACACCGTCCGCAGCAGCGCCGCGCTGTCCTCCGCCGACAGCGGGGCGAGCGGGAAACGGCGGGCGCCGTCGAGGGCGGTCAGCGGGGAGCGGCTGGTGACGATCACCGCGCAGCCGGTGCCGGCCGGCAGCAACTGCCGTACCTGTGCGGCGGTCGCGGCGTCGTCCAGCACCATGAGCGTGCGGGTCGGGGCGAGCAGGGAGCGCAGCAACGCGGCTGCCGCGTCCGGGTGTTCGGGGATGGCACGGGGGTCGGCGCCCAGGTCCCGCAGGAGTGCGGTGAGCGCCTGGGACGGCGTGAGGGGGGTCATGCCGGGGGTGGCGCCGTGCAGGTTGACGTACAGCTGGCCGTCGGGGAAGCGTTCCCGCAGGTCATGGGCGACATGCAGGGCGAGCGCGCTCTTGCCGACGCCGGCCATGCCGCTGATGACGGCGACGGCGGTGGGGGCGTCGGACAGGGTCCCGCGTACCGCGTCGAGGACGGTTGCGCGGCCGGTGAAGTGGGGCGGCGGTGGCGGGAGTTGGGCGGGGCGGGGCGGGCCTGTGAGCGTGCCCTCGGGCTCGGTGTCGGCCACCGCGGGCTCGGCTCCGGTGTCCTCGGCCCCGTCGGCCCCGCCGGCGGCCGGCGTCTCCCCGGCCACACCCTCACCCGACGCCCCCCGCAACACCTCGACATGCGCCTCCCGCACCCCCACCCCCGGCTCCACGCCGAGCTCCTCGACCAGCCGCGTGCGCAGATCCCGGTGGACGGCCAGCGCCTCCGCCTGCCGCCCCGTCCGGTGGAGGGCCAGCATCAGCTGGCGGTGGAAGGCCTCGCGCAGCGGATGTTCGGCGGCCAGGGACGTCAGTTCCAGGACCAGACCGTCGAACCGTCCACCGACGGCGAGTTCGGCGTCGTAGCGCCACTCCAGAAGCAGCAGCCGCGCCTCCCGCAGCCGCTGCGCGAAGGCGTATCCGCCCAGTTCGGCCGGGAGCCCGCTGAGCGGTGTGCCGCGCCACAGCGCGAGCGCCTCGGTGCACGCGCGTACCGTCCGCACCCAGTCCCGCCCGGCGTGCGCGGCGCGCGCCTCGGCGACGTGGGTGTCGAAGACATGGACGTCCAGCTCGCCCTGCTCGACCCGGAGCAGATAGCCGGGCGGTACGGCCCGCAGCCGCTCGGGGTCGTCGAGCAGCCGTCGCAGCCGGGTGACGTGGTTGTGCAGCGAGGCGTGGGCGGAGGCGGGCGGCGCCCCGCCCCACAGCGCGTCCTTGAGGGAGTCCACCGAGACCGTACGGCCCGCCTCCAGCAGCAGCGCGGCCAGCAGGGTCCGCACCTTGGGGCTGCCCACCACACGGGTCGAGCCGGCGTCGTAGAGAACCGGCGGCCCCAGCAGTCCGAACCGCAGCTCGCACGGCTTCACACCGAACCACTGCCTTCCCACGCGCCGCACCCGGCCGCGCTCCGCACTCGAAAACCCACCGCTTCTGGCGGGATTCCGCCCTCTGCGCGGCGATTTCCCGCCACGTGCCACCGGCCGACGATCCGGCCGGAATCCGCTACCGTACCGGCCGTCCGGCGCCACCGCCCGGCGACTTCACGCCAATCGGCCGGCGGCCCCACAGCAGACCATTGGCCACAATGTTAGCGATCTGTTGGTGCCGCCTGATGTGATCACTTCATCGGATCTGGCCCGAGGGTGCGCGCGTACGACGCGTTGCTCGGGGGAGTGTCGCCGTCGTGGCCGGATCCGGGGACGCGAGAGGGCCCCGGTCGGCGGAGGTGAGCGACCGGGGCCCTCGTCCCTTCCTCGCGGAAACCCCTCGCAGAAGCCCTCTCAGCAGGCCTTTCTCAGCGGAGCCGGCTCAGATGACGGGCGGCCGTCCCAGCCGTGTGAGCCGCCAGACCGTGCGCCAGCGCATGGGCCGCCGCTCCCCCGCCGATTCCCGTATCCCTTCCGCGAACCCGCCGAACCAGGCGCGCAGCCCCGTCGTCGACCGGTTCCGTACGAGCGTGAGCAGCACCCAGACCCCGAGATGGACCGGGACGAGCGGCAGCGGCAGCCGGCGCCGGGCCAGCCAGACGCGGTTGCGGGCGTTCACGCGGTAGTAGACGGCGTGCCGGGCGGGCGAGGTCTTCGGGTGCTGGAGCAGCAGTTCGGGCGCGTACAGGATCCGCCAGCCCGCGTCGGCGGCCCGCCAGGCCAGGTCGGTCTCCTCGTGCGCGAAGAAGAACCGGGCCGGCCAGTCGCCGATCTCGTCGAGCATCGCCATGCGCAGGCCGTGCCCGCCGCCGAGGAAGCCAGTCACATATCCGCCCCGCAGCGGATCGGAGGCGCCGACCCGGGGCACGTGCCGCCGCTGGGTCTCCCCGTGCTCGTCGGCGATCCGGAAGCCCACGACGCCCAGTTGTCCGTCGGCGGCGAACAACTCCCGTACCCGGCGCAGCACATCGGCGTCGACGAGCAGCCCGTCGTCGTCCAGCTCGACGACGACGTCGACGTCCCCGAACTCCCGCAGCCGCGCGAGCCCGACATTGCGCCCGCCGGGACAGCCGAGGTTCTCCTCCAGCTCCACGACGGTGACCTCACCGGGCAGCGACAGCCGTTCGGCGAACTCCGGCAGCCGGCAGCCGTTCCCGACGATCACGATCCGCGCGGGCGCCACGTCCTGCTTGGCCACGGACTCCAGCAGCGCGTCGACCTCCTCCGGCCGGTTCCCCATGGTCACGACGGCGACGGCGACGCGTAGCGCCTCCCCCATGCCCTCACCTCATCCCGGCTCGCAAGTACCGCCGCGATGCTAGCCGTTCACGGTAAGGACTTCTCATGTACGCGGATTCGCAGCGTGATCCGTACGCCGGTTCTCCCTCCTGCGGACGAACTTCAGCCCCGACCAGTCCTGCCCCAGCGCCGCCACCTTCACATCGACGACACCGAGCGGGAGGAAGACGTCCCGCAGATCGTTCTCCGTGATGTCACTGCCATGCCCGGCCGCCTTCCGGGGCCAGGCGATCCACAGCATGGCCTCGTCGGCGAGGTCGGCCACGAGCCGGGCCGCCTCGGCCGCCAACTCCCGCCGCTCCCGGTAGAAGGCGACACCGACATCGACCCCGCGCGGCCCGCCCGCCACGACCTCGCACCCGTCCGGCAGCCCGGGAATGTCCCACCCCTCGGGCGCGTGCCGCAGCCCCACCCGCTGCCCGCTCTTGACGCCGATCTTCCGGGCCAGGGGCGTACCGGAGTATCCGTTCGTCACGCACATCACCTCCGCTCCTCCCATCGTGACGGGCCGGGGCGGGTATGTCCGCCTGCGGAGGTGGACATGGTGGACCCATGGGCGGGTGTGGACCGCGAGGCGCTGGCGACGGCGGTCCGGGAGCAGGCGGCACGCCCCGTGCCCGGCGTCGAGGACATGGCGACATATCTCGCGGCCCAGGTGGCGGACACGTCCCACCGCGAGGTGCGGGGCCCGCTCCTGGACGGCGGCGGCGCGAGCGGGGTGGTGGTCCGGCGGGGCACGGTGATCGCGTCCTGGGGCGATCCGGCGCGCGAGGAGATGGCGTACAGCGCGACGAAGAGCGTGCTGTCCCTCGTGGCGGGAATCGCGTACGACGACGGCCTGCTGCGCCTCGACGAGCCGGTGTCGGCGGTGCTGGACCTGCCCCACTTCGCCTCCGCCCACGCGCGGGCGATCACCTGGCGCCATCTGCTGGACCAGACGAGCCAGTGGGAGGGCGAGCTGTGGGGGAAGCCCACCTGGGCCGACGCCCAGAGCACCCGCGAGGGCACGGAGTCGGCGGGCGGCCCGCCCGGGGAGGGCTGGGCCTACAACGACGTACGCGTGAACCTCACGGCCCTGGCCCTGACGGTCCTGTTCCGCCGCCCGCTGCCGGACGTCCTGCGCGAGCGCGTGATGACCCCGATCGGCGCCTCCCCGACCTGGTCCTGGCACGGCTACGACTCCGCGTACGCCGACGGCCTCCCCGTGGTCTCCGGCGGCGCCCACTGGGGCGGCGGCCTGTGGATCAGCGCCCTCGACCTGGCCCGCCTCGGCCTCCTGTGCCTGAACGGCGGTGCCTGGGACGGCGCTCAGGTGGTCTCCGCCCGCTGGATCGAGGAGCTCTGGACGCCGTGCCCGGTCAAGCCGGAGTACGGCCTGTCCTGGTGGCTCAACGACGAGCGCAAGGTCTGGCCCACGGCCCCTTCGACGGGCCGCTGCGCCCGTGGGAACGGGGGTGCGCATCTGCTGTGGGTGGATCCGGCGCGGGAGCTGGTGATCAGTTCGCGGTGGGGGGCGGGGGTGGAGGGGCTGCTGGCACAGGTGTCGGAGGCGGTACGACCGGACGGCCCGCCATGCTGAAGGGGAACCGTCAGCGCCCGCCCTGGTCGCCCGTCCGCCCCGGGAGGTCCTGCTCCGCCCAGATGATCTTCCCGGACCGGGTGTAGCGGGTCCCCCAACGGCGGGTCATCTGGGCGACCAGGAACAACCCCCTGCCGCCTTCGTCGGTCGTCCGCGCATGGCCCATCCGGGGCGAGGTGTTGCTGGCGTCGGACACCTCGCAGATCAGCTTGTCGTGCCGGATCATCCGCAGCCGGACGGGCCCGGTGCCGTGCCGGATGGCGTTGGTGACCAGCTCGCTGACCACCAGTTCCGTGGTCATCACCAGGTCGTCCAGCTGCCATCCGAGCAGCTGGCGGGTGACCAGTTTCCTGGCGCTCGCGACGATCTCCGGATCCGTCGGCAGGTCCCACGAGGCGACCCGTTCGGCGCCCAGCGCGTGCGGGCGGGCCAGGAGGAGGGCGACGTCGTCGGTCTGCGGGCCGGTCAGCAGCTTGGTCACGACCGCCGAGCACAGCTCCTCCGGCGGCAGGCCGGACTGCGCGAGCACATCGCTGAGGCGGGACAGCCCGACGTCGATGTCCTGGTCGCTGCTCTCGATGAGGCCGTCGGTGTAGAGGGCGATCAGGCTCCCCTCGGGCAGGGAGATCTCGGCGGACTCGAAGGGCAGCGAGCCGAGGCCCAGCGGTGGGCCCGCCGGCAGGTCCGGGAAGGAGACCTTGCCGCCGGGGGTGACCACGGCGGGCGGCGGATGTCCGGCCCGGGCCATGGTGCACAGCTGGGTGACCGGGTCATAGATGGCGTAGAGGCAGGTGGCGCCCAGGACCGCCGTGGCGATGGGCTCGTCGTCGCCGCCCTTCTCCTCCGTCAGGCGGATCACCAGGTCGTCCAGGTGGGCCAGCAGCTCGTCCGGCGGCAGATCCATGTCGGCGAGCGTCTGTACGGCGGTGCGCAGCCTGCCCATGGTCGCCGCCGCGTTGAGGCCGTGCCCGACGACGTCACCGACGACCAGGGCGACCCGGGCGCCGGACAGCTGGATCACGTCGAACCAGTCGCCGCTCACCCCGCCCGCGGCATCGGCCGGCAGGTAGCGCGAGGCCACCTCCATGGCGGTCCCCCCGTTGAGCCCCTGCGGGAGCAGACTCCGCTGGAGGGCCAGCGCCGCGGCGTGCTCGCGGGTGTAGCGACGGGCGTTCTCCACCCATACCGCGGCCCGGCCGACCAGCTCCTCGGCGAGCAGCAGATCGTCCTCCTCGAACGGCTGCGGATGTTCCATGCGGATGAAGGTCGCCACGCCCATCACGGTGCCGCGCGCGGACAGCGGCACCCACATCACCGAGTGCATCCCGTACTCCGCGATGCTCTTGGCCCGTGCCGGGTCCTGCGCGATCCACGGGGCGGTGGCCGGGTCCAGGAACGGTTCCAGCACCGAGGTGCCGTTGACCATGCTCTCGAAGTACGGCGAGGAACCGGGGGCGTCGATCAAGTCGCCGGTGGCGACCACCGACTCCGGACAGCCCGCGTGGATCGACTGCTGCCCGGCACGCCGCAGCAGGAACGCGCTGTCGGCCGGCCCCGAACCGGGTTCGTCGCCGTGCAGCACCGCTTCCAGCAGATCGACGGTCACGAAGTCGGCGAGCCGCGGTACCGAGAAGTCGGCCAGTTCCTGGGCGGTGCGCATCACGTTCAGCGTGCCGCCGATACAGGCGCTGGCCTCGCTGAGCAGGGCCAGGCGCTCGCGGGCCCGCCATCTGTCGGTGACGTCCATGCCCATGTAGCAGACGCCCAGCGGGGTGCCGTCGGGGGCGTCGAGCCGAAAGAAGGACGTGGAGTAGGCGTGTTCGTGGTGCGGATCCGCCCAGGTCCAGCCGCGGTACTCGTAGTCGATGACCGGTACGCCGGTCTCCAGCACCTGCCGCATCTTCGCTTCGAGCGCCTCGGTGTTCAGACCCGGCAGCGAGTCCGACATCCGGTGCCCGATCCGCTCCTCGCGCGGCACACCGCCGTAGCGCTCCAGGGTGTCGTTCATCCACACGTACCGCAGGTCCGGGCTGAGCATCGCCATGCCGAGCGGTGAGCGGGTGAGGAAGGCTTCCAGCACCTCCCCGCCGACCGCCCAGGTCGGAACCTTCGACACGTCGATCGCCGATACGAGCCAGGCCTTGCGGTCGTCGGTGTCGGACATCGCGGTCACCCGCAACCCGACCTCCAGCCGGCGGCCGTCACGGTGCCGGGCGCCCACCAGGCCGACCCGGCTCTCCCGGGCCCCGCACGCCTGCGCGACCTCGGCCGCTCGTGCCGCGTCCTCGGGCTGCGCCAGCAACGTGGCGGCGGAGCGGTCGAGGACCTCCTCCGCGCGGTATCCCAGGAGCCGCTCGGCGGCCCCCGTCCAGCCGATGACCGTGCCCTTCGCGTCGATCACCGCGGCAGCCACATCCGCCATCTCGAACGGTCCATGCGTTCCGTCCGGTGGTGCCTCCTCGGGGACCTTCATGACAGCCGTCCCATCTGGCGGGTGGCATATGGGTCAATTCTATGGGCTATCGACCGGCGCTGCTCCCGCCGGACGGCTCGTGGGCCGCTCGTGGACGGCTCGTGGAGCGGCTCGTGGACCCGCTCGTGGGCCGCTCTACTCCTGGCCCTCGCCGGTGATGAGCCGGGCGGTCATCAGCGCCACCAGGATGATCGCGCCGTAGATGGCCTGGATCCAGAAGGACGACACCTGCGCCAGGGTGAGCAGGTTCTCCAGCATGCCCAGCAGCAGGACCCCGAGCAGCGCCCCGGCCAGGGATCCCTTGCCGCCGCTCAGGCTGATGCCGCCGATGACGGCGGCCGCGAACACGGTGAAGATCAGGCCCTGTCCCTGGTTGGCGTTGATCGCCCCGACCCGCCCGGCGATCACCAGCCCGGCCACCGCGGCCAGCGTCCCACCGATGACCAGGACTCCCCAGGCCACCCGGTCGACCCGGATGCCCGCCGCCCGCGCCGCGGGTGCGTTGCCGCCCACCGCGTACACCGCGCGTCCCAGCCGGTGGTACCGCAGCACCCATCCGGCGCCGGCGAAACAGGCGCCGGTCACCCACACGGAGACGGGCACGCCGAGCCAGGTGTCGGACCCGAGGGCCAGGAACGCGGCGGGGGCGTCGAACAGGGTCTTGCCGGACACCATGCCGACCAGGACCCCGCGCAGCACGATGTTCATCGCCAGGGTCACGATGAAGCCGTTGAGCTGGAGCTTGACGATCAGCAGGCCGTTCACGGCCCCGATCAGCGCCCCCGTGAGCGGAATGATCAGCAGGCCGAGCCAGGTGGGCAGTTCGGTGCCGAAGCCCGCCGAGACGGCCGGGATCACGGCCATGAAGCCGAGGGCCGGGGCGAGCCCCGCGATCGACTCCAGCGAGAGGTCCATCTTCCCGCTGACCAGGATCATCGCCTCGGCGAGCACCAGCAGTCCGAGCGCCGAGGAGGCGCTGAGCACGTTCAGCAGGTTGTCCCGCTCCAGGAAGCTCTCGTTGCTGAGCGCGCCGATGACCAGCAGCAGGAGCACCGCGGGGAGCAGCGCGAGGTCGCGGGTCCGGCCCAGGGCGATCGCGCGGACGGGACGGCGGGCGGCTCTGTCCGGCGGCCCGCCACCGGGCGGCGGGCCGGGCTTGGTCGTGCCGCCGTTCGCCGGTCCGCCGTTCGTCGGGCCCCGGTTCGTCGGGCCGTTCGGCGCGGTGTCATTCATGGCCGGTGCCGACCCCTTCGATCGAGGCCACCAGTTCCGCGTCGGTCCAGCCGACGGGGTGCTCGGCGGCGAGAGAGCCGTTGAACATCACCAGGACGCGGTCGCAGCCGCGCAGGTCCGCCAGTTCGTCCGAGACGACGAGCGCCGCGCGTCCCGCCGCCCTGGCCCGGTCGACGACCGCCAGCAGCGCCCGCTTGGACTGCACGTCGACACCCGCCGTCGGGTTGATGAGCACCAGTACGGCCGGGTCGGTGGCCAGCGCCCGGCCCATGACGACCTTCTGCTGATTGCCGCCCGACAGGTCCTTGACCGGCTGGTGCGGGCCGTCCGTCGTGATGTCGAGACCGGTGATCGTCCGCCGGGCGAAGGCGTCCCGGGCCGGGCGCGAGATCACGCCGAGGCGCCCCAGCCGGTCCATGATGCTCAGGGAGGCGTTCTCGGCCACCGACAGTTCCGGTACCAGCCCTTCATGGTGCCGGTCGCGCGGCACACACCCCACGCCCGCCGCGAGCGCCGAGGGGACGCTGCCGGGCCGCGTCGGACGGCCGAGCACCTCGATCCGCCCGCTGTCGGGCCGGTACAGCCCGGCCAGCGCCTCGGCGACCTGCTGGCTCCCGGAGCCCGCGAGCCCGGTCAGCCCCACCGTCTCGCCGGACCGGACGGCGAAGCTGACGTCCGTGAAATGCGGGCCGCTCAGCCTCTCCACACGTACGGCCACGGGCGCGTCCGCCGGCAGTGACCGAGCCGCCCCGAAACCGGGGACCGCGGCCGTGCCCCGCCCACCGGTCATCGCCTCGACGAGCTCGGTCCTGCCCAGCTCGCCCACGGGCGCCGTGGTGATCCAGTGGGCGTCGCGGAAGACGGTGACGGCCTGGCAGACGGCGTAGACCTCCTCCAGGTGGTGGGAGATGTAGAGGAAGGTGATCCCGGCCCGCTGCAACCGCCGGACATGAGTGAACAGGCGGTCGATCGCCCGGCTGTCGAGCTGGGCGGTCGGCTCGTCCAGGACGATGAACCGGGTGCCGCGGGAGATCGACCTCGCGATCTCCACCATCTTGGCGTCCTCGACGCTGAGCCGGCCGGCCGGCGCGTTCTCGTCGACCTCCACACCCCACGCGTCCAGCAGCTCGCGGGCCGCCGCGCGCATCCGCCGCCAGCTGATCACTTGGCCGCGCACCGTCGGCTGCCGGTTGACGTACAGGTTCTCGGCGACCGTCAGGTCGGGGATGATCGTCGACTGCTGGTAGACGCAGGCGACCCGCCGCTGCCACGCCTCACGGTCCGCCGGGTCGGGCGCGGGTTCGCCGTCGAACAGGACGACACCGCGGTCCGGGCGCTGCATGCCGGTCAGGATGGCCACCAACGTCGACTTACCGGCCCCGTTCCGGCCGACCAGGGCGTGCGACTCACCGGCTCGGACGGTGAGTCGCGCGTCGTCCAGGGCCACGGTGGGTCCGTAGCGCTTGTGGATGCCGTGGGCTTCGGCGAGGGGGTGGGGGGTGGTGTCTTCGGCGTGGGGGTCAGTGCGGTGGCCGGTGCCATCGGTGTGGGGGTCAGCGCCCTCGGCGTTGGGGCCTGGCGTCTCGTTCATCGCCCTCTCGCTTCCTGAGCGGCCCGCGCAGGCGGACTTCCGGGGTTCAGGAGCTCTTGCCGATCCGGTTGCCCCACAGCGACGCGTCGTCGACGTTGTCCTCGGTCACCAGCGGTGCAGGGAGCTGGTCCTCCAGGATTCCGCTGGGCAGCCGGACGATGGTGCTGTCGTGGTCGGTCGGGCCCGGGCGGAAGGTCTCGCCCTCCATGGCCCGCTTGATGTAGTAGATGCCGTACTTGGCGTACTCGTCGGCGGGCTGGGAGACGGTCGCGTCGATCTGGCCCTTGCGGATCGCGTCCAGCTCCTGCGGGATGCCGTCGTTGGAGACGATCACGATGTGTCCGGGGCGGCCGGCTGCGACCAGCGCGTCGTGCCGCCGCAGCGTGCTCAGCGTGGGGGCCAGATACACCCCGCCGGACTGCAGATAGATGCCCTTGATGTCAGGGTTGGCGGTGTACAGCGCCTCCAGACCCGCCGCCGCCCTCTCCGCCTTCCAGCCGGCGGGAATGTCCAGCACCTTGATGCCCGGGTAGTTCTTCTTGACGCACGCGCTGAACGACTCCGACCGGTCCCGCCCGTTGACCGACGCCAGGTCGCCCTGGATCTGTACGACCTTGCCCGTCTTCACCGCGTCGCCGATCTCCCGGCAGGCCTTCTCCCCGAAGGCCCGGTTGTCGGCCCGGACCACCATCGCGACCTTGCCCTTGTCCGGCGCCACGTCGACCGCGACCACCGGCACGTCCTCGCGCTGCGCGGCGTTCAGCCCGGCGACGATCGCCGCGGAGTCCAGCGGCGAGACGACCAGGCCCTTCACGTCCTGGGCGAGCAGGTTCTGGATGTCGGTGAGCTGTTTGCTCGGATCGGAGTCGGAGTTCACGGTCTGGAGCACGCGGACGTCCTGGGCGGCCGCCTGCTCGGGGATGTAGGAGTCGTACGACTCCCAGAACGGCGAGGTGAGCAGCGGCAGGACCACCCCCACCTCGCCCGAGGCGTTGTCGGTGGTGCTGCTCGTACCCCCGCCGCAGGCGGTGAGGGCCGGCCCGCAGCCGAGTGCGAGGGCTGCTCCGACGGCGGCGATGCGTCGCTTCATGGTGCTCGGCTCCGAGTGGATGGAGGGTTCGATGTCGGCCAGTGGCCGGTCGCGTCAGTGGAAGGAGTCCGGATGTCGGCGGATGCCCTGTATCCCTCCGTCCACGGCGAGCGCCGTCCCGGTGGTGGCACCGGCCAGCGGCCCGGCGAGATAGGCGATGGCGTCCGCGACCTGCTGGGCGGTGACCAGACGGCCGGTGGGCTGGCGGGCGATGAGCGCGGCGCGTTCGGCCTCCGGGTCGTCGGAGTGTTCGAGCAGCCGGTGCACCCAGGGGGTGTCCACGGTGCCCGGGGTGACGCAGTTGACCCGGATGCCCTCGCCGATGTGGTCGGCGGCCATCGCCAGGGTCAGCGCGAGCACCGCGCCCTTGCTCGCCGCGTACAGCGCCCGCTGCGGCAGCCCGGCCAGCGCCGCGACCGAGCAGGTGTTGACGATGGCCGCGCTGGGCGAGCGGCGCAGATACGGCAGTGCCGCCCGGCTGGTGCGGACGATGCCGAGGACATTGACGTCCAGTACGTGGTGCCATTCGTCGTCCGCGTTGTCCTCGACGGTGCCCCGGGCGCCGATCCCGGCGTTGTTGACCAGCACGTCCAGGCCGCCGAACAGCTCCGCCACCCGCTTCACCGCGTCGGCCACCGATACGGCGTCCCCGACATCGGCCCGCACCGGGTGCAGCCGCGCGGGCACGGTCCCGGCGCTCCGGTCGAGCACCGCCACCCGGCACCCCCGCGCGGCCAGGGTCTCGGCGGTGGCCAGACCGATCCCGGACGCACCGCCGGTGACGACCGCGGCCAGCCCCTGGAACTCCTCCCCGCTGTTCATGCCGGGGTGCCCTCGGCCGGGGGCACGCCGTCCGGGACCCGCCAGGCGGCGCCGCCGGGGAACGCGTACGCGGCGAGCGACTCGGGCCGCATCGCCGAGCTGAATCCGGGGGCGGTCGGGGCCACGTACCGCCCCCGGACGATCACGGCCGGGTCGAGGAAGTGCTCGTGCAGATGGTCCACGTACTCGATGACCCGGTCCTGGACGGTGCCGGAGACCGCCAGATAGTCGAACATCGCCAGATGCTGCACGAGCTCGCACAGGCCCACCCCGCCCGCGTGCGGGCACACGGGGATCCCGAACTTGGCCGCGAGCAGGAGGATCGCCAGGTTCTCGTTGACTCCCCCGACCCGGCAGGCGTCCAGCTGGAGGAAGTCGATCGCGTCCGCCTGGAGCAGCTGCTTGAACATCACCCGGTTGTGCACATGTTCGCCGGTCGCCACCCGCACCGGCGCCACCTGCCGGCGGATCTCCGCGAGACCGAGAACGTCGTCCGGACTGGTCGGTTCCTCGATCCAGTACGGGTCGAACTCCGCCAGCCGCCGGACCCACCCGACCGCCTCCTCGACCCCCCAGCGCTGGTTGGCGTCCAGTGCCATCCGCACCCCGGGTCCGATCGCCTGCCGCGCGGTACGGCAGCGCCGCACATCGTCGTCCAGGTCGGCGCCGACCTTGAGTTTGATCTGCTCGAACCCGCTGTCCACGGCCTCCCGGGCCAGCCCCGCGACCTTGCCGTCCGGGTAACCGAGCCAGCCCGGGGACGTGGCGTACGCCGGATACCCCTCGGCGAGCAGCCGCGCCTCCCGCTCCCGCATCCCGCCCCGCGCCCGCCGCAGAATCCCCAGCGCCTCATCGGGCGTCAGCGCGTCCTCCAGATAGCGGAAGTCGACCAACGCGACCACCTGCTCCGGCGCGAGATCCGCCAGCAGCTTCCACAGCGGCTTCCCCTCCCGCTTCGCGTACAGATCCCATACGGCGTTCACCACGGCCCCGATGGCCATGTGCACCACGCCCTTCTCGGGCCCCAGCCACCGAAGCTGGCTGTCGCCGACGAGCGAGCGCCAGAACCCCCCGAGATCGGCCAGAACCTCCCCCACCGAAAGGCCCACCACATGCGGACGCAACGCGTCGATCGCCGCCACCGCGACCTCGTTGCCCCGCCCGATGGTGAAGCAGAACCCATGCCCCTCCACCCCGTCCCCGGCATCGGTCCGGACGATCACATACGCCGCCGAATAATCCGGATCGGGATGCATCGCGTCCGATCCCTCCAGCCGACGCGACGTGGGAAACCGGATGTCACAGGCGTCCAGCGCCGTGATCCGCCCCCGCGTCGGGTGGGGCCTCATGGCAGGCGGCTCATCGACGTCATCGGAAGGACTCCACAGACTCAGGCCAGACGGCAAGCTCGGATACCCAAATGACTCTATATCGCCCAAATGACCCGAGCGCATCGCGCGCACGACTGTGTCTCCCAGGCCTGATCCCCATCGCCACCAGCACGACGGCCGGGCGAAAAACAGAACAGCGGCTCCCCGAAGGAAACCGCTGGTCACATATGGAGCCGCCTTCGGGATTCGAACCCGAGACCTACGCATTACGAGCCCGATAGGGATCGTGACGAGGTGTGCCACGCGATCGTGTCAGATCCTGTTTTCGCAGATCAGGGCACTGATCACAGTCCCGCTGCTCCTACGCTGTGTTGCACCGTCCACAGGCGTCCGCGTTCCCCTTGCGCTCCCCGCCCCTTCGGCAGGGCGATGAACCGGCCTACAAGCACGGTAGCGACACCATCGTCGCACGGCTTGTCGAAATCCCACACACGAGACCGATCACCATCATCCGTGGCCTCCCCGCCCACACGCCTCACGCTGACGAGCGCAGTGCCACGCGCAGCAACAACAGCTCGACGGAAGGCCGCCTCCTTGCGCCTCGGGCGGGACAGCCGCCGTCTCGTTGACGCCTGGGGGCCCTGGTACGTCGATGTGGAGCAGCTTGAGCAGGTCGGCGGCGACGACCCGGTAGGCGTTGCCGAGCCGCAGGACCGTGCACGGATACCGGCCACGCTTGGCAAGGTCATATCCCGTAGTACGACTGAGGGACAGCGCACGGTTCGCCGTCTCCAGGTCCACGGCCGCCGGCAGCGCAAGCAGCTCCTCGCGCGTCAGCCCACGAGACGCATCATCGCGTTTGGTGATCACAGACCATCCGTACCCCGCGAGCCCGCCCGTCACCTGCCTCCGTCCAGGCCACACTGTGCGCGGCGACCGTGGACGCCTCACCCTCAACGACGCGTTCACACCACAGCCCAGACCGATCGTGCCGCAGCCGCCTGTACCGGCTGTGTCGCTACCTGACCAACTGCGGTGCGGGACCTCTGCCCGGCGGGCAGCGTGGTCGGCCGGCCGGCGTGTGGGGGATGAGGGCTGGACCGATGGTGCGGTTGCCCAGGGCGACGGCGGTGTCGGCGAGGCTGAGGTGATGTCGGGCGGCGCGGTCGGCGAGGAGGCGTGGCGGCCTGGGGGATGGTCGCCTCGCGGTAGGCGGCGATCATGCCTTTGGCGGTTTCCAGGGTGGCTTTGGCCGCGATGGCGCCCTGGATACGGGTGGTGATGTCGTCGTGGCGGGGTTCGGTGTCCCAGTGCATCAGCGACAGGGCGTCCGCGTCCGTCAGCACCTGGTCGAGGTCCAGGTCGTCTGGCGGCAACTGCGCTGGAGTTCCTCCATCATGTCGGCTGAAGGGCGCCGTAAGTGGGTGGCGCTGACCTGGTTTCGCTCACTCCCACTGATACTCCTCCACCGGCCATGTGGACACGAGGGTGGAGCGGGCCGCGCCCCAGCCATGACGGCGTGCTGCCCGCACGATGTCCTCCGTGTCGTCGATCAGGGTGATCGCTCCAGCCCCGGCGACGCTCGCCACTTGAGAGAAGAACGCGGGGCTCGGTTTGCTGTACCCCTCCCGCTCGGAGTTGATGACCAGATCGAAGATCTGCGGGAACCCGTACCTGCGTTCCCAGATACCGAAGGAGGCCAGTGGGCCGTTGTTGGCCAGAACGCGTGGCTGATCGAGGGGCATGGCTCGCAGGGCTCGCCAGAAGTACGGATTCGGGCCATAGGCGTCTGCCACGAAGTCCGCCTCCGGCAGCGGGCCGGTACGCGCTCCCCAGGCGTCCTGGGAATCCCAGAACCCGTCGCCAACTTCCTTCCAGGTACGGCGGCCCAGCACCACACCCACACAGTCGAACACGGTGAGTCGCGTGGCTGCGGCTCGCGAGCGTGCGTCACGGGTGCGCCGTGGGACGAAGACATCGGCAGGAGCACGGAGTCGCACGCCTGGGGAGGGAACCGGCTCGCGCATCGGCTCGCGCCGAGATGTCACAGCCGGAGTCACGTCGAAGCCCCAGCGCAGCGAGGCCAGTTGGTGCAGGTCGTAGTCGGACAGCCGCGTGGGGCCGGTGAGGTGGCGAACGCCACGGTCTCCCCTGCCGACCAGGCCGAGCAGTGACCGGATCACGTCCGGGGCGTAGGAAGGAGCCGCTGTCTCGTTGTCGGCCGCCTCGAACGTGTGGAGAGCGGCGAAGGAGTGCGTGGGAGTGCCGTCGTCGTCGAACGGAGCAGAGACGCGCACCACCAGAGCTCCGGGTGCTGCCGACAGGACGGCGCGCTCGCCTTCGAGCTTCAGATCTCCGTAGGGGGAACCGGGTCGCGGTTCGGCGTCCGCATGGACCGGCCCTTCCTGTGCGAAGACGCGGTCGGTGGACAGGTAGATCAGTTGACCGGCGACGCGGGCCAGATCGCGGGGGACGGCTACATCGATTCGGCGGGCCCACTCTCCCCTGCCCGTTCCGGAACTGACCGTGGTCGGGAAGCTCCCACCGAGTTCGGCGGAGTCCGCGCAGTAGTAGACGGTCTGGCCGTGGACTCGTGCGAGAAGGACGGCCAGGGCCTCGTCGGAGTGCAGGTCCACTTCCAGGGCACCGCCGCCTCCCGGCCCGGTGACGGTGGTGACCGGGCCGGGAGTGTGTCGTGCGAGTTCCCGTGCGAGCCTGCTCCCGAGAAAGGTGTCCGCTCCCACGACCAGCGGCATATCGCCTCCTTGTCTTGTGTGCCGACGCAGGTGCCTCGATCAGGCGGCCTGTGGTGTCAGACCGTGGGTGGCGCACAGGATGTCGAAGGAGTCGTCCACGGGAACGGCGTCCTCGATGTCGCGCAGCGCGAGCCGGACGCGGTCGGTCAGCTCGGCGTCGGACAGGCTGGGGGCGAGCAGCGTTCCGAGGTCCTCCCGGTCGCTCGGGCAGGTGGTGAGCCAGCCCTCCACGGAGTGCTTGATTCCGTACACGCCCTCCTGGCAGTAGCTGGTGCAGCCCTGGCACTTGGGAGCGCGCATCGTGGCGCTGTACGAGTCCTTGAGCCGGACGCTGAAGCCGTCGGCGTCAAACCAGTAGAAGCGGCAGCCGAAGCGGTCCTGGACCTCGGGGGCACCGTACCGGGTGGTCAGCAGGTCCAGGACGCCGTTGGTCGGGAGGAAGTCCTCCGTCCATTCGGAGTGCCGGCTGGGCGAGTAGTAGAAGTCGAGCAGACTCAGGTGCACCGGGGCCTTGGCGTCCTGGACCAGGCCACGCACGAAGTCGATGGTGCGATCCAGGTTGGCGTAGGTACGACGCATGAGTACCGCGTTCAGAGCCAGCGGCACCTCCTCGGCCACCGCCCACTGGATGGAGGTCCGGGCGTGGTCGAAGGCGAAGCGGCGTCCGGTGATCAGGGCGACCTGCCCGGTGTCCACCGAGTCGAGGGACACCTTGAGCAGATCGATGTTCTCCTTGACCGCATCGGTCATCTTGGGTAGCCGAGCACCGTTGGTGGTCAGCTCGACACGATCGAACATCGGGCGGACGGCGCGGATGATGTCCGGCAGATCGGGCCGCAGCGTCGGTTCGCCACCGGTGAAGGAGACCCCCCGCACACCGGCCCGCGCGATGGCAGCCAGGTTGCGGATGTATTCGGAGGTCGACAGCCGTTCCCCGGCGAACCGTTTGGGGACCCGGTTCTCCATGCCCTCCTCGACGGGGCAGTAGTGGCAGACGAGGTCGCACTTGGGCCACACGGACGCACGGACGTAAACCGGGTCGGCCTCAGGCTTCGACATACGGGGACAGCTCCTCGTTCGCTTGGCGGATGGCGACTTCCCACTCCGTCGAATGCAGCTTGGGCAGATGCGCGAAGTAGTAGTCGATGTTGGCCCAGTCCTCTGTGGTGCGGATGGGCTGTGGAAGGGTGCGTGAGATCAGCTTGAAGATCGGGGTGCCAGGCCATGGCTCCAGAAAATGGATCTTCGCCTGGTGCTCGGCGGACACGTCCTTGATGCCGAAGGCGCTGTCGATGGTCTGCTGGTAGTGCGGTTCGGTTGCGCCGGGCCAGCCCACGATGAAGGTGAACATGCCGGCGATGTCATGCCGGGCGAGCTTGGTGGCGATCTCCGGGATCCGCGTGACGTCGTACCGCTTGCCGGCCAGGTTGACCAGTTCCTGCACCGGGCTCTCCAGCCCCACCAGTACCCGGCGCAGTCCGCTGGCGGACAGACGCGCCAGGTCGTCGTCCGCGATGTCGAGCAGATCACTCGGGTGCAGGGTGGCGGCCCACGGCTTGCCGACACGCTCCTGCAGAAGTTGTCCGAAGCGCACTCCGCGGGGCAGGTCCTGGAGGAAGTTCGGGTCGTGCAGCTTCAGGCTGTCCGCGTCGGCTCGCTCGATGACCTCCGCCGCCACGTCGGCACACTGCTCCACGTCGTACGCCAACCAGGAGTGGCCCGAGGTGGCGGGTTCCGAGCAGTAGGTGCAACGACGCAAGCAGCCCTCGGAGGTGATCAGATTGACCGCACGGTGCCCGATGGCCTGATCGGCGTTGAGATAACGGGACCAGTCGGATACCAGGGTCAGATCCGGAGCGAAGTTTTCGGCGTGCGTCGGCCCGCGGCTGAGCGTCACCAGCATGGGCCCGGCAGCCCCCCGGCTGTCTGTCGTCCGCGGGACGGGCGCACCAGCGCGCAGCGATTCCACCAGCCGGCCGAAGGAACGAGCGCCGAAGCCGGTGATGACGTGGTCGATGTACGGTTCGCGCTCCAGGTCCTCGGCGAAGAGGGTCGCGTGCGGGCCGCCCCAGACCACCCGGGCCCCCGCCGCCCTGCCCACCTTGCTGGCGTGGATCGAGTCGCGGATCGCGTGTCCCGTCATCACCGACACGGCGAGCAGGACATCAGGACCGAGCGCTGCTTCCAGCGCCTTTTCCCAGCTCGCGTCGGTGCGGGCGTCGATCAGCTCCGCGTGGACGTCGGAGGGCACGTACTGGTGAAGGAGCAGCGCCCACCAGGGCGTCCAGACCTGTTCCGCTCCCGCACCGTTGCGGTAGTTGCGCTCCGCATTGAGACGCGGCTGAAAGTAGACGAGCCTCATGAACCAGCCTCCGCGAGTGCCTCGGGCGTGAGCGAGTCCCGGGCGGCGCGGACCGCGCCCGCGATGACAGCGGTCGGCGTACCAGGTCCGAAACTCACATGCCAGCCGCGCCAGAGCAGGCCGATGAGCCCGTCGCGCCACGTGAGTTCGACGCGTCCTCCGAGGTCCGGCCGGATCTCGGCCCGCAGGTCACGGTCCACGAAGACGCGTATGGAACGCGCGGAGGAGGCGGGACACTCGCTCTCCTGAAGTCCGTGGGAGACGAAGACCGCACTCAGTACATCCTTCTCTGGCATCTGTGATCACTCGTTTCCGTCCGTAGGTGCGGACCGTTGCCGAAACTCGGGGCCGGTCATGTGTCGTCGGGCAACCGGGCGACCTCCCGCACGATGTCCGCGTGGAGGTCACCCAGATCGGCCGCGGTCATGACGACGTCGATCCCTATCGACACGCCCCATGACGTCTCGATTGCCGCCGACAGCTCCAGGGCGGCCAGAGAGTCCCCGCCTATCTCGAAAAAGCCCGCCTCCGGCGCGATCTCGGTGGCACCGACGACGTCCCGGACCAGGGAGGTGAAGTCGTGGAGGCTGGGTGTGTGTCGCATGCTTCGTCTCGACCTTCCGGATCGGGCGTCGGTCATGACGGCTTCCGGCAGCCGCCGGAGGCGTGCCTGGCGGCCGGAGCTCCGCTCGCGGACACGACGAGCAGTGCCGCGAACTCTGCGGACTGTTGATTTCACGACCATATGCAGCGTGGCCTCGATCCCGGCTCCGCATGAACACCCGCTGTTCGAACGTGGGTTGCCGCGAAATCGGTGCTGCGGCGACCGGTGTTCGAACGTCTCGCCTCCTGCCGCGATCGCGTGGAACCGTTTGCCGTCCACGCCTGCCCCGGGCGTGGATCCGCGGGCGACGGACGGAGGCCGATGCCATGAATGCCGCGGAACACCATTGGCCGCTCACGGCTGTCCACACCGCTGTGCACAGGACGCCCCATGCGCCGGCTGTCGTGGAAGGTGGTGGTGCGCTCAGTTACGGCGACTTGTGGGACCGGATCCGCCACTGGGCCGACCGGATGGCGGCACTCGGCGCCGCCCCCAACTCGGTGATCGCCCTGGCGTCCACCGAACCGGCCGCGATCCCAGCGGCCTGGCTGGGCGCCAGGGCAGTGGGCCTGATACCGCTGCTGCTGGACCCCAGACTCCCGGCAGCCGAGATGAACGACCTCCTGACCACGGCCCGCCCGGCGGCCGTCGCGGACCTGGCTCGGGGACTGCTCGATCCGACGGCCGCGGGCACCGCGCGGGTCCTTCACCCGGACGCGGGCTACCTGGTCTTCTCCTCGGGAACCCAGGGCAAGCGCAAGGGGATCGTCGGCAGCGAGAAGGGGCTGCGGCACTTTGTGGAGTGGGAGATCGACGTTCTCGGTCTGCGCTCCCGGCCCCACCGGGTCCCCTTACTGACCTCGCCCTCCTTCGACGTCGTCCTTCGGGAGTTTCTCCCCGTGCTGTGCAGCGGCGGCGAGCTCCACGTGCCCGAGCCGAGCGTGGCGGCCGGCCGAGCGCGCATCGTGCCCTGGCTGGCTGAGGAAGGGATCGAGGTCGTCCATGCCGTGCCGGGCCTGGCATCGAGATGGGCGGCAGCCGCGAACGGCGGTTCCCTGCCACGGCTGCGCTGGACCCTCTTCGCGGGGGAGCCGTTGTACGACGCACACGTGCGCAACTGGCGTCGCGTGGCACCGGGAACTGAGATCCTCAACCTCTACGGTCCGTCGGAGACCACGCTCGCCAAATTCTGGTATCGCGTCGGCCCACGTCCCCGCCCCGGAGCGCAGCCCGTCGGCCGACCGCTGCCGGGGACCTCGATGCGAGCTCTGGCGCTTCGACCGGGCGCCCTTCCCACGGCCGCAGGGAAAGACCTGCCCCACCGGGGCGAGCCGTTCGAGATCGAGATCTCCACTCCGCACGGTTCGCTCGGGTACCTGGATGACGCAGCCCCTGAGACAAACCCCCTCCGGCGTACATCCGACGGGATCACCACCTTCGTCACCGGTGACCGCGGTCGGCTGGACGACGACGGGCTGCTCGTCGTGGAGGGGCGGCTGGACTCACTCGTCAAACGCCGCGGCAAGTTCGTGGACTGTGCACGCATCGAGCAGACGGCACGCTCCCTCGCCGGCGTCACGGCCGCCTGCTGTGTGCAGGTGCACGCCGACGGCTCGGGAGACCTCGCCCTGTACGTCGCAGGCTTGCCGGCCGCCGAGGACGGCCCAGCGTGGACGCGCGGGCTGCGCAGGACCCTGGCCCGAGAGCTCGGTCCCGATGTACCTGACCGGATCATCACGCAGCCCGAGCTCCCCCTGTTGCCCAACGGCAAGGTCGACCGGCGAGCGCTGCTGCACAGGGCCCAGTCCGGTGCCCTTCCGGTCTGAGCGACGCTTCACGATTCACTGGAGGAGACACATTGAAGATCCTCGTGACCGGCGGCGCCGGATTCATAGGCTCGCACCTGTGCGACGCGCTGGTGGCCCGCAACGACCAGGTCGTGTGCCTCGACAACCTTTCGACCGGCCGGATGTCCAACATCGCCCACCTTCTCGGACATCCCGGTTTTCGTTTCGTGGAGGCTGACCTGGCGGAGGACGTCGAGGTCACACCGGCCGTCGACGTCGTCTTCCACCTGGCCAGTCCGGCATCGCCACCCGACTACCAAGCCCGCCCGCTGGAAACGTTGTCCGTGGGCAGCCTCGGCACCAAGCACGCCCTGCGTGTGGCCCACCGGGACGGTGCCCGTTTCGTCCTGGCGTCCACCAGCGAGGTGTACGGCGATCCGGCTGTCCATCCTCAGCCGGAGGACTACTGGGGCCACGTCAATCCCGTCGGGCCGCGCAGTATGTACGACGAGGCCAAGCGATTCGCCGAGGCTCTGACCGCGGCCTACCGGCGCACTCTGGGCGTCAACACGGGAATCGTCCGGATCTTCAACACCTACGGACCCCGGATGAAGGCGAGCGACGGCCGGGTGGTGACCAACTTCATCACTCAGGCGCTCAATGGGGAAGCGCTGACGCTCTACGGCGAGGGCACACAGACCCGGAGCTTCTGCTACGTCGACGACTTGGTTCGCGGACTGCTCGCGATGGCCGACACGGCGGCGCCCGGGCCGCTGAATCTCGGCAATCCGGAGGAGCTGACGATCGAGACGTTCGCGCGTCTCGTCCTGGAGATCACGGGTTCCCGTTCCGTCGTCGACCACCGCCCGTTGCCGGTCGACGATCCCGCACGCCGATGCCCGGTCATCGACCGGGCCTGGGAGACCCTGGGTTGGCGTCCGTCCGTGCCCGCGGCCGAGGGGCTGCGCCGGACGGTGGAGTGGTTCCGTTCCGTCCCCGGCGAGGTCAGGGCCGCCTCTCGGGGTGACGAGAGGCTCGAACCCGCCGGAAACGCATCTTCGGCCTTGTGAGGGGAAACAGCGCGGGATCAGGCCGACTCGACCCGCTGACGGGGTCTGGCCATCGTCGCGAGGGCGTGACCCACGTCGTCCAGGAACGACCGCACGCCCTCGGGGGCGAAGACGCCGTGGTCGACGAGCGCGGCCAGCCGGCAGTTGCCTTCCGGGCCGGACTTCACGAACAGGTGCAGGGCGTCGGCACTGCCCGGCCCGGTGTGCTCGCCCTCCGCCTCGGTGAAGAGCTGGGGGGTCTCGTCCGGCGCGAAGTTCAGCATGATCTGGCGTTTGGCGTCCCCGACGTCCGAGGCGGAGGACAGTGCCCGGATGTACTCCCAGGGGGCCGTTGCCGGCGTGCCCAGAATCCGTGCGGTGAGCGGGCGGGCAACGGCCAGCGCCCGATGGGGATCCGCGATGCCCGTCGCCCGGGTGCGTATGGGGAAGGCGTCCGCGAACCAGCCCAGCGCGCCGGCCATGGAGGGCCGTCGGCCGGTGCCCGCCACGCGCACGGTGATGTCCTCGGAGCCGCTCAGCTGGGAGACGGCGGCGATCAGGTTGGCGAACACCAGCAGGAACGGCGTCGCACGCAGGACCTGTGCGGCTGCTCGGAGATCGTCGAACGTCAGTGGAAGGTCCCGCGTCATCGTCGTGACCAGCCCGGGCTGTCCTCCGGCGGCGTCCGTCGTGAAGGGAAGCGGGGTGGGGCGGTCCGCCGTGGTTCCGTCGAGATGTCGCAGCCAGAAGCCACGCGACGCTCCCGCACCGCCTCCGTCACGGGGAAACTCCCGGCGCTGCCAGGCCACCCACTCCTGGTAGGCGCCCGCGGCGGAGGACCGCTCACGCCGCCCGCGGCCGGTCAGCTCGTTCTGGAGGAGCAGCACGCTGTACCCGTCGCTGACCAGATGGTCGAAGACACAGGACGCATATCGCCTTCCGTCCGGCCCATGGAGCACGGCGACCTCCCACCAGGGTCCACCGTTCCGCGGCGGAGCCACGGCTGCCCTGGCGGCGTGCTCCAACTCCTCGGCGGTGCAGGAAAGGTGACGGAGAGGCAGCGGGAAAGACTGGCGGTAGGACGTGGCACCCCCGCCGTCCAGCGTGGCACCGACCAGATGCAGGGCGTCCTCCCGGTCGACGATGTGCGCGAGGCGGGTCGCGAACTCCCCGTCGCTCATCTCGTCCGGAATCGCAAAGACCCGTCTCACCGGCGAGTACCGGCCGTAGGCGGACTCCCGGTGGAGCCCTGCCTCCTGCTGCCAGGACAGGAGGCCCTTCGAGGCTCGTGTGTGTCGGAGCATGGCTGTTCCTTCCGCTGTGAGAGGCAGGATCCGGCTGCCCACGACCGGGCTTCAAAGCAGGATCAGTTCATCCAGCCAGGCAGGACCGACACCCTCGGCGCGCTTCCAGAAGACGCTCTCGAACACGGCGTTGAGCGCCTGCATCGTGTACGGCGACCAGCGCGCCCGTGCTTCGGCGATCAGCTCCGGTGACTGAGCGTCCGGCCGGTCCAGCAGGAGCCGGCCGAGGATCTTGCACTCCCACGGGGCGACGTACACCAGGTCGTCGAGCTGCTTGAACCAGGCGTAACTCAGGTAGCCGACCGTGGCGGGCCCGACACCGTACAGACCCAACAGGCCCTGACGCAGGGCCTCCGGGTCGGTCATCGCCAGTAGTTCCGCCTCCAGCCCGGGAGACTCGGCGAACTGACGTGAGAGACGGTCGATCGTGCGAGCCCGGTAACCCACTTTCAGGGAGCGCAGTTCCTCCTCCGACGACTCCGCGATGGTCTGCGGTGACCACAGCGCCGGAAGAACGGTTCCGTCGGGGAACCGCACCCAGGGCGAGAACCGCTCGGTCATCGCCTTCATCATCTGGACGGTTCGGCGGACGTTGGTGTTCTGCAGGAACACGCAGATCATCAGGAAGCCGTAGAGCGAGTGCGGCATCGCCGGGCGGCCGCCGGCGAGTTCGGTGGGCAGCGCCCGCAGACGACTGTCATGGCTCCAGATGTCCTCGTACCCGGAGAGGTCGACCAGCAGCCCCAGCCGTCTGGCAGCTTCCGTGGTGACCGTGTCGGCGCGGTCCTGGGGAACGTCCTCCGGTGCGTAGAGAGTCAGCTCGACCGTTTCCGGGCCGACGTCCCGCGCTCTCAGCCCGTACAGGTCGTCGCCCACATGGAGGGTGACCAGGTAGGTGCCGGGTTCGGGGAAGGACTCCAGGGGCGTCGGGAAGTGGGACGGCTTGCTGACTGTCGTCTTGAAGGAGAAGGGGCGATCCACGGTGATGACCTGGGTCGATACCTCGGTCAGGTCGATGTGAACGGGGGTCCTGACTGTCATGCGTACGCCTTGATCGTGTAGCGGTGTCGAGTCGTGTGCAGTAACGAGAAGTACGGCGGCACGGTCATCGCACGCGCTGCAAGTAACCGCGGGGGTTGGTGGTGACTCCGTAGCGCTCCAGTTCCCTGTGGACCTCGAAGCGTGACCCCGCCTCGGTGGCCAGCCAGTCGTCCAGGGCGGGCAGGACGCCCCAGGGGATGTCCTTCGGAGGACGGGTGATCGGAACGTTGCCGTGTCCGTCCTCCACCACCAGGAACCCTCCCACCGGCACGAAATCGGCGAACCCCCGCAGCGCCGCCGCCGTCGTCTCGTAGGTGTGCTGCGAATCCTCGACCAGGAGGACCTGGGCGTCTGCCGGAATGTGCTCGGCCACGCGCGCGGGCAACTCCGGATCCCGGACATCGCCCTCGATGACCACGATGCCCTCCAGTTCCGGATCGACCTCGGCCAGCGCCTTCAACGCGCGCGACACATCGATGTCGATCGTGATCACCAGGGGGTCGCTGATACGGCCGTACCCTGCCAGCGTCTTCAGCCGGTCCCGGAACCACAGGGTGCTGCCGCCGCTGGAGCAGCCGATCTCCACGACCACATTCGGACGGGCGTGCCACAGCAAGTGCTCGTACACCCGCAGGTCCTCGGGGTATTTGTTGATGATCACCCCCATGTACCAGTCCCTGAGGTGCTGTTCGCACCTGTCGTGCCAGTACGAGGCCAGCGAAGCCTCGTAGTCGGCGACGACCCGGGCAGGCAGCCGGTCCTCCCACGTCTGGACGTCCGTCACCGCGAATTCTCCTTCTGGTCCTGAGGGCTTGATGCGTTCAGCCGGATGATCTGTCCGGAGCGATAGCGCTCCGACTGGTCGAGAGCGACAGCGGTGATGGCTTCACCGGCCTGTTCGGGGGTGATCAGGCGGCGTCCGTCGGCACCGACCGACTCGTCCTGGCGGCCGATCCTGCTGGGCGCGACGACGTTGATCCGCACGCCGTACCGTGCCTCCTCTTTGGCCAAGGTGAGCACTACGGCTTCCAGAGCCGCCTTGCTCGCACTGTACGAGCCGTTTCCCGCGGGCAGAGCCGTGGTGGTCTCGGAGCCGACGACCACCACCGCTGCCCGGCCCCGGCGAATGCGCGAGCCCAGGTCCCGGTACGCCTGAACGAAGCCGAGGACGTTGTCCTCGAACAGCGCGCGCCACTCGTCGTCGGCCGTGTCGGTGACGCGAAGGCGACTGGAACTGGCACCCACGCAATGGATCACGGCGGCCGGCGGGGCTTCCATGGCGTTCAACGCCCCGAGCACCCCGTCGAGTCGTCCGTCTCGCGCGCCGTCTCCCGCCCTTGAGGCGGCCGAGTCGTACCGGACCCAGGTGGTCCGTGCCATGGGCAGTGGATGAGCACGCCGGTGGGTGGCCACGACCGGATGGCTGGACGTCGCGATCACGGCCCTGACCACTGCTCCGCCCACCACTCCCGAGCCCCCGAGGACAAGCACGGGAGCGGGTCGCCCGGTCGCGTTGCCGGTCACCGGGCTGTCACCGCCGGCTCGGACCGCGCGTAGCGGGTGAAGCGATCCCGGTTGACTCCTGCTGGGTAGCGGTTCTGCCACGGCTTGAGCGGAGTCGCGTAATGCATGATGTAGGCGCCTTCCTCAAGGGCCGGCACCTGCTCCAGGGAGAGGTACGGCTCACCGAGGAAGTCGAACGGCAGCACCTGCATGATCTCGGTCAGCGGCAGAACGTTCCACCGGCGGTCGAGTTCGGTCCAGTCTCCTGCGATGACACCGTTGAGGGCGTCCTGGTCCGCGAAGCGCAAGCGGTTCGAGGCCGCCCTGCCGAAGTCCAGGACCCGCTCGGTGAGCCGCAGTTCCCGCCAGCGGGGCAGATTCATCACCATGACACCGGAGTTGAAGTACTTGGTGCGAGGGTTCACGGTGCTCAAGTCGAACGGCGGCTCCGCCAGATGCGCGGTGCCGAGTTCAGGGATGCCGTAGTCCTGCACCGCCGCCAGGGGAGACTGCCCCAGTTGCAGTTCGAGCAGCGGGGTCAGGTCGCGCAGGACGATCAGGTCCGCGTCGAGGTAGAGCGCCCGGTCCAGTTCGGGGCACAGTTCCGGGATCAGCACCCGGATCCATGCCGCCGACGACAGGTGCAACTGCACATCGTACTGAGTCAGGTCCTGGTCGACTTCGCGGATGCTGAGCGGCAGCCCCAAACGGTCGGCCTCGTCCAGCAGTTGGCGCGTGTCCTCCTTGAAAAGACCGTGGCCGAGCACCCATACGTGAGGGGCTTCCGCGCCCCTGTGGTCGGCGAGGGAACGCAGCGTCACAATGGCCGGGCCGACATACCCGCGGTCTATGGCCAGCACCACGGCTGCCGTTCCGGAATGGTCCGCCGTCATGGTCGGGTGGCTCCTCAGGCGTGGATGGCGACGACAACCACAGGTCGGCGTCACCGTTGCGTCGGATTCGCCCCCACGCTAGGGAGAGCCCTACCGGAGACCAAGCGTTCGCAGGTCAGGAAGGGTGAACGCGAAGTGCCGGGCGCGCAGCCCGGAAGGGTCGCCGTCCAGGGCGTCCCGGACAACGATTCGACGTGTGTGAAGCCTCGTCAGGACCGGTCGCCGCGGTCCGCCGTCCTCAGGTACTCCGCGAACTCGTGCCATTCGGCGCTGACAGCCTCGGCGATGAGCATCAACTCCGGCACCCAGTGCGGCGGCACCTGCTCGACAAACCCACGCCACTCGTCGCCGCGGACGACCCGCGCGGCCAGCCAGCGCAGGAAGGCACGCCCCTGCTCGGAGTAGCGGAGCGAAGGATCGCTGCTGAGCTTGGCGACGATGGCCGACGCCATGGCCTCTCTGCCCGCTCCTTCGTCGGGACGCTGGGCGACCCGACGCCCCAGGAGCACAGGATCCTCGCCGCGGCGCATGCGGGCCCGGACATCGTGCGCCGTGCCCAGCGAGATACCGGCGGCGCGCGCGACCTCCCTCAGTGAGGCGTCGGGCCGGGCGGTCATGTAGTCGACTGCTCGACGTCTGCCCTCGCTTCCCGCTGTGGCCGGATAGTGCTTGCCATCGCGGCCCACGCGCTTGTTCAGGTGCGTCAGTTCCTCATCTGAACAGTCCCGAAGCTCCTTGACCGTCTTGGCACTGACGCCTGCGAGCGAGGCCACGGCCCGATCCGACCAATCGGGATGCCAGGCCAGTACATTGCGGACAGCGATGACTCGGTCGGCCTGAGCGAGCGGCAGCCCGTGCAGAGTGTTCAGCCTGACCGCGAGGATGTACGCATCCTGATCGGAGCAGTCGACGTACCGCACGGGGATCTCGTCCCTGCCGTGTCGGCGAGTGGCCGCGCACCGATGTGCTCCGTCGACCACACGCATGCTTGAACGCTGTACCACGACAGGCGGTAGTCGCGCGGGATCGATCTCCGCGAGCATCTGCACGTGAGCCGGGTCGATACCTGTCCGACGCGGAGAATACGCCGGCCCCAAGGCGCTCAGCGGCACGCTCTCCGTTACCGCCCCCGGGGAGATCGCCGGTAAGTCGAAGCCCTCGTCCGACAAGGCCACAGTCGTCCCTCATACCGGCCAGTCGAGCTGATCCTCCGGAATGCCCAGGGAAGATCCATGTTCCTGAGCCCGTGCTCGCCCGTCAGCGTCCCCCCGTTCATAGCGGAAGACCTTGTCGGGAAAAACCACCAACGTTTCTTTCGAAGACCTCAGGTCCATGTACCATCCGCGCTCCACCAGAACCTCGGAGAGCGCGTGAGCGACCACGATAGCTTGCTCTTCGACGACGGTGAAAGTCAGGGCGGTCCATATTTCGGGCTGCCCTGCGCCGGTGGCACCGGGACGGAATCTGCGGATGTCTCGCAACGTCAATGAAAGATCACGCACGTCTGTGCCGACGCGAAGGCTTTCGATGATGAGAGTGCCTTCAAAATCACTCATGGTGCCCTTTCGATCAGGTCAACAACAAGGTGCCGATGCGACGCCGGACGATGGCCGCACCCACCAGTCCTAGTGCCAGGAGATAACCCGCATGCCACCACAGGCTGATATCCGGCGCGCCGAGGTTCAGCCCGCGGAGCAGGGCGACACCCTGATAGAACGGAAGGCACTCCACCAGAACCTGGAGAAACCGCGGATACACGTCGATCGGGTAGAACGTGCCCGAGAACAAAAACATCGGCAGCACCACAAGCGGCACGAACTCGAAGTGCAGGATGCTCTTCATGTACGTCGTCGCGGCCATGCTCGCCGCCCCGATCGCGAAGCACATCAGCATCACCACGGGCAGACCGAGCAGGGCCCACGGGGAAGGGGTCAGTCCCATGGCCAGGCAGACCCCCATGAACGCTGCCGCGTAGAGCACACCGCGGATGACGGACCAGCCGATCTCGCCGACGGTGATGTCACTGGGGCGCATACGGGTGGCGAGGGCCGAACTGTAGAGGCCCGTGTACTTCAGCCGGAAGAACACGTTGAAGGTCGAGTCGGCGATGGTTCCGTTCATGGCCGCCGTAGCCAGCAGCGCCGGCGCGATGTACGCGGCGTAGCGCACCGGCTCACCGTCCGGACCTGCCACCTGACCCACCAGCGTGCCGACGCCCGTGCCGATGGAGAAGAGGTAGAGGACCGGCTCCAACGCGCCCGAAGCCAACAGCAACCAACTGTGGCGGTAGGCACGCACATGCCGCTCGATGAGTCGAAGCCCGCCCTGGACACCGGCCGACACGGGAGGCTTTCGGAGAACTGCGACCGGCCTAGACATAAAGGCGCCTCTCGTAGCCGCGGCGCGCGAGCGCGACACCGATCAGGCCGAACACCGTCAGATAGGCGACGTTTGCGACTGCCGTCACCGGACGCGGGTCTCCCAGGGAGAGCATTCGGCACAGGGAGACCCCGTGCCACAGAGGGGTCGCGTACGCCACGGCCCTCAGCCATTCGGGCATCGTGCTCAAGGGAGAGAAAGTCGCGGAGAACAACATGAGCGGCGTCATCGCGAAACGGAAGATGTAGTTCAACGCGTTCATGTCCCGCACAGCAAGGGTCCACGCCTCGATGGGCGCGGCGAAGGCCAGGCCCGTGAGAACAGCAGCCGGCAGAGCCAGCAGAGCCAAGGGGGACTTCACTGCCCCGAGGGCAGACATGACCGTGAGGAAGAGGACCGCGTTCACCGTGAGCCGCATGGCCACGAACACCAGATGGCCGTGCAGGAGGTCCCGGGGACGCAGTGGTGTGGCCACTGCGGCGCGATAGGCGCTGTCCTCGCGGATCACGCGGTACACGGGAAAACTGCACTCGCCCGTCGTGGTGACCATGGCGTGCAGAGCAAGCACGGCGGGAGCGACGAAGTCGAGGTAGCGCGTGCCGTCGATGGGTGAGTTACCCGTGCGGTCGACAAGAGTCCCCAACCCCAGACCCAGGGCTCCGAGGTACAACAGTGGGTTGACCACGCTGACGTACAAGGACGCCTGCCAGGTCTGCCGGTAGACCGACAGCCAGTACCGCAGGGCGCGAATCGTCGGCCTGCGCAGCAGACCGACTCCCGGCCGGGAGTCCACCGGGACCGAGGGCGGAGTGGTGCCGGTGTCCGAGGTGCTGAGGTACGACGTGACGGTGAGCGGATTGTCCATCAGTCCTCCAGCCGACGGCCGGTCAGTCGCAGGAAGACGTCTTCCAGCGTGCTGCGTCGGACAAGCGACGTCACCGGGTCCAGACCGAGTGCTCGCACCTCGGCGAGCGTGGCGTCTCCGTTCGGCACGTGCAGGAGGATGCGGTCGACGAGCACCTCCCTGCGCTCGGTGGCCACGTCCTCAAGCTTCTCCACTGCCGCGTCGCGCCGCTCGGTGTCAAAGCGCAGCTCCAGCACTTCCCGAGTCGCGTATCGCTCGATCAGCTCACGGGGGGATCCCTCGGCAATGATCCGAGCCCGGTCCATCACGGCGATGCGGTCACAGAGTTGCTCGGCCTCATCCATGTAGTGGGTTGTCAGGATGAGCGTGATGCCCTGCTGTTTCAGCCGGAACAGCCGATCCCACACCACCTGCCGGGCCTGCGGGTCGAGACCCGTGGTCGGCTCGTCGAGAAGCAGCAGGTCGGGCTCATTGATGAGTGAGCGCGCGATGACCAGCCGGCGCTTCATACCGCCGGACAGGGATTCGACCGTGTCGTTCCCACGATCCGTCAACTGTACGAAGTCCAGCAGGCGGTCGACGCGTTCACGAATCACCTGCATGGGCAAACCGAAGTAGCGACCATAGACCAGCAGGTTCTCCCCAACCGTCAACTCGGAGTCGAGCAGGTCGCCCTGTGGGACGACACCGAGTCGCGCACGAATGTCGGCGCCGCTGTTGAGCGGGTCAGCACCGAAGATTCGTAACTCTCCTCCGCTCGGTGGTGACACACAACCGAGCATCCGCATGGTGGAGGATTTTCCCGCACCGTTTGGTCCGAGGAATCCAAAAGCTTCACCGCGACGCACGTCGAAATCAACACCATCGACCGCTGTAAAGCTGCCGTATTTCTTCACAAGGCCGCGTGCATGTACATGAATTTCGTCGTTCAAGTGGACACGCTCACTTCTTGGTGGGGGGAAATGGATGCGCGCGTATACGCAGCGCCGTTTCAACCTGAAACGTCACCGACGTTGAAGAGAAACGAAAAGAAGGAGAGAGGCGCGGCAAACCTATGCTTGCTCTATGCGCAAGAAGACCGGGAGCGACCTCAGGCCCGCTCACCGGAGAGATTCCGGCACGTCAACAGATGCTGCTAGACGCCTTCATGAGGTCGATCTGCAGACGGGCGACGAGACGTAGAAACTGCACGACAAGTGATCTTTCCATTGCGCTGCAGAAGGTGTCAACCCTTGCTACCGCTGGTTTGTCAAATCAGACAGTAGAGATCAAGAGGTATGCCGGTGCCGACGGTGTTGATCAGTCCCTGGAGTGCCGAGGGTAGGGCTTCGTCGACCACGCCCGCCAGTAGCCTTGCAGCGTGACCAGGGCGTCAGTCAGCCACGGACGGCGGAGCGCCTGGGGCCAGCAGCAGGTCTGGGTATCCGGGCTCTCGATTCTCCCCATCCCTGACTGTCCTGACAGAGCGCCAGGCCCGGATAGCTGGTCGCCTGAAGCGGGTGGGGGGCGGGGCGAAGCTGTTCGAGCCTGAACACGCACTGCTGGCCGGCTTGGAGAGCGAAGGTCTGGCGCTGTGGCTGTCGAACCTCGCCCTGCTCACCGGGGCGCCGTTCGCCGCCGAACTCTCACCCCGCGCTCGGAGCACAGGGAAGGCGCCCGTCCCGTAACACTCCTCGGATGACGGGTCCGGGTCGGCGTCCGCGTCGTGCAGGTGGGCGGCGACCGCGGTGGGCTGTGCGCACCACGAGGGACTGCCCCCAGACCACGTCGACGATCCGGCGCACGCCTCCACGCGCCGCGACGGCGAAGGTGGCGAGCGTGAACGCCCTCGTACCAAGCGTTTGGGGTGCTCGGCATACCGGCCGCACCGCCGGGCACCGACCGTACGGCGAAGATCTGGTAAACACCCATCCGGCACTCCTCGAAGGCCGGCACTCCGCCGACCAGTTGGAGCCACCAGACCCGCGCCATCTCCTCAGCGCCCAGCCGTGCGACCGCTCCCAGCGCTCCTCCAGGGTGCGACCGTACGGCCGTAGTGTCGCGCGGCGACTCCGTGTGCCGGACTTCCAGACCGGCCTTCTCCAGAACCGACGGCGACAACCCTTCCTGCTCAGGGTTGTGCAACATCGACAACCTGGTCGTAGCCAACATTTCCCGCCAGGACGCCCACCGCCGACGTCCGCTGCTGCACTACGGATGCACCTATGCGCTCCCCTCCCGCACGCCGCTGCAGACCAGAACCGATCAGACAGCAGCGCCGTCTCGAAGTCACCAGGTCAGAAAGGCACTCGCACGCTCGTCTCCGGGAACCGCCCCCACCAAGAACCTCCGACCTACGCATTGCGACTGCGCAGGTCAACAGGCGCATTTTCACCCGGACGAGGCAACATGAATACCAGAAAACCCCAGGTCAGAGGCCTGACCCGGGGTTCCGGATGGAGCCGCCTTCGGGATTCGAACCCGAGACCTACGCATTACGAGGTCTTTAGAGGCACTTAGCCTACCTGCGATGATCGCGCCACAGGCCGGTTGACCTGCGAAAACGCGTCCCAGCGTTACCCGCAATGTCCCGGCCCTTCCCGTTGCCACCTGTACGGAATGTGTACGGCAACGCGGCGGCCCTGGGGGTGTCCTACCACCACCCAGGGCCTACGGCCGGACCCGAGCCAACCAGCAAGGAAGTCCAGCCATGCACAACGTACAGCCCGATTCTGCCCGCAGAGAGCCGCTCAGCCAGGCAGACGAGGCCTTGCAGCGCTCCCGCGCCCTCGACGCCTACCGCGAGGTCTACCAGGAGCATCTGAAGGAGCGCACTCACGCGATCCGTCTCCTCGACTCCCCCGGCGCCACCCTCACCGTGACCTGCCCCAAGTGGTGCCAGGCCGACCACCAGGAGGACGTCACGCACGGGACGTTCCTCGAGGACTTCGCGCACCGCGGCACCGAGGAGGCACTGCACGTCGACCTCGGCGACGGCACCCACGAGGACGTGTTGCTCTGCGAGATCACGCAGTACCCGTTCGGGAGGGACCTGCGGCGGCCGACCGCCATCCTGTGGCCCTCCCTCGGTATGACCGAAGGTCACCTGGACCGGGACGGAGTGTTCCGGCTCGCCGACCAGCTGCGCGCCTACGCCGACGCCCTGGACGACCTCGCCGTCGACCTGGAGAACGCCCGGCGCACGGGCCGGAAGGCGGACCGGTGAACAGTCGCGAACTGAAGGTCGTCAACGGCTGCCCGAAGTGGTGCGTTGAGGACCACGGCGACGAGCCGCCCGAGGACTGGGGGCACGCCTCCGAGGACTGGCAGGTGTCCCTGCCCGACGGGACGCTGATGATGGAGGCCTGCCTCGTCCTGGAACCCGGCGCGAAGTTCCCCCAGCTGGCCGTGAGCGGCCCTGGGTTCGGCGTCCTGGCCGACGACGTAGAACTGCTCGGCGCCGACGAGGCACGCGCCCTGGAGGCGAACCTGCACCGCTTCACCGCGCGTATCCAGCAGGCGCAGCGCATCCTGCAAGGCAACCGGCCGCCCCGGAAGAAGCCGTGCAGGCCGGGGCAGAACAAGCGGTCGGGGTGGCACGAGACGCGCCTGTACCTCGCCGAGCGGGACGGCCGGCGGTGCTTCTACTGCCGCACGCAGTTCGACGCACTGAGGGGCGTCACCATCGACCACTACATCCCGAAGAGCATGTGGGCGTGCAACCTGCCCGCCAATCTGGTGTTGGCCTGCGACGGCTGCAACCAGGCCAAGGCGGACCGGCTGACGTGGTCCATGGCGGCCCTCCTGCTCCACTGGGCAGAGATGCAGGAAGCCGCGGGCGGGAACGGCGCTGCTCGGTCAGTAGCCTGACCGTATCCGAGTGCTGACCTGCGTGGAGACCGGCCCGGGATACACCTCAGTACGCGTGTATCCCGGGCGTATCCGAGTGGCAGGTACACCCCGGATACGCCGTATCCCGATGTATCCGGCTACCCCTGCCTCGCTGCCCGAAGGGTCCGGATCAGGGCTCGCCCGGTCGCGCACTCCCGCGAGTCCTCTACGCACTGCTCGCAGCTTTGTGTGTGCTCAAGCAGCGCTCGGTAAGCCAGCGCGGCCGGGCCGCGCTCGTAGCTGCCTGTGCCATCCGTCCGTGTCTCTGTACGCTCGTCCACGTCGACTCCAACCAGTCGGCCAGCCCCCGGGCCCGTCACGGCCGCGGGGGCTTTCTGCTGCCCCGACCGTACCCCTCTGCGTCCCACCGCGTCCCCCTGCGTTCCAACGCGGTGAGACGCGTTCCCAAGATGCCGACCGCACAGGGCCGCGCGAACGTGACGGCATGAGCGATCTCCCGCAATACGAGTACGTGAAGCTGGCCGACCGCATCGCGGCCGAGATCGCCTCCGGCACGCTGCCTGCTGGCGCCGCACTGCCCGGCGAGCGTGCCATGACCGAGATCTACAGCGTGAGCATCGGCACCGTGCGCCGGGCCGTCCGGGAACTGCGTGAGCGCGGCCTCGTCGCCACCCTTCCGGCCAAAGGGACTTTCGTGATCGCGCCGGGCACGCCAAGCTGACGACGAGCAGGCGCCCATGGAGAGGTGGCCCCAGGGTCAGCGGGCGCCTGCTCGCTTCACGCCTGAGTACGTGCATGAGCCAGCTAACCACTCCCCTCCCCCACCGACACCCCCTCCCCTCTCGCAGCGACCTGGGGTTTTGCACGCATGGGAAAGGGGTCCCAATCCCCGCCGAGACCGGAACCCCCCTCTCCTGCGATCAGAGGGCGGGGACGATGAGGCCCGTCCCTCCGATCACGCTGATGGCCTTCGGCTGGCGCCCTGCCGCGAACGACGAATAGCCGTAGGCCAGCAGACGCACCTGAAGCGTGCCGGACTGAACGTCATCGAACCGCAGCTGCACGGGCGCCGCCGACTCGTCCTCCATGAGGATCAGGTCCCGGAAGTCCGCGGCAATGATGCGGGTCTCGTTCGTGCCCGCCCCGAGGTTGTTCGGGATGTTGTTGTCCAGGACGACCGGGACACCGAACAGCGAGCCGACCGCGGTCACCGTGTAGTCGGCGGGCCGCGTGGACGCCACGGCGATCGGGTTGACGGCGACCGTGCCCGGTTCGACGAGCGGCCGGCCCGCGGTGTCCTTCTCAGCCAGGATCCATGCCCACAGGTTCGACCGCATGGCGAACGCCGTGGGGCCGGTGAACCGCTGGCCCATGACCTGCCCGGCCGCGTCGGCCAGCTTGGGCCACAGCTCCGGAATCGTCGGTGTCGCGTCGGTGTAGGTGATGCTGTTGATGGAGGCCACATTCAGCACACCCGTGTGCTGGCCCGAGGCGCCCGACCCGTTGATGAGCTGGGTGTCCAGCTTGGCGTTGTAGTCCGCGGCCAGGTCGCCGAAGATGAGCGACTGCACCATGACGCCGCGCTCGATGGCCTGCCGGGACACGTCGGTGTACCCGGCGATCGTGCGGACCGGGGCGGCCAGCAGTGTGTCGTCCAGGTCGGTGTTCCCGATCGCGCCGCCCTCGGCGGTCTGGACGGACGTGGTGGTCGACGTGGTCACGCGCGGGATGTCGACCTCCATCCCCCTTTCCGGCAGCGGGATGCCCGAGCAGAGGTTGGCCAGCGGGCGGCCCGCGCGCGCGAACTCGGCGAACAGGTCGGTCAGGTACTGCGGGGGCACGAACCCAGAGACCGCGCCGGTACCGACCATGCGCTGAGCGAACCCCGGGTCGTGGTGCTCGACCTCGGCACCGTGGCGCTCAAGGCGGGCGCCGGCGCCCGGGTCGCGCTTCACCTGGTAGTCGTACAGGTCCCGGAGGAAGTCGGGCCCGGTGACCCCGCGGCCGTCCCTGCTGGCCTCCGGGCCCTGATAGGTGCGCTGCTCGGCGCCGACGCGGTGGACCTGGTCGTAGCCCGGTGCCCGAGTGGAGCCGGGAGCGGTCTGCCGATACTGCTGCTGGAGGTGGTCCTCCTCGCGCTGCGCGGACACCAGCCCGTCCAGCGACGTCTGCGCGGTCGTGAGGCGCAGCTGCGCAGCGTCCCGCGCGCTCGCGGCTGCGCGCACCTGCTCCACGGTCAGGTTGGGGTCGTCGCGGAGAGAAGCCAGCTCGTCATTGTGGCGCTGGACTTCGGACTGTGCGGAGTCCCGCTGCTGGGTGGCGTGGGTGATGAGTTCCTGAAGCGTAGGCACGATGCCTCCTCGGGCACGGCTGGACTGATGGACGGGGTGCTGTCCAGATCAGTCGGCCGTCCGAGGCCTTGGCGCCGGAGCGGAACGCGAGCGAGCTGTAGCGGGTAAGGCTGAACCGGTGCGGACCCCCGAGGCCGTGGCGCCGGGGGTCCGCGGGGCGTCTGAACCCACCCCCATGGTAGGTCAAAAGGCTGGAAAGCGGGAGGTGTTGACCGCTCCCGCCATGATCGCGGATGGCATTGGGCCCGGGGGGAGAAAAATAAAAGCTGGGCGCGGGGTTGCGATGATGATCTTTCCTAAAAACCCCTGACCTGCGACGACGATTCGCTGAGCGGTCGCGCATCTCGATGCGTCAAGTGGGCGTCTTAGGCGGCCCCTTGGCCATGAGAGTGGGGGTCTCCATTTCTGGCCGACTCTGCCTTGGGGTGCAGGTCTCCATTTCTGGCCAACTTGCCGAGGGCGTCATGGTTCACGCGGTCGGCCAGTCGGTAGCTCCATCGCACGCCTTGACCCCACGGCTCCTCCGCGACATCGAGCAGGCCGAGCAGGTGCAGCTCTTGCAGCACGCGGTCGGCGGTCTTGCGCGGGAGTCCGGTGCGCTTGGCCACCTGCCCGGTGAGTCCCTGGCCGTTGCGCAGCAGGTCGGCCAGGATGCGCATGCGCAGGGGAGGCATGCTGTCGCCGGCGCACCGTGCAGCGAGGGCTCGTGCTGACTCACGGTCCTTGCCGATGGCGATGCCGCCGCGCACGATCTGGGCCAGCTGCTTGGCGAAGCGGGTGGGCATCTCGGGTGCGTGCGCCTGGACGACGTTGCCCTGGTAGTCCCGCTCAACTGCCGTGCGGGCAAGGGTGACGAGGTCGGCCAGGTCCAAGATGGCTTCCATCTCGGGCATGTCGAGGTCGGTCCCTGCGGCAGGGTCAACTCCCTTGAGCAGCTGGCCGACGGCGTCCGCCATGCTGTCGCGCATGTCGACCTCGCGGTCTACGTTCATCAGGGCCTGTAGGCCGGCCGCGCGGCGGTTCTGCGCGGTGTGTGAGTCCATGCGGACGAGGACGAACCGGTCGCCCATGGTGGAGATGACGCTGTGGGCGGAGTCCCATGCGGTGGTGACGGCGCCGATGACGACGAGGCGGCCCTTCCACGTGAGCGTCTTGCCGCCGTCCTGGCCGATCTCGCGGTCCCAGCGTCCGTCGTAGATCTCGCGCAGCGCGGCGAGGACGGCCGCGCGGGCGTCGCGGTTCATGGACAGGATGCTCGTCACGTCCTTGATGACGAGGATGCCGCGCTCGCCGATCTTGCGGAGGAGGCCTCCGTGGGCGTCCTTGGCCTTCTCCTTCTCGGCGGTCCCGGAGATGAGCGCGGCCTCGCCGGTGATGGTGGAGACGATGTGGGCGCCGATGCCTGCGAGCGGCATGACGGACTCGGTCTTGGCTGCGCCCGATCCGGAGACGACGAGGAGCCAGCACGGGTCGCCGCCCAGCTGCTCGACGGCGGCCGTGGCGAGGATGGCGTCCAGGGCGTCGAGGTCGTAGTCCTTGCCGAGCCACTTCCGGAACGTGTCGTGTACGTCCTGGAGAGGTTGGCCAGAAATGGAGACCCCGGTGTCTAGGGGCTGCGGCTCGGTCATGCGGTGGCTCCCGTGCGGTTGTACGCGGATCGGATCGTGGCGGACGCTTCCCGCTCGCTGAGCCCTGCCTCAATGGCTGCTTCGAGAAGGGCGTGCCGTGCGTCTTCGCGGCCTTCCTGGGCGTCCTCCGCTGCCCGGCATGCGGCCCAGAACAGGCGGTTGTTCCGGGTGCCTCGGGGGCTGGCGAGGACGAACGCGACGAGGCCGCGGACGCGGTCGTACCCCTCGGGGCGGGTGGTGTCCCACCACTTCGTGCGGCGAACGGCGAACGCCGGGCGCGTCACCAATGCGTCGAGCAGCCAGTGCGGCGCCATGACGGGAGGCCGCTCGGGGTCGTCCAGCTCGTACAGGACACCAGAGGCGTGCAGGGCGCCGGGACCGATGACGTAGGCGTTCCCGGCCCGGACGTCCCCGTCGAACTGGCCCTGTAGCGTGCCGAGTCCGTTGCCCAGCTGGAGAGCGGCCGGAGCCCACACGTAGTCGTGGTGGCCCTTGGCGGTCCAGACGCGCATGGTGGCCGGCCACTCCTGACCGTGGGCGGCTGCTACGTCCTCGATGGCTCCGGGGCGGTCGCTGTCGACGACCAGGAGGCGTGTGCCGTTGGGTCCCGAGCAGGCGCCTACGGCTACGGCGGGGTTCCGCAGTCCGCGAGCGAACGTCTCGTGCACCTTGGCCTCGTCGAGTGTCCAGGCCCTGGTGAAGGCGACGGCGGGGTGCTTGCCGCGGGAGCCGTCGCACGTCTTGTGCAGGCCTGCGCAGCGGTTCAACTCGGGGTGGTCGCACGGGAAGACGGGAAAGCCGTGGCGGACAAGCCACAGTGCCCCGTTGAGGGGCGCTACGCTGGGCTCGGTTCCACGGGCCAGTGGATCGTTCGGCGCCCCCGCTTCGGCGGGGGCGTTCGTGTTTCTCGTCATGCGGCCGTGCCTCCCGGCTGGACGGTTGACGCGGTGATCCACTCGTCGATGGCGCTGCGCCGGTACTTCACTCGGCCCTGCTGTCCGGGGTGCGTCTTCACGTACTTCGGGCCAATGCCCTGCCAGCGGTAGTTCGCCAGCGTCTTCGCGGCGATGCCGTACTGGGCCTGCACCTGCTTAGGGGTCAGAAGGGGGTCCACACTCACCACTCCTCGTCGAAACGACTAGCGATGCGTCGTAACGACGAATCGCATTGCCCGGATCTTCCCTCAGCGTCTTGCGACTCGTCAAGCGTGCAGCTACATTCGTCGTTGTGACGAGCTACAGTGATATTGCGGCGGAGCGCATCCGCGAGGTTCGCCGCAAACGAGGACTGACGGCCGCCGAGTTGGCGCAACGCTGCGCGGACATCGGGGCGCCAGAGATCACGGCCCAGTCGGTGTCGAACATCGAGACCGGCCGCCGCGACAAGGACGGCAGGCGCCGGCGCTTCGTGACCGTTGACGAGCTGGTGGCGCTCGCCGTGGCCCTGGAGGTGGCGCCGGTTCACCTGCTGAGCAGGCCCATGCCTCCTGAAGATCTGCCATTCCCGGCCGCATGGAAGGGCGACCCGAACGCGGAAGGGCTGGCGCTGGTCTGGCGCAACTTCATCAAGGGCGAGCAGGCGTTGCCGGGCATGGACGCCCGCAGCTACATGACCGAGGCACCGGAAGAGGACTTCACGCGGCTGGCCCTGAAGCTGGCCGAGGAGAGGGGGCAGGGTGGCAAGGGTCTGGATTGAGGATCGGCAGAACCACGCCGACTACCGCGAGGCACTGGAGAACTGGCATGCGGCCAAGCGTGAGGGGTCCAAGAGGAAGCCGCCCGGCCGCTGGCGCGTTCGCTGGTACGGCCCCGACGGGAAGCCAAAGGCCAGAACGTTCGGGAAGCTGCCACAGGCCGAGGCAGAGAAGGACGCCGTCACGGCGCGGCTCGACAAGGGCTCGTACCGGGACCCCAAGTCGGGCAAGGCGGCCGTGAAGGTGGTCGCCGAGGAGTGGTTCGCGTCGAAGCGGAAGATCGGCCGCACCACGAAGCGCGACTACCGAGACCTGCTCGACAACTACGTGATCCCCAAGTGGGGTGACTGGCAGGTTGCGGCCGTCCAGTGGGAGGACGTCGACGCCTGGCTGACCGAGCTGGAGACCGGGCCCGGGAAGTCCGGCCGGCCGATCGGCGCGGCCCGCATCATCAAGGCCTACCGCGTGCTCGCCATGGTCATGAAACACGCGGTGTTCTCCAAGCGTGTCTCGCTGAGCCCGTGCCACGACCACGAGCTGCCGCGGCCCGACGACGAGGACGAGCACGTCTACCTCACCTACGACCAGCTGGAGCAGCTGGCCGAGGCCGCGGGCCCGTATCGCCTGCTGATCCTCACCCTGGGGTACTGCGGCATTCGGTGGGCGGAGGCCTCCGCGGTGAAGGTGGGCCGCCTCCAGGCCGAGCAGCGCCGCATGCGGATCGTGCAGAACTACACCGACGTCTCCGGGCACCTGGAGCTCGGCCCGGTGAAGAACCACGAGAAGCGGTCGGTGCCCCTACCTCGATCGTTCGCGGACGAGCTCGGCGAACTGGGCACTGGCCGGAAGGCTGACGCGCTGCTGTTCACCGCTCCCGAGGGCGGCCCGCTGCGCTACGCCAACTTCCGCTCGCGGGTGTTCGACCCCGCGGTGAAGGCCGCTGGTCTGGACGGCATGGGAATCACGCCGCACAAGCTGCGGCACACGGCGGCCTCGCTCGCCATCGCGGCCGGCGCCGACGTGAAGGTCGTGCAGACGATGCTCGGGCACAAGGACGCGTCCATGACGCTGAACATCTACGGCCACCTGTTCCCGGACCGGCTCGACGAGGTGGCAGACGCCCTCGACATCGGGCGGGGTGTCGCACTGGCCAAGCTGCGTGCGTCCCTCACGGAAGCCGCGTGATCGAAACCATGCGTACAAAATGCGTACTGCCCGCCCGGGACCCTCCCCGAACGGGCAGTCAGAAAACGGCCTGTGACCTGCCGTTTCATCGTGGAGCCGCCTTCGGGATTCGAACCCGAGACCTACGCATTACGAGTGCGTTGCTCTGGCCATCTGAGCTAAGGCGGCGCGCCGTCCGCACTATGGTGCGATCAGCAACGCCGGTAAGTCTACACAGTTTCGGAGGGTGCTCCGTACCGGCCCCGGAGGGGTGCGTTCCGGGGCCGGTCGAGGCGGCTACGAGCAGCGCTTGCCCCGCGCCGGAGGGGTCCCCCGGAGGAGATACGCGTCGATCGTGGAGTCGACGCAGACACTGCCCCGACCGTAGGCGGTGTGCCCGTCGCCCTCGTAGCTGAGGAGGCGGGAGGAGGAGAGCTGGGTGGCCAGGGCGCGGGCCCAGCGGTACGGGGTGGCCGGGTCGCGGGTGGTGCCGACGACCACGATCGGGGCGGCGCCCTTCGCGGTGATGCGGTGCGGTTCACCCGTCGCCCTCACCGGCCAGTACGTGCAGTTCAGCGAGGCCCAGGCGAGGCCCTCGCCGAAGACGGGGGACGCCTTCTCGAACTCCGGCAGCGCCTCCCGCACCTGGTCCGGTGAACCGAACGCCGCGGGCAGGTCCAGGCAGTTCACCGCCGCGTTGGCGAACATCAGGTTCGAGTAGCGGGCGTCGGCGTCCCGCTCGTAGTAGCTGTCGGAGAGGACCAGCAGCCCCGCCCCGTCGTTCTCCCGCATCGCCGAGGTCAGCGCCTCGCGCAGCTGCGCCCAGGCGCCCTCGTCGTACATCGCCGCGATGACCCCGGTGGTGGCCAGGGACTCACCGAGCTTGCGGCCGTCCACATCACCGGTGGGGATCGGCCGGGCGTCGAGCTTCTCGAAGAACGCCTTGAGGTTCCTGCCGACCTCACCCGCCTTCCTTCCCAGCGGACAGTCCGACTGCTGCACACAGTCCCGCGCGAAGGACTGGAACGCCGTCTCGAACCCCGCCGTCTGGTCAAGGTTCAAACGCCGCGCGGGCAGGGACGGGTCCATCGCGCCGTCCAGGACCAGCCGGCCCACCCGGTCCGGGAAGAGGCCCGCGTACGTCGCCCCCAGAAAGGTGCCGTACGACGCCCCGACATACGTCAGCTTCGCGTCGCCCAGCGCCGCCCGCAGGATGTCCATGTCCCGCGCCGCCTCGACGGTGGACACATGCCGCAGCAGCTCGGGCGAGTCGGCACCGCACCCCTCCGCGAACTTCCGGTACGCGGCGACGAGTTCCTCGGTCTCCTTCTCGTCGTCGGGTGTCGTGTCGGTCTGCGTGTACGCGTCCATGTCGCGCCCGTCCAGGCACTCGACGGGCTCGCTGCGGGCGACGCCGCGCGGGTCGACCGCGACCATGTCGTACCGGGCACGGACCTCGGCGGGGTAGCCGATCCCGGCGTACGCCTGGAGGTAGCCGACCGCCGAGCCGCCCGGCCCGCCCGGGTTCACCAGCAGCGAGCCGAGCGCCTTGCCGGAGCCGGTCGCCTTCTTGCGGGCCACGGCGAGGCGTACGTCACCCTCACCCGGCTTGTCGTAGTCGAGCGGTGCCTTCATCGTGGCGCACTGGAAACCGGGCACCCCGCAGCTGCGCCAGCTCAGCCGCTGTCCGTAGTACGACGAGAGGGCGGCCGGTGTGGCCTTCGGCAGCGCGGCCAGCGCCGCCGCCTCCGCGGCCGAGCCGGCGGAACCGCTCCCCGCGGAGCAGGCGGACACGACCAGCGCGGCGACGGCGAGAAGGGCACCGCCGGTGCGTGAACGCCGGTGACGAGGCGGGTCGATCGGGTGTTGTGCCGGGCGGGGGCTGCGCCTGATGTACATCAGACGAGCGTAACTCTGCGCAGCGGATCAGTCGCTGTCCGTGCCGCGTGCGGCTCGTACGAGGTACCTGGTCAACCTCCTGTTGATCGGGAAAGTGCCGAGGGGCGGTGGCTCAGCCCGCTCTGAGCGCCATCGTCATCGCCTCCACGGCGAGCAGCGGCGCCACATTGCGGTCGAGGGCGTCGCGGCAGGCGGCGATCGCCTCGATCCGGCGCAGCGTCGACTCCGGGGAGCTGCCGCGGGCCAGGCGCTCCAGAGCGTCCTGGGCGTCCTCATTGGCGATCGCCACCCGGGAGCCGAGCTGGAGGGCGAGGACATCGCGGTAGAAGCCGGTGAGGTCGGTCAGGGCGAGGTCGAGGCTGTCGCGCTGGGTACGGGTCCGGCGCCGCTTCTGCTTGTCCTCCAGGTCCTTCATCACCCCCGCCGTGCCCCGCGGCATCCGTCCGCCCTGGGACGCGCCCATGGCCGCCTTCAGCTCGTCGGTCTCCTTGCCGTCCATCTCCTCCCCGAGCAGTTTGGCGTCCTCGGCGGCCGCGTCCACGAGCTCCTGGGCGGCCTTGAGGCAGCCGCCGATGTCCTCGACACGGAGCGGCAGCTTGAGGACGGCGGCCCTGCGCTCCCGCGCGGCGGGGTCGGTGGCCAGCCGCCGGGCCCGGTCGACATGCCCCTGCGTGGCCCGTGCGACGACCGCGGCCACGTCGGGCTCGATGCCTTCCCGTCGTACGAGAAGGTCGGCGACCGCCTGGACGGAGGGCGTCCGCAGATTGAGGTGCCGGCAGCGGGAGCGGATGGTGGGCAGGACGTCCTCGATGGACGGGGCGCACAGCAGCCAGACGGTACGGGGGGCGGGCTCCTCGACGGCCTTCAGGACCGCGTTGGCCGACTTCTCGTTCAGCCGCTCGGCGTCCTCGACGAGGATCACCTGCCAGCGGCCGGTCGCCGGAGAGGTGTACGACTTGCGGACGGTGTCCCGCATGTCGTCGGCGAGGATCTGTGTACCGACGGCGGCGACGGTGGTGACGTCCGCGTGCGTGCCGATGAGCGCCGTATGACATCCGTCGCAGAACCCGCACCCGGGGATCCCGCCGAGCGCGCGGTCGGGGCTCACGCACTGCAGCGCGGCGGCGAAGGCCCGCGCGGTCCGGGTCCGGCCGGCCCCGGGCGGACCGGTGAACAGCCACGCGTGCGTCATCTTCGACGCCTCGGGCGGCGGGGCGCCGGTGGTGGCCGCGGTGACGAGCGCGTCGGCGTCCCGAGCGGCGGCTCCGAGCTGCTCGCTCACCTTCTCCTGGCCGACGAGGTCGTCCCAGACGGTCATGGGTGGTGCCGCCCTTTCGTCACGGTGGGGGGTGCGGGGTCCATTGTGCGGGGTGGCACTGACAACGGGCCGCCGTCGCGGGAACCGGCCGAGCGCCCGGCCTCAGCCCCGGCGTCCCCGGCCCCGGCGCCCGCTCCCGTCACCGAACTCGTCACCGTCACGCGGGCCCAGCAGCTCGTCCGCCAGCGACGGCAGGTCGTCCAGCGGTGTCTCCTCGGCCCAGTCGGACCGGGCCCGCCGCCGGGGCGCCCCCGTCTCGTCGACCTGAGGCATCTCCCGCGTACGGTCCTCGGTCCCGTCCGGCCCCGCCTGGTCCTCCCGGAAGAACCCCGGCGGCACCCGGTCCGCGGGAGTCTCGCCCGGCACCGGCGGCAGCACCGCGGTCTCGTCCGCATCCCGCACCGGCGGCAGCACGGCCGTCTCGTCAGCCGCACCCGGCACCACGGGAGGCAGCACAGCCGTCTCGTCCGCGGCCCCGGCCGGCGGCTTGGGCAGCTCGGCCGTCACCTCGTTGTCGGCGGCCCCTTCCGGCTTCTCGTCCCGCACCGGCCGCAGCACGGCCGTCTCCTCCAGCGGCCCGCCCGACGCGTTCGTCGGTGTCACCACCGGAGTGGGCACGGTCGCCGCCTCCGGAGGGGCGACCGCGGGCGGCGGCTTCTTCGGCCCGGCCTCCGCGGCCGCCGTGGCCTGCTCGGCGAGCCGTCGCGCCTCCTCGGCGCGCAGCAGCGCCTCCTCGGCCTTCCGCTGCTTCTCCACGCGCCGCGCCTCGGCCTCGGCCCGCAGCCGTGCCTCTTCCTCGGCCTGCTTGCGACGCCGGTCCTCCTCGGCCTTGCGCCGCGCTTCCTCCTCGGCCCGCGCCTTCTCCTCGGCGAGGAGCCGAACCCGCTCCTCCTCGGCCCGCTTGCGCGCTTCCTCGGCCCGCAACCGGGCCTCCTCCGCCTGCCGTTCGGCCTCGCGGCGCTGCGCCTCCTCCAGCTCGCGCCGCTTGCGCTCCTCCTCCTCGGCGCGCAGCCGCTCCAGCTGCTCCTGGCGCTCACGCTCCAGGCGCTCCTCCTCGGCCTTGCGCGCGGCCTCTTCCTCGGCCTTGCGGCGCGCTTCCTCCTCGGCCTTGCGCCGGGCCTCCTCCTGCTCGCGGATCTCCTGCTCGGAGAGCGGCAGGAGCTGGTCGAGCCGGTGGCGTACGACGGTCGTGACGGCCTCGGGCTCCTGGCCCGCGTCGACGACGAGATAGCGCCCGGGGTCGGCGGCGGCCAGCGTCAGGAACCCGGACCGCACGCGTGCGTGGAACTCCGCCGGCTCCGACTCCAGCCGGTCCGGCGCCTCGGTGAACCGCTCACGGGCGATCTCCGGGGACACGTCGAGGAGCACGGTCAGGTTCGGCACCAGTCCGTCGGTCGCCCAGCGGTTGATGCGGGCGATCTCCGTCGGCGACAGGTCGCGGCCCGCCCCCTGGTAGGCGACGGACGAGTCGATGTACCGGTCCGAGATCACGACCGCGCCCCGCTCCAGCGCGGGCCGCACCACGGTGTCCACGTGCTCCGCGCGGTCCGCCGCGTACAGCAGCGCCTCCGCGCGGTGCGAGAGTCCGGCGCTGGACACGTCGAGCAGGATCGACCGCAGCCGCTTGCCGACCGGTGTCGCCCCCGGCTCGCGCGTCACCACGACCTCGTGGCCCTTGGCCCTTATCCACTCGGCGAGCGCCTCGGCCTGGGTGGACTTCCCGGCCCCGTCGCCGCCCTCCAGGGCGATGAAGAAACCGTTCGCGGCGGGCGCCGTCACCGGGTCGTCGCCGCCCAGCAGCGCGTCCCGCAGGTCCTGCCGCAGCGGCACACCGGACCGGTCGTCGACCTTGGCCAGCACCAGCGCGGCCACCGGCAGCAGCAGCGCGCCGACCAGCATCAGCGTGAACGCGGCACCGCCGTGCGCGAACACGAACTTGCCGCTCTCCAGCCGGTGCGGCCCGATCAGCGCGGCCACCAGCGGGGCGATCACCGCGCCGAGCGCCACGAAGACCCGTACGACCGCGTGCAGATGCTCGGTCGTGCGCCCGCGCCGGTAGTCCTCGGCCTCCTGGTCGAGGAGCGTGTGCCCGGTGTTGGCGGCCACGCCCGCACCGACGCCGGCCAGCGCGACGATCAGGATCACCGTCGTCACATCCGGGACGAGGCCCGCGGCCAGCAGCGCGACGCCGGTGAAGGCGATCGCCAGCGCGAGCAGCCGGCGCCGCGAGAGCGAGACCAGCACCTTGGGAGCCGTACGGATGCCGACGACGACCCCGCCGGTCAGTGCCAGGACCAGCAGGCCGTACGTCACCGGGCCGCCGCCCAGGTCCTTGGCGTGCAGCACGGCCACGGCGACGGAGGCGGAGACCGCTCCGGCGACGGCCGCGGAGGCCAGCACCAGCAGCGGCAGCACACCGGTGCGGCCCTTGTCGACGCCGGTACCGGTCTTGGGCCGGCGCATGCCCTCCAGCGGCGAACGCGCGCGTGGCGTGCGGGTGTCGGGGAGCTCCAGGAAGGTCAGCACCGACAGGGACGCGGCGAACAGACCGGCCGCGACATACGAGGCGAGGGCCGCCTGGTGCTGGGCGAACCAGTCGATCCCGGCGCCCAGAAGGTTGTTGAGCAGCGAGGCGGTGACGAGCGCGGCGGCCGCGAGGGGGATCGCCACGAAGCCCGTACGCAGCGACAGGCGGCGCAGCGCGTCCATGTGGTCCGGCAGCGGCCGTACGGTCGCGCCCTCCGGCGGCGGGGCCGGCAGCAGGGCGGGCGCCGCGCTCTCGCGGCACACCGTCCAGAAGCGCTCGGCGACGCCGATCACGAAGGCCGTCACCAGGAGGACCGCCAGCGCGTTGTCCGGCGTCCAGTCGATCCACAGGGGCGCGACGATCAGCGCCAGCGTGCGTACGGCGTCCGCGCCGACCATCGTCCAGCGACGGTCGAGCGGTCCCTCCTGAGAGGTGAGCGACGTCAACGGGCCCAGGAGCACCGCCCCGAAGAGCAGCGTGGCCAGAATGCGCACCCCGAAGACGGTCGCCACTGCGAACGCCACGCCCCGGTAGCCGCCGCCGAAGGAGCCCTCGGCGATCGCCGCCTGGAGGGCCAGGACGACCAGCACCAGGAGGGCGAGAACGTCGCCGACACCCCCCACCAGCTGCGCGCTCCACAGCCTCCTGAGCTGCGGTCGGCGCAACAGGGCGCGCACGGCGCGCTCGCGGGAGTCCGCGGCAAGGGCGTCGTCGGGGGCCGGGTGGTGGGCCGTTGGCTGCTCGGCTCGCGTCATGCTTTCAGCCTATCGGGCAGCACCGACAGCCTGCGGCGCCCGTCCGAACGTGCGCACGCCCCGACACCAAACCGATGCCGGGGCGTTCGTTTTGCGAACCCGAGGTGAAGGTCCGCGGCGCGACTCAGTCTTCGGACGCGGCCTTCGAAGCCGCCGCCTTCTTGGCGGTGGTCTTCTTCGCCGTCGTCTTCTTGGCGGCCGTGGTCGTCTTCTTGGCCGCGGTCTTCTTGGCGGCCGTCGCCTTCTTGGCCGGGGCCTTCTTCGCGGGCGCCTTCTTCGCCGTCTTCTTGGCGGGCGCCTTCGCCCGCTTCTCGGCGAGCAGTTCGAAGCCGCGCTCCGGGGTGATCTCCTCGACGCTGTCGCCGGAGCGCAGGGTCGCGTTGGTCTCCCCGTCGGTCACATACGGGCCGAAGCGACCGTCCTTGACCACGACCGGCTTCTCGCTGACCGGGTCCGTGCCCAGCTCCTTCAGCGGCGGCTTGGCGGCGGCCCGGCCCCGCTGCTTGGGCTGGGAGTAGATCTCCAGCGCCTCTTCGAGGGTGATCGTGAAGAGCTGGTCCTCGGTCTGGAGCGAGCGCGAGTCCGTGCCCTTCTTCAGGTACGGCCCGTAGCGCCCGTTCTGCGCGGTGATCTCCTGGCCCTCGGCGTCGGCGCCGACGACCCGCGGCAGCGACATCAGCTTCAGGGCGTCGGCGAGCGTGACCGTGTCCAGCGACATCGACTTGAACAGCGAGGCCGTACGCGGCTTCACGGCGTTCTTGCCGGTCTTCGGGGTGCCCTCGGGGAGCACCTCGGTGACGTAGGGGCCGTAGCGGCCGTCCCGCGCGATGATCTGGTGGCCCGACTCCGGGTCGGCGCCGAGCTCGAAGTCACCGCTCGGCTTGGCGAGCAGCTCCTCCGCGAACTCGACGGACAGCTCGTCGGGAGCGAGGTCCTCCGGCACGTCCGCGCGCTGGTGGCCCTCGGAGTCCTTCTCGCCGCGCTCGATGTACGGGCCGTAGCGGCCGACCCGCAGCACGATGCCGTTGCCCACGGGGAACGACGACACCTCGCGCGCGTCGATCGCGCCCAGGTCGGTCACGAGCTCCTTGAGACCGCCGAGGTGGTCCCCGTCGCCGTTGCCGGCGACCGCCGCTCCGCCTTCGGTGCCCTCGCCGAAGTAGAACCGCTTCAGCCACGGCACGGACTGGGCCTCGCCCCGCGCGATGCGGTCGAGGTCGTCCTCCATCTTGGCGGTGAAGTCGTAGTCGACGAGCCGCCCGAAGTGCTTCTCCAGGAGGTTGACCACGGCGAAGGACAGGAAGGACGGGACGAGTGCCGTGCCCTTCTTGAAGACATAGCCGCGGTCGAGGATGGTGCCGATGATCGAGGCGTACGTCGACGGACGGCCGATCTCGCGCTCTTCGAGCTCCTTGACCAGGCTGGCCTCGGTGTAGCGGGCCGGGGGCTTGGTGGCGTGCCCGTCGACCGTGATCTCCTCGGCGCTGAGCCGGTCGCCCTCGCTGACCTGGGGCAGCCGGCGCTCGCGGTCGTCCAGCTCGGCGTTGGGGTCGTCCGCGCCCTCGACGTAGGCCTTGAGGAAGCCGTGGAAGGTGATCGTCTTGCCGGAGGCGCTGAACTCGACGTCGCGGCCGTCGGCGGCGGTGCCCGCGATCTTCACGGTCACGGAGTTGCCGACCGCGTCCTTCATCTGGGAGGCGACGGTCCGCTTCCAGATCAGCTCGTAGAGCTTGAACTGGTCGCCGGTCAGTCCGGTCTCGGCGGGCGTGCGGAAACGATCACCCGAGGGGCGGATCGCCTCGTGCGCCTCCTGCGCGTTCTTGACCTTCCCGGCGTACGTCCGCGGGGCGGACGGCAGGTAGTCGGCGCCGTACAGCTGGGTGACCTGCGCGCGGGCCGCGGCGACAGCGGTGTCGCTGAGCGTCGTGGAGTCCGTACGCATATAGGTGATGAAGCCGTTCTCGTACAGCTTCTGCGCGACCTGCATGGTCGCCTTCGCACCGAAGCCGAGCTTGCGCGAAGCCTCCTGCTGGAGCGTCGTCGTACGGAACGGGGCGTACGGCGAGCGGCGGTACGGCTTGGACTCGACGGAGCGGACGGCGAACTGGGTCTGCTCCAGGGCGGCGGCCAGCGCGCGGGCGTTGGCCTCGTCGAGGTGGAGCGTGTTGGCGCCCTTGATCTGGCCCAGGGAGTCGAAGTCACGGCCCTGCGCGACGCGCTTGCCGTCGACGCTCTGGAGGCGGGCGACGAGGGTCGAGGGGTCGCTCGAGTCCCCGGCGCGGCCGGTCGCGAAGGTGCCCGTCAGGTCCCAGTACTCGGCGGACCGGAACGCGATGCGCTCGCGCTCCCGCTCCACCACGAGCCGGGTGGCGACGGACTGGACACGGCCCGCGGACAGCCGGGGCATGACCTTCTTCCACAGGACCGGCGAGACCTCGTAGCCGTAGAGGCGGTCGAGGATACGGCGGGTCTCCTGGGCATCGACGAGCTTCTGGTTGAGCTCGCGCGGGTTGGCCACGGCGGCCTGGATCGCGGCCTTGGTGATCTCGTGGAAGACCATCCGCTTGACCGGGACCTTGGGCTTGAGCACTTCCTGGAGGTGCCACGCGATGGCCTCGCCCTCGCGGTCCTCATCGGTGGCGAGGAAGAGCTCGTCGGAGTCCTTAAGCAGGTCCTTGAGCTTCTTGACCTGAGCCCTCTTGTCGGCGTTGACGACATAGATCGGCTCGAAGTCGTGCTCGACGTCCACGCCGAGCCGGCGGACCTCGCCGGTGTACTTCTCCGGCACCTCCGCGGCGCCGTTGGGGAGGTCGCGGATGTGCCCGACGCTCGCCTCGACGACGTAACCAGGGCCGAGATAGCCCTTGATCGTCTTCGCCTTGGCAGGCGACTCGACGATGACGAGTCGGCGGCCGCCCTTTGCGGTCTCGCTGGTCGGGGACAACTTCGCTCTTCTCTCCGGTCGACGCTGGGGCCTCCCCAGGCGCCTTCATCCCGGGGTCGGGTCATGGTGACGCTGCGGAGTGTGACGGTACATCCCGCCCCCGTGTCAAACGGGAAAAGCCCGCAACGGCCACTCGAACGGTAACCCGACTACCGCCATTCCTGCCGCCCGGCGTACCCACCGGCTATTTCGAGCCTTACCGGAGGGAGACCTCCCAATTACCGGGACCTCGGCCTTTGCATGATCCTCAGATCCGGGTGAGGCACCATGCGCCGAGGCCCAGCGCCACCACCGCGGCGAGGCCGGCGAGGGTCGCCGATGCGACCGGGCTCACACCGTGCGCCACGGGTTCGCGCTGCCGCACCCGGGCCGCGGTCCACATCAGCAGCCCGCCTCCGAACAGGACGAACACCGCTCCCGCGAAGATCGCCGGTCCCGTCTCCATGACGCCCCTGCCCCCTTTTGCCCCGTCCGCGCGTGTCCAGCCCCGGGAGGTTGACACGCGCGGGCGGCGGGCGGGCGAACCTGAGGTGAACGCGGGACCGACGTCGCTGTGGACCGCCCCGGCACCCCCGCTCACGGCCCGGGCTCAGACCGATCCGGGCGCGGGTATCTTTCCGGTCGTCTTCGCGTTGTCGGTCCGCCCCACGGTGCACACGGCCTTCTTGAACCCCTGGTTCCAGTCGTCCTCGTCGGCCACCCAGCCGAACACGGCCCGCTCCGATCCCGGCGCCCAGGTCGACTCGAATTTGTTGCCGCAGAGCTTGGTCGCGTTGTCGGCGCCTTTCTCGTAGTTCATGCCGCCGGGCGCCTGGACCACGCCGATGACCTGGTCGGTGTGCGGTTTCACGCAATCGGTGAGCGGGGCGTTGTAGCCCTCGTCCCCCTCCTCGTAGATCCAGCAGTCCCCGACACTCATCTGACCGACCCACAGATCGGCGCCCTCGTCGCGGAACCGGCCCACTTCACCGCCTATCGCGGCATGGCGGCCGAGTACGAGACATGCCGTACCGCTGTTGGCCACCGTGAAGCCCTCCTTGGTCGGTACGACGGCGTAGCCGGCCGCGTCCGGCAGGGCGTCGACGACCGCGCGCGTCTGGTTCGCACAGCGCTCGGCGCCCTCTGCGGCCGCGTCCGCGGCGTCGGTGGCCGTGTCGATCGCCACCACCTGACCGTCGGGCCAGTCCTCGGAGCAGCTCACCTTGCCCAGGTTCGGCACCGACTTGAACGGCGCCCCCGACCAGACCGCCTGCACACAGTCGCCGGTCTCCAACGGCTCACTGAGCCCGACGACATCGCCGTAGGGCAGCACGGGCCCGGTCGGCGGTGCCGAGGACTTGGGCACGCTGGAGGTGGGCGGCTTCTTCGGGGTGGCGGTGTCGTCGCCGCCGTCGTCCCCGGTCAGCGAGACGGCCAGCCAGGTGCCGCCGGCGACGACGAGCACGGCGGCCACGACGAGCGCGACGATGGCGAGCCGCTTCTTCGAAGGCGAGGGCGGGGGCGGGGGCGTCGGTCCGCCGCCAGGGGCACCCGGCCCGCCCGCGCCCCAGCCGGCGCCGTAGGTGCCGCCCGCGTACGGCGGCGGGGTGGGGCTGCCCTGGTAGGGCGTCGGGCCGCCTCCGGTGTACGGGCCGTAGGGCGAAGCGCCGCCACTGCCCACGGAGGGCGACTGCGCCCCGCCGCTCGCGTAGGGGCCTTGCGCGTAGGGATTGCCGGCGTCGGGGGACTGCTGCGCCGCGGAGGGCTGCCGCCACGGGTCGTACTGCGAAGGAGGCGCCCCACCAGGCGTGGCCGGACCGCCACCACCCGGACCGCCGCCGCCTGGGCCGGGTCCGAACCCCGCGGATCCCGGAGTCACCGCCCCCGCCGCGCCGCCCACCCCCTGGGGTACGCCACCCGGCGTGTGCGGTGTCTGCGGAGTGCTCGGCGTCGGTGGCGCGCCCGGCGTCTGGGGTGTCGCCGCCCCGAACCCCTCGGGCGGCGGCCCGAATCCCGGCGTCGCACCGGCCGGAGCGGGCCACGCGGGCGAGGCCCCCTGCACCACCCGCTCCAGCCCCCGCGCCACCGTCTCCGGCGACGACCTGCGCACCGGGTCCTTCACAAGCAACCCCTGGAGCACCGGCGCCAGTTCACCGGCCCGCACCGCGGGCGTCGGCTCCTCTCCCAGCAGCGCCGTCAGCGTGGCGTAGTCACCGTGTCGGTCGAAGGGACCGCGGCCCTCCACGGCGGAGTACAGCGTCGCGCCGAGCGAGAACAGATCCGCGGCCGGTGTCGGCGGCTCTCCCCGCGCGCGTTCCGGAGCGAGGTAGCCCGGCGTCCCGAGGATGCCCGCCGTGGCGGTGAGGCGGGGTTCGCGGGACTCGGGTTGCAGGGCGATGCCGTAGTCGGTGAGCAGCACGCGTGCGTACGGGTCGCCCGAAGCGTCCGACGCCAGCAGGATGTTGGCCGGTTTCACATCCCTGTGGAGGATGCCGATCCGGTGCCCGGCGGTGAGCGCGTCGAGCACGGCGAGCCCGATGCGGGCCGCCTGGGCGGGCAGCAGCGGCCCTGAACGCCGTACGACCGCCTGGAGGTCGACCGCGTCCGGCACGTACTCCATGACGATCCACGGCAACCCCTCGTGGACCACCACGTCGTGCACGGTCGCCACATGGGGGTGGCCGCGCAGCCGCGCCGCGTGCCGGGCCTCGCTGCGGGCCCGCGCGATGCGCTGGGCGGGCTCGGTCGCGTCCATCGGCACATCCGGAAGCGCGATCTCCTTCATCGCGACTTCGCAGGCCAACTCCTCGTCGTACGCGAGCCAGACCCGGCCCATGCCGCCCGCGCCGAGCGACCGCAGCAGCCGGTACCGCCCGTTGATGACCCTGCCTTCGCCTTGATCCGGCGTATCCCCCGCCATCACGCCTCCCCCCGAGACCCGAGACAGCGCGCCTCCCCCGAGAACGCGTGCACTCTGTCTCTCGAAGGTAGCTTCGCACCTGCCACTGACAGGAGACCTTTTCAGGAGCAATCCCATCAGATCGGGCACATGGGCCTCAGGGGTACCTGCCCGCCCCAGCCGTCACACGGATCGAGCCGCGCGCCGGGCCGAGAAGCCGTACCTGATCACGCGTCACACCGCGTCGAGCGCACCGCCGGGTCAGGCCTCACACCGGCTCCAGGAACCCCTGCTCCACCAGCAGCCGGATCTGCGCCGGCGTACGGTCGCGCAGCAACACCGGGTCCTCGCCCACCAGTTGCGCGATCGCGTCCAGGATCCGTCCCGCGCTCAGCGAGCCGTCGCACACCCCGGCGAAGCCCGCGCCGACGGTGTCCACCTTGGTGGCCCGGCGCATCCCGCGGTTCTGGCGCAGCACGACATGCTCGGGGTCCTCGGCGCCGGGCAGCCCGACCTGCTCCTGGACGATCTCGGAGGCGAGCCTGAAGTGGCCCTCCAGCAGGGCGGCGTCGTCGTGCGCCCGCAGGTAGTCGAGGCGCTGGAAGTGCGCCCTGACGGTGTCGCCGAGCGGCTGCTCGACGGGGTGCGGCCATTCCTCGGCGACGACCGAGGGCTCGGCCGCCGCCGTCTTCCGCAGGGTGATCCAGCCGAACCCGACAGACCTGACCTTGCGCGCCTCGAACTCGTCCAGCCAGGCGTCGTAGAGCGCCTGGTACTCGGCCGGGTCGCCCCGGTGGTCGCCGGCGTCCCTGAGCCACAGCTCGGCGTACTGCGTGACGTCCTGCACCTCGCGCTGCACGATCCACGCGTCGCACCCGCGCGGCACCCAGGAGCGCAGCCGGTCCTGCCAGTCCTCCCCCTCCACGTGCTGCCAGTTGGCGAGGAACTGCGCGAACCCGCCCTCGTTCAGGCGCTCCCCCGCCTGCTGAACGAGCGACCGGCACAGATCGTCCCCGCCCATCCCGCCGTCCCGGTACGTCAGCCGCGCACCCGGCGAGATCACGAACGGCGGGTTCGAGACGATCAGGTCGTACCTCTCGCCGTCCTTCACCGGCTCGAACAGCGAGCCCTCGCGCAGTTCGGCCGCCGGGGCGCCGGACAGCGCCAGCGTGAGCGCGGTGATGTGCAGCGCGCGCGGGTTGAGATCGGTCGCCGTCACGCGCGTGGCGTGCCGCGCGGCGTGCAGCGCCTGGATGCCGGAGCCGGTGCCGAGGTCGAGGGCGGCAGAGACGGGCCCGCGGACGGTGATGCCCGCCAGGGTCGTGGAGGCGCCGCCGACGCCCAGGACGACCCCCTCGGCGCGGCTCCCGATGCCTCCGGCCCCGCCGACGGCACACCCCAGGTCGGACACGATGAACCAGTCCTCGCCGTCGGGTCCGCCGTACGGCCGTACGTCGACGGTCGCGGCGACCTCGTCGGCGCCGGCGCGCACCAGCCACCCGCTCTCCAGACACGCCTCCACGGGCAGGACGCCGTCCACACGCGCGTGGGGCACCGGTTGCTGCAACAGGAAGAGCCGTACGAGCACCTCGAGCGGTGTGTCCCCGCGGGTCGCCCGCAGGGCGGGCACGGTCTCGCTGCGCGCGAGCGCCGCGTACGCGGGGGCACCGAGCAGCTCGAGCAGGCCGTCGGCGGTGAAGGAGGCGCCCAGAAGGGCGTCCCTCAGCCGCGCGGCGACGTCGGGGCGGTCGGCGGAGGGCAGGGAGGCAAGGCCGGCGTTACTCACCACCCCATTGTGAACCGGCGCCGCGGGCGATGCCTACGGCGCCGGGGCCACGCGCGGGTGGATGTCAGCCGGTGGTCGCCGACGGCGCGGCGGATGCGCTCTTGCAGCTCTCCTGCTGCGCCATCGCCTTGCCGACGTCGCCCTCCTCGAGCGTCTTGAGCGCGTCGCTGCCGCTGGTGCTCAGCTTGTCGAGCGCGGTCGCGATGTCCTTGAGGCCGTCGGCGAACTTCGCCTGGTCCTTGGTGTTGAGCTCGTCGACCTGCTTCTGGAGGGAGGCGTAGGACGAGGCGAGGCTGTTGAGCTCCTTGACGGCGTCCTGCTGCTTCTTCTCGGCGTTCTTGGCGTCCCCGGTGTCCGGCGCGCCGGCCTTCTGCACGGCGGCGCCGATCGCCTTGTAGGCCTCGGCCATGTCCTGGAAGGCCTGGGAGTCGGTCTTCTGGACGTCCTCCGGGGTGCTGTTGTCCGAGGTCTGCTTCTGGATCGCCGTGTTGGCGGCCTCGATCTTCTTGGCCTGCGGCTGCACCGCGCTGCAGACCTCCTTGGCCCAGGCGTCCAGCTTCTCGCTGTTGTCGTCACCGCTGCTGCATGCCGACAGCGCCATCGCCAGTACCGCACCGCCGGACAGCGCGGCCGCGAGCTTCTTGTTCACCGGATTGGTCCCTTCCATGGCTCCTCGGCCCCGGAACATACACGGCAGATGGATGACATCCACAGGTAGGACGTCCGGTAAGTGGTGCATTAAAGCCATTTGCACCAAGTGAGAGAAGGCTCACGAGGAGGGCGTGAACACACAGAACGGGCGGGGGACGCGTCCGTACGCGCCCCCCGCCCGCCCCTTGAGCAGGCGTCCCGTATGACCGCCTACGAAACCACCGCGGGATCGGCCGACTTGACCGACCTCTTGGCGTTCTCCTCGTCGCCCATCGCGATGCCACGCCGCTTGGAGACGTAGACCGCGCCGACGATCACGGCGAGCGAGACGACGGCGATCGTGATCCGTACGCCGAGGCTCTTGTCCTCGCCGTAGCTGAACTTGATGACCGCGGGCGCGATGAGCAGCGCGACGAGGTTCATCACCTTCAGCAGCGGGTTGATCGCGGGACCTGCGGTGTCCTTGAACGGGTCGCCGACGGTGTCACCGATCACCGTCGCGGCGTGGGCCTCGCTGCCCTTGCCGCCGTGGTGGCCGTCCTCGACGAGCTTCTTCGCGTTGTCCCAGGCGCCGCCGGAGTTGGCGAGGAACACCGCCATGAGCGTGCCCGCGCCGATCGCGCCGGCCAGGAACGAGCCGAGCGCGCCGACACCGAGCGTGAACCCGATGAAGATCGGCGCCATGACGGCGAGCAGACCCGGTGTGGCCAGCTCGCGCAGGGCGTCCCGGGTGCAGATGTCGACGACCTTGCCGTACTCCGGCTTCTCGCTGTAGTCCATGATCCCGGGGTGCTCGCGGAACTGCCGCCGCACCTCGTAGACCACGGAACCCGCCGACCGCGACACGGCGTTGATGGCGAGTCCGGAGAAGAGGAAGACGACCGCGGCGCCCGCGATGAGACCGACGAGGTTGTTGGGCTGGGAGATGTCCATCATCAGGCTCATCGGCGCACCGTCGCCGGACAGCTTCTCGCCGACGTCCTGCGCGCCCGTGAAGATGGCGTCGCGGTACGACCCGAAGAGCGCCGCTGCCGCCAGGACGGCGGTGGCGATGGCGATGCCCTTGGTGATGGCCTTGGTGGTGTTGCCGACCGCGTCCAGGTTGGTGAGCACCTGCGCTCCCGCGCCCTCGACGTCACCGGACATCTCGGCGATGCCCTGCGCGTTGTCGGAGACGGGCCCGAAGGTGTCCATGGCGACGATCACACCGACCGTGGTGAGCAGACCGGTACCGGCCAGGGCCACGGCGAACAGCGCCAGCATGATCGACGTACCGCCGAGCAGGAACGCCCCGTAGACGCCGAGGCCGATCAAGAGGGCGGTGTAGACGGCCGATTCGAGACCGATCGAGATACCGGCGAGGACGACGGTGGCCGGGCCGGTGAGCGAGGACTTTCCGATGTCCATGACAGGACGGCGGTTGGTCTCGGTGAAGTAGCCGGTCAGCTGCTGGATGACAGCGGCCAGCACGATGCCGATCCCCACCGCGACGAGCGCGAGGATCCGCGGATCGCCGTCCTTGGCCGCGATCGCCGTGTCGGTGATGCCGTCGAGGTCGGCGTACGAGGACGGCAGATAGGCGTACACCGCGATCGCGACCAGCACGATCGAGATCACCGCGGAGATGAAGAATCCGCGGTTGATCGCCGTCATCCCGCTGCGGTCGGACCGGCGCGGGGCCACCGCGAAGATGCCGATCATGGCGGTGATCACACCGATCGCCGGCACGATCAGCGGGAAGGCGAGTCCGGCGTCGCCGAAGGCCGCCGATCCGAGGATCAGCGCGGCGACCAGGGTCACGGCGTACGACTCGAAGAGGTCGGCCGCCATGCCCGCGCAGTCGCCGACGTTGTCGCCCACGTTGTCGGCGATGGTCGCGGCATTGCGCGGGTCGTCCTCCGGAATGCCCTGCTCGACCTTGCCGACCAGGTCGGCGCCGACGTCGGCGGCTTTGGTGAAGATGCCGCCGCCGACACGCATGAACATGGCGATCAGCGCGGCCCCGAGGCCGAAGCCCTCGAGCACCTTCGGCGCGTCGGCCGCGTACACCAGCACGACACAGGAGGCGCCCAGCAGACCGAGCCCCACCGTGAACATGCCGACGACGCCGCCCGTGCGGAAAGCGATCTTCATTGCTTTGTGCGAGACGGCGGTGAGATCCTTTTCCGGCTCACCTTCCGCAGGGGTCGCTTCCCGTGCCGCCGCGGCGACGCGCACATTGCTGCGCACGGCGAGCCACATGCCGATATAGCCGGTGGCCGCCGAGAACGCCGCGCCGATCAAGAAGAAGACGGATCGACCGGCGCGCTGATTCCAGTCGTCCGCGGGCAGCAGCATGAGCAGGAAGAACACGACCACGGCGAATACGCCGAGCGTGCGCAACTGCCGGGCCAGATAGGCGTTGGCGCCTTCCTGGATCGCCGTCGCGATCTTCTTCATGCTGTCGGTACCCTCGCCCGCCGCGAGCACCTGGCGTACCAGGATGCCCGCGACCACGAGCGCGGCCAGTGCGACGGCGGCGATCACCCAGATGATGATCCGGTTGTCGTCCGTCAGGACCGCGGCTGCGAGGGAAGTGGGATGGTCCAACTGATGAGGGGTAGAAAGCCCCGCCATTCGTCCTCCTTGACGCCTGTGCTGAGCTCAAGATGTGGACGGATTGTAGGTAGCGGAACCTGATCAAAACAGTGCGCGGTAAACGGAATTAGCCTTCACAGGCTCTTCAGCAAATGATCGACGTCACGCCACAGAACCCGAAAGAGCTAATGCCCCAAAGGCATTGACGCTTGATCGAATTATCGGGCGATTGATCGTGAATTCTTTCACGAATTCAGCGAAAAGAAGAAAGGGCCCTGCTGAGCAGGGCCCTCGATGTCTTCTACGACGGTGAGATCAGGGAAGCGTCGCGGCCGGCGGAGTGGTCGGCCAGGTCATACGGATCGACCCGCCGTGCTCCCCTGCGGTGACCTCCACGTCGTCGACGAGGCCGCTGATGACCGCGAGGCCCATTTCGTCCTCGTCGGTCTCCGCGTCCGGGTCCTCGGCGGCCCCGCCGGGCGCCCGGTCACCCGGGGCCGAGCGCGGCGCCTCGTCGCCCACCTCGATGGAGAACTGCTTCTCCTCCTCGATGAGCAGCACCTTCACCGGCGCGGTGATGCCGCCGTTCTGATGCAGTCCGACGGCACGGGAGCAGGCCTCGCCGACGGCGAGCCTGACCTCGTCGAGAACGGCCTCGTCCACTCCGGCCCTGCGCGCCACCGCCGCCGCCACCAGACGGGCGGTGCGGACGTGCTCGGGCAGCGCGCTGAAGCGGAGTTCAACGGTGGCCATGCATCCCCCTCGGAACTACGGGCGTGCTGTCGGGGGACCGGGCGGCCGATAGCCCGGACCCCCATGTACTACGACCGCCCCGGGCTCGGTCCTTTTTCCGCGCCCGGGCCGGGTGAATCAGTCGGTGGCCGCCACCGCTTCCTCGACCGAGGTGTGGATCGGGAACACCTTGGTGAGGCCGGTGATGCGGAAGATCTTCAGAATGCGCTCCTGGTTGCAGACCAGGCGCAGCGAGCCCTCATGGGCACGCACCCGCTTCAGGCCGCCGACCAGCACGCCGAGCCCGGTGGAGTCGAGGAAGTCCACGCCCTCCATGTCGACGACGAGGTGGAAACTCCCGTCGTTCACCAGCTCGACCAGCTGCTCGCGCAGCTTGGGCGCGGTATATACGTCGATTTCGCCACCGACCTCGACGACCGTACGATCGCCGACGGTACGGGTCGACAGGGACAGGTCCACGGATCCTCCAGCACCTTGCTATCGAGCGGTCGCCCGTTAGGACACTCTCGGCAGAGCCCCCAGGACGGTTCGCCAGCCGCGATGGCATTCAATCACTTACCGGCAGGCGTGCACGACGCCTTGGTCCCATTGTCCGTCACGCCAGTGACACACTCGGTGCCGATGGCCAAGAATCACCGATCCGATCGATCCTCGGCGGAACCCGTCTCCCGGCCGGAACCGGGCACGGTCCTGCACCGGCTCGCCTCCGGGCCGAGTCGGGCTGCGCGCATCACTCATACGGAGCACTTGCCCCCGCGTGAGGGTCGGCATGCCGTCTGGCCTGACCGGATTCGTTCGGAGGTCATCGCCGCGGTGCAGGCCGCAGGTGTCGAACACCCCTGGGCCCACCAGGCACAGGCGGCCGAGCACGCCCTCGACGGCGAGTCGGTGGTGGTCGCGACCGGCACGGCCTCCGGCAAGTCCCTGGCGTACCTCACGCCCGTCCTGACGGCCCTCCTGGACGGTTCCGAGGCCCCGAACGGCCGCGGAGCCACCGCGCTGTACCTCGCGCCCACGAAGGCGCTGGCGGCGGATCAGTGGCGTTCTGTGAAGGAACTTTCACAACCGCTGGGCAATTCGGTTCGCCCCGCGGTCTACGACGGTGACACCCCGTTCGAGGAACGCGAGTGGATCCGCCAGTACGCCAACTACGTGCTGACCAACCCGGACATGCTGCACCGCGGCATCCTCCCGTCCCACCCGCGCTGGTCCTCCTTCCTGAAATCGCTCAAGTACGTCGTCATCGACGAGGTCCACACCTACCGCGGCGTCTTCGGCTCCCATGTCGCCCAGGTGCTGCGCCGGCTGCGTCGCCTCTGCGCCCGCTACGGCGCCTCGCCCGTCTTCCTGATGGCCTCCGCGACCGCCGCCGAGCCCGCGGTCGCCGCCCGTCGCCTCACCGGCCTCCCGGTGGTCGAGGTGGCCGACGACGCCTCACCGCGCGGTGAACTGGTGTTCGCCCTCTGGGAGCCCCCGCTCACCGAGATGCAGGGCGAGAAGGGCGCCCCGGTCCGCCGTACCGCCACCGCCGAAACGGCCGACCTGCTCACGGATCTGACCGTGCAGGGCGTCCGCTCGGTCGCCTTCGTACGCTCCCGGCGCGGCGCCGAACTCATCTCGGTCATCGCCCAGGAACGGTTGGCCGAGATCGACCGCTCCCTGGCCCGACGCGTGGCGGCCTATCGCGGCGGCTACCTCCCCGAGGAACGCCGCGCCCTGGAACAGGCCCTCCACTCGGGCGAGTTGCTGGGCCTGGCCGCGACGACCGCGCTCGAACTCGGCATCGACGTCTCCGGCCTGGACGCCGTGGTCATCGCCGGCTATCCCGGCACCCGCGCGTCCCTGTGGCAGCAGGCCGGCCGCGCGGGCCGCTCCGGCCAGGGCGCCCTCGCGATCCTCGTCGCCCGCGACGACCCCCTGGACACCTTCCTCGTCCACCATCCCGAGGCCCTGTTCGAGCAGCCGGTGGAGTCCACGGTCCTCGACCCCGACAACCCGTACGTCCTGGCACCGCACTTGTGCGCGGCGGCGGCGGAACTACCGCTGACGGACGAGGACCTGGAGCTGTTCGGCCCGGAGACGGCGGGCCTGCTCCCCCAACTGGAGGCCGCGAAGCTGCTGCGCCGCCGCACGAAGGCCTGGCACTGGACCCGCCGGGAATCCGCCGCCGACCTCGCCGACATCCGCGGCGGGGGCGGCAGCCCCGTCCAGATCGTCGAGTCCGGCACGGGCCGCCTCCTGGGCACGGTCGACGCGGGCGCCGCGCACACGACCGTCCACGAGGGCGCGGTCCACCTCCACCAGGGCCGCACCTACCTCGTCCGCTCCTTGGACCTGGAGGAGTCGGTCGCCCTGGTCGAGGAGGCGAACCCGACGTATTCGACGGTGGCCCGCGACACGACGACGATCTCCGTCCTGGAGACGGACGTCGAAGTCCCCTGGGGCGAGGGCAGGTTGTGCTACGGCTCGGTCGAGGTCACCAACCAGGTCGTCTCCTTCCTGCGCAGACGTCTCATCACGGGCGAGGTCCTCGGCGAGACGAAACTCGACCTCCCTCCTCGTACGCTCCGCACCCGCGCGGTGTGGTGGACGGTGACCGAGGACCAGTTGGACGAGGCCCGCATCAACCCCGAGATCCTCGGCGGCGCCCTGCACGCGGCGGAACACGCTTCGATCGGCATGCTCCCGCTGTTCGCGACGTGCGACCGCTGGGACATCGGCGGCGTCTCGGTCCCCCTGCACCCCGACACCCTGCTCCCCACGGTCTTCGTCTACGACGGCCACCCCGGCGGCGCGGGATTCGCCGAGCGCGCCTTCCACACCGCCCGCGCCTGGCTCACCGCCACCCGCCAGGCCATCGCCTCCTGCGAGTGCGACGCCGGCTGCCCGTCCTGCATCCAGTCCCCCAAGTGCGGCAACGGGAACGACCCGCTGCACAAGAGGGGGGCGGTGCGGTTGCTCACGGTGCTGCTGCGGGGAGCGCCGGAGGAGAAGCCCGAGGCGGAGGCGGCGCCACCGGGGCCGGCCCGGCAGGATCCGGTGGCGGCGGGGGACGGTCGGCCGGTCCCGGAAGGGGCAGCCTCGCCGTTCCCGGAGGCGGCAGATCCGCCCGCCCCGCAGGGGGCTGCCCCGCCGGTGCCGAAGACGGCAGCCCCGCCGACACCGGAGGAGGCAGGTCCGCCGGTCCCGCCCGGGCCCTGACCTCCGCCGCGAACGGCCCCCGGCCCGCCGTCGCCGTCACGTCCGAGGTCTCGCCCACGATCACGCACCGCACGAGCCGGGCGCCCTGGGCCCGGGCCACCCGCTCCGCCCGGGCGCAGGCCCCCTCGCCGCCCTCCGCCCAGTGGTCCGCCGCCGCGAGCGCCGCGAGATCCGCGCCCCCGGCCGCCCGGTGCCGGGCCACGACGGCCTGCCCCAGGGCGAGTACGACCCCGAACACCACGCACAGCACGGCGATCGCACCGACGCTCCAGACGGTGGCTGAGCCACGGTCGCAGGCGGGCCCCCGACAGCCCTCCTCCAAGGTGGCCGGGCACGAGGCAGAGCTCCGGCACCGCGGGAAACCCCTGCTCATGGGCCCGCCCCCTCCACCGACGCCACCGCCTCCTCCCGTACGTCGAAGGGCAGCCGTCCCAGCAACGGCGGCCTCGCCACGACCACCACCCGGACCTGCGCTCCCTCCCGCTGTCGCTCCCCGCTGACTGTCACCTTCGCTCCGCGCGGTGCCGCCTCACGGGCCACCTCGACGACCGCGTCGGCCGGGTCCTGCCGCGCCGCCGCCCGGGCCCCCGTACGCGCCGCGTCCACGCACTGGATCTGCGCGGCCACCACGAGCAGCCCCCACACGAGCGCCGTGGCGAACATCACCAGCACGGGCAGCACCACGGCCGACTCCGCCGTCACGAACCCCCGGTCCGCGCGACCCCGTTCACATCCGCGCATCGAGCGCCTGCTTCACGATGCCCTGCAACTCCGCGCTGACCGCTCCGCTGGTCACCACCTTGTAGAGAACGGCCGCGAACGCCACCGCCGCGACGATCCCCATCGCGTACTCGGAGGTGACCATCCCCGCGTCCCTCCGCGCCGCACGCGCCCCGCACACCAGGGCACGCATCCGTGCCCGTACCGCCTTGTACATCTCAACCCCCGTATAGGTCGGCTCTGTTGACTGCTGTTGGTTGACTGCTGCTGGTTGACTGCTGCTGGTTCGTTGCTGTTGCTCGATCACTCGCTGTCGGTCCGGTCCCGTCCCGTCATCCGCCACCCCCTCCCAACACCCCGCCGGCCAGGCCGATCACCACGGGCAGCACACCGACCGCGATGAACGCGGGCAGGAAGCACAGCCCCACCGGCGCGGTCACCATGACCGCCGCCCTCCGGGCCCGTGCCGTCGCGGTGCGCGCCCACTCGGCGCGGGCCTCCGCGGCGAGCCGTGCGACCGGTGCGGCCGCGGGGAGCCCGGACACATCGGCCCGTTCCAGCAGCCGGGCCAGCGGACCGGCGCCCGGCATCGAGGCCAGCCGCCGCCATGCCTCGCCGGGCGGACCGCCCAGCCGTACCTCCGCCGCGCCCCGCGCGAGCCCCTCCCCGACCGGCCCGCCCAACGCCTCGCCCACCGCCCGCGCCGCGATCACCGGACCGGCGCCGGCCGCGATACAGGCCGCCAGCAGATCGGCGGCGAGCGGGAGTTGGCGTACCGCCTCCGCGGCGTCGTACGGCTCCCCCGTGTCCTCGGCGCCCTGCCGGCCTCGCCACCACCACAGCCCGGCCGCGACAAGCAGCCCCACCACGACACCGGCGACCCCACCGACCAGCACCCACCCTCCGGCCACCGCCCCGAGCGAGGGCAACCACCGCCGCACGACCTTCCGCACCTCGCCCCGCGGCCCGACGGTCACCGCCTCCCGGGCCACCAGCCGAGTCAGCCGCCGCCGAAGCCTCCGCTCCCGCCGCGCTCCCTCCACCCACCGAGCGATCCACGCGAGCACCATCACGGCCCCCGCGATCACCCCCAGCCTGTGGACAACTTCCGCACTCACAGCGCCCTGCTTCCGAACCCCACGTGACCGCCGCCCTCAGATCCCCACATGACCGCCTCCTCACAGCGCCCGCGCCTGACCGCCGCCTTCACAGCACGCACCCCTCCCGACTCCACCCCGCTCCCGCCCTCACACCGCCTCCGCTCCCCGCACGATCCGCGCCGCCCACCACATCCCCGCCCCTTCCAGCAGGCCGCCGATCACCAGACAGCCCAGGCCGGGCCCGGTGTGCAGCAGGACGTGGAGCGGGTCGGAGCCGAGGGCCGTGCCAAGGAGCAGTCCGAGGGCGGGGAGACCGGCGAGCATCACGGTCGTGGAGCGGGCTCCCGCCAACTGGGCGCGCAGGTCGGCACGTTGGTCCCGCTCCGCGCGCAACGCCGCCTCGAGCCGCTCGAGTCCGGCCGCGAGCCCCGCTCCCCGGTCCACCGCGACCCGCCAGCACGCCGCGAGGCCCAGCAGCCCCTCGGCCCCCGGCTGCCGTGCGGCGCCCGCGAGCGCACCCGGTACGTCCCCGCCGAACCGCGCGGCCGCCAGCACCGCCGACTGCGTCTCCCCCAGCCCCTCGGAGTCCCGCGCGGCACGCAACAGGGCCTCACCCGGCTGCCGTCCGGCCCGTACCTCTCCGGCGAGCGCCCCGCACAACGCGATGACCGCGTCCCCTCGGCACTCCCGGGCCCGCCGTGCCTCGCGCGCCAACCGCACCCGCCGCAGCAACGGCACCCCGGCCGCCCCCACGACGAGCGGCAGCACCGAGGCCCCCAGTACGGCCGGCACCAGTCCGGCCGCCGCCGACCACCACTCGCTCCCCAGCCGCCGTACGCCACCGGCCAGTTGCCGCCAGACCGGCGGACCGGTCCCGACCGCCCCACCGGCCCCCGCGAGCAACAACTCCGCTCGCCGCGCCCCGGATCGCCACCCGACCGACAGCCAGACCGCCGCCCCGGCACACACGAGGGCAGCCCCCGTCCACGCCTCACTCATCACCACGCCCCCTGTCGGCCCCCGCGGCGTCGAGCAGCCCCCGCAGCCGCTCCCACCCCCGCTCGTACACGAACGCCTCCGCGCCCCACCGCAGCGCCGGCACCGTCCGCACCAGCCCCGACGGATCCCGCTCCAGCACATGCACCTCGGCGATCCGCCGCCGCCCGTCGCGGTCACGGGCGAGATGCAGGACGACGGAGAGCGCGGCCGCCAACTGGCTGTGCAGCGCGGCGCGGTCAAGTCCGGCCGCCGTGCCGAGCGCCTCCAGCCGGGCCGGGACGTCGGCCGCGGCGTTGGCGTGGACCGTTCCGCAGCCGCCCTCATGTCCCGTGTTCAAGGCGGCCAGCAGATGCACCACTTCAGGTCCACGCACCTCGCCCACCACCAGCCGGTCCGGCCGCATGCGCAGCGCCTGCCGCACCAGGTCCTCCAGCGAGACCAGGCCCGCGCCCTCCTGGTTGGCGGGTCTGCTCTCCAGGCGTACGACGTGCGGATGGTCCGGCCGCAGCTCCGCGGAGTCCTCGGCCAGCACGATCCGTTCGCCCGGCCCGACGAGCCCCAACAGGGCGCTCAGCAGCGTGGTCTTGCCGCTTCCCGTTCCGCCGCTGATCAGGAACGACAGCCGTGCCTCGATCAGCGCCCGCAGGACCCGGTCCCCGTCCGGCGGCACCGTACCCGCCGTCATCAGCTCGTCGAGCGTGAACGCGCGCGGCCGTACGACCCGCAGCGACAGACAGGTGCAGTCGACGGCCACCGGCGGCAGCACCGCGTGCAGCCGTGTCCCGTCGGGCAGCCGGGCGTCCGCCCAGGGCCGCGCGTCGTCCAGCCGACGCCCGGCCACCGCGGCCAGGCGCTGCGCGAGCCGTCGTACGGCGGCGGCGTCGGGGAACGCGACGGTGGTGAGCTCCAGCCCGCCGCCCCGGTCCACCCAGACCCGGTCCGGCGCCGACACCAGCACATCCGTCACCCGGGGATCGGCCAGCAGCGGCTCCAGCGGACCGCTGCCGACCAACTCGGAGCGCAACCGCTCGGCCGCCCCGAGGACTTCGGCATCACCGAGCACCCGCCCCTGCTCCCGCAGCGCCTGCGCCACCCGCGCGGGCGTCGGCTCGGCCCCACTCTCGGCGAGCCACTGCCGCACACCGTCGAGCAGCCGCGGAGCCATGTCCGCCCCACCCGACGCCCCCACCGCGGCCGCCCCATCACCCGACCGCCACCCCGCAGAGGCCGCATCGCCCAACCGCCCCACCACGGACTCCGCACCGCCCGACCGCCCCACCACCGAAGCCGCACCGCCCGACCGCCACCCCACGGAAGCCACCCCACTCGACCTCCCCGCCAGGGACACCGCACCGCCCGTGCCCGCCACCGAGCCCCCGGCCCGCCCGGCGCCGGACAACGCCCGGCCCGCCTCGTCCGCGTACGTACTCATGCCGCCTCCACCAACGCCCGCTCCCAGAACTCCTTGCAGAACCGCGCCAGCGGCCCCCGTCCGGCTCCCGGCGGCGTCTTGCTCTCGTGGGGCCGCAGCAGGCCCGCCTCCAGGGGCACCTCGCCCACCAGCGGAAGTCCGAGCAGTCGTGCCACCTCCCGGTCGTCGAGCCCGGGCGCATGCGGCCCTCGGACGGCCACGCGCAGATCGCGTACGACCATCCCGACGGCGGAAGCCATCCGCCCGGCCGCAGCGACGGCACGGAGTTCGGCGGGGACGACGAGGATGCCGAGGTCGAGCTGGGCGAGAGTCTCGGTGGTGCCGTCGTCGATGCGGCGCGGCAGATCGACGACGACCGTGCCGCCCCGGCGGCGGGCCGCGGCGAGCACCGCGCGGACGGCCTGCGGCGGGACGGCGACACAGTCCCCGCGGTCCCAGCTGAGGACCCGCAGGGAGTGCAGCCGGGGCAGCGACTCCTCCAGGGCGCCGCCGCCGACCCGGCCGCGCGAGGCGGCGAACGCGGGCCAGCGCAGCCCCTCGGCGGTCTCGCCACCGAGGAGTACGTCGAGTCCGCCGCCCAGCGGATCGGCGTCCACGAGCAGGGTGCGCAGTCCCTCCCGCGCGGAGGTGACGGCGAGCGCGCAGGCGAGGGTGGACGCCCCGGACCCGCCGCGGCCGCCGATGACGCCGACGGTGAGGGCGGGCCGGCCGACGCCCTCGGCGACGTCGGCGATCCGGTCGACCAGCCACTGCTCCCCGTCGGGCAGCATCAGGACATGGTCGGCACCGATCTCGACGGCCCGGCGCCAGACCCCGGAGTCGTCCTGGTCCCGCCCGACAAGCACCACTCCGCCTCTGCGTGCGGCTCCGCGCACGCGCCGCGCGGCGTCGTCGCCGACCAGGACGAGCGGTGCGGCCTCCCATCGGCCTCTCGGTTCCGGCACCCCCGGATGGACCTCGGGTGTGGCGCCGGCCGCCGCGCACAGGCGCAGCAGATCGTCCAGGAGCACCGGGTCATCGGTGATGATCAACGGTTCGCCCTGTCGCCCTCCGGCGGCGGGCGGCGGATCGTGTGTGACGGCTGAGGCCACGATTTCCATCCCCCTTCGCTGCATCTCGCGAGGGCCCCGAGGGCCCCGCGATTCCCAAACGTGTGAAGAACCGGCAACCGGCCTCCATATGAACGGCCGATACGAACCGGCCAAACGCGGCCGACTAACCGGAACCGGCCATCGAGTCGGCGTCGGCGGGCCGCGCTGGAATCACGGTGCAGCGATGCCGGAAATCTTGTGGATCTTGGTCGATAACTGTGGACAACTCAGCGGTTGTGAATATCGCCGTCACCCAAACCGGTGCCCCCCGCACTGCCATCTGTGCGACTTCCGCAGCGCAGCGCGACGGCTACGCACAGTGACGGATCATGGGCATGCGAAAGAGGCGGCCACAGCCGCCTCGACACGGCCGTAGAGCCGCACAGGGACACACAGATAAGGGGAAAAACCCACCCGGACATGCGACGACCCCCACCGGGGGGGAGAGTGGGGGTCGTCTCCACGGCCGACTCGGGGGGGGAGGAGCCGGGCCGGGTTAGCACGGTCGCGAACGATCCGTGACTTCCATGGTGTACCCGAGAGCCTTCTCAGGCAAACCCACGCGCCACACCTTACGCCGAATGGGCTGCGCCTATGCTCAGGGTCGTGGAAAACCACTCCTTGCCCCGCACAGCGGCCTTCTTTGACCTGGACAAGACGGTCATTGCGAAGTCGAGCACGCTCACCTTCAGCAAGTCGTTCTACCAAGGCGGGCTGATCAACCGCAGGGCCGCCTTGCGTACCGCGTATGCCCAGTTCGTGTTCCTCGTCGGCGGTATGGACCACGACCAGATGGAACGGACACGCGAGTACCTCTCGGCACTCGTGCGCGGCTGGAACGTCCAACAGGTGAAGGAGATCGTGGCCGAGACCCTTCACGACCTGATCGACCCGATCATCTACGACGAGGCCGCCTCCCTCATCGAGGAGCACCACACCGCGGGGCGCGACGTCGTGATCGTGTCCACGTCGGGCGCCGAGGTGGTCGAGCCGATCGGCGAACTGCTCGGTGCGGACCGGGTGGTGGCGACCCGGATGGTCGTGGGCGAGGACGGCTGCTTCACCGGCGAGGTGGAGTACTACGCGTACGGCCCGACCAAGGCCGAGGCGATCAAGGAGCTGGCCGAGTCCGAGGGCTACGACCTGGAGCGCTGTTACGCGTACAGCGACTCGGCGACCGATCTGCCGATGCTCCAGTCCGTCGGCCATCCCCATGCCGTGAATCCGGACCGTGCGCTGCGCCGCGAGGCACTCGCGCGCGGATGGCCGATTCTCGATTTCCACCGGCCGGTCCGGCTCAAGCAGCGCCTCCCCGCCTTCTCCGCACCGTCCCGCCCGGCGCTCGTCGCGGCGGCCGCCATAGGTGCGGCGGCGGCCACCGCGGGCCTCGTCTGGTACGCCAGCCGGCGCCGGACGACGGCTCTCTGACCTCCAGAGTGCCCGTTTAGCGACCTTTTGAGAGTAAAAGTAAAGAACTGCAGCCAGGACTTCCGCTTGCCCGGGTCCTGGAGTACAAAGGAGTCAACGGCCCGCGAGACCAAGGACATCCGAAAGGATCACCTTAATAACGCATTTGGCCCCACGGACCGCGCATGATCACCAGGCACCCACGCGACGTCGACCCGTCGATTACGGGCCAGCCGCACCAGGTGACGGGCAAAGTTCCCGACCTGATGGGCAACATATCGAGGACGCTTGGTAACCCGGTGAGAGTGCCAGCGGCGGTACGAATCCTCGTACCGCCGCAACCCTTTTCAGGCCCTCCGAAGGAGGGCCTTTTTCTGTGACGGCAGTTACGCCGCTCCGCGCTGGAGCGCCTCGCACACCGCCGTCGACTCGCGCGCCCCGAGCACGACCGCCTTGCCGCAGTGCTCGATCCAGGCGGCCATGCCCTCGGGGGTTCCGGAGACATACCCGTCGAGCGCGGCCAGATAGGCCGCCCTGCCCAGCTCGGCGTGGCCGACCTCCGCCGGGCAGATGGACTTCGGGTCGAGGCCGCTGCCGATCAGGACGATACGTTCGGCCGTGCGCGCGACGAGGCCGTTGCGGGAGGTGAAGGGCCGCAGGGCGACGATCTCGCCGTGCACGACAGCGGCGGTCACCAGGGCCGGTGCGGAACTGCCCGCGATGATCAGCTCGGACAGGCCCTCCAGCCGGCCGTGCACCTCCGTCGCGTCGGGCAACGGAAGTTCGATCAGGGGCTCGTCGACCGGCTCGCCGACCTGGCGTGGGCGTCCGACCTCGTCGCCGCTGGTCGCGGCCGCCACCAGGTGCAGCCGGGCCAGGACCCGCAGGGGCGACTGCCGCCAGATGGACAGCAGTTGGCCCGCCTCGGCGGTCAGCCGCAGAGCCGCGCCCACGACGCGCGCTTCGTCGTCGCCGCTGAAGTCGGAACGGCGGCGCACCTCTTCGAGGGCCCAGTCGGCGCCGGACAGCGCCGCGGAGCCGCGGGCGCCGCGCAGGGCCGCCTCGGAGGTGATCGCGGTGCTGCGGCGCCGCATGATCCGGTGCCCGTAGACCCGGTCCACGGCCTTGCGCACGGACTCCACGGAGTCGGCCACGCCGGGCAGTGCGCCCAGGGCGGCGAGCGGATCGGCGGTCGCGCCTGTCGTACTCATGAGTACGACATTACGCAACCGTGGCGCGCGCCCCACGAAGGAGTGGTCTTCTTCACGCACGCCTGCCACGTACAGCTATCGCGCCACTACCCTTTGTGAACATGAAAATTGCTTTCGTCGGGAAGGGCGGCAGCGGCAAGACCACCCTGTCCTCCCTGTTCATCCGCCATCTCGCCACCACCGGCGCACCCGTCCTCGCCGTCGACGCCGACATCAACCAGCACCTGGGCGCCGCCCTCGGTCTCGACGAGGCGGCCTCCGCGGCACTGCCCGCGATGGGCGAGCGGCTGCCGCTGATCAAGGACTACCTGCGCGGCACCAACCCGCGCATCGCCGCCACCGAGACCATGATCAAGACGACCCCGCCGGGCGAGGGTTCACGACTGCTGCGGGTGCGCGAGGACAATCCGGTGTACGACGCCTGCGCCCGGCCGGTGGAACTCGACGGCGGGACCGTCCGTTTGATGGTCACCGGCTCCTTCACGGACGCCGATCTCGGGGTCGCCTGCTACCACTCCAAGACGGGAGCGGTGGAACTGTGCCTGAACCACCTGGTGGACGGGCGCGACGAGTACGTCGTGGTGGACATGACCGCGGGCTCGGACTCCTTCGCCTCCGGGATGTTCACCCGCTTCGACATCACGTTCCTCGTCGCCGAGCCGACCCGGAAGGGGGTCTCCGTCTATCGCCAGTACAAGGAGTACGCCCGCGACTTCGGCGTCGTCCTGAAGGTCGTCGGCAACAAGGTGCAAGGACAGGACGACCTCGACTTCCTCCGCGCCGAGGTCGGGGACGACCTGCTGGTGACGGTCGGGCACTCGGACTGGGTGCGTTCCATGGAGAAGGGCCGGCCGCCCCGGTTCGAGCTCCTGGAGGACGTCAACCGCAGCTCCCTGCGCCGGTTGCAGAGCGCGGTCGACGCGACGTACGAGCTGCGCGACTGGGAGCACTACACACGCCAGATGGTGCACTTCCATCTGAAGAACGCCCAGTCCTGGGGCAATGAGCGCACCGGGGCCGACCTGGCGGCGCAGGTCGACCCCGGGTTCGTCCTGAGCGAGAGCGTCGTGGTGAACGCCTGACGGCTGCCGCGACGCCGTACGGCTACCGCTTGGCCGCCGGCGCTCCGGGCACGCCCTTCGGGGCCGGGGCGGGGCGGCCCGAGAGGAAGGACGCCCAGCCCTGCTTCGGGGCCTCGCCGACGCCGAGGGTCCGCATCTTGGCCAGGGCCTCCGGGTCCTGGGCGTCCAGCCAGTCGGCGAGCTGCCGGAAGGAGACACAGCGCACGTCGGGCTTGTTGCAGACCCGCTCGATGGTCTCCTCGACGGCGCGCATGTAGGTGCCGCCGTTCCAGGACTCGAAGTGGTTGCCGATGATCAGGGGCGCGCGGTTGCCGTCGTAGGCCCGGTGGAAGCCCTTGAGCAGGCTGTCACGCATCTGGTCGCCCCAGAACTCGTGCTTGTTCGGGTCGCCGTACATCGTGCCCGACTGGTTCACGGCGAAGTTGTAGTCCATGGTGAGCTGCTCGAAGGAGTGCCCGACGAACGGCACCAGCTGCATCGAGAGGTCCCACAGGCCTTCCTTCTTCTTCGGCCAGACCTGGTCGTTGACACCACTGGTGTCGTAGCGGAAGCCCAGTTCGCGGGCGGCCTTCATGAAGTTCTTCTGGCCCTCCAGGCAGGGCGTGCGGGCGCCGATGAGCTCCTTGTCGTAGTCGAAGGGCAGCGGGCTCGCGTTCTTCATGCCGGTGGTGGTCTTCCAGGACTTCACGAACTGCTTCGCCTGGGCGATCTCGTCCTTCCACTCGTCCACGGACCACTGGCCGACCCCGCCGCCGCTGCCGCAGAAGTGGCCGTTGAAGTGGGTGCCGATCTCGCTGCCCTCCAGCCACGCCCCGCGCAGCTGCTTCACGGTCTCGGCGATGCCCTTCTTGTCGTTGAAGCCGATGTCGGAGCGGCCCGGGGAGTGCTGCGGGGGCTTGTAGAGGTCGCGCTTGTCCTCGGGGAGCAGGTACACGCCGCTGAGGAAGTACGTCATCGTGGCGTTGTTCGCCTTGGCGACCTTGCGGAAGTGGGAGAACAGCTTCTGGGAGTCCTCGCCCGCGCCGTCCCAGGAGAACACCACGAACTGCGGGGGCTTCTGGCCGGGCTTCATCCGCTCCGGTCTGGGCAGGTGGGGCTGGGCTCCGGTGAACGCGGTGGAGCCGTCTCCGATCAGGCGGACCGCGCTCTTGGGCGGCGCCTGGGCCGGCTTCGCCTTCTGCGGGCCGAGGGCCCCCTTCTCGGCACCGTCGGTACCGATCGCGCAACCGGCGAGCGATGCGGCACAGACCGCGGCGACCACGGCGCCCGCGGCGATCCTCTGGGTGGCGGCCATGTTCCGCCCACCTACTTCCTTCTCTCGGGGCCAACGACAGCGCCGTCAAGCTCGCACGAGGTCCGGAATGAATTAGTACGACAAGCCGATGAAGTATCCGCATCACCCTAATGAGTGACTTATTGGGCTATATGCCAGAAAAGTCTATGCCTGGCCTTTACTCTGGATTACGATTCGTTTACCCAGCGTTGATGCATCCCGCCGCTGCACGCCGTGACCCACGGCCGCGACCCGACCCCCCGCCCCGGCGGGGGACCACCTGTTCCGCGACCGCGCTGCCCCGGAGGAGACGGGAACCATGTCCGCCTGCGTCCCCACCCGCGCCACCGACTCGAGTCGGGCCAAGCGCATCCACCGACCCCACAGTCCACCGCCGTCCCGGCCCCGCCGCTTCCGTATCGCGGGCGCCGACGTGTCGGCCTCGATCGCGGTCTTCCTGATCGCCCTGCCCCTGTCCCTCGGCATCGCCCTCGCCACCGGCGCGCCCCTCCAGGCCGGCCTCGTCGCCGCCGCCGTGGGAGGACTCGTCGCCGGCTGGCTCGGTGGCGCCCCGCTCCAGGTGAGCGGCCCCGCGGCCGGACTCACGGTCGTCACCGCCGACCTGATCCACCGCTACGGCTGGCGTACGACCTGTGCCATCACGGTCCTCGCGGGCCTCGCCCAACTGGGCCTGGGCTGCCTGCGCGTGGCGCGCAGCGCGCTCGCCGTCAGCCCCGCCATCGTGCACGGCATGCTCGCCGGCATCGGCGTCACCATCGCCGTCGCCCAGCTGCACATCGTCCTCGGCGGCACTCCGCAGAGCTCCGTCCTGGCCAACCTCCATTCCCTGCCGGCCCAGTTGGCACAGGTGCGTCCCGCCGCCGTGTCGGTGAGCGCGCTGACCCTGGCCCTGCTGCTGCTCTGGCCCCGCATCCCCGGCCGCGCCGGCCGTCTGCTGCGCAGGATCCCGGCCGCGCTCGTCGCCGTCGCCGGAGCCAGCGCGACCGCCGCGCTCGCCGGGCTGACGCTGCCCCAGGTCGACCTGCCCTCGTGGCGCAGCCACGCCCTGGCCGGACTCCCCGAGGGGCCCGTGCTCGGTCTGATCGCCGCCGTGCTGACCACCACGCTGGTGTGCAGTGTGCAGTCGCTGCTCGGCGCGGTCGCCGTGGACAAGATGGCCGCCGGCCGACCCGGACTGACCACCCGCGTCAGACGCTCCAACCTGGACCGTGAGCTGCTCGGCCAGGGCGCCGCCAACATCGTCTCCGGGTCGCTCGGCGGGCTCCCCGTCGCCGGCGTCGCCGTGCGCAGCGCGGCGAATGTGCACGCGGGTGCCGTGAGCCGGAACTCCACGATGCTGCACGGCGTTCTCGTAGTGATCGCCGCGCTGCTGATGGTCCCGGTGCTGGAGCTCATCCCGCTCGCCTCGCTCGCCGCCCTGGTGATGGCCGTCGGCATCCAGATGGTGTCCCTGCACCACATCCGCACGGTGACCCGCCACCGAGAGGTCCTGGTCTACGCCGTCACCACCCTCGGCGTGGTCTTCCTCGGCGTCCTGGAGGGCGTGGTGCTCGGCATCGCCGTGGCCGTCGCCGTCGCCCTGCACCGCGTCGCCCGCACCCGCATCACCCACGACGAGCAGGAAGGAGTCCATCACGTACACGTACGAGGCCAGTTGACGTTCCTCGCCGTGCCCCGCCTCAGCCGGGCCCTGCATCTCGTGCCCCAAGGCGCCCAGGTCGTCGTCGAGTTGGACGGCTCGTTCATGGACCACGCGGCGTACGAGGCATTGCAGGACTGGCAGAACACCCACACCGCGCAGGGCGGCACCGTCGAACTGACCGGCCGCCGCGCCGGGGCCCGGATCGTCGAACCGGGGGACGTCCCCGACGCTCACACCGCGCTCGGGATCGGAACCGGAAACGGGGCCGATGCGGGGTTCACCGACCGCACCGCCGCGGCGGGTTGCCGCTGCCGCCCCTGGACGCCCTGGCGCAACCACCAGTGCGAGGGACCGCGGTCCGCACCGACGCCCGACGGGCACCCTAGCGACTCCGGTGACCCCGGCAAGGCAGACGGGACCGGTCCGTCCAGTCCCAGCGGGCATGAACTGGCTCGCGGCATCAGCGCGTTCCAGCGCAACACCGCTCCCCTGGTGCGGGGCGAGCTGGCCCGGCTGGCCCGTGAGGGTCAGCGCCCGGCGCAGCTCTTCCTCACCTGTGCCGACTCACGGCTGGTCACCTCGATGATCACCTCCAGTGGTCCCGGCGACCTGTTCGTGGTGCGCAATGTGGGCAACCTGGTTCCGATGCCCGGCGAGGAGCGCGGCGACGACTCGGTGGCGGCCGCGATCGAGTACGCGGTGGACGTGCTGAAGGTGCGGTCCATCACGGTGTGCGGGCACTCCGGGTGCGGAGCCATGCAGGCGCTGCTCAACTCCGAGCCCGGGGGCGCCCAGACACCGCTCAAGCGGTGGCTGCGGCACGGGCTGCCGAGCCTGGAGCGCATGGCCGACGACAGCCGTCCGTGGGCCCGGCTCGCCGGACGGCCACCCGCGGACGCGGTCGAGCAGCTGTCGCTGACCAACGTGGTCCAGCAGCTGGAGCATCTGAGCGCGCACGAGTCGGTGGCACGGGCGCTGCGGAAGCGGGAGTTGGAGCTGCACGGGATGTACTTCCACGTGGGCGAGGCACAGGCGTATCTGCTCACCGGGGCGAGCGGGGACGAGCTGTTCGACCATGTGGAGGCGGCGGATCTGTCGGTGTGACGCGGGGACGGGCGGCCCGGCTCTCGTGGCCGCCCGTCACCTACGGTTCAGCGCCCGACGGACGAGGGGGAGGCCGTCAGCTCCATGAAGTCCTTGGCGGTCTCCGTCCGCACACAGGGTTCGATCGTGCCCTCGACCGCGTAGAAGGCCACGGCCCGTGTCTTGCCACTGGTGTCCTCGTGGTTCTCGAAAGCCACGGAGTCACCGGGATGGAGCGTGATCCTCCAGGCCTCCCCGGGGTGGACGGGCTTGCCCTCCGGGAGCTGTTCACCGCGGGGCTGCCTGCACACGTGGCGGGCGTCGAGGTTCTGGATGTCCACGTGGATGCCGCTCGGGCGGAGCCGCTCGGCGAGCTCGCGCTGGGACTCGAGCGTCGGCTCCAGGTCCTTGAGGGTGAGCGTGACACTGCCGTCGCCGTTGCGTTCCACCGCGTACGCCGGTGAGTCGGCCGGCGAGCCCGGCACCAGCACCACCGCGAGCCCGGCCACCGCACAGGCCGCGGCGGCGAGGGCGAGCCGACGGCCCATGAACACGCGGCTCCTCGCGACGGGCACCGAGGAGTCGGCCTCCCGTCGCTCGATCTCACCCTGCAACTCGGCCAGCAGCCGGTCCTCGAACGTCGTCTTCATCGTCATGCCTCTCCCCCGGTGACCCCGGTGACACAAGACAGTGCCGTCCCTCGCGGATCCGCACCCACCGAACCCGCCTCCCCACGCAGCGACTTGCGTGCCCGATGCAGCCGCACCCGCGCCGCGACCTGGCTGATCCCCAGCGCGGCGGCCGCCTCGCCGAGCGTGAGTTGGTCGACGGCGATCAGTTCCAGCACCGCCCGCTCGCCCTCCGGAAGCCGGGCCAGCGCGGCGAGGGCGCGGCGGCCCGGGCTCTCCGCGTCGAGCTTGTCCTCGAGGCGGGCGATGTCGTCGGGCTCCAGGAGCCTGCGGCCCGAGATCCGGCGGTCGCGGGCGGTCTCGCGGGCCACGCGCCGGCGTTCCGAGGAGACGACGTTGCGGGCGATGCCGTAGAGCCAGGCCGTCTCGCTGCCCCGGCCGGGGCGGTAGGTGTGGGCGGAGTCCAGGACGGCCAGAAAGATCTCGGCGGTCAGGTCGGCCACGGTGTGCGGATCCGCGACACGCCGGGCCACGAAAGACGTCATGGCGTCCACATGGCGCCGGTAGAACTCCTCGAAGAGTTCAGGGTCGCGGGCCGCCGTCTGCGGCCCGCCCCGTATCCCTTCCACTCGGTCTCCCCTCTCGTCGGTGACTCGTCGGTGGCGCTTCACCCGTACTTGGGCGGGAGTGTGAAAGGCGTTACAGGCACTGAACTCTGCCTGGTCGGCGTCCGTGGGTACGAATGAACCCGGCCGCCGACCTCGGCGTACACAGACGTACCCACAGGTCTAAACCAATTTTCAAACGACCCTTGTCAGCGCACCCCCCGGTCTGATGAGCTGTGGCCTGGGACACAACGGACACCCTGGGAAAGGGAGATGTCGTGAGCAACGAAAGCCTGGCCAACCTGCTCAAGGAAGAGCGCAGGTTCGCGCCGCCCGCAGACCTGGCAGCGAACGCCAATGTCACGGCGGAGGCGTATGAGCGGGCCAAGGCTGACCGGCTTGGTTTCTGGGCCGAGCAGGCCCGCCGACTGAGCTGGGCCAAGGAGCCGACCGAGACGCTGGACTGGTCGAACCCGCCGTTCGCCAAGTGGTTCAAGGACGGCGAGCTCAACGTCGCGTACAACTGCGTCGACCGGCATGTCGAGGCGGGCAACGGCGACCGGGTCGCCATCCACTTCGAGGGGGAGCCCGGCGACAGCCGCGCGATCACCTACGCCGAGCTGAAGGACGAGGTCTCCAAGGCCGCGAACGCGCTGCTGGAGCTGGGAGTCCAGAAGGGCGACCGGGTCGCCGTCTACATGCCGATGATCCCGGAGACCGCGGTCGCGATGCTGGCCTGCGCCCGTATCGGCGCCGCGCACTCCGTCGTCTTCGGCGGCTTCTCCGCGGACGCGCTCGCCACGCGTATCCAGGACGCCGACGCCAAGGTCGTCATCACCTCCGACGGCGGCTACCGCCGCGGCAAGCCGTCCGCGCTCAAGCTGGCCGTCGACGAGGCCGCCGACAAGGCGGGCAATGTCGAGCACGTGCTCGTGGTCCGCCGTACCGGCCAGGACGTCGCCTGGAACGACAGCCGTGACGTGTGGTGGCACGAGATCGTCGACCGGCAGTCCGCCGAGCACACCCCCGAGGCCTTCGACGCCGAGCAGCCGCTCTTCATCCTCTACACATCGGGTACGACGGGTAAGCCGAAGGGCATCCTGCACACCTCCGGCGGCTACCTCACCCAGGCGTCGTACACCCACCACGCCGTCTTCGACCTCAAGCCGGAGACCGACGTCTACTGGTGCACGGCCGACGTCGGCTGGGTCACCGGGCACTCGTACATCGTCTACGGGCCGCTCGCCAACGGCGCCACCCAGGTCATGTACGAGGGCACCCCGGACACCCCGCACCAGGGCCGTTTCTGGGAGATCGTGCAGAAGTACGGGGTGACCATCCTGTACACGGCGCCCACCGCCATTCGTACGTTCATGAAGTGGGGCGACGACATCCCCGCGAAGTTCGACCTGTCGTCGCTGCGCGTCCTCGGTTCGGTGGGTGAACCCATCAACCCCGAGGCGTGGATCTGGTACCGCAAGCACATCGGCGCCGACCGGACGCCGATCGTCGACACGTGGTGGCAGACCGAGACCGGCGCGATGATGATCTCGCCGCTGCCCGGTGTCACGCAGACCAAGCCGGGCTCCGCGCAGACCCCGCTGCCCGGTATCTCCGCGACCGTCGTCGACGACGAGGCGAACGAGGTCCCGAACGGCGGTGGCGGCTACCTGGTCCTCACCGAGCCGTGGCCGTCGATGCTGCGCACCATCTGGGGCGACGACCAGCGGTTCCTCGACACGTACTGGTCGCGCTTCGAGGGCAAGTACTTCGCCGGTGACGGGGCGAAGAAGGACGACGACGGCGACATCTGGCTGCTGGGCCGCGTGGACGACGTCATGCTCGTCTCCGGCCACAACATCTCCACCACGGAGGTCGAGTCGGCACTCGTCTCGCACCCCTCCGTCGCCGAGGCCGCCGTCGTCGGCGCCGCCGACGAGACCACCGGTCAGGCCATCGTCGCCTTCGTGATCCTGCGTGGCACGGCGAACGCCGAGGACGAGGGCCTCGTCAACGACCTGCGCAACCACGTCGGCGCCACCCTCGGCCCGATCGCCAAGCCCAAGCGGGTCCTCCCGGTGGCCGAGCTGCCCAAGACCCGCTCCGGCAAGATCATGCGCCGGCTGCTGCGGGACGTCGCCGAGAACCGTCAGCTGGGAGACGTCACCACCCTGACCGACTCCACGGTCATGGACCTCATCCAGGCGAAGCTGCCGGCGGCGCCCAGCGAGGACTGATCCACCGAGCCCGTCAGAAGGGGCGCCCGGCGCGAAAACGCGCCGGGCGCCCCTTTTAGGTAAACTAAGGAAAACTAGCGTGACTCCACAGGTGTGCCGGGAAGTCTGGTCGGCGAGCAGTTCCGCCCTACCCACCGACCGGAGGTCCCCCCGATGGCCGCGCCCCGCACCCCCCACCCCCGCAAGGTCTTCGGACGGCTCTCCCTGCCCGAGCGGACCTTCGTCGCGGACGCGCTGCGCACCGAGACGGTCGGCGGTGTCCTGCTCCTCGTCGCCGCCGTCGCCGCACTCGTCTGGGCGAACGTCCCCGCGCTGCACGACAGCTACGAGAGCGTCAGCCACTTCCACCTCGGCCCCGAGGCCCTCGGCCTGAACCTCTCGATCGCGCACTGGGCGGCCGACGGCCTCCTCGCGATCTTCTTCTTCGTCGCCGGCATCGAGCTCAAGCGCGAGCTGGTCGCCGGTGACCTCAAGGACCCCAAGGCCGCCGCGCTGCCGGTCGTCGCGGCCCTGTGCGGCATGGCCGTACCCGCCCTCGTCTACACCCTGACCAACCTCACCGGCGGCGGCTCGCTCGACGGGTGGGCGGTCCCGACCGCCACCGACATCGCCTTCGCCCTCGCCGTGCTCGCGGTCATCGGTACGTCCCTCCCCAGCTCCCTGCGGGCCTTCCTGCTCACTCTCGCGGTCGTCGACGACCTCTTCGCGATCCTGATCATCGCGGTCTTCTTCACCGCCGAGATCGACTTCGCCGCCCTGGGCGGCGCGGTGATCGGCCTGGCCGTCTTCTGGCTGCTGCTGCGCAAGGGCGTACGCGGCTGGTACGTGTACGTGCCGCTCGCGCTCGTCATCTGGGGCCTGATGTACAACAGCGGCGTCCACGCCACCATCGCGGGCGTCGCGATGGGCCTGATGCTGCGCTGCACCACTCGGGAGGGCGAGGAGCACTCGCCCGGCGAGCACATCGAGCATCTCGTACGTCCGCTCTCGGCGGGGTTGGCCGTACCGCTGTTCGCCCTGTTCAGCGCCGGTGTCTCGGTGTCCGGCGGCGCGCTCGGCGATGTGTTCACCAAGCCCGAGACGCTCGGCGTGGTCCTCGGTCTCGTCGTCGGCAAGGCCCTCGGCATCTTCGGCGGGACCTGGCTGACGGCACGCTTCACCCGGGCCTCGCTCAGCGACGACCTGGAGTGGGCGGACGTCTTCGCGGTCGCCGCCCTCGCCGGCATCGGCTTCACGGTGTCGCTGCTCATCGGGGAGCTGGCCTTCGACGGGGACGCGGCGCTCACCGACGAGGTCAAGGCTGCCGTGCTGCTGGGCTCCCTCATCGCGGCGACCCTCGCCACCGTGCTGCTGAAGATCCGCAACGCCAAGTACCGCCGGATGGTCGAGGCCGAGGAGCGCGACGACGACCTCGACGGCATCCCGGACATCTACGAGGAGGACGACCCGGCGTACCACCTGCGCATGGCCGCCATCTACGAGAGCAAGGCCGCCGAGCACCGCCGGATCGCCGAACGCAAGGCCGCCGAACGGGCGCGGCTTGCCGAAGTGACGGGCGGGGCAGGCGAGGAGGACGACCGTCGGGCATGATCTGACGGGACGGTACAAAAGACGAATCCATATCCAGGGAGAACGCGATGAGCGCACCCGACGGCAGCCCGGTCGGCGCCGAACGCAGCATCGGCCAGCTGTTCGCCTCGGCGACGACCGAGATGTCCGCGCTGGTGCACGACGAGATCGCGCTGGCCAAGGCGCAGCTCAAGCGGGACGTGAAGCGCGGCGCGACGAGCGGCGGCGCGTTCATGGTGGCGGGCGGGGTGCTGGTGTTCTCCCTGCCGATGCTGAACTTCGCCCTGGCGTACGGCATCCGCACCTGGAGCGACTGGAACATGGCGGTCTGCTTCCTGCTGTCCTTCGCGGCGAACGTGCTCATCGCGGGCCTGCTGGCGCTGATCGGTGTGGTCTTCGCGAAGAAGGCGAAGAAGGGCGGCGGCGCGCAGAAGACCGCCGCGTCGATGAAGGAGACGGCGAGCGTCCTGCAGAACGCCAAGCCGCATCCGCGGCCGGAGCTGACGCAGGACCGTGTCCCGCCGGCCATCGAAGCTGTGGCACGCTCGTCGTCATGACGGACCCCGCCACACCTGCCTCAGTAGTACGACCGGACGGTCCCTGGACCCATCGTGAGGTGGCCGCCAACGGCGCCCGCTTCCACATCGCCGAGATGGGTGACGGCCCGCTGGTCCTGCTGCTGCACGGCTTCCCGCAGTTCTGGTGGACGTGGCGGCATCAGCTGCCCGCGCTCGCCGACGCCGGGTTCCGGGCCGTCGCCATGGACCTCAGGGGCGTCGGCGGCAGCGACCGCACCCCGCGCGGCTACGACCCGGCCAACCTCGCCCTCGACATCACCGGCGTGATCCGCTCCCTGGGCGAGCCGGACGCCGCGCTGGTCGGCCATGACCTGGGCGGATACCTCGCGTGGACGGCGGCCGCGATGCGTCCCAAGCTCGTACGGCGGCTCGCGGTGTCCTCGATGCCGCATCCGCGGCGCTGGCGCTCGGCGATGCTCTCGGACGTCAAGCAGACGCGTGCCGGTTCCTACATCTGGGGGTTTCAGCGCCCCTGGATCCCGGAGCGGCAGCTCACCGCGGACGACGGCGCCCTGGTCGCCCGGCTGATGCGGGACTGGTCCGGGCCGGTCCTGCCGGACGACGACGCGGTGGAGACGTACCGCCGCGCGATGTGCATCCCGTCGACCGCGCACTGCTCGATCGAGCCGTACCGCTGGATGGTGCGCTCCCTGGCCCGCCCCGACGGCATCCAGTTCAACCGGCGCATGAAGCGCCCCGTGCGGGTGCCGACGCTGCACCTGCACGGCTCGCTGGACCCGGTACTGCGCACGCGCAGCGCGGCCGGATCCGGCGAGTACGTCGAAGCGCCGTACCGCTGGCGGCTGTTCGACGGACTGGGCCACTTCCCGCACGAGGAAGACCCGGTCGCTTTCACGACAGAACTGATCAATTGGCTGAAGGATCCCGAGCCCGATCGGTGACCGTGTGAACGCGCCCGGTATCCGGATCTGAACACCTGTCCGACGAACAGCCAATTGCCCGGCGCATAGGCCAATTGGGGGCCCTGGGGGCGGTTATCGACCTTGGGGCAGGGGCACACGTCGGGGTATGGGCTGGACGCACGACTACAGTGACGCAGCACGCAATCGCCGCTCGGGCCATGGTCTGAGCCCCCACCAGCGAGGAGGGGCCCCGCAGATGCAGGGCACGGATCTCCGCGTGGGCATTCCGCACATCCTGCGCCGCCGGGCCCGCTGGGTCTCGGTACGCCTGCGTCACCCTCGCGGCTGACGCCCCTCACACCTCACAGCGCGCAGCTGTCGCTGTCCACCTGCTGGTTCGCGGTGCGCCCCTTGACGATGTCCTCCTGGATCTCGTCCGCGGTCAGCGCGTAGCCAGTGTCGGCGTTGTCGAGGGACTTCGCGAAGACCACGCCGTACACCTCGCCTTCGGGGGTGAGCAGCGGGCCGCCGGAGTTGCCCTGACGGACGGTCGCGTAGAGGGAGTACACATCGCGGTGCACGGTGCCGCGGTGGTAGATGTCCGGTCCGTTGGCCGGGATGCGTCCGCGCACGCGCGCGGCCCGGACGTCGTACGCGCCGTTCTCCGGGAAGCCCGCGATGATCGCGTCGTCGCCGCTCTTGGCGTCCGTGGACGTGAACTTGAGGGCGGGCGCCTTGAGATCCGGTACGTCGAGTACGGCGATGTCGCGCTCCCAGTCGTACAGGACGACCGTCGCGTCGTACTTCCTGCCCTCGCCGCCTATCTGGACGGTGGGTTCGTCGACGCCGCCCACGACATGCGCGTTGGTCATGACGCGGCGCTCGCCGAAGACGAAGCCGGTGCCTTCGAGGACCTTGCCGCAACTCTGGGCGGTGCCCATGACCTTGACGATGGACTGCTTGGCGCGGGTGGCGACCGGGCTGCCCGCGAGCGCCGGGTCGGGCGGCTGGACCTCGTTGATCGGCTCGTTGGAGAACGGGCTGAAGACCTGCGGGAAGCCGTTCTGCGCGAGGACCGAGGAGAAGTCCGCGAACCAGGTGTTGGCCTGGTCGGGCAGGGCCCGCGAGACGCCGAGGAGGACCTTGGAGCTACGGACCTCCTTGCCGAGGGTCGGCAAGGTGGTGCCGGCGAGGGCGGAGCCGATCAGCCACGCCACGAGGAGCATCGCGACGACGTTGACGAGGGCGCCGCCGGTGGCGTCCAGGGCGCGGGCCGGGGACCAGGTGATGTACCGGCGGAGCTTGTTGCCCAGGTGGGTGGTCAGGGCCTGGCCGACGGAGGCGCAGACGATGACGACGACGACCGCGACGACGGCGGCGGTCGTGCTGACCTCCGAGTTGTCGGTGAGGGCGTCCCAGATGACGGGCAGCACGTAGACGGCGACGAGACCACCGCCCATGAAGCCGATCACCGACAGGATGCCGACGACGAAGCCCTGGCGGTAGCCGACGATCGCGAACCACACGGCGGCGACCAGCAACAGGATGTCCAGCACGTTCACCGGTTCAGGCCTCGCCTCATCACACGACACAACACGGCAGACACCCTGTCATGACCGCCAGTCGAGCGGGACCTGCTTGTCCCGGTCCCAGGGGCGCTCCCAGCCCGAGTAGTGCAGCAGACGGTCGATGATTCCGGCCGTGAAGCCCCAGACCAGGGTGGATTCGACCAGGAATGCCGGTCCTCGGTGGCCGCTGGGGTGGACGGTTGTGGCCCGGTTGTCGGGATTCGTGAGATCCGCCACGGGAACGGTGAAGACCCGCGCGGTCTCGTTCGGATCGACGACTCCGACCGGGGTCGGTTCGCGCCACCAGCCGAGGACCGAGGTCACGACGAAGCCGCTGACCGGGATGTAGAGCTTGGGCAGCACGCCGAAGAGCTGCACGCCCGCGGGGTCGAGCCCGGTCTCCTCCTCGGCCTCGCGCAGGGCGGCCCTGAGCGGCCCGTCACCCTTGGGGTCGCCGTCCTCGGGGTCGAGGGCGCCGCCGGGGAAGGAGGGCTGCCCGGCGTGGGACCGCAGCGAGCTGGCCCGCTCCATCAGGAGCAGCTCGGGTCCGCGCTCCCCCTCGCCGAACAGGATCAGCACGGCCGACTGCCGCCCCGCCCCGTTCGCCGGCGGCAGGAACCGGCTCAGCTGCACCGGCTCGACCGTCTCCACCGCGTCCACCACCGGGTCCAGCCACCGCGGCAGACCCTCCTTGCTGAGCGTCACGCCCTGTGCATTGCTCGCGCGCGTCATCGCCACCCCCGTCCTTGCGAGTCCAACGCCCGGCCCCTCCGAGATCGTTCCTGCCCCGCCGCTCGGCGTGTCGCTGACCGCGCACCGACGCTCGGCCACACCGGGGTGAGGACCCGGCCGTGAGCCGAGGCAGAGGCGGTGCGCTCGGAGACCCGTGAGCGGACCACCGGGCGTGCACGGGCGGCCGGCGACAAAGCAGGGGCCACGACGTCCGCAGGCCCGCCCGGCGGCACCGACCGGTCCGCATCCCGCGTCCCCGGATCCGTCACCGCCGATCGCCCCTCACCCATCGCCGCCCGACCCCAGGTCACCGGGCGCCGCACGCTGCCCGCCGCCAGCCCCCGCGCCGCCGACCAGCCCGTACTCCCCGTCATCCGGCCCCCAGCGGCGGCGCCGCCTTCCCGCCCGCGTCCAGGTAGGCCTGCGGAGGGTTGAGCCGCTGCCCCGGGAAGCCGCCCTTCTCGTACTTGAGGAGCTTCCGCGCCTTCTCCGGATCCGTCTCGCCCTCGCCGTACGCGGGGCAGAGCGGGGCGATGGGGCAGGCGCCGCACGCGGGCTTGCGGGCGTGGCAGATGCGGCGGCCGTGCCAGATGACGTGGTGCGAGAGGTCCGTCCAGTCGCTCTTGGGGAACAGCGCGCCGATCGCCGCCTCGATCTTGTCGGGCTCGGTCTCGGCGGTCCACTGCCAGCGCCGCACCAGCCGCTGGAAGTGCGTGTCCACGGTGATGCCGGGCCGCCCGAACGCGTTGCCGAGGACGACGAACGCCGTCTTGCGGCCTACGCCGGGCAGCTTGACGAGGTCCTCGAGGCGCCCCGGGACCTCCCCGCCGAACTGCTCCACCAGCGCCTTCGACAGCCCTATGACCGACTTGGTCTTGGCCCGGAAGAAGCCGGTCGGACGCAGGATCTCCTCGACCTCCTCGGGGTTGGCGACGGCCAGGTCCTCAGGGGTCGGGTACTTGGCGAAGAGCGCGGGGGTCGTCTGATTGACCCTCAGGTCGGTGGTCTGGGCGGACAGCACCGTGGCGACCACGAGCTGGAAGGGGTTCTCGAAGTCCAGTTCCGGGTGGGCGTACGGAAAGACCTCGGCCAGTTCGCGGTTGATCCGGCGGGCCCGGCGGACCAGTGCGGTGGGCGACTCGGCCTTCACCGGCTTGACGGCGACGGTCTTGGCCGGAGCCTTTCCCGCCACGGCCTTCTTCGCGGCGGCCTTCTTGACGGCCACCTGCTTCACCACCGCCGGAGCCTTCTTCACCACAGCCTTCTTTGTCACTTTTGCCGTTTTCTTTCCGCCACCGGGGTCCTGTTCGCCCACAGCGGAATCTCGACGTACAACCACCCGCCCAGCCCCCTTGGCCTGTGCTCTCACCGGCGATTTGGACACCCGGCCAGCCTAAAGCCCGGCACCGACAATCGCCCCGGACCCGGGAGATCGGCCCCCGATTGGACCCCTGCCGCTTACCTCAGGACACCTGTGCGGCATCCTTGTGACAGATCACACTGTTTGGACCGTCCGGCAAAATGGGGAACACGGTCCCCTGGTACCAAGGGGGAGCAAGATCCCCTGAGCAGGTCGACAAGGAGAGAACTCGTGGACGACGTTCTGCGGCGCAACCCGCTCTTCGCGGCGCTCGATGACGAGCAGTCCGCGGAGCTCCGCGCCTCCATGAGTGAGGTGACCCTCGCGCGTGGCGACTCCCTCTTCCATGAGGGTGACCCCGGCGACCGGCTCTACGTCGTCACCGAGGGCAAGGTCAAGCTGCACCGCACCTCCCCCGACGGCCGCGAGAACATGCTCGCCGTCGTCGGCCCCGGCGAGCTGATCGGCGAGCTCTCGCTCTTCGACCCGGGCCCGCGCACGGCGACCGCCACCGCACTGACCGAGGTCAAGCTGCTCGGCCTCGGCCACGGCGACCTCCAGCCCTGGCTGAACGTCCGCCCCGAGGTGGCCACCGCGCTGCTGCGCGCCGTCGCCCGCCGGCTGCGCAAGACCAACGACCAGATGTCCGACCTGGTCTTCTCGGACGTGCCCGGCCGCGTCGCCCGCGCGCTCCTGGACCTCTCCCGCCGCTTCGGCGTGCAGTCCGAGGAGGGCATCCACGTCGTGCACGACCTCACGCAGGAAGAGCTCGCCCAGCTGGTCGGCGCCTCCCGCGAGACGGTCAACAAGGCCCTCGCCGACTTCGCCCAGCGCGGCTGGCTCCGCCTGGAGGCGCGTGCGGTGATCCTGCTGGACGTGGAGCGCCTGGCGAAGCGGTCCCGCTGACGCTGGTCTGCCGTACGACTTCGAAGGGCCCGTCTCTCTGAGAGGCGGGCCCTCGCTCGTGCGTCCGTCGCTCCTGGGGCTGCGCCCCCCGGACGGGCTGGGATGACCTGGACCGGCGTCGAGAAGCGCAGTCGGGACCCGCGCCCCAGACACCGCCGCCCGTTCGGCCCTGCCGTAAATCCGCCGTTCCGGCGCCCTCCTGGGGGCACAGTGAACCCATGGCCGAAACCGTTCTGCGCAAGGGTCTCGACGTCCAGGGCTACATCGAGCGCGAAGGCTCCCTCGCGCGCGTGCCGCACGCCTTCCGTCCGGTCGTCGCCGTGGCGCGGGACCGGCTGCTGGACATGTTCGGGGCACGGCTGCACAGCGCGTACCTCTACGGGTCGATCCCGCGCGGCACCGCGCGCGTGGGCCGCAGCGACCTCGATCTGCTGGTCGCCCTGCACGAGGAGCCGACGGACGCGGACCGGGCGGCGGCCCGGGCCCTCGACACGGCGCTGGACAAGGAGTTCCCGGAGATCGACGGGGCCGGGACGCTGCTGTACGGCCGGGCGCGGCTGCTGAGCGAGGCGGAGACGTACGACCTGGGGTGGTTCGTGGCCTGTCTGTGCACCCCGCTGCTCGGCGACGACCTCGCCGAGTACCTGCCGCGCTACCGCCCCGACTCACGGCTCGCCCGCGAGACCAACGGCGACCTCGCGCTGCTGCTGCCGCGCTGGCGCGAGCGGATCTCCCGCGCGAGCGACTCGGAGGAGGCTCTGCGCCCCCTCGTGCGCTTCATGTCCCGCCACCTCGTCCGCACCGGCTTCACCCTCGTCATGCCCCGCTGGAACGGCTGGACGAGCGACCTGACGGAGATGGCGGAGGCGTTCGGCGCGTACTACCCGGAGCGGGCCGAACGGATGCGGGCGGCGGCGGTCCTCGGGTACGCGCCGCGCGGCGACCGGGAGGTGCTCATGTCGTACGTCGACGATCTCGGGCCATGGCTGGCGGAGGAGTACGCGCGCGTGCACGGGGTGAAGGCGCCGCGTCCGGACTAGACGTACGCGGCGCGTGCACGGACGGAGAAGCGCCCCGCTAGATCAGCCCGTGCTCCTCCAGATAGTCCAGCTGCGCCCGCACCGACAGTTCCGCCGCCGGCCACAGGGAGCGGTCCACGTCCGCGTACACGTGCGCGACGACCTGGCCCGGCGTCGCGTACCCGTCCTCCACGGCCGTCTCCACCTGGGCGAGCCGATGGGCGCGGTGGGCGAGATAGAACTCCACGACTCCCTGGGCGTCCTCCAGGACGGGCCCATGGCCCGGGAGGACGGTGTGGACGCCGTCGTCGACCGTGAGGGACCTCAGACGCCGCAGGGAGTCCAGATAGTCGCCCAGGCGGCCGTCAGGGTGCGCCACGACCGTCGTACCGCGTCCCAGGATCGTGTCGCCCGTCAGGACCGCCTGATCGGCCGGGAGATGGAAGCACAGGGAGTCGGAGGTGTGCCCCGGCGTCGGTACGACCCTCAGCTCCAGGCCGCCGACCCTGATCACGTCCCCGGCGCCCAGCCCCTCGTCGCCCAGCCGCAGTGCCGGGTCCAGCGCCCGCACCTTCGTGCCCGTCAGCCCGGCGAACCGCACGGCGCCCTCGGCATGGTCCGGGTGACCGTGCGTCAGCAGGGTCAGGGCGATGCGCTTGCCGGCCTTCTCGGCGGTGTCCACGACGTTGCGCAGATGCCCCTCGTCCAGCGGCCCGGGGTCGACCACGACGGCCAGTTCGGAGTCGGGCTCGGCAAGGATCCAGGTGTTCGTGCCGTCCAGGGTCATCGCGGACGCGTTGGGCGCGAGCACGTTGACGGCCCGCGCGGTGGCGGGTCCCGAGAGGACCCCGCCTCGCGGCTGGCCGGGGAGGGCTGCGGCGTCGGTCATGCGGGGGCGCCTTCCGTCAGGCTCGGCAGCACGTCGGGGCGTCGGCCGGAGGCCGGCAGGGACGCGCGAGGAATCGGGGCCCCGCCTCGCGGCCGGCCATGGAGGGCTGCTGCGTCCGTCATGCCGGGGCTCCACCGGTCGGGATGTGCTTGGTGAACTCGTCGTGGCCCGGCCAGGACAGCACGATCTCGTCGTCGTCCAGGCGGGCCCGGGCGAGGACGGGGGTCAGGTCGCGGGCGGGGGCGGCCGTGAGGGCCTCGCCGGCGGTCTCGTACGGCGTCAGCTGGCGCAGGGTCGCGATCGTGGGCGGCATCATCAGCAGTTCGCCCTTGTCGTACGACGAGGCCGCCTCGGCCGGTCCGATCCACACCGTGCGGTCCGCCTCCGTGGAGGCGTTGCGGGTGCGCTGGCCCTCGGGGAGGGCGGCGACGAAGAACCAGGTGTCGTAGCGGCGGGGTTCGAACTCCGGGGTGATCCAGCGGGTCCAGGCGCCCAGCAGGTCCGAGCGCAGCACCAGACCGCGACGCTCCAGGAACTCGGCGAAACTCACGTCCCGCGCGACCAGCGCCTCGCGGTCCGCCTCCCAGTCCTCGCCGGTGGTGTCACCGACCACCGAGTCCGGGGTCGGCCCGGCGAGCAGGACGCCCGCCTCCTCGTACGTCTCGCGGACGGCCGCGCAGACGATCGCCTGGGCCTCGGCCTCGTCGACACCGAGCCGCTCGGCCCACCACGCGCGCGTGGGGCCCGCCCAGCGGATCTGATGGTCGTCGTCGCGGGGGTCCACACCGCCGCCCGGATACGCGTACGCGCCCCCGGCGAAGGCCATGGAGGCGCGTCTGCGCAGCATGTGCACGACGGGACCCGCGGTGGTGTCCTTGAGCAGCATGACCGTGGCCGCGCGCTTGGGGACGACCGGGGTGAGCGTGCCGTCGGCGAGCGCACGGATACGTTCCGGCCAGTCCTGCGGAAACCACTGCCCATTCGCCATGGGCGGAGGCTATCCCGTGGTGCGCGAATGTTCGAGAGGGGCCAGACACGGCTCCGAGCAGCCGCGACGGGGCGCCCGTGGACCGAGCGACCCGCGTCCGAGCGGGACTACGAATTCCCGAGCACACGGCGCCGCAGCCACCCACCGAAAGCCTCCCGGCCCGGCAGCCACCCACCGGAGCCCGCCGCCCCGCAAGCCACCCACCGGAACCCGCCCGTGGACCGAGCGGTCCGCTGCCGAGCAGGGCTACAAATTCCCGAGCACCGGGCGCGACAGCCACCCGCCGACCCGGAAGCCACCCAGCCGGCAGCCACCCACCGGAGCCCGCCCAGCCCGGCCCCGGCCGGGCGGCCCCTCGCGTCGGAGGCCTACGCCTCCGTGAGTTCCACCTGGACCTCGACCTCCACCGGCGCGTCCAGCGGCAGTACCGCCACGCCGACCGCGCTGCGCGCGTGGACGCCCTTGTCGCCGAGGACCGCGCCGAGCAGCTCGCTCGCGCCGTTGATGACGGCCGGCTGGCCGGTGAAGTCGGACGCCGACGCCACGAACCCGACGACCTTCACCACGCGCTTGACGCGGTCCAGGTCACCGGCGACCGACTTGACGGCCGCCAGCGCGTTCAGCGCGCACGTGCGGGCCAGGTCTTTGGCCTCCTCCGGGGTGACCTCCGCGCCCACCTTGCCGGTGACCGGGAGCTTGCCCTCGACCATCGGCAGCTGGCCCGACGTGTACACGTACACGCCCGACTGCACGGCCGGCTGGTACGCGGCCAGCGGCGGAACGACCTCCGGCAGCGTCAGCCCGAGCTCGGCGAGCTTCTCCTCGACCGCGCTCACGCCTTCTCCCGCTTCAGATAGGCCACCAGCTGCTCGGGGTTGTTCGGCCCGGGCACGACCTGGACGAGCTCCCAGCCGTCCTCGCCCCAGGTGTCCAGAATCTGCTTCGTGGCATGGACGAGCAGCGGCACGGTTGCGTATTCCCACTTGGTCATGTGGCCGACTTTAGCCGCTGACCACACACCGGCTTCGCTCGCGTTATCCACAGCCTGCCGGTTGGTACCCGCATCGAATGGTTACGCTCGAAGACGTGAGCAGGCTCCAGGTCGTCAGTGGCAAGGGCGGCACCGGTAAGACGACGGTGGCCGCGGCTCTCGCGCTGGCCCTGGCCACCGAGGGGAAGCGCACGCTTCTCGTCGAGGTCGAGGGCCGCCAGGGCATCGCACAGCTCTTCGAGACGGAGGCATTGCCCTACGAGGAGAGAAAGATCGCGGTCGCACCGGGCGGCGGGGAGGTGTACGCCCTCGCCATCGATCCCGAACTGGCCCTTCTGGACTACCTCCAGATGTTCTACAAACTCGGTGGAGCCGGACGCGCCCTGAAGAAGCTCGGCGCCATCGACTTCGCCACCACCATCGCACCGGGTCTCCGGGACGTCCTGCTGACCGGCAAGGCGTGCGAGGCGGTGCGGCGCAAGGAGAAGTCCGGGCGGTTCGCCTACGACTACGTCGTGATGGACGCACCCCCCACCGGGCGCATCACCCGCTTCCTCAACGTCAACGACGAGGTGGCGGGGCTCGCGAAGATAGGGCCGATACACAATCAGGCGCAGGCGGTGATGCGGGTGCTGAAGTCGTCGGAGACGGCCGTGCACCTGGTGACCCTGCTGGAGGAGATGCCCGTCCAGGAGACCGCGGACGGCATCGCCGAGCTGCGGACGGCGAAACTGCCGGTGGGGCGGATCATCGTGAACATGGTGCGCCCGGAGGTGTTGGACGCGGCCGAGTTGGAACTCGTACGCGGCACCGCTCGTTCCTCCTTCGCACAGTCGCTGTCCGCCGCCGGGCTCGGCGGGGCGCGGCGCGGCGGACATGCCGAGCGGCTGGTGGACCCGCTCCTGGCCCAGGCCGAGGAGTACGCCGAGCGGTACACGCTGGAGCACGAACAGCGCGCGGTGCTCGGCGAACTGGACCTGCCACTGCACGAACTGCCGCTGCTCGCCGAGGGCATGGACCTGGCGGGTCTGTACGAGCTGGCCACGGAACTGCGGAAGCAGGGGATGTCATGAGTCCGGACGTCGAGGGGCAGGCCCGCCACCACCGCCTCTCCCCCGCGCGCATGCTCGACCTCGATCCGCTGGTCGACGATCCGGCGACACGCATCGTGGTGTGCTGCGGTTCGGGCGGCGTCGGCAAGACGACCACCGCCGCCGCGCTGGGCCTCAGGGCCGCCGAGCGCGGCCGGAAGGTCGTCGTCCTGACCATCGACCCGGCCCGCCGGCTCGCCCAGTCCATGGGCATCGACTCCCTGGACAACACCCCGCGCCGCGTGAAGGGCGTCGAGGGCGACGGCGAGCTGCACGCGATGATGCTCGACATGAAGCGCACCTTCGACGAGATCGTCGAGGCGCACGCGGACCCCGAGCGGGCGTCCGCGATTCTCGGAAACCCCTTCTACCAGTCGCTCTCGGCGGGCTTCGCGGGCACGCAGGAGTACATGGCGATGGAGAAGCTGGGCCAGCTGCGGGCCCGCGACGAGTGGGACCTCATCGTCGTGGACACCCCGCCGTCCCGGTCCGCGCTGGACTTCCTGGACGCGCCCAAGCGGCTCGGGTCCTTCCTCGACGGCAAGCTGATCCGGCTGCTCACCGCACCGGCCAAGCTCGGCGGGCGCGCGGGGATGAAGTTCCTGAACGTCGGGATGTCGATGATGACCGGCACCCTCGGCAAACTGCTCGGCGGTCAGCTCCTCAAGGACGTCCAGACGTTCGTGTCCGCGATGGACTCGATGTTCGGCGGGTTCCGCACCCGCGCGGACGCGACGTACAAGCTGCTCCAGGCGCCCGGCACGGCGTTCCTGGTGGTCGCGGCGCCGGAGCGGGACGCACTGCGGGAGGCCGCCTACTTCGTGGAGCGGCTGGCCGCCGAGGACATGCCGCTCGCGGGGCTGGTGCTCAACCGGGTCCACGGCAGCGGCGCCGCCCGGCTGTCGGCCGAGCGGGCACTCGCCGCCGCGGAAAATCTTGAGGAGTCCCGCATTGTCGATCAGGAGGACGGGAAAGCTGGAGTTCGTAACTCTCCCGACACAGACGGCAGTTCAGAATCCCCCGCGTCCGACCACGCACCCGTTCCGGTGTCCGCCGAAGGCTCCCCCGCCGCGGACCGGACCGTCGAACAACTCACCGCAAGCCTGTTGAGACTGCATGCCGAGCGTATGCAGCTGCTCTCCCGCGAGCAGCGCACGCGTGACCGCTTCACCTCGCTCCACCCCGAAGTGGCGGTGGCGGAAGTGGCCGCGCTGCCCGGCGACGTACACGACCTCGCGGGGCTGCGAGACATCGGAACACGGCTCGCGGCCGGTCGGCCGGAGCTACCTGAGACCGCGGACGGCTGAGCCGGAGCGGACGGGCCCCCAGGGGCCTCGCCCTCAGCTCACCGCCGCGTAGTTCTCGTACACCTCATCGTCGTCGAGGGGCAGAATGCCGACCCCTCGCTCGTACTCCGTACGCGCAGTCTCCAGGAGCCGGCGCCAGGAGGTCACGGTGGGCCGCCTGCGCAGCAGCGCGCGGCGTTCCCGCTCCGTCATGCCTCCCCACACGCCGAACTCGACGCGGTTGTCGAGCGCGTCGGCCAGGCACTCCGTGCGCACCGGGCATCCGGTGCACACCGCCTTGGCCCTGTTCTGCGCTGCTCCTTGAACGAACAGCTCATCTGGATCGGTAGTGCGGCAGGCCGCCTGCGCACTCCAGTCGGTTACCCAGCCCATACCGGCGCCGTCCTCTCCCGAATCGAGGCTCCCCCACGGCGGCAGCGGCATATTCACCGCCGCCAGTTGAGGACGTTACGGAAGGTGGGCACAGCGCAACACCCCCTTCGGGCCCAATCTTGAATGGCCCGAACGGACTATGGGTAAGCGGCAGATCACCCGGGGGAGTGAGCTGGCGACATGCGTGATCATCCCGGCAAAGCGGGACAGTTCAGTTGAGTCACAACGGGCACCAGGTGACACACAAGGCGGATTCGGACACGCCCCCAACAAAAAGTTGGGGAACCTCCGGAACGATTCGGGGTCGCCGGACGTATTGATACGTGGCCGCACTGCTGTGACAGTTGAGAGCAGCTTAGGCCAAGGCCTGCGCGCGTGTCCGGCGAATGAGAAGGTAGGCGCCCTCTTTGCCATGCGCTCGAAGAGCGTGCCGAACACCCCCGCGAGCCTGCCGAACATCCCGAGGAGCAAGCGCTCCCTCGGAACGCTCATGAGTACGGATTAGGCTGCCCCCATGTCGAAGAAGCGCTCCGGTGGTGGTCTGTCCCCCGCCCAGCAGGCCGCCAAGTTCCTCGGTGTCAGCGTGCTCTCGGGCGCGGTGCTGGCGGGCATCGCCCTGCCCGCCTTCGGTGCGCTCGGGCTCGCGGCCAAGGGTTCGGTCGAGAGCTTCGACGAGCTCCCGGCCAATCTGAAGACGCCGCCGCTGAGCCAGCGCACCACGATCCTCGACGCCAAGGGCGGCCAGATCGCCACGGTGTACTCGCGCGACCGCACGGTCGTCGAGCTCAAGGACGTCTCGCCGTACATGCAGAAGGCGATCGTCGCGATCGAGGACTCGCGCTTCTACCAGCACGGCGCGGTGGACCTGAAGGGCGTGCTGCGCGCGCTCAACAAGAACGTGCAGAGCAGCGGGGTGGCCGAGGGCGCGTCCACGCTCACCCAGCAGTACGTGAAGAACGTCTTCGTGGAGGAGGCCGGCGACGACCCGACGAAGGTCGCCCAGGCCACCCAGCAGACCATCGGCCGCAAGATCCGCGAACTGAAGTACGCGATCCAGGTCGAGGAGGAGCTGGGCAAGAAGAAGATCCTCGAGAACTACCTGAACATCACGTTCTTCGGCCAGCAGGCCTACGGCGTCGAGGCCGCCGCCCAGCGCTACTTCTCCAAGTCCGCCAAGGACCTCACCCTGGCCCAGTCGGCGCTGCTGGCCGGCATCGTCCAGTCGCCCAGCCGGTACGACCCGATCAACGACGAGGCCGAGGCCACCAAGCGGCGCAACATCGTGCTCCAGCGCATGGCCGAGGTCGGCGACATCTCCCGCGCGGAGGCCGCCAAGGCCCAGGAGGAGAAGCTCGGCCTGAAGGTCAGCCAGCCCAAGAACGGCTGCATCACCGCCGTGAAGGGCGCCAGCTTCTTCTGCAAGTACGTCGAGGCGGTCTTCAAGAGCGACCCGGTCTTCGGCAAGACCAAGGAGGAGCGCGCCAAGGTCTGGAACCAGGGCGGTCTGACGATCAAGACCACCCTGGACCCGCAGGCGCAGGAATCGGTCCAGGCCTCGCTCAAGGAGCACGTCTACAAGTCGGACAAGGTCGCGGCCGCGGCCACCCTCGTCGAGCCCGGCACCGGCAAGATCGTCGGCATGGGCCAGTCGAAGCCGTACGGCTACGGCAAGAACGAGACCGAGATCAACTACTCGGTCGGCTACGGCATGGGCGGCTCCAACTACGGCTTCCCGACCGGTTCGACGTTCAAGCCGTTCGTCGCGGCGGCCGCGCTGGAGGAGGGCCGGCCGGCCAACCAGGAGTACTCCTCGCCGTACCAGATGGAGTACCCGAGCCCCGTCCAGACCTGTGACAGCAAGCCGTGGGTCAACCTGAACGGCGAGAAGCTGGAGAACGAGTCGGAGTCGGAGAAGGGCCCCTACCGTCTGCGCAAGGCGATGGAGCTGTCGGTCAACACCTACTTCGTGCAGATGATCTCCGACATCGGTCTGTGCCCCGTGGTCAACATGACCAACAAGCTCCAGGTCGTGCAGGGCAACGGCGACAAGCTGCCCGAGGTGCCCGCGATCGCGCTGGGCTCCAAGGGCATCTCCCCGCTGACGATGGCGACCGCGTACGCCGCCTTCGCCTCCCGCGGCATGTACTGCACGCCGATCGCCATCGAGTCGATCACCCAGCGCGTCGGCCAGCAGCAGAAGTCGCTGGAGGTGCCCAAGTCGACCTGCTCGCGCGCCATGTCCGAGACCACCGCGGACACCGTCAACCAGCTCCTCAAGGGCGTGGTCGACTCCGGTACCGGCCAGACGGCGGGCCTCTCCGACCGCGACAACGCCGGCAAGACGGGTACGACGGACTCCCGCAAGAACGCCTGGTTCGTCGGCTACACGCCGAACCTGTCGGGCGCGGTCTGGGTCGGCAGCGCCACCCAGAAGGTCGAGATGAAGAACATCACGATCGGCGGCGTGTACAACGACCTCGTCTACGGCGGCAAGGTCCCGGGCCCGATCTGGAAGGACGCCATGACCGGCGCCCTCGCGGGCAAGGAAGCCCCGCCGTTCAACTACATCGACCTCCCGGAAGACAACCCGGACCGCGGCGACGGGGACGGCGACGGGAACGGGAACGGCAATGGCAACGGGAACGGCAACGGAAACGGCGACGGGGACAACGGCGACGACAACGGCGGCCAGAACAACGGCGGCACGGACGGCGGGGCCTTCCCGAACCCGACCTTCTCGATCCCGGAGGACCTGTTCCAGGGCAACAACGGGAACGGCGGCCGCAACGGCTAGGCGTTAGCCGCCCGACGAAACGGCCCCTTCACCGTCGTAGAGACATCTCTGTACGACGGTGAAGGGGCCGTTCGCCGTTGGGCGCGGTCGGTGCCGGCTCAGCCGGCCAGCAGCTTCTTCACGGTGGCAGCGACGCGGCCGCCCTCCGCCAGGCCCGCGACCTTCGGGTTCACGATCTTCATGACGGCGCCCATGGCCCGCGGCCCCTCGGCGCCCGCCGCCTTGGCCTCCTCGACGGCCTGGGCGACGAGGTCGGTCAGCTCCTCGTCGGACAGCTGCTTGGGCAGGTACGTGGCGAGGACCTCGCCCTCCGCCTTCTCCCGCTCGGCCGACTCGGCACGACCACCCTCGGCGAAGGCGTCGGCCGCCTCACGGCGCTTCTTCGCCTCCTTGGTGATCACCTTGAGGACCTCGTCGTCGGAGAGCTCGCGCTTCTCCTTGCCCGCGACCTCCTCCTTGGTGATCGCGGCGAGCGTCATGCGCAGCGTCGAGGAGCGGAGCTCGTCGCGCTCCTTGATCGCGGCGGTGAGGTCTTCCTGGAGCTTCGACTTGAGCGTGGTGGTCATGTGACTGATTCTCGCAGGTGTGCGAGGCCGGACGCCCGTCGATTTCAGGCGGCCGGCTTCAAGGGACGGCGGGGGACGGGGTACTTGCCGGGTCTGACACGATGGGACCCATGCGCGCGCGATACGGAGTACCTCTGTCGATCGCGGCGGCTGGCGCCGCCGGTCTGGTGTACGCGGCGGGCTTCGAAGCCCGCTCCTTCCGCCTCCGACGGGTCACGGTCCCCGTCCTCCCTGCCGGAATGCGTCCCCTGCGCATGCTCCAGGTCTCCGACATCCACATGGTCGGCGGTCAGCGCAAGAAGCAGCGCTGGCTGCGGTCGCTGGCGGGCCTGCGGCCCGACTTCGTGATCAACACGGGTGACAACCTGTCGGACCCGGAGGGCGTCCCGGAGGTCCTGGACGCGCTGGGTCCGCTGATGGAGTTCCCGGGGGCGTACGTCTTCGGTTCCAACGACTACTACGGCCCCAGGCCCCGCAACCCCGCCCGCTATCTGCTGGAGAAGGCGAGCGGCCGCCACGGTCTGAACGGCAACCCGCCCGCCGTGGGCGTGGTCCACAACCCGTGGGAGGACCTGCGGGACGGTTTCGACAGCGCGGGCTGGCTCAACCTGACCAACACCCGCGGCACCCTCAAGGTCGAGGGCGTGTCGATCGAGTTGACCGGCCTGGACGACCCGCACATCAAGCGCGACCGGTACGCGGAGGTGGCCGGCGGCCCGTCGTCCTCCGTGGACTTCTCCATGGGCGTGGTCCACGCGCCGTATCTGCGCGTCCTCGACGCCTACGCGGCCGACGCCTATCCACTGATCCTCGCCGGCCACACGCACGGCGGGCAGCTGTGCATCCCCTTCTACGGGGCGCTGGTCACCAACTGCGACCTCGACACGGAACGGGTGAAGGGGCTGTCGACGCACACGGCCGAGGGCCGGACGTCGTATCTGCATGTCTCGGCGGGGTGCGGGACGAACCGCTATACGCCGGTGCGGTTCGCTTGTCCGCCGGAGGCGACGTTGTTGACGTTGGTGGGGCGGGGGTAGGTGGGGGGTGGGGGTGGCTTCCGTACGGGGGTGGCTTCCGTAAGGGCGTGGCTTCCGTACGGGGGTGGCTCTGGCATGGGGCTCCCGCACGGGGCGGCTCCCGCACCGGGGAGGGGCTTCCACGCGGGGTAGCTCCTGCACGAGTGCCGGGGCGTGCCGGTGAGGAGGGTTTGGTTGCGGGCCGGCTCCGTAGCTCCCGCACGGGTGCCGGGCCGTGGGGTAACCCGCACGGCCCGCCCGTATCGCCCCTTTTGTCAGGGGTGCTTAGCGTGAGGGCATGACCGCCCCGATACCCAGGGACATCCCGGACCTTCCCGCGATCCCGGGCATGCCCGCGCTGCTGCCCTCCCCCGTCCCCGCCACGGCGGTGGTGGCCCCCGTACGCCGCCCCCTGGCCGCCACGTACCGTCTGCTGGTCGCTCTCACAGCCGCGGCGGCGGTGGCGATCGACCTGCTCCTCGGCAGCCCGGCCCGCGTGCTGAGCTACTTCTCGATCCAGAGCGCGATCCTGCTGGCGCTGGTCTGCGTACTGTCGGCGAAGCGCGCGTGGAGCGCCCGCCGCCCGCTGCCGGCCGCGCTGACGGGTGCGACGCTGCTCTACGTCCTACTCGCGGGCTCGGTGTACCACCTGCTCCTGGCCGACGCGACGACCCCGTTCTCGATGACGGGCGGAACGACGGCCCCGACCGGCTGGCAGTCCCTGGCGAGCCACGTCCTGCACACGGCGCTCCCGGCCGCGGCGCTCGTGGACTGGCTGTTCCTGACCGCACCCGGCCGCCTCCACCTCCGCCAGGCGGCGACGTGGCTCCTCTACCCCATGGCCTACCTCGCCTTCTCCTTCATCCGAGGCGAACTGCTCCTCCCCGGCACCCAGGCCCGCTACCTCTACGCCTTCCTCGACGTCGACCTCCACGGCTACAAGAGCGTCCTCGGCAACGCCCTCCTCCTCGGCCTCTCCTTCTACGCCCTCGCCGTCCTCCTCGTAGCCCTCGACCACGCCCGCCCGAACCCCCTCCGCCACCGCGCCCACCACCGCGCGAAAACCGGATTTCGTCTCCAGCCACCAGTGGGCTAAAGTAAACGTCGTCGCCGCGACAAGCAGGACAAGCAGCGACATCGGGGTGTAGCGCAGCTTGGCAGCGCGCTTCGTTCGGGACGAAGAGGTCGTGGGTTCAAATCCCGCCACCCCGACAGCCAAAACAGCAGGTGAGGCACCTACGGATTTCCGTAGGTGCCTCACCTGTTTCTGCATGCGTGTCTATCTGCGTGACTACCGCTTTGGGCCGCGCTCAAAGATGCCGTCCATGACCACGGCGCCGGTCTGGATCACGGGGCGAATCTGCTTCCGATAGACCTCCTCGGTAACCGCCGTACCGGAGTGCCCGACGAGCCGGGAGATCTCCTCCAGCGGGACACCCCGGTCAGAGAGCAACGACACGAAGCTGTGCCGGAGCTCCCGGGGAGTCCACTCCGCAGCGTCGACCCCGTCGACATCCTTCAGTGCTTGGCGGAAGGCGCGGCGGACGTTGGCAGCGTCGAGCGGCTTGCCAACGGCCGAAGAGAAGACGAGGCCGTGTTCCTCCCAGGCGTCTTCCGCGGCGAGCCGATCCCAGCCCTGGTCTTCGAACTGCTGCCAGAGAGCTTCGACGCAGCGCGCCGGCAGGGCGAGGGTGCGCCGGGACTTCCGGGTCTTGGTGTCCCCGCTCCGCCTAACTGAGCGCCACACGGCGATGTGTGGAGGCTGCGGCGGATCGAACTCTGGACGGCCCTTCAGGAAGACGTGGTCCCAGGTGAGGGCGCGTAGTTCTTCGGTCCGGGCCCCGGTCAGCAGCGCGACGACGATGTACGCGTACATCGAGGTTCCTTCGGCCCCTTTGAGCACAGCCTCAGCTTGGGCGAAGGTGAGCGCCTTGGACGGGCGACCGGCCTGGCCTTGAGGCACCGAGCACAGCTCGACGACGTTGCGCTTCACTTTGTCTCGCGCCATGGCCCGTTTGACCGAGCGGTTCAGGCAGGAGTGAAGGCCCTGGAGTGTGCGCGTGCTGAGCGTCTTCGCCTTGGTGGCCAGCCAGCGGTCTACGTCCTCCGCGCTGAGGTCACGGAGCTTGCGAGCGCCGAGCGACGGGATGACGTGCTTCTGGCTCAGGAGGGTTGTGGTCTCGACGGTGCTGGGGTCGAGGCCGGCCAGGCCGTACGTGAGCCAGTCCGTCACCGCGTCTTTGACCGTGTAGTTGGTGGGTGCGATGGCGAGGCCATCTTCGTGATCCCGCAGTACTTCCTTGAGCTTGTTCTTCGCCTCTGTCTTGGTCTTGCCACTCCCCCGCTTCACGATTCGCTTGCCGCTTGGATCGAAGCCGAGGTTCGCCGTGGCGATCCAACGCTGTCTCTTCTCGTCCCAGTGCAGGCCGCCGTCACCGCGGCTACGGCGCTTCGTCATCAGGCCGCCTCTCCCATCTGGCCTCGGATGAAGGCGCGTACAGCGGTGTCCGGGATGCGGCGGCAGCCGTCGACCTTGATGGAGACCAGGCGCCGGGTGCGGATCAGGTCGTAGACCTTGGTGCGGCCGAGCTTGAGCCGGGCCATGACCTCAGGAACGGTGAGCAGTTCGGACGAGGCCGTAGTCATGTGGTGGGTTCTCCTTCCGTTCCGCGCGCGGGTTCGAGGGAAGCCGCGAGCCAGGTCTCGGCAGCGCTGAGACCTGTTCCGGCGAACACCCAGTGGGCGAGGACGAGCGTGGTTTCGCCGTCCTGTGGGACAGGCGGTGCGGCTTGGGCACGGCGCCATTCGGCGCGGGCGTCGCGGAGGGCGCCGAGAGTGGTCGAGTAGCGGCGGGACTTGGTGGAGAAGTGGCCGCGGAAGCCGAGCATGTGAGCCCAGGCCCGCAGGCGCAGGTCTGCCAGCTCGGGGCGCGCGCCGAGGGTCCAGGCGGTTCGGATCATGCGCCGGGCGTGGTCACTGATCCGGGCCTGAGCCAGTTCGGCGAGGAAGCGGATCGGGCGATCCAGGGTGCCCGTCGCCGTCTCTGCGCCCTTGGTCGCGTACTTGGCGATGTACGCCGCTACAGCCCGCTCGGTCAGCTCCTGGCCGCCGTCGAAGTCGGCGGAGCGGATCGGGCGTACGTCGAGCTGACGGCCGAAGACGAAGCGGTGAGACCGGCCGTCGATCTGGGGTCCGGCGATACGCGTGGCAGCGACTGCGGCTTGGATGGCGTCGGTGAGCAGCCCGGTCGAAGCCCAGACTGGGGGTGCGGTGTCTCCTCCCTCCGGGCCGTCCAGGCGGATGACCGCGTGGAAGTGGACCGCGCCGCGCTTTTGGTACTCGGCCACTTTCGCGAAGGAGATGCGGGCGTGGTCGAGGAAGGCTCGTTGGGTGAGGCCGGCGCGCTTGGCCACCTCTCGGCGGAGGTAGATCGAGAAGCGCCGCCACAGGGCACCGGCATGCGCGTTCCAGAGCACGGCTGCTTCGTAGTCGTAGGTGTCCGGGTCGAGTGGTGTGCCCAGGGCAGGATCGTTCTCGTCGTGCCGGGTGCCGCAGCGGCAATCCCGGCCGCCGTTCGGGCGGTTGTGGACCGGGCCGAAGCTCGGGGCGGTCAGGGTTGCGAAGACGCGGGGGTGTGTCGCGACCTGTTCCGAGGCGCCCTTGCCGCCGCGCAGTCCGGCGGTGATCAGGTGGTAGGTGTCGCGGCGGTAGGTCTCGGCGCAGGCGGCGCAACGGGTCGCGCGGCGGTTGTTGCAGCGGACCAGAAGCTGACCGGCGGGGAGCGTGGCGGAGTCGAGGTGGTGCAGGACTGCACCGATCTCGCCGGTCGTCTTGTCGACCGCGTACACCGTGCGGTGGCCGTCGAGGCGGACGGGGTGAGTGCAGCCGCCCAGGCCGGAGAGTTGACGGCCCAGCTCGGGCATGGTGCCGAGGGAGGCCAACATGGAGAGTTCCGCCAGTGGGGGCGGAGTCTGCCGGGTGATGATGGGAGTTCCTTTCGGCTGTTTCGGCGGTTGGGAGGGACGGCCCCGGGGCGGCGGGATGCTTGGCGGCGTTGTTGCCGCCCCGGCGGCCGGTCAGCGCCTGTTGGCGCCGTTGACGAGCGAGCGCAGGACCACGGCGGCGATGGCGACCGAAATGGCCGTGATGGCGACGGCCGCCAGGAGCGCGGTGAGCACGACGCCGACGACGACCACGGCGGCGACTGCGCCCGCGTAGGGCGTGAGCGACCGGCCCGCGGAGGGCACCGGGACGTGCGTTTGCTGAGGCACGACGGATGCCGTCGGCAGGGTCGGGACGTCGGGAAGCTTGGGGCGGAACATGGTGGACCTCCTTGTCACTTGTCGGTGCCGTTGACGACGTCGACTCCGGAACGCGTGCCGGACTCGATGGCGGGGGCGAGGAAGGTGAACGAGAGCCAGAAGCCGAACAGAGCGATCACGACGGCCACCCAGAGGCGGATGCCGAGGAACTTGATCGCGGCCCAGGCGATGACACCCAGGACGAAGACGAGCGGGAACGAGACGGTCACGGGGTCTCCTCAGCGAGCGCGGCAACGGTGTGTGCGGGCGGCCAACTCGGCGGCCGGGCGGCTGTCGTATTCGGTGGAGAAGCCGCAGCGCGGGGCAGTGCAGGCGGCGGTGTGCTTCTCGCGGCCGCGTTGGTCGTAGTACGTGGCGACCTGGACGGGGCCGATGCGGACGACCTTGCGGAAGCGGGGGTTGGCGGTCATCAGGGCGTCTCCTTGTCGGGCTTGGCCTCGGTTTCGCCGGTGAAGTCGGTGACGTGGTCGGCCAGCCAGCGCAAGATCTCGTCGCCCTCGTAGCTGTCGGCGGCGATGATCACGGGCTCGGCGATCAGCACGGCTTCGGTGAGGCGGTTCTGTCGAGTCAGCTCGGCGGCGCGTTTCAGCGCGCGGAGCGTGGACGGGCGCATGCGGAAAGTTCCTCCGGGTCAGGCGAGTTGGTCGGCGATGGCTTCGGCGAGCGGCAGCGGGATGCCGAGCCGGGCGCGAAGCGTCGAGGTGTCGATGGGAGTTCCAGTTCGGGCGCGGTGGTCGTCGGCGACCTTGCGCGCGTGGGCGACCAGAGCGGGCGGGACCTTGGTTGCCGGAGGCGGAACTGACTCCGGTGCAGCAGCGGGTAGTTGAGGTGCGGAGGAGGGCGCCGGGGCCTCATCCTGGGCAGTCGGCTTCTCATCTGGGCCCGGTGCGGCTTCCGGCTCCGGAGATCCGTGCACGAGCAGCGTTCCGCCGAGGAAAGCGACGGCCGGCCATCCGGCGACGAGGATGCGCAGCCAGGCCGGTACGGCGCCCAGGTCGAGCAGCCCGGCCGTGGCGATGTTCGCCCCGAGTGACGCGGTCAGCGCGACGAGGAACCAGCACCAGGCAGCCGTCTTGGTCCCGCCGGAGCGGAGCCGCCGCCACGCGGCCACCAGGAGCAGGTCCACGCTGATCGGGTAGGCCCATGCCTTCCAGCCGCCCTGTCCGGCAGCGGCAGCCAGGTCATGCAGGTGAGCGAAGGACAGGGCTCCAGCGATGACGGCCTGGACCAGGACCGCGTCCACTCGGACGGCGGAGCGAGCCATCAGAACGCCGTGCCGGGGTAGTCCGGGCCGTCGTCGGGGTCGTAGCCGGGCGGGAAGACACCGGGCGGCGGGTCAGGCAGAGACGCCGCAAGCGACGGTCCCAGAGCCTCGATGAAGTCCTCGTCAGCGCCAAGCACGTCGGCATACAGGGCGAGTTGGCCGAGCAGTAGGACGGTGCGGGCGAAGTCCTCGCAGTTGGGGCACATGGAGACCGCTCTCCCTTCTTCGGGCATGGAGGGGGTAGGGACTTGGCGCGGGACGGCCGCGCCGGCCGTTGGATCGGGGGTTGCTACTCGGCGACGGGAAGCGGGGCGGTCACCAGCCCGGAGTCCTTCACGGGCGCAGGCGGGACATACGGGCGGAAGGGCACGAGCGCCGGAACATCCGGGGCGAGGTGTGCCACCTCACGGCACGTGGCCGCAGCATCGGATAGGGACAGATACGGGGTACGGATGCGCGACCAGCCGCCGGAGGTGTCGCCGACGACGGCCAGTCCGGGCAGCTCGGCGGCAATGGCGCAGGCCGCGTAGACCGCCTCGGGGGCGATGTCGCCGAGCGCCATCTTCGCGGAGGCTTCGTCGTTGACGCGGTGGCAGACGCGGCCGGTGAGCTGGGCGCGGAGCATGGTCGCTCCCTTGCCCAGTTCGGCACCGAACCGCTGTCCGCAGACCTCCAGGTAGATCCCGGCGGCGCGGCCGAGTTGGGCGAGCCGGATGAGCTGGGTGACCATCTCGTCTCTCCGCTCCTCCTCCTTGCGCGCGCTGACGAGGAAGAGTTCGGCCACCTCATCGATGAACATCACGATGGGAGCGGGGCGTTCGTCTTCCGGCAGACCCCAGATATCCGAAGTGATCTCTTCTTCCGGGGTGCCGGGCGCGATGCCCTGCCGGGCTTTGATCAGGTCGTAGCGGTCCTCCATTTCCTTGACGAGCACGGGCAACAGCTCGGCCGCCTGATCGGGGTCGGTCGCCAGCGCGGAGAACCGGGCGGCGAACGGCGCCAGCTCGACGCCGCGCTTGCAGTCGATGCCGACCAGAGCGACCGGCTGAGCCGCCAGCTTGGTGAGCAGGTTCCGCAGGTACATGGATTTGCCGGACAGCGTGGCGCCGAGGACGAGTTCATGCGGTACGGCTCGGTAGTCACGTACAAACGCCGTGGCGTCCTCTCGTAGAGCCACCGGAACCCGCAGGTGATCACCGGCTGTCCGGCGAGGCATCCGCACCTTGCGCAGTACGTCGAAGCCGACGAGCCGCAGTTCGACGACACCGGGCTTGATGTCGCGTACGTACACGGCGTGCACGCCCCAAGCGTGGCGAAGGCGTTCCGCCGAGGCGGCGACGTCCGCCGGTTCCTGCCCCGGAGCCAACCGCAGCCGAACCCGAAGGCCCGTCGAGGTGGGGCGGATCAGTCCCCGGCGGGGAGGCACGGGCCGTACCTCCCGGCGGGTCGTCGCCCTGACGGCCAGAGCCCGCCACCTGGGCGGTTCGACCGTGAGGCCGCAGGCATCCATGGTCGAGGTGTACGAGGCCAGCAGCCGTGCCACCGAGATCGGCAGCCCGACCGTGGACCAGTACGCCGCCGGGTAGGCGTGCCGGGCGTAGGCCGCGCCGCCTATCGCGGCGAGCGACCCGCCCAGCTCGGCCCACGTCACGAGGTCGGTCACGTCGATCAGACCGCCTCAGCCATCGGGAAGGCACCAGGTGCAACGGCGGTGGCCCGGTAGGCAATGCCGTGCCGCTGCTGCCCGTTGAACACGCTCTCCCAGGGCCGGGCAATCAGCCCCGGAAGCGATACCGGGGCGCCGACGGCAAGTCCGTCGGTCACACCGCTCTCGGGGATGGTGACCTGGATCAGAGACGAATCGCCCTCGTCGATGAAGACGACGCCGACAGTCATCAGCGCCTCGCCGCTCACAGCATCCTTGGCGATCTCGCCGGTCTGCCGGTCGCGCACCTTCGGCGCCGGCGCTTCGGTGAGCAGGATCGTGGCGGACGAGGCGTCAACGCGGATCACACGCACAGGAATTTCTCCTTCTGAGTCGATCAACTCGCCACCTGACAAGTTGACTTAGCAAGTTCGAAGTTAAGGTTGCTAACTTGACTTGTCAAGTGGCTGTCAAGAGCAACTCGCCCCGAACAACGCTCAGTTCAGCCGGTAGGTGTCTTCCAGCTCTTGCCGGTCGGCAGGCAGCAGCACATCGACGACCTGCAAGGCTTGCCCCGAGGTGTCGCAGGCGATGACCAGCACGCTGAGAACGGGAACCCCCTCAGGGAGCTCCAGAAGTTCAGCTTCTCCGCCGTCGGGCAGTCTCGCCGAGACGCGTTCCGTCACATAGTCGAAGCGCACCTTCTTCCGCGCCTCAAGGTGCTCGCGGACGCTGCCGCTCAGCGCTTCGGGCGACTCCAACTCGGTTCCGTCGACCAGGCCGGCGGGGAAGTAGGACGAGACCAGCTCGACAGCTTCGCCGTCCTCCTCGACCAGGAACCGACGCACGAGAACCTTCGCCCGCTTGGGCAGCCCGAGGGCGGAGGCAACGCGAGAGGGAACGGGCACGTGGCCGACCTCGATCAGGCGGCCCGGCGTCTGCGACTCGTCACGCTTCAGCGCGGCTCGACCGCGGCGGTCCTGCTGCTCGACGACCTCGGGGCGCCCCCGCACGATGGTGCCGAATCCCTGCCGGGACTCCAGCCAGCCGTCACGCTTCAGCAGCTCCAGCGCCCGCACGACGGTGGGGCGTGACATCCCGAAAGCCTGCACCAGTTGGTTCTCACTGGGCACCCGCGTACCGGGCGGGTACGTGCCGTCCTCGATGCGACCTTGGATGGTCTGAGCGAGACGCACGTACTTCGGTGGCTCCACTTCATACGCCATGAACGCCGCCCGTCGAGATTGGCCAAGTCAACTGGTCAACCAGACTAGCGAAACTTACACACTCACAGTAGGACGTAGCCGAAGCCTTCATTCGTCGGCCAGGCGTCAGCCACGACGGCGGACACCACCGTCCCACCGAATCGACTGGGCCCGGAGTGCCACGACTCAGCGATGGAGTCGACGAGCAACAGGCCCCGTCCGTGCGCGTCGTTGGCCTCTGGACGCCGCAGCCGCACGTTCGCCGGGAAGCCGGGGTTGTGCACTTCGATCCGAAGCGACGTCTCCACGCGGTACCACTCAAGGCGCACCCACCAGAGCTCATCCGCCCGTCCATAGAGAACGGCATTGGTGACCAGCTCGGAGACCATCAGCGTGCAGTCTTCGATCGAGCAGGCCGGGTTGTACGGGGCAATGAGCTTCCGGAACCATCGTCGGGCTCGGGGGACCGACTCCGGCGCCGGAAACAGGATCATCGCTCCGAGTCGTGCGGTACCGAATCCGCGACGGCCGTCGGTGGCGTCATCCATCCGCGCTCACTCCTTGCCGCTGCCGTCACAGTCGAGGCAGCGCCGTTTCGATGTGGCACGAACGCGGTCGTTGGCTACGGAGAGCGCCAGAGCCGTACGGGAGCCGACGCGCTTCCAACCACGCCCTCGGCATCCCCGGCAAGCTAACCGCGCACTCTTGTCCGGCCGCTGACTCGTCACGCCGTGCCCCCTTCCGATCCAAGTGGCCTTAGCCACTTGGTGGATAGTGGCATTAGCCACTTGGACTACGCAAGCAGTTCGACATAACTGACGAGTCATCAGGTCAGCGGGTAGCCCTGCTCGAAGGCCCAACGATGCGGGGGATAGGTGGCTTCGGCGAACTCCAACGGCCGGTCCTGGAGGTCGAAGACGACGTGATGAACGATCAGGACAGCCTCATCAGGAGCCAGTTGCAGGTCCGCCGCCTCCTCGTCGGTGGCGCCCCGAGCACACATGCGGTCCTCGGCATAGCTACCCTGGCGCCCCGTCATGTTCTCGACGTACATCAGCGTCCCTTGCTGAATCCGCTCAGGATCCAGAAGCTTGGGCGCGCGCTCGGCAACGTCAGGAGCGAACCACGAAGTGGACAGCGTGATCGGCCCGTCCTGGTTGTTGGTCACCCTCCGCCGGTGCACGGCCCGACGGTCCTTGACCAGGCCCAAGGCCTCGGCGACGTGATCCGGCGCATCCAGCCAACCGGCCGACGTGATCACCGCGTACTCACCAGGCGTGTAGATCTTCCCGGTCTGCCGGGCCCGGCCGTACAGCTCACGCGCCCGCCGGTTGACCTCCAGGCTGCGCACATAAGTGCCCGATCCCTGACGCTTCTCGACGAGCCCCTGATGGCTCAGCGCTTCCAACGACCGTGCAGCCGTTGGCCGGGACACCTTCCAGTCCGCCGCCAACTGCCGCTCCGAGGGCACCTCATCCCCCGGCCTCAGGTCTCCCCGAAGAATCTGATCGCGGATGAAGTGCGCGATCTGGAGATACTTCGGCTGGGCCTCCTCAATCTGAGGCATTCGCCCTCCTCGTCCAAGTGGCTATGGCCTCTAGCCACTATAGGGTGAGTGGTCAACCCCGTACCCCGTACGCTGGCCGCATGAAGCGGTTGATCGTCGCAGCAGGAGGAGGGGGCGACGCAGTCGCCGCCGCAATGCTTCACGCCGCCCTCTACGGCGACGAGGACCAGGCGGTGATCCTCACGTACGCGTGGGACCGCTTGCTCGTCGATCCGGTACCGGGCCCGCGGGGACCGGACAACTTCACCGGCCTTGAGCAGCTCACCCCGGCGGTCTGGGCGGTGCCGGCAGATTCCCGGCCGATTGCTCCAGCGGGCTCGACACTCCCCCGGCTTGCGGCTGAACTCCCGCACACCTTCGCCCTCATCGACCCGCATCACGGCGCCGAGGGCGTCACCCGCCAACTCGAAGAACTCGTCAGCCACCTTTCCCCTGACTCCATCGATCTCCTGGATGTGGGCGGCGACATCCTCGCCCGAGGCGACGAGCCGACTCTGAAGAGCCCGCTAGCAGACGCTCTTACGCTCGCGGCATGTTGCCAAGTGAACGCCCCCGTGCGGCTCTTGGTCGCAGGACCCGGACTGGACGGTGAACTGCCGCTCGACGACGTACGCGGCATGCTCGGCCCGCTCATCCACACCTTCACCGCGAAGGACGTCGAGTCGGTCAGCCCGGTACTGGAATGGCACCCGTCCGAGGCAACCGGGATGCTCGCGGCGACGGCCCAGGGTGTACGCGGTACATGCGAAGTCCGCGACGCAGGATTGCCCGTACCTCTCACAGACGAGAGCCCGACAGTCCACCAGGTCGACTTGGACGAGGCGTTGAGCCGGAACGAGCTAGCCCGTGCAGTCTTGACGACTGAAACTCTGGACGAGGTGGAGGCTTACAGCCGCGAGATCTGCGGCTACTCGGAGATCGACTACGAGCGCAACAAAGCCGGGTGGTTGAAGGACCAGGCAGATGCGGGGCTCGATGCCGACTCTGTTCTGTCCCAACTCGACGAGTTCGAGACCGAAGCCCGGGGCCGCGGAATCACTCACACGACCTTTCGTCACCTCACAGAGGTACTGAGCCTCAGCGGCTCCCATCGCGACGGTCTGCGCCAACTCCTCATCGCCCGCCGCCCTCAGCAGTACGCAGCGCCCCTGTGGCGGATCAGATGACAGACATCCACAAGCTCTCTTCTCCCGGCGCTCTCCCCGCCCCACAGGAGACGCTCACCCGAACCAATTGGGCAGAGTTGAATCACGCTTACGGGCCGGCCGAAGACGTACCGAAGGTGCTGGTCGCGCTCCTGGACCCGAACCAGGCGGTGAGAACCAAGGCGCTGGGCGACATCCATCACGTCGTGCACCATCAGAACACTCTCTACGAGGCGACAGCGCCCACAGCCCTGTACGTGGCCGCGATCCTTTCCGACCCACGGACGACATGTTCCGTCGACAAAGACCGCTGGTCCTTCCCAGGCAACATGCGCGCCGAACTACTGGGTTGGATCGACTCCGTCGCCAACGACGTCACTGACGCGGCCTACATCATCGACAGCGAGCACGGATTTCCTCTCGACGACTATCCGTCGGCCGTTGCCGTACGCGATATCCGGCCGCTGCTCTTCTCAGCCGCCTTCGCGTACACCGATGACAGCGACCGTCATGTACGCGAAGCAGCCATCGCAGCGTGCATCCCACTCCTGGACGATCCCAGGGTGCGTCATCACCAAGCAGCACTGGTCCCCCTGATCCGGCAGATCCTCGGAACCAGCGAACTGTGGCAGTACCGGGAGCGAGCCATCGACGCTCTCGACGCATGGGGCGAGGACTCAACGGGGCTCGAAGGCCAGTGCGACCCCTTCTGGTTCTGCAGCACCGACCTTGTACCGGACCACCGCACGCGGTATCCGGGCGCTGACGCGGGTTGCAGCGAAGAACCGCCGTTCTGACCTGGCCGTCCCACAAACCCGAACGCTGCCGATAGCTGAGTAACAACCTTCTTCACGGGTTCAAGGCGGCTCGCTCCGCTCCCCGCGCGCGGCCCGGCCCCCGGCCGGGCCTGCGCTCCTGTCTCCGCCCCGCTCCAGCCCGGCCGGCGCCCGTTCCGCGCTCAAAGCATGCAGCCGCCTGGCGTTAGAGAAGGGGTACATCGTGGCTGGGGCGGTCGGCTCCACGGCTTTACGGAGCCACTTTGGCGCGAGCCTCGAAGATCATGGCCCCCACGTCGTGCTTTACCGGGCAGGTCCACAGACTGCCCGACGCGCCGGAAGCTTACGGGGCCATGATCACTCGCGCCAAAGCAGCGCCACCCCAAAGCCGCTACACCGACCTTGACTCTCGTCCATACCCAAATCCCGCCCTACGTCGAGGCAGGCAACGCCGAATGCGTGAATGCACGCTCAAGGCCATCACCGTCCGAATTTTCGATCACATCTACGACGAGGCGACGGCCGCCGGCGTCTCCAATGGACACCCAGCTGGGTAGCCCCATTTCTTCTTTTTTTCGATGCGAGTACTCTTTAATTTCACGGCGAAGCCTACCTGTTTGAACAATTCTTTGATTAATGTAGACAGTTACGCCAAGCCTACCGTTATAGACCTGAGTAGCATTCGACCAACCTACTGCCTGAACCCTATTTTTCGCTCGGACAAGGAAAGTATTCCATTCACCCCAAGCCGCTTCATCTCCATCGATAAGGGCGAGAGATGCCGTAATCCAATGATCCGGACGGACCTCCTCCAGGCGACTCAATAGATTGAATAGCTCCTCTGGAATTTCGGGAGAAGGCTTTTCCACATGAGTAAATCCGTCAAGATCTCTGGTTAGATACCAAGAATCAATGGGATCGGTGTAGCTGAGGAGTCGCATCCTGGCGGGTCCATCGACGAGAAATCTGTCGAAGAAGAGACCTTCCTTAAGATAATGTCCAACCCAATCCAATTCATCGTGCGCCGACACAAACGCCTGCTTCTCCAAACGCTGTCGCCTAATGACATAATGCGGTAGCAGGCTGCCGTGCAGAAGATCCGTTACCACCATGAGGTCAGCCAAGGAAAGGACCCATGGGATCGGTCGATCCTCCGACAGGTTCCCATGCTGAACCAACTGATGAGTGTCAGTTGCCCATACGGTTACGTCATCAAGGGTCACGATAACTTCAAATTGGAACCTCTTACGCAACGCATCGGAGCACTTCCCGAGCCCGATGGCTTCGGGGCCTTCGTCTCGAAGGGCATCAGCTAGTGCTTTGTGCTGCGATGCCGCTGATTCGATCAGCTCTTCAATGTTCTTCTTCATTCTCCCCGGTGCACCCCGCCGGGCGGCCGCGTGGAGACGTCCGGCCTTTCCTTGGATGCGAAAGGAAACGTCATCAGAAGATACGAGGCCATCCAGGTCACTCTGCGTTACTGACGATTTCCATGGAGTCTCGTAATGTTTGGAAGATCCAGGAAGAGCGCTTGAAATTAGATCGACAGCCTCACGGACTAGGTATTTACCCCGGGCCGCCAAATACCTCTCCCACAGCTTCCCTCTTGCCGCATTTCTCAGCAAGTCCTCCATCCTCGGCCTGAGCGCTTCAAACATTGCAGCCGGTACAGGAAGGATATACCCTTGATCGGTCTTTAGAACTGGTCGTTCAGTAAGGGGATGGGCACCGGCAGGATACTTGTGCCGCTCATCGTTATATTCCGCAGGGTCACAGGCGAATGAATCCAGAATTGACTCTACTGACTCAACAGAGATCGACAATGTTGATGAAAGCTCAGATGGAAGAACGGTGCACAAGGCACGCGATTCCGCCAATGCTTGAGCGGTGACAAGCATGGATAGATAGTTCTTGCCCTCTGTAGGTGAGGCCTTGACTAGCCACCTGGGGAAGGGGCCATTCCCTTTCCTTCGCTGCTTCTTCAACAAGAGGGATAGGGGGCCAAAACTATCGGCAGCCTCCCTGCGAAGCGGATGAACTCTCGCTTCGACGATATTGTGAATCTCGTGAACGACTGCGACTGCTTCCGCTGCCGTATAACCCAAAAGCTGTCGGCATTCGTCGTCAAATCCAGTGAAGCAACCGAGAAGTATCTTCGTGAGATGTTCAGGGTAACCCGCCCCCCTTACGCTCATTGATTCAATACGAGTCCTCAAGATATACTCATCCTCGATATCATTCTCTTTTCCGCGGACGTCTTTCAGTGCTCGGAAAAGGGTGATCTCGCCGGTGGCGTCAAAGAGTTCGCGAGCCAGTTTGATAGCTTCGCCAGTGAGAATCGCCGTCTCCAGCGGGTCACCTTTCGATTCCACCTGCGATGAGCCGTCTACATATGGGAGTGCCCGCAGGGCAAGGAATTCGATGTGAGACGGGAGCTGATCGTTCTCGGACTCCCGAAAGGTCGCTGGATCGATTTGGGCGTATGTCAGCGAAGCTCGACAAATCAGATCGAGCGGATCGGTCGCAGTGAGAATCTCATCCAGGCGGGCACTCGACCTTTCTCTTTCTTTATCAAGCTCTGAAGCATATGGTCCGGCGAGATAGTCAACGAGCTCTTCCATCTCAGCCTGACTGCGCGTTCCATGTGTCTCAATAAAACGCCCCTGTCGGACCATAACTCCATACGGAAGTTCAGCAATTTCGATTACTTCTTCCGGAGGAATGGGATTGCCACGCTTCCGACCTCGCTTGCCGCCATTCCCCATGGATCTACCTTTCGCTTTACAAAAGATTCTTTCCAGAGTATTCAAGAGCCATGTAGCCGAATTCCTGCCTAGCAAGCAGCAGGAAAGCCTGCGAAGGGGATGCCTGTGTTCAAACCTTTTGCCGTGTGTTCGCTGGGAAGCTCAATGACCGGAGCCACCAGCGTCATGTGTGCGAGGTGCCACACCAACCACAAGCTCTGCTTGCCATGAGACAGACGATACGCAACGTGATGGTCGCCCTGTACTGGATATGTCACAAGATGCCCGAGGGCGTACCCCCTCGAACTAATGCGCGATAGGGAGCAGCAATGATCACAGTTGCAGTCGCGCCAAGTTGGCTGCTGCCATACAGGAACGAAACAGGACCAGGGGGAAGCATGTCCACCGGACCCGGCGGAGGGATGTCAACGGGTCCAGGAGGAGGGTTGTCTACCGGACCCGGCGGCGGCCTCTCTACCGGTCCGGGGGTGGCCTCTCGACTGGCCCCAGGGGCGGACTCTCCACAGGTCCGGCAGGTGGGTTGTCCACAGCTCCAGGAGGAGCCCTCTACAACGGACCGTGCGCCAACCCCTATCGCAGCGTGCAGCCGCCTCGGCATGTTTTTCTGCCATATCTCAAGGAGCACGGCCTTGGGAACTTCGCCGACCTGTTGGAGGGTAACGGCTAGGGCACACACGGCAAGCGCTGAGTGTCTACTCTAATGGGCCACCAGCTGGCCATTCGCCTACCTCAAGTGCCCTCGGGTGGAAACAACCCTTTGCAGGCTCAGCAGGCGAGGTCGACTGCGGCAGCGGCAGCGAAGTCGTCCTCAAGCTGCTGGGAAGCCTCGTCCTTCACCAGCAGTACCTCAGCGTCGAAGAGCTTGGAGGTCAGCGCTTCTGTGAGGGGTGGGGGTACAGCGTTGCCGATGATGACCTGAACTTCGGTGCGAGTCAGCTCGTAGCGAGGTTTGACCCTTTCATCGACGAACTTGAAATAGTCCGGGAAACCCTGGACGCGCGCGGCTTCGTGGGCGGTCAGACACCGCGGAACTTCAGGGTGGACAAAGCGTCCGCGACCCATCGTAGCGAAACCGCTGGTAATAGTCTGAGCCGGACGGTCCCACCACAAACGGCCATACATCGAGGTGTAATTATGCTCGCCCTGATGACACTCAGGGCGTTCTTCGTTCGGCAGGTTGTACGCGTCGTTCTCGAAGAGATACTTCATACGTCGCTGGTTATCCGCGTTGGGTACGGCAGCCTCATCGAAGAATGACTTCGGTCGGACGTCGAGCAGGTCCCCGATCGCCCAACGCAAGTCATGAGGTGCGGCTTTGTGATCTTCGACCTGCAGCAGGTCGGCAGCCGAAAAGCCAAAAGGTAGGGCGTCTTCGCGGATGGCCAGCAGTATGTGACGTTTGCGCGTCTGGGCGACCCCGAGCTTCAGCAGGTCGATACGGCTGGTGGCAACGTCATATCCAAGCTTTCTAAGGTGAACGATGGCGCGGGAGACCACCTGCTGCTTGTCATTGACGACAGCCAGCACGTTCTCAATGACGACCGCGCGAGGGCGCAGCACCTCTGCGGCACGAGCCATACGCAGGTACAGCCGGTTCTTGGGATCATCTCGGCGAGTGTGATTATTGAGGTTACTGTGCCCCTGGCACGGCGGTCCGCCGATCAAGAGTCCGACCTCACCCACCGTGGACCGCGTCGCAAGCTCCTGAGCAGTCAACGAGGCGCCGAGGTCGCCGTCGAAGTAGGACTCAACGCTTCCCTCTTGCACGTTGGCCTTGGGAAAGTTGGCCTTGAAGACCTTGGTGGGAGCTGCCTCGAAGTCAACTGCGAGACGAACGTCAAGCGAGACGTCACGCTTGTGGGCTGCCTGGGCAATACCCAGCGTGAGGCCACCGCAGCCCGCGAAGAGGTCCACGACTCGCAGGGAGCCGACGCCCTCCTCAAACTTCGGCCGCCGCTTAGCCTGCAGGGGGTACTGATTACCCACTCGTGCCCCCCATCTGCCCTTGCCTGTCGAACCGGCGGAACGAGCGGTCATGGTACTCGATCAAGGATGAACGGCGCGCGGTAGACCGGTAGGTCAGTGGCGCCTGGCGTGCCGATCACGACGCTTCTAGGCCCCGTGTACCAGCATCACGAGCACCCTGAACCATCTCGTCATCGGCCATCACCTGCGGCACCGTTGCTACCCCGCGGCGTCAGTAGGTCCCGCACGCGGCCGGTCCTGAACGAACCGCGGTCAGCGTCGAGCGCCTCAGCGCCAACCACAGCGATCCGGGACTCTCACGGGCCTCACCCACTCCCCCGCTGGCGAGGCAGGCGTACTTCAGCGCCTGGCAACGCATTTGATCTACCGTCAGCAACGCTGCCAGCTAAAATTCTTCAGCGCGCCCGGCCCGGTCGACGAAGGACAGCAGCATGCCGCTAGAGGTCAACAAACACGTCCAACGGATACGTCGCTATCAGCCGTTCGACGTCGACGCCTCGGAGATGATTTACGAGCAGGCGGACCAGGCGGACCGGACGCAGTCACCGTACCCAGTCGTGACGCTGGAGTACCTGGTGAGCGCCATCGAGCAACCAACTACGAAGACCATCGTCCTCACCGGGGACGCCGGGCACGGCAAGACGAGCCTGTGCGCCAACCTGCTGGCCGAGCTGAGGATGGGTGGCGAAACAGTCCCATCAGATGTCCGAAGGACAGTCTTCAACGAGTTGCTCAAGGACGGTGACGCCGGCCGCCCTGTTGCCCTGACCCGTAGTGGGCGCCCGCTGTACATCCTCAGGGACCTCAGCGAGCTAAGCCTTCAGGCGGGCGCCAGCAAGCTCGTGGAGCTGCTTGACCCCCCGGACAAGGGGGTCGCGATCATCTGCGCAAACGAGGGCCAGCTGCGTAAGTGCGTTGCCGAAGACGACAACCTCGACCGCGGCGGCACCGGTCGCGCCAAGATTTTGGTGAAGACCCTCACAGATGGCATTGCTCGTGGGCAGGTCAGCGACCCCGAGGGCGCAGTCACTGTCATCAACCTCAACTACCAGTCCGTAGCGGCTGACAGTCGCACTGGCGGGTTCGTCCCTTGGGTTCTGAGGCAGTGGACGACCCCGCAATGGTCGCGATGGAAGGCCTGTGAGACGTGTGATGCACGTGAGGTCTGCCCGATTCTGGCCAACCGGAACGAGTTGAACGATGCCACTCACGGGCCTCAGCGCCGGGCCGCGGTCCGAGAGCTATTCGCTGCCGCCGAGCGCGCCGGAGCCGTTGTTACGACTCGTCAGGCGCTCTCGGTGACCAGTTACATGATCACTGGTGGGTTGTCCTGTGAGAACGTCCACGCCAAGTACCAGCGGTCGCACTCGAACAGGTTGTGGCAAGCACCCCACCTATACCATCAGGCGCTCTTCGGTGACCAGTTGACCCAGCAACAGCGTCATCGTGTTCCTGCGTTCCTCACGCTGCGCAAGCTGGACCCGGGCAAGGTCTCTCGTCGCCAGGTTGACGACCGTCTCGATCCAGACACAGCCGGCCGGTTTCCTCCCGGGGATCCCAAAAGTTACCTACAGAAAGCCCGTACGACCCGAGACGCGCAGAAGCAGGCTGAACAGCTGAGGGGCTTGTACACGTTCCTGCGACGTGCTGACTTCTTCAACAGCATCGACAGCGAGGACCGGTTTGCCCGCATGGGCTTGCAGGCCGGCGACGACTTCGTCACTGTCCAGAACGACAGAGGGAACCTGGCGGACACCACGGTGCGCGACCGTTTCCTCAAGGGTTTGGAAGCCGTCCAGGGTATCCACCGAGCCGGGAGCAACCCTGACTTCCTCGTCCTCGACCCGGCCTTCTTTGCTCAACGCGCCCGCGCGGCGGTGATCTCCCGACGGGTGTCCAGCAAGAACGTCGAGGTGGTCGACCAGGTCACCCAGTGGCAGAAGGAAGGCCGAACGGGCGACATCCCGGGCATGCGGAATGCAGTCGAGTGGCTCAACCGCTCCATCTTCATCCGGATCCCAGCCATCACTCCTGGCCAGGGCGCCGTTTCGGTCGAAGTAGACCTTCTGCGCTTCGAGTTGCTGACACGGTGGGCCGCAGGGCTGCGTAGCGAGACCCAGCACGAGGCCGAGATCCGCGGACTGAGCGGGTCCCTGGCAGACCTGGCTGACTCATTGAACAAGGACGACGAAATCCAGGTCCTCGTGGGCAACGTCATGAGAAAGCTCATGATCGACGTCGGTGACAAGATCAGGTCGGTGCGGGCGTAATGGCTGATCGTTCTAAGTCAGAGGTCGTCCGCCGTCTCTTCGGGGTGAATCTTGAACAGCAGGGCCGAGGCTTCTACGTCCCACTGGAGATGCTTGCGATCGCCCGCGGCGTCTACCTGGCACATCAGGAAGACCCAGAAAAGCACGCGGGACTCCTGGACGCCGGAGACCGGGTTGCCTACAAAAGGACCTCACACGACCTGGCTCGGAGGATCGCAACCAGGGCCCCCATCGCTGAAGGAGACGACGAACTCAGCAAGGCGGTCGAGCTGGACTCTCCCGAGACGTTGGAGACGCTCCACGCCCTGTTCTCTTCCCTGTTGGTCGAAATCCCGGGACGCCGCAGTCAGCCCAACTGGTTCGGGGCGCACATCTATCCGTTCGTGGGTGAACTCATCCACTACGACGCAGTCGAGCGACCAATCGTCCAACGCGGCGCCACCCCCAAGAAGAAGGAGCAGGCCAGGAAGCTACCGGCCAAGGTCAAGACGAAGGCTCCGACCATCGAGCGCTATCTGTTCCGCGGCCCTGGGGGCTGGGCCTACAAGGTCCTGCGTACTGACTCTGATCCTGACCGCAAGGCAGCGACCCGGCAGGGCCTTGATGACCTCGTCCGGGACAGCGGCACCCCTCTTGGCAACCTCGCCAAGGCACTCAGCGCCCACGACTTCGACTACGACGAAGAGCCCTACGAAGACGATTCAGAAAGAGACATTGACCTGTACGAGGACCTCAGCCCGTGGCCTGGCCTGCTGAGGATTGGGGCTCGTAACATCGTCGCCCGGACTACGACGCCCCGGGCCAAGCGCACCGAGAGCCTCATGCACTGGGTCCCCTATTGTTTGGCTCGCCACCAGCTACGCCTCGCACGCGCGAAGTTGGGCCTTACCGATGGCGAGTCAATCCTCTTGGACTTCGGCAACGAGGCAACCCCGCTGCGCAGCGGGTCGCAGAAGAACCTCACCAGCTTCCGCAACGACATCGCCAACGCGATCAACGTCCAGGCCCGGGAAATGATCAACGAAGCCGAAGGCGACGAAGCTAGGAAGGGCCGCTACGAGCGATTCACCAAGGAGACCGGCAACGCGTTCGCATCGCCTCGAGCGTTCTTCAGTGAGACCCTCGCCGCTGTTGGAGCCCTGAACGCGACGGCCGGGCGCCGACATTTCACTATGAAGCCGCCGATGCTTGAGGCCCTGGTGTCTGCCACCATCCCGCAGGGCACGGAGATGGAGTTCGACCAGTTCTGTGCGCTGCTGTACAGGAACTACGGTCTAGTGACGGAGAAAACGGTCGCGGCTGTGAGCCCGTTGGCCCATGAGATCGACTCATCGGTCTTTGAACACAACGGCAAGGCCTTCCGGGACAAGCTGGCCGCTATCGGTCTGCTCACTCAGTATTCAGACGCAACGAGCATGGTACGAGGAGAGCCCCGTTGACCGACAGCAGCATCCGAGCGCTTGGCCGGTTCATCGCCGATGAAGCACTGCGCAAGGTCATTGAGACCAGCGGGGCCCGTGTCGGTCTGCGTATCAGCGGGTTCGATCCGCCGACCGTAACCGAGGCCCTCCGTCGCACGGCCCAGAGGCTGTCCGAGTCGCCGGAACTTCAGGTTGTAGTCAAGGTAGGCACGTCGGAACAGATCGCCGGCGTACCCGATGATTTCCTGCTGGATCGGGGAGACCAGCTGACCAAGTGGCGAAATTCCGGGCAGGGCAGCGCGGTGCTGCTGTTCGAGTGGGGACAGTCTCCGGACGCTGAGGGCCTGGCGGCCATGAGCGCTCTTGACGACGCCCCAATCCTAGGCGACCACCACGACACCTCCAGCGAGCGTGGATTCGACAGGTTCATGGCGGATGTATGGCGGGAAGCAGGTGGCAGCGGCACCGTTCCGGCCGTGATGGCCAGCTCACTGCCGGAGATCTGGCGCGCCGTCACCGATGAAGATCCCCTGTCCTTGCACCGCTGGGCTGCCTTTCTCGTCGAGACGGCGCAGAAGGTCGTCGCAACTCGGGTCCACGCACCTGACGTCGTCTGTACCGAGATTTCTGCAGCCCTGCCCGCTCTTGGCCTCTTCCCGGACCGGAGCCTCTTTGCCAAGCCTGCCGCACTGCCCGCCCGGATCAAGAAGAACGTATGCGTCAGTGCCTTCAAGCAGCCCACCGGCAAGGAAATCACCGCGGACGACCTGATAGACCGCATCGACATGGCTGAGTTCAGCGAGGAATCTCTGGAACACATAGGTGCGGACTCAGAGACTGTCAAAACGCGCATGCGCGACCTCGTACTCAACCACCGTGGGCCTGCCCTCCAGGATCGCCGTCAACTGCGCAGCGGGCAGGACCTGACCCTTTGGCTCGAGGTCTTCGAGCAGAAGTCCAAAAAGATTGGCCTTGGCCAGCAGGTCAAGCAGGAGATCTTGAGGACCGCCGCGGACCGGGTCGACGACTTCGACGCGATGATGATCGAAGAAGCGCTTGACCGCGGAGACCAGGAATCCGCCCAGCGCTTTCTTGACGAGACACCCGCCGGCGGCGCTGAACCGCTGGCCGACCTGCTGTCCAAGCGTTCACGCCGCAAAGTTGAGAAGCTCGCCTTCCCAGACTCTCAGTTCGTCCAGGACCCACTGCGTGCCCTGCTGCGCGAACTGACTTACTTCTCCGACGAAGAAGAAGGCTCCGTCGTCGTCCGACTTGAAGGAAACCAGGAAGCCGGGCGGTGGAGCCGCTGGTTGTTCGCCTTCCTGTACGCACGTACCCTGCGGGACATCCAGGAATCGACCAGCCTCCGTCTCACTCTGGAGGTCCAAGGCTCCCTGCTGGACGTGACCAAGCCGTCCCTACCGGAGAACCAAGAAACCCAAGAGCCGTTCGAACTAAATATCGAATGGGCGCCCCTGCGCTTCCTGGTCGAAATGGACGGAGCTACCCAGCGACGCTTTCGCTGGGACCCCATGGGCATTCCCGGCCAGATAGCGCTGGCAGCCCTCATCGACAGCTGGCAAAACCCCCCTGCCCACGCCAGCAATCTAACCTTCGACACCTTCCTTGAGAAGTTCAGCGACCCCAGGCAGTGGCAGACCGACGAACCGGTGCCTGCCCCTGAAACACACTTCGCCGGTCGGCTGGACCGCCTCAAGCGGAAGCACTTCGAGCGATTCTCCGAAGGGCTCGACGCCACGAACATCGGCGAATACGTACGCGAGTGGGAAGACATCCTCCGCGAAGCCCGCACCACCCTGGTTCCCGACAACGCTCCGGATACAGACCTTGAGGCAGTCGTGCTGGCTGACGTCGTCGAGCTGGCCGATCACCGCATGATGATGTTGGCCACCCACCCGTTGAAACTGCGATGGCTGGCAAGGAACTACACAGAGACCTCAAACAGTATTGAGATTGCCCTCAACAAAGAGGGTGGCTTGAGCCTCAACCAAGAGAACGAGGACCTCTTCTTCGACGCTATCGACCGCATCTCCCCACACGGAACACCAGCGGTCCTCGTCGGGCCGCGCGGCACGATCGCCATCCCGATGCGGGAATCGGCCGGCCACGAGGAGTACGCACCGGTCCGCCGCGGCGGCAACGAGTCCAAGGAATGGCTCTCCAGTGTCGACGAGGCCGCGATCGACGAGATGGTCCGCGTCATCACCGACTACCTGACGACTTACCCCCACAAGCTTGACGGCCTACGCCTACTGCTTTTGGACCGCAACGGCGACCCTGTCCTGCCCGTGCGCGTGGCCAAGCAGGTACGGGCCAAGAATCCCCGTCTGAAAGTCGATCTGGTGGTCCTGGCTCCCCAGGCCACCCATCACGAGATCATCCAGGGATTCGACCTGCAGTTCTCTGGCGCGGAGATGTCCGAGGACAGCTTCCTGCCCGACGTTCAACTCATCCTGCAGGCATGGGAGCCCGACCAGACAACAGACCTTTCGGGGCTGGAAGGCACCATTGACCTCGCCCTGGCTCCGGCACTGTTCGGTACCCAGACCAGTATCAAGGAGAGCACCAAGAAGGAATCCTTGTCGGGCTCCTTCAACCCCTGGAAGCACCCGGCATCACACAACCTGGCTCAGACCAGCGAGAACGTCGTGAGGGCGCTGTTGCCCGAAACCGCCGACGAGACTCTCGAGTCCTGGTCGACCTTGTGTGTGCGCTACGACCGCAGTTCCCCAGTCTCCCGGGAGAGTGTCGACGGCATCGACTACTTCGAGATGCAGGTGCAATTTCACCAGCACCAGAATCTGTTCGCCGAACTGCACAGCGTGGCCCACTGGGTCGTCACCCTTGACAGCTTCATTGGCCGTGAGCAGATCGATGCCCTGCGCAACCGCCCAGACGTCATCCTCGTCAAGCCGAGTGTCGGCAAGAACGAGTCGTACACCCTCATCGTCAGCTCACAGACCGGCAAGCAGTTCGTCGTTCAGCGACTACGACGCCGCCTGGAGCAAATCGGCGTCGTCACCCCGCAGGACTCTGAAAGCACCGCCCGGCGAATCTACGAGGTCGGCCGCAACGTGGCTCCGGGCGCCGTTCTGCGCTCCCTCGGCATCGGCACCACGGTCAACGAAGTTGTCGGCCTTGTGGCCACGCGGTTTGTCATCGACCAGCAGTTTCCCATCCCTCAGCAGGGCACGAGCCTAATCACCTGGATTAGCTTCGACGAGCACCACCGGTGGTTCGGTCGCGGACACAAAACCCGTGCCGATCTGGGCCGATTCATACTGACGGTCCAGGACGACGGCATCGTTCGCCTGGATGTTCTGGTCGCCGAGTCCAAGTTCCGCCAGACCTTCGACGTCGGCTCAGCGGAAGAGCAGCTCAACCGCACCACCGACCTGTGCAAGGATGCCTTCCGCTCGGGCGGCGAAGCTCGCCACGACCGCCCCTTCTGGCTGGACGAGCTGGCCGCCGCAATCGCTCAAACCAGCGGAAACGCTCTACGGGCCGCAGACCTTCCAGCGCGCACCACGATCGGCAAGGACGACCATCGTCAGGTCGAAGCGAAGGTTCTAGACGCCCTGCGCTCCGCGGATGTTCAACTCGGTCAAGTCTCCGGCGTTGCCGTGGCCATCTCAGCCGAGGACGACCAGCCGGCTCCGACGGTCAACACCCTCGGCAGGCACACCCTGGTGAGACTGAACAAGCACGAGCTGCTGAACCTCATCGGCGCTCTGCGCGCCAACCAGGACCCAACAGATGCCGACCACCTCGTTGACTCCTGGAACCTAAGTGAGCCCGCGAAGATCCCCGACACGGTCGTCAAACCCAGCTCAGGCACTTCCTCCTCCGAACTCCTCGCCCAGGAAGAGCAGGCAGCACCTGCCGAGGCTGCCGTAGCAACTGCTCGAACGCTCATACCGAGCGCAGCAGTCGCCGGAGACATCGCAGCAGAGGCCCATCCTCACAATCTGAATAGTCACCGCGATGGGCTCGGCGAGGAGGAGCTAAGGCTTCGATACAACAAAGTTCTCGACGTCTTCCATCGCCACAAGGTCGGAGTCACCGCTCCAGGAAACGGCAAGTGGCAGGAGGGGCCCGGCTTTTACATCTTTCGGTTCATCCCCGACCCTGGCGTCACCGTGGACAAGCTAACCAACCGACGCGACGAGATCTTTCTGGCGCTGGCACTGCCCTCCGGGTTCAGCATCCGCACCCGCAGCGACCGCGGCTCCGTGCTCTTCGAGATCCCCAAGATCGACGACGAGAAGTACGGGGTCGACGCCAAGGCACTGTGGCAGCGGTGCCCGGCCGACCCAGAGAGCCTCATCGCCCCGCTGGGCAGCGACATCGAAGGCAACCCGGTCGCCATCGACCTGTCCTCCGCGGACTCACCGCACTTGCTGGTGGCTGGCACTACCGGATCAGGAAAGTCTGTCGCACTGGACACAATCCTCAAGGGCTTGGTCCGGTACAACGAGAGCACCTTGCGACTCCGCCTCGTCGATCCCAAGGGCACCGAGCTTGTCGACTTCGAGGACGACCCTCACCTTGATGGCACGATCGGTATGGATGCCGCTGACGCCATCGAGATTCTCGAGGAAACTGTCGAAGAGATGACCGCGCGTTACGAGGATATGAAGGCGATCCGCACCCGCAAGCTCGTCGAGTACAACGCCAAGGTCGATATAGCGGACCGAAAGCCTTGGATCATCATCGTCCTGGACGAATACGCCGACCTCACCAGCGACCCCGATGAGAAGAAGAAAATCGAAGCGCTCCTCAAGCGCCTGACGCAGAAGGCACGCGCTGCCGGCATCCACGTCATCGCTGCCACGCAGCGTCCGAGCGCGGACGTTATCTCGACAACCATCCGCTCCAACTTCCCCGCCCAACTCGCGCTGAGGGTTAAGACCGCGACTGACAGCCGCATCATCTTGGACGAGACCGGCGCCGAGGCTCTGGCCGGGCAAGGCGACGCCTTCCTGCACACGGCCAAGGGCACCGTGCGGCTTCAGGTGGCCTATGACGGGAGCTGACCAGGCGGCCCCGCCATGGCTGACCGCAGCCGCCAGCGACGCGGCGGTCAGGAGGTCTTTCTCGGACGATTCGAGGCTTCGAGCTCCTGCCGCCGACCGGCCACTGCCTCAATGACAGTGGTGGCACACGCCTGTGGTTCGAGGTGCTCCCAGAAGCGGAGCACTAGCCAGCCGGCCTCCGCAAGGCGGTTGTCCGTGTCTCTGTCCCGCTGGATGTTCCGGCTGATCTTGTCTTCCCAGTACGGCCGGTTCGTCTTGGGCATCACGAAGTGTTCCGGGCAACCGTGCCAGAAGCAGCCATCGATGAAAACGGCCACCTTCACGGGGCGGAAGACCATGTCGGCCGTGCGGCGCATCTTCGGGAGCGGCTTTGCAGCCACGCGGTAGCGCAGACCAGCGGCGTGAACAAGCGAGCGGAGGAGCAGCTCGGGTGCGGTATCGCGATTCCGGTTGCCGAGCATGCTTCGGCGGTTCGCGGCCGATGACGCCCACGACCCCTCCGGCGGTGTCCACTCCGCGGCCGGTGTTTCTGGTTGTCTTTGCTCGCTCATATCTCCGGCAGCTTAGGGACGGATCCCTCCGGGTCTGTAGGGGCTCTTCGGAGCCGTGTGCGTCATGGCCAGCAGATGCATCGTGCGACGGCGGGGGCGACGCGAGCAGGCGGACTGTTCATAGGTGGAGGTGAGTCGCACTAATGCCGCGCAGTGGGAGCATCACCAGGTGCGTGTCTAACTGCGTGACAACGCCGACGAACAGCGGCGGACGCGCACGAACGTCTACGACCCGTCAGCACAGGTGAGAGCCACACCAGCCCAAGGCACCACCCCCACCCAAGTTGCTTCGGGACGAAGAGGTCGTGGGTTCAAATCCCGCCACCCCGACAGCTGTGACATCAGGTGAGGCACCTAGGAACGTTCCTAGGTGCCTCACCTGTTTTGTCTGGTGCGGTTGGCGCACCGAGGCGCCCACAGGCATCGGCCGTAATCTTGGGCGGCAGGCAGACAGGTAGGCACCACCCCGAAAGGACCCCGCATGATCATCTTCGGTACCAAGGGCTACCTCTACCAGCTCGCGATACTCACGCTCGTCTGTGGCCAGTGCGGCAACCCCGCCGCACACACGCTGCGTAAGCGGGTCACGAAGTTCACGTTGTTCTTCGTGCCGCTCTTCCCGTTCTCGACGAAGTTCACGACGCAGTGCACGTTCTGCGGTGCGGAGCAGAAGATCACCAAGGAGCAGGCGGAGCAGTTGCAGGCGCAGGCCGTGGGTGGGCAGCAGGCGTACGGGCAGCCGCAGCAGCAGCCCTACCAGCACTGAGGGATCTCTAGTAAGTTCCCTTACGGAACTCACTCCGTGCCGAAGGGAACCCACTGTGCCGCAGGGGACGTCGCAGCAGACCTGGACCGCCGTCGACGAGTACTTCGACGGGCTGCTCGTGGAGGAGGACGACGCGCTGCTCGCCGCGGTCCGGGACAGCAAGGTCGCCGCGCTGCCTGCTCACCAAGTCGCCGCCAATCAAGGGAAGTTGCTGCATCTGCTCGCCCGGATCCAGGGGGCCCGTGCCGTCCTGGAGATCGGCACCCTCGGTGGCTACAGCACCATCTGGCTCGCCCGTGCCCTGCCCGAGGGCGGGCGGCTGGTCACGCTGGAGGCCGATGAGCGGTGCGCCGAGGTCGCCGCCGCCAATCTGGCGCGGGCCGGGGTCGGTCATCTCGTCGACCTCCGGGTCGGGAAGGCCGTCGACACGCTGCCCGTGCTCGCCGTCGAGGGCGCCGGGCCCTTCGACCTCGTCTTCATCGACGCCGACAAGCCGTCCAACCCCGAGTATCTGCGGTGGGCCCTCAAGCTCACCCGGCCCGGCAGTGTCATCGTCGGCGACAACGTCGTGCGCGACGGCGCCGTCACCGATCCGGACAGCGACGACCCCCGGGTGCAGGGGGTCCGGCGGTTCACCGAACTCATCGCCGAGCACCCGAAGTTGACCGCCACGACCATCCAGACCGTCGGGTCCAAGGGGTACGACGGGTTCACTCTCGCCCTCGTCACCGACTGACGTAACCCCCCTCCTACTGGAGGACGTGCAGGTCCAGGCCCGCCGTCCCCGGCCGCTCCCTGCCCGGCAGCAGCCGCATGTCCCGGTCGTAGTCCCCGCCCGTCAACGAGCGGAAAGGGACCGTCTCCGCCGTGAACAGGGTGTCCAGGCGCCTGGCGTACGCCTCCCGGGCCGCCTGGAAGCGCTCCTCCGGCAGCTCGTTGGCGTCGTGGACCGCGAAGGGCTCCAGCGGGGTCATGCCCGTGAACCAGAACAGGCCGTGTTGCAGGGGGTGCAGTACGTCCGTGAGGCGGCCGTGGATGCCCCGGTCCGAGAAGGACGTCTCCCTGGCGCCCAGCGTCACCGACAACAGGGCCCGGCGGCCCGCCAACGCGCTCTCGCCGTACGGCGGCGGGACCTGAGGACCGTAGGCGAAGCCGCTGGTGAAGACCCGGTCGATCCAGCCCTTCAGGATCGCCGGTGCCGAGAACCACCACATCGGGAATTGGAGGACGACCGCGTCCGACCAGCGGATCTTCTCCTGCTCCGCGGCGACGTCCGGGGACAAGTGGCCGCCCAGCGTGGCCTGTTCGGAGGTCCGCATGACGTGGAGGCGGTGGTCGGGGTCGTGGGCGGGGAAGTCGTCGGCGTCGACCGTCGGCTTCCACTTCATCGCGTAGAGGTCGGAGAGCCGTACCTCGTGGCCCGCCTCGCGGAGGTGGTCCGACGCGAACGTGGTCAGCGCGCTGTTCAGGGAACGGGGATCGGGATGGGCGCTGACGATCAGGATCTTCTTCATGGCGCCAGGTTCGCCCGGCTCCCCCCGCCCCTGCCAGAACCCCCTTCGACCGGCGGATCGGCAGTCCTGGTACTGACAGGGCCACGCATACTGGAGTTCATGGATGTGAGCTACGACGGTCAGCGGGCCCTCGGCGGGTTTCTGCGGGCCCGTCGCGGGCGGGTCGCGCCGGAGCAGGCGGGGATCGGCGGTGCGGCCGGGGTCGTCGGGAACAAGCGGCGCCGGGTGCGGGGGCTGCGGCGCGAGGAGCTGGCGCAGCTCGCCGGGATCAGCGTGGACTACTACGTCCGTCTCGAACAAGGGCGGGCCACCCAGCCGTCCGCCGAGGTGCTGGACGCGCTGGCGCGGGCGCTCGGTCTCGACGCGGCGGAGCGGCGGCATCTCGACACCCTCGCCGCCGGGCGGCACGAGCCGGTGCCGGCCACCCGGATCGGGCCCGGGCTGCGGCGCGCGCTCGACGCCATGGACCGGCTGCCCATCTTCGCCACCGACCACCGTCTCGACGTCGTCGCCTGGAACCGGCTGGGAGCCGCGCTCATGGGCGGCCTCGACGTACCGGGGCGGCGCGATCCCAACAACGCGCGGTTCCTCTTCCTCGATCCCGTCGCCCGCGACCTCCACCCCGACTGGGAGGACCGGGCCGCCGAGGCCGTGGGGCAGTTGCGGGTCGCCGCGGGGCGCCATCCGGACGACGGCGAGCTGGGTGCGCTGATCGCCGAACTGGCCGGTGAGAGCGGGGACTTCCGGCGGATCTGGGATTCCGGGGAGGTCACGATGTGCGCCGCGGGGCGCAAGCGGCTGCGGCATCCCGTCGTAGGGCTGGTGGAGTTGGACTTCGAGACGCTGCATGTGCCCGCCGGGCCGGGTGAGTCCGGGCTCGTACTGCATGTGTTCAGCGCGGAGGAGGGCACCGCGGAGGCCGCCGCCCTCGCGCGCCTCATGTGAGCGTCACTTGTTCCAGGTCTCGTCGTACGGGTCCGTCGGCGCCGCCACCGGCCGCGACGAGGCGACCTTCAGATACGGGATCGGGCCGTTGTTCACCGGGTCCTTCGTCCGCTGGGGCGTGTAGGTGCCGGTGACCTCCAGCCAGGAGTCCGGGCGCAGCACCGGCGGGATCGTGCCGGTGAGGGCGACCTTCACCGGCTGGGCGTCGGCGGCGCAGCAGTTGAGGGTCATGCGCACGAGATAGGGGTGGCCGGCCGGGTCCAGGGCGACGAAGCCGGTGACCTTGATCTCGCGGTTCCTCAGGGATCGCCCGTGGTCGTAGACCGCGCGGCCCGCGTAGTCGGCCACGCCGAGGCGCAGCGGTCCCTCGGCGGGCAGGTCCTCATAGCCGTAGGCCTGCTGGAGGGCCGTACCCGTGCGCATCGCGCTGTACGAGCCGAGGGCCGGCGGGGCGACCAGCACGAGGGCGAGGACGGGGAGGGCCAGGAGCCAGGAGACCCGGGGCTCGTGGTGGTGTTCCGCGTGGCCGCCGCGCCGCTCGTACCAGAGCGTCGCCACCGCCGCCGCGATCAGGACCGCGCCGGAGAGCAGCAGGAGCGGTTGCAGGCCTGCCTTGACGTATCGGAGGTACAGATCGGTGCTGCCCGCGTGCAGCAGGGTCGCGCCGAGCAGGAACATGACCGCCGACTGCGCGTGCCGGTTCACAGCAGCACCGCCCCGGTCAGCACCGACACCAGGACGGCGAGGACGAAGGTGGCGGGCGCGAAGCGCAGCGCGAAGCCGCGGCCGAAGGTGCCGGCCTGCATCGCGAACAGCTTCAGGTCGATCATCGGGCCGACCACCAGGAACGCCAGTCGCGCGGTGAGCGAGAACTGGGACAGCGAGGCCGCCACGAACGCGTCCGCCTCCGAGCAGATCGACAGCAGGACGGCCAGTACGGCGAGGGCGAGCACGGAGACGAGCGGGTTCCCGGCCGCCGCACGCAGCCACTCCTCCGGTACGACCGCCTTCAGCGTCGCCGCCGCCATCGCGCCGACGACCAGGAAACCGCCGGCGTGCATCACGTCGTGCCGGACCGACCCCCAGAACGCCGCTCCCCTGCCCTGACCGTCGTACGACGCGCGGCTCGGCGGCCGCAGCCAGTCGGTACGGCCGAGGCGCAGCCACAGCCAGCCCATCGCGCACGCCACGAGCAGGCTGGCGACGAACCGGGCCAGGACCATCTCGGGGTTGTTCGGGAACGCGACCGCCGTCGCCGTCAGCACGATCGGGTTGATCGCCGGGGCGGAGAGCAGGAACGCGAGGGCGGCGGCGGGGGCCACGCCCCGGCGGACCAGGGCGCCGGCCACGGGGACGGACGCGCACTCGCAGCCCGGCAGCACCGCGCCCGCCGCGCCCGCGACCGGGACCGCAAGCGCGGGGCGCTTGGGGAGCGCGCGGGCGAAGAACGACGCCGGGACGAACACCGCGATCGCCGCCGACAGCATCACACCGAGCACCAGGAAGGGGAGCGCCTGGACGACCACGGCCACGAACACCGTCATCCAGCTCTGCATCACCGGGGCGGCGAGCAGCCCGCGGATCGGGCCCTGCATGAGCAGCGCCAGGAGGAGGAGCATGGTGAGCAGGAGGGGGGAGTTGAGGTGGCGGGCCTGTCGGTCGTCGTCCGGGGGAACCGGAGGTGCCTGGGGTTCCGGGAGTACCGGCGCGCGGTTCGGCGTCGGCTTGGTGATGGCCACGGGCGAGGTACCTCCCGAAGGATGCTGGTTTCCCTCCCCTCCAGTACGGCGGGGTACGGACGGGTGTTCAGTGTCTTCTGGAACCTCCCGTCCCGGTAAGGCAGTCTTTCCCCTCGTGGCGAGCGTTCCGAATCAAGGTCAGGCCGGGGACAGCGGCGCGCACATGCTCGTGTGCGGCGACGACGGGCTCGCGCATCGGCTGGCCGCCGAGTTGCGGGGCGTGTACGGGGAACAGGTCACACTCGTCGTGCCCGCGTCCGAGCGGAGTGTGCGGCCGCCGGTGGTGGGACGGGCGCGGGCTGCCTCGGCGGCCTGGCTGGACCGGATGGTGAGCGCCGCCGCCGGTGGTCGGGCGGGGGCGGGCGGACCCGCCGGTGGGGAACGGCTGGTGGAGGCCGCCGAGGCGACCGAAGCCGTGCTCGCGGATGCCGGGGTGGAACGGGCCGCCGCGCTGGCGCTCGTGTACGACGACGACGAGACCAACATCCGCGCCGCGCTGACCGCCCGCCGGCTCAATCCCCGGCTGCGGCTCGTCCTGCGGCTCTACAACCGGCGGTTGGGGCAGCACATCGAGGAACTCCTCGATCAGGCGGCGGCCTTGGCGGCCGGGGACGGCTCGACCTCCGGGTCCGGGTCCGGCTCCGGTTTCGATGCCTCTACGACTGTCCTGTCCGACGCCGACACCGCCGCGCCGGCGCTCGTGGCCAGTGCCGTTGCCGGGACCAGCAAGGTCGTGCAGACGGACGGGTTGCTGTTGCGGGCGGTGGAGCGGCCGCCGGGGGGTGGTGCTTCCGGGCTGGCCACGCTGGCGCTGCTGTCGGCGAGCGGCAACGGCACCGCGGGGCCCGACGGGTCCGATCCGGGCGGTGTCGAGCAGGGGCCCGAGCTGCTGCCGGACGCCGCGGCGGTACGGGCGGCCGGGGAGCGCGGGACCGTGGTGCTGGAGCAGGTGTCGTACGCGGGGCCCTCCATGTCCCCGGGGCGCAATGTCGTACCGCCGTTCGCCTCGCTCTTCTCGCGGCGGTTGCGGTGGTCGTTGGCCGGGCTGGTGGGGTGTGTGGCCGCGCTCGCCGTCGCGCTGACGGTGGTGACCGGGGAGCATCCGCTGTACGCGACGTACATGACCCTCCTCGATCTCTTCGCCATCAACGATCCCGCGCTCGGGGCGTCCACCGGGCGTCAGGTCCTGCAACTCCTCGCCGGGCTGGTCGGGTTGCTGCTGCTGCCGGTGCTGCTGGCCGCGGTGCTCGAGGCGCTGGGGACCTTTCGGACCGCGTCCGCGTTGCGCAAGCCGCCGCGGGGGCTGGGTGGGCATGTGGTGCTGCTCGGGCTGGGGAAGATCGGCACGCGCGTGCTGACGCGGTTGCGGGAGCTGAACATCCCCGTGGTGTGTGTGGAGTCCGACCCCGAGGCCCGGGGGCTGGCGACCGCTCGGCGGCTGCGGGTGCCTGTGGTGCTGGGGGATGTCACTCAGGAAGGGGTGCTGGAGGCTGCCAAGGTGCATCGGGCGCATGCGTTGTTGGCGGTGACCAGTGCGGATACGACGAATCTGGAGGCCGCGTTGTATGCGCGGTCCGTGCGGCCGGATCTTCGGGTGGTGCTGCGGTTGTACGACGACGACTTCGCCACCGCGGTGTACCGGACGTTGCGGGCGGCTCATCCGCAGGCCTCCACTCGGAGTCGGAGTGTGTCTCATCTGGCTGCGCCCGCGTTTGCCGGGGCGATGATGGGGCGGCAGATTCTGGGGGCGATTCCGGTGGAGCGGCGGGTGTTGTTGTTCGCCGCGGTCGAGGTGGGTGGGCATCCGCAGTTGGAGGGGCGGACGGTCGGGGCGGCGTTTCGGGCGGGGGCGTGGCGGGTGTTGGCATTGGACACGGCGGCCTCCTCCGGGCGGCGGGAGGAGTCTGCTGTGGAGGGGGCGTACGAGGAGGTCGGGGCGCCGTCCGGGTTGGTGTGGGATCTGCCCGATACGTATGTGCTGAAGGGGGCGGATCGGGTGGTGCTGGCGGCTACTCGGCGTGGGTTGGCGGAATTGTTGGGGAGGCGGGCTCGGGAGGGGGCGGGGATGTAGGGGTGCGCGCCGGGGGTTGTTTTTCGCCCCCGCCGCCCTTACCCATTCCCCGGCGCCGGGTCGGTCCGGTAGTCGCGGCCCGGCGTCGAGGGGGGGCCGCGGTCAGGAGGGTAGGTGGCGGGCTGCGAAGTCGAGTTCCAGGGTTACCTGCTTGATGCGTTCGTCGACTACCAGGGAGCCGTGGCCCGCGTCGTAGCGGTAGACCTCGTGGACCGCGCCGCGGGCTTCCAGGCGCTTGACGTAGTTGTCGATCTGGCGGATGGGGCAGCGGGGGTCGTTGACGCCGGCCGAGATGTAGACCGGGGCCTTGACCTGGTCGACGTAGGTCAGGGGGGAGCTTGCCTCGAAGCGTTCGGGGACCTCTTCCGGGGTGCCGCCCAGGAGGGTGCGGTCCATGGCCTTGAGGGCTTCCATCTCGTCGTGGTACGCCGTGACGTAGTCGGCGACGGGGACGGCCGCGATGCCCAGGGTCCAGGCGTCGGGCTGGGTGCCGAGGCCGAGGAGGGTGAGGTAGCCGCCCCAGGAGCCGCCGGTCAGGATGAGGCGGGTGGGGTCGGCCAGGCCCGTGCTCACCGCCCATTCCCTGACCGCCGCGATGTCCTCCAGCTCGATCAGACCGACCCGGTGCTTCAGCGCGTCCGTCCACGCACGGCCGTAGCCCGTCGAGCCGCGGTAGTTGACCCGCACGACCGCGTACCCGTGGTCGACCCATGCCGCCGGGCCGGCCGCGAACGCGTCGCTGTCGTGCCAGGTCGGGCCGCCGTGGATGTCGAAGACGGTGGGCAGGGGACCCGTCGCGCCCCGCGGCTTCTGGACCAGGGCGTGGATGCGGCCGCCCGGCCCCTCCACCCAGACGTCCTCCACCGGGACCGAGCCCGGGGACTTCAGACCCGGCGGGTCCAGGACGACCCGGCCCGTCGTCGAGCGGACCGTCGACGGTTCGGCGGCCGAGGACCACAGGTACTCGACGCTGCCGTCGGGGCGGGCGGTCGCGCCGGAGACCGAGCCGGGCGGGGTCGGGATCCTCACCAGTTCGCGGGTCGCCAGGTCGTAGCGGAACAACTCGCTGCGGGCCTCGAAGCTGTGCGCGATGAGCAGACCGGTGCCGTCCGGATACCACTCGGCGCTCACGTCACCGGGCAGGTCGAGGGCGAGGTCCGTCTCCTCGCCCGTCGAGACGTCCCACACCAGGGGCTCCCAGCGGCCCCGGCGCTGGTGGCCGATCAGGAGGCGCGGGTCGCCGTCGACCGGGGCGAAGCCGAGGACCTCCAGGCCCAGCTCCTGCGTGCCGCCCTTCGTGTCGTCGAGCTCGGCCACCGCGGTGCCGTCCGGGCGGACCACCCGCAGCGCCGAGTGCATCGCGTCGCCGTGCTCGGTGTGCTCCAGGGCGATCAGCGAGCCGTCGTGGGAGAGGTCCCCGACGCCCGCGGACTCACGGTGGCGGTAGATCTCCACCGGCTGCTCGCCCTCACGGGCGACATAGATCGTCGTACCGTCCTCGTCGGTGGAGCGGCCCACCACCGCCGTACGGCCGTCCCGGGCGAGGGCGAGGCCCGCCGGGTAGGAGGCGTCCAGGCCCGGTGCCGCGAGCTCGTCCTCGCCGCCCGCGAACGGCTGGCGGCGCCAGACACCGAACTCGTCGCCGTCCTTGTCGTCGAACCACCAGATCCACGCGCCGTCCGGGGAGAGCACGCCGTCCGTCGTGCCGTTGGGCCGGTCGGTCACCTGGCGCTGCTCGTCCGTGGCGCGGTCCCAGGCGTACAGCTCGTACGTCCCCGTCGCGTTCGACACGAACAGGGAGCGGTCCGGTGCGTCCTCCGCCCAGTCGGGCAGGGACACCCGGGGCGCCCGGAAGCGCTTCTCCCAGTCCGGCGTCGGTTCGTTCTGCTCGGGCGAGACGGACCCGTTGCTCTCAGTCATGGCCCCATAGTGCCTGGCCCCGCCGACAATGCGCCGCCGAGGTCCCCAGCCTGTGGACAACCTCCACCGATCACACCTCCGAGCAGGCCGGGCGGCCCCGCCGCCTGGCCCCTCCGCCCCCGCTCACTCCCCTCGCCCGCGGCCGCGGCCCTCTCCCCCATCCCCCATCCCCCGGCCCGCGCCCTCGCCCCCATCCCCCGGCCCGCGCCATCGCCCCGACCCACGCCCCTGTCCCCGGCGACCGGCGCCGGCGACCAGCCACCTGCCACCTGCCACCTGCCACCTGCCACCTGCCACCTGCCACCTGCCACCTGCCACCTGCCACCTGCCACCGAACACCCGGCGGGACCCCATTGTCAGTGGCGGGGTGCAGACTCGACCGCATGACAGATCTGCGCAAGACAGTCGAGACTTTCTGGGCCACCGCCGAGGCGCGGGACTGGGACGCGTTCGCTGCCACGCTGGCCGAGGACGTGGTGTACACACTGCCGCAGACCCGCGAGCGGATCAGCGGGCGAGAGCGGTTCGTGCGGTTCAACCGGGAGTACCCGGGTGACTGGCACCTGCGGATCGAGCGGATCGTCGCCGAGCCGGGGCAGGTGGTCAGCTGGGCCCACTTCACGGTGGGGCTGGAGGAGATGTACGGCATCGCGTTCTTCACCGGGGACGAGAGCGGCCGGATAGCCACCATGACCGACTTCTGGCCGGAGCCGTACGAGCCCCCGGCCGGGCGCGAGCATCTCGTCGAGAGGTACTGACCCCGCGGGCCGGTGCCCGCGGACTGCCCCGTACCGTTGAGGTGTGTACCGGTTTCTGCTGACGCCCCGCTGGTGGGGGATCAACGTCTTCGTGCTGCTCGCCATCCCCTTCTGTGTGTTCATGGGGTCCTGGCAGCTGAGCCGGTTCGAGGACCGGATGGCGGACCACGACCGCGCCACCTCGCGGGTCGCGACGGACGCGGGGGATGCCGCGCGGCCGCTGGCGGACCTGCTGCCGGTGGACAAGGAGACGTCCGGGGAGCAGGCCACCGCGACCGGGCGGTACGGGAAGCAGTTGCTGGTACCGGGCCGGGAGCTGGACGGCAAACGCGGCTACTACGTGCTGACGTTGCTGCGCACCGACGGCGGCAAGGCGCTGCCCGTGGTGCGGGGTTGGCTGCCGGGGACCGCGGACGCCGCGAAGGCCCCGGCGGCGCCCTCGGGCGAGGTCACCGTCACGGGAGCCCTCCAGGCGTCCGAGCAGCCCGGTGAGAACGGGGTCAGTGCGCAGGGCGGACTGCCGGCCGGACAGACCTCGGCGATCAGTGCGGCCTCGCTGGTGAACCTCGTGTCGTACGACGTGTACGACGCCTGGATCACCCTCAACACCGGGGACTCCGGGATGAAGGCGGTGCCCGCGGCCGCGGCTCCGGACACCGGGCTGAATCTGAAGGCGTTCCAGAACCTGGGCTACACCGGCGAGTGGTTCGTCTTCGCCGGGTTCGTGGTCTTCATGTGGTTCCGGCTGATCCGGCGCGAGGTGGAGTTCGTACGGGACGCCGAACTCGGGCTGCTGCCCGAGCAGGATACGGAGACGGCGTCAGAGGCGAAGCCCGAGCCGGACGATCGGCGCGCGTCCGTGTAACGGCGAGTCCGACCGGTCTCACCCCGCACCCGGCCGGTCTCACCCACACCGGCTCCAGACCGCCTGATCCGCGCGGCCTTATCCACGCGGCCTGCTCTACGCGACCTGCTCCACGCGCCCCGATCTACGCCGTCGGCGCCAGCACACCCGTGTAGTACACCGTCCCCGCGCACGCATTCGAAATCGTCGCCGACGTCGACGGGGCGCCGCCCGCCGCCGTGCCGGTGACCGTCACGCTGCCCTCCACCGTGCCGTCCGCCGTCATCAGCTGGGTGGAGGTGCCGGTGTCGCCGCCCGTGGAGGTGCCCTCGGTGGTGCCGGAGTTCTCGGTGGGGCTGGGTGTGGTGGTGGGACCGCCGGTGGTGCCGCCGTCGCTGCCGTTGTCCACGGGGCAGGTCTCCGAGGGGACCCAGGCGAACCGCACGGTGTAGGAGGAGCCGGGCTGCAGGCTCAGGGAGGCCAGTTCGAGGGACGGGTCGGGCAGGGAGACCGCCGCGTCACCGGAGACATGCCGGTTCGCGAAGACCTTGGTGGAGTCCGCCGCGCCCCCCGTGGTCGGGACCACGGTGCCCGGACCGGTGACCAGACAGGCCGCGGTCGAGCCGTTGGTGAAGGTGAACGTGCCGTACACCGCGCCGGCCGAGTCGGCGGGGTCGATGCTCGCGGTCGGCGTACCGAGATCGGTGGCCGTACACGCGGGGACGCCCGCCGTGCTGGTGGCCGAGGGGCCGGAGGTGTCGCTGCCCCCGGTTCCGCTGCCGGTGCCCTTGTCCTTGTCGTCTTCCTTGGAGCTGCCCTTGTCCTTGTCCTCCACCTTGCCGGAGGAACCGCCGGAGGTGCTCTCGCCGCCGTCCGGGCCCTTGCCCTGGCTCGCGCCGCCCTGGGCCTGCGAGTAGTGACCGGCGTTGAAGGGGTCGGCGTCGGAGCCGGTGGCGCCCGAGACATGCAGCAGGGCGGGGACGGCGGTGCCGACGAAGAGCGCGGCGGCGGCCATACCGACCATCGCCTGCCGCTTGCGTGCCCGTCGCGCGGGTACCGCCGTGCGCAGATGGTCGAGCGTGCCCTCGCGCGGCTCGATCTCCTCGACCGCGTGCAGCAGCATGCGGCGCAGTGCCAGCTCGTCCGAGTCGAGCCCTCCCGAGGGGCTCTGGTCGTCGAGGCCGTGGTTCACAGTTCCGTTCCCAGCAGTTGATTGCTTCGGCTTGGCTTGCGCGTCCGCGCCGCCCGGCTCACGCCACTCGTGCGGGACGTGCGGGCGGCGACGCCCGTCGTGCTCCGAGGACCCGCTCATGCCGGTGCCTCCATGGCGACCCGCAGGGCCGCGATGCCTCGGGAGCCGTACGCCTTCACCGAGCCCAGGGATATCCCCAGGGTCTCGGCGACCTGCGCCTCGGTCATGTCCGCGAAGTACCGCAGGACGAGGACCTCGCGCTGGCGGCGCTGGAGCCCCTTCATCGCCTTGATGAGCGAGTCGCGCTCCAGCTGGTCGTACGCACCCTCCTCGGCGCTCGCCATGTCCGGCATCGGCTTGGACAGCAGCTTGAGTCCGAGGATGCGGCGGCGCAGGGCCGAGCGGGAGAGATTGACGACGGTCTGGCGCAGATACGCGAGTGTCTTCTCCGGGTCGCGGACGCGCTTGCGCGCGGAGTGGACGCGGATGAAGGCCTCCTGGACGACGTCCTCGCAGGAGGCGGTGTCGTCGAGGAGAAGGGCTGCGAGACCGAGCAGCGAGCGGTAGTGCGCCCGGTAGGTCTCGGTGAGGTGGTCGACGGTGGTGCCTGCGGCAGCCACGTCCTCGGCACCGTCACGCTGACTGGGTATGCGGGTAGGCCGCGCTGCGGGCATCGGCGCGATCACCGGCATGCCACCGGGCGTACCGGCCCTGCGGGGTCGTACGGCCGTGGGGCGCGGCGGCCGAAGGGCCGTGCCGCGCGAGACCGCTGTGAAGTCGAGAACCTCTGCCACGCCAGTTGGACACGCCTACCCCCGTAAGGGTTGTACGCGTCGAGCGTCACTTTTGCGTCGGACGGCCGCGTGCCGCACGAGACGGCCCTCCGTCTTGTGTCAGGCAGCACTACTGACCGTGCGTCAAGCGCCCTCATGCCTACCCGCTCTTCCCCTGTGTCCTGAATGATGCGGGGCGTCCCCACGCCCCTTGAAGCATCCCCGCACCCCCTGAAGGGCGTTCGCAAAGACGCTCCCCGCCCTTCGCGCGGTTGCGGAGAGCGGGGAGGCAAATTTTCGGACGCCGAGGTGGCTCGGATCAAGTGGTCCGGACCATCGTCCGCACCACGAGTCGCTCACAGATCCTACAAAGCGGCTGTCCGCAGGCCAGTACTTTTCCGTCCCGCAGAAGGAATTCCGGGAAACGTCACATGAACTCGCCCGCGACCAGCTCGGCGATCTGCGCGGTGTTGAGGGCCGCGCCCTTGCGCAGGTTGTCGCCGCAAACGAAGAGTTCGAGGGCGGTCGGATCGTCCAGCGCCCGGCGTACCCGGCCCACCCAGGTGGGGTCGGTGCCGACCACGTCGGCGGGGGTCGGGAACTCCCCGGCGGCCGGGTTGTCGAACAGCACGACGCCCGGCGCAGTGGCGAGGATCTCACGCGCCTTGGCGACGGTGACCTCGCCCTCGAAGCGGGCGTGCACGGTCAGTGAGTGCGTGGTGACGACCGGAACCCGGACACAGGTGACCGCGACGGGCAGTTCGGGCAGGCCGAGGATCTTGCGGGACTCGTCCCGCACCTTCATCTCCTCCGAGGACCAGCCGTCCTCGCGCAGCGACCCGGCCCACGGGACGACATTGAGCGCGACCGGCTCCGGGAACGGCCCGGTGTTGTCGCCCACGGCCCGCCGTACGTCTCCGGGGTGGGTCCCCAGTTCCGTACCGGCCACCAGCGAGAGCTGCTGGCGCAGGGTCTCCACACCGGCCCGGCCGGCCCCGCTCACCGCCTGGTACGACGACACCACCAGCTCACGCAGCCCGAACTCGGCGTGCAGGGCGCCGAGGGCCACGATCATCGACAGGGTCGTGCAGTTGGGGTTGGCGACGATCCCGCGCGGCCTGACCCGCGCCGCGTGCGGGTTGACCTCGGGGACGACGAGGGGCACCTCCGGGTCCATCCGGAAGGCGCCCGAGTTGTCCACGACGACGGCACCGCGCGCGGCGGCGATCGGCGCCCACTGCGCGGAGACCTCGTCGGGGACGTCGAACATGGCGACATGGACCCCGTCGAAGGCCTCCTCCGTCAGGTCCACCACCTCGACCTCCTCGCCGCGCACGGCCAGCTTGCGGCCGGCCGAGCGCGGGGAGGCGATCAGACGGATCTCGCCCCAGATGTCCGCGTGCTGGGACAGGATCTGGAGCATGACCGTGCCGACGGCGCCGGTCGCCCCCACGACCGCGAGCGTCGGCCGCCCGGGTCGCCCGGACTCGGGTCGCCCGGACCCTGTCCCTGCCATCAGCGTCCCGTGCCCCCGTAGACGACGGCCTCGTCGCTGTCGGAGTCGAGCCCGAAGGCGGTGTGCACGGCGCGGACGGCCTCGTTGACGTCGTCGGCGCGCGTGATGACCGAGATACGGATCTCGGAGGTGGAGATCAGCTCGATGTTCACGCCCGCGTCGGAGAGCGCCTCGAAGAAGGAGGCGGTGACGCCCGGATTGGTCTTCATACCCGCGCCGACCAGGGAGATCTTGCCGATCTGGTCGTCGTAGCGCAGGGAGTCGAAGCCGATGCCGGCCTTGTTCTTCTCCAGGGCGTCGATGGCCTTGCGGCCCTCGGTCTTGGGCAGCGTGAAGGAGATGTCCGTCAGACCGGTGGAGGCGGCGGACACGTTCTGCACGATCATGTCGATGTTGATCTCGGCGTCGGAGATCGTACGGAAGATCGTGGCGGCCTCGCCCGGCTTGTCCGGCACGCCGACGACCGTGATCTTGGCCTCGGAGGTGTCGTGCGCGACACCGGAGATGATCGCCTGCTCCACCGGCTTGTCCCCTTGCTTGATCGGCTCGCTGCTGACCCACGTGCCCTGGAGTCCGCTGAAGGACGAACGGACGTGGATCGGGATGTTGTAGCGACGGGCGTACTCCACACAGCGGTGGAGCAGCACCTTGGAGCCGGACGACGCCAGCTCCAGCATGTCCTCGAAGGAGATCCAGTCGATCTTCTTCGCCTTCTTCACCACGCGCGGGTCGGCGGTGAACACGCCGTCCACGTCGGTGTAGATCTCGCACACCTCGGCGTCGAGGGCGGCGGCCAGCGCGACGGCGGTCGTGTCGGAGCCACCGCGGCCCAGCGTGGTGATGTCCTTCTTGTCCTGGCTGACGCCCTGGAAGCCCGCGACGATGGCGATGTTGCCCTTGTCCAGGGACTCCCGGATACGGCCGGGCGTGACGTCGATGATCCGCGCTTTGTTGTGGACCGAGTCGGTGATGACGCCTGCCTGGCTGCCGGTGAAGCTCTGGGCCTCGTGGCCCAGGTTTTTGATCGCCATGGCCAGCAGGGCCATGGAGATACGCTCTCCGGCGGTCAGCAGCATGTCGAACTCACGGCCGGCGGGCATCGGAGATACCTGCTCGGCGAGATCGATCAGCTCGTCCGTCGTGTCGCCCATCGCGGAAACCACGACAACCACCTGGTTGCCGTTCTTCTTCGCTTCCACGATCCGCTTGGCGACGCGCTTGATGCCCTCGGCATCGGCTACGGAGGAGCCTCCGTACTTCTGCACGACAAGGCCCACGTGCGCTCCTCGCTCAGTCAGTCACTATCCGCACATACGTATATGTACTGCGGTCGGCTCAGTCTAACGAGCGTCCGAAATCGACCTTCGTGAAACCACATGGTGAGACCCGGACGCCCAGCACGACCCTGCCCACCCGCACGGTGAACACTCGGCAAAGTGGGCCAGGTCACCCGTTGACGCTCTCCGTAGCCGCCCGGTAACTTCGCGTCGTCGTCGCCACACCAGGAGCACACGGCTCCCCCGGGACTAGCGACGCGAAGGACTCTCCTTCCTTGACGACTGTGACCGTCTCAGAGATCCAGCACGTCACCCCCACCGACCTCTTCGAGGTACGGCCCTTCACCCCCCACTGCGAGGTCATCCGCAGCGCCGGCGACCACGCCGTCATCGGCGTCTCCCCCGGCAACAGCTACTTCTCCGCCCGCCGGGTCCTGGACCTGGCCCGCTGGGGGCTCGCCCACTTCGAGCGGGTGGACTTCGTCCACACCGACCTGCATGTGGCCGAGATGTACGAGGCCTCCGGCTATCCGGCCGACGACGCGCGCCGCAAGGCGGTGAAGAACCTGCGCGGCGTGCGGGCCAAGGTGCTGGGCGCCGTCCGGGCCGTCGACCCCGGCGGCACCCGGCTGCGGGCGCACGCCATGTCGGACTTCCGCGCCAACGCGGCGTACCGCGACCTCCACGAGCACCTCACCGCCCGCCTCGGCACCGACGAGGAGTTCCGCACGACCTGCGAACAGCTCGTCGGCACCTTCCTCGCCGGCAAGGTGGACAGCGTCACCGAGGCCCAGCGCGAGGTCTGCATGGCGTACGTCTGCGCCGAGGCGCCGCTCTTCCTCGACACCCCGGCCATCCTGGGCGTGCCGTCCTCCCTGAACTGCTACCACCAGCTGCTGCCGATGGCCGAGCTGCTGTACGCGCCCGGCGCGGGCCTGCGCGCCTCGCGCAACCAGGGCCACGCGATCGTCACACCGGCCGAGGAGGTGCGCGTTGCCGTCCGCTGACACCCTCATCGACTTCCCGTTCTCCTGGCGCGGCGACCGGCTCCCCTCGGAGGTCGAGGAGCTGCGCGAGCTCTCCCCCGTGCGCCGGGTCCGCACCATCGCCGGCGACGAGGCCTGGCTGGTGTCGTCGTACGACCTGTGCAGGCGGGTCCTCGAAGACCCGCGGTTCAGCCTGAAGGACACCTCGGCACCAGGTGTGCCCCGCCAGTACGCGCTGACGATCCCGCCCGAGGTCGTCAACAACATGGGGAACATCACCGGCGCCGGGCTGCGCAAGGCCGTACTCAAGGCCCTCAACCCGAAGTCCCCCGGGCTGGTGGACTGGATGCGGTCCTACGCCGGTCAGCTGATCGACGGCCTGGCCCGCGAGGGCGCCCCGGCCGACCTGCGGGGCGGCTTCGCCGATCCGTACTCGGCCGGCATGCACTGCCGGCTCCTCGGGATCCCGCACGAGGACGCGCCGAGGCTGATGCGGAGCCTGGACATCGCGTTCATGAACTCCGCCTGCCCGGTCACGGGCGCCCGCCTCAACTGGGACCGGGACATCGCGTACATGACCGAGCGGCTGGACGACCCGGCGACGACGGGCCTGATGGCCGAGCTGGCCGCCCTGCGCACGGACCCCGACTACGCGCACCTCACCGACGAGATGCTCGCCACGGTCGGCGTGACGATGTTCGGGGCGGGCGTCATCTCCACCGCCGGGTTCCTGACCATGGCCCTGCTGGCGCTGATCCAGCACCCGGCGCTCCAGGCCGACCTGGTCGCCGACCCCGGGCGGATCCCGGCCGCGGTGGAGGAGCTGCTGCGGATCAATCTGTCCATCGGGGACGGGCTGCCGAGGCTGGCGCTGGAGGACGTGGTCCTCGGGGACGTGAAGGTGGCGGCGGGGGAACTGGTGCTGGTGCTGGTCGAGGGCGCGAACTTCGACCCGGCCGCCTTCCCCGACCCGCACACCGTCGACCTCGACCGTGCCAACAGCGCCGCGCACCTCTCCTTCGGCGGCGGACGGCACTACTGCCCCGCCACCGCCCTGGGCCGCAGGCACGCCGAGATCGCCCTGACGGTGTTGCTGGAACGGATGCCACGGCTGGCACTGGCCGTGCCGGTCGAGCAGCTGGTGTGGCGGACCGGGTTCATGAAGCGGATCCCGGAGCGGCTGCCGGTCATGCGGTAGCCGCGTGTTGAGTGACTCGGCGGACGGTCGTCTTAAATTTCAAGCATTAGGGTTCGCCCTGTGCGCGTACTGCTGGTGGAAGACGATGAGCCGGTCGCCGAGTCACTCCGGCGCGGACTGCTGCGCTACGGCTTCGAGGTGACCTGGGTCGCCACGGGCGGCGCGGCGCTGAAGCACGAGGAGCCCTACGACGTCGTACTCCTCGATCTCGGGCTGCCCGACACCGACGGTCTCGACGTGTGCAGGGCGCTGCGCGAGCGCGGGGACGTGCCGATCATCGTGATCAGCGCGCGCAGCGACGAGACGGACCGGGTGGTCGGCCTCGAACTCGGCGCGGACGACTACGTCTCCAAGCCGTTCGGGGTCCGGGAGGTCATCGCGCGGATAAGGGCGGTGATGCGGCGCGCCCAGCCGCGTACGCCGTCCGCCGAGCCCGCCGGTCCCGACCGCTACGGCGACCGCCTCACGATCGACCGCAAGGCCGTCCGGGTCCACCTGGACGGCGCGGAGGTCGCGCTGGCTCCCAAGGAGTACGACCTGCTGGCCTTCCTCACCGAGGAGCCCGGCGCGCTGATGTCGCGCGAGCAGATCATGGAAGCGGTCTGGGACGCGAACTGGTTCGGGCCGACGAAGACGCTGGACGTCCATGTGGCGGCGCTGCGGCGGAAGCTCGCGGGGGCGATCACGATCGAGGCGGTGCGGGGGGTCGGCTTCCGGCTGATCGTCAACGGCGGCAGTGACGCTTCATGAACCGCCAGCTCATCCGGAGTTACATCCTGCTCGTCGCGGTGGCCATCTTCCTGTTCACCGTGCCGGTCGCCTTCACCCTCACCAAGCAGCTGCGGGACGACACCAGACAGTCCGTGCTGCGCGAGGCGAACACCATGGCGCTGTTGCTGGGCAACGGCGACAGGGCCTCGTGCGAGGCACTGACCAAGGTCGCCAAGGCGTACGGCGATGTCCAGGCGACCCCGACGGCCGAATGCGACCCGAAGCTGCCGACGCCCATCGCGGACGCGGCGCTGACCCGGGCCGTGGAGAAGAACGAGGCGACGACCGACTGGGGTTCCGACTTCGTCTGGGGCAAGCACCTGACCGTCACGGTGCCGGCCCAGGGCGAGGCGGCCGTACGGATCGTCTACTCGACCTCGGACATGACCAAGAGGCTGTGGCAGATCTGGGGCTTCCGGGCCGGCCTGGCCGTGCTCGTGCTGGCGGCCGCCGCCGCGATCGGCGCGTACGCCGCCCGCCGGATCACCGCGCCGCTGCGCGAACTCAACGGCATGGCGAGCAAGTTCAGCGACGGCGACCTGACCGCGCGCTCCCCCGTGACGGGCCCGCCGGAGACCCAGACGCTGGCGCGCACCCTCAACCAGGGCGCGGAACGTCTCGACACGCTCGTCGCCTCGCAGCGGATCTTCGTGGCGGACGCCTCCCATCAACTGCGGACCCCTCTCACGGCGTTGCGGCTGTCGCTGGACAACATCGCGGACGGCGTCGACGACGAGTTCGTACGGGAGGACGTGGAGCAGGCGACCGCCGAGGTGGTCCGGATGAGCCGGCTGGTCAACGGACTGCTGGTGCTGGCCCGGGCGGAGGCGAAGGTCACGGCCGCGGAGCCGCTGGCGCTGGCGGACATCATCCAGGAACGCCTGGACGTGTGGAGGCCGGCCGCCGACGAGCGCGGAGTCACCATCGCGCTTGGGGGGAGTAACGCCGACGGCCGGCTGCTTGTGCTGGCCAGCCCCGGTCATCTGGACCAGGTGCTGGACAACGTGCTCTCCAATGCCCTGGAGGTCTCCCCGGACGGGGGCACGATCACCGTCCGGGTCGAATCACGGGGCGAGGAGGCCGTGTTGTCGGTCCTCGACCAGGGACCGGGCATGTCCGACGCGGAGAAGTCCCGCGCCTTCGACCGCTTCTGGCGCGGCCAGGGCCTGACCGGGCGCTCCGGCTCCGGGCTCGGTCTCGCCGTCGTCAAGCAGCTGGTGACCGACGACGGCGGGACGGTGACGCTCGGGGACGCGCCCGGGGGTGGGCTGGTGGTGCGGATCAGCCTTCGGGCATCGCCGAAGAGTGGTGGTTGACGATCTTCCACTGGCCGTTGCGCTTCTCGTACTCGTAGGTGTAGCGGGCCTCGACGACGCGCTTGGCGCCGGTGTCCGGGTCGGTCAGCGTGAACTCGTACACGCCGGTGTCCAGGGCGGAGTTGTTGTCGAGGATGTTGATGTGCGTCTCGATCTTCTTGCCGACCGGCTTGTTCAGCAGGAAGTGCTCGAAGTAGTCGACGATGCCGGCGTGGTCGCTGCGGACCTTGTTGGAGACGGTGGGCAGCAGGACGGCGTCCTTGGCGTACCGGTCGGCGACGGTCTCGGGATCACCGGTCCGCAGGGCCTTGTTCCAGCCGTCGAACTGCGCGGCGATCTCCCGCTTGGTGGGCTTCTTGCTGATCTGCTTCTCCGGCCCGGCGACGCCGACGCCGGCGGCGAAGGTGCCGACGGCGACGAGGGCACCGGCGGTGACGACGGCTACACGCTTGGTTATCGGGCGACGGGTCATCTTCATCTCCAGTGCGGGCGAGGGGGGTTGCTTCCTCCGCTCTGTCTGCGGTTCCTGTGGAGGAAGTGACTCCAGATTCGCGTGGCACCGGTTAGGGCCCGTGCAGGCGTCGTACAGCGGACGTCCAGGGATGACCCAACTCGCGGAGCGTGATCCTTCGGCTACTTGGCGGCACTCCGGTCCCGAACCAGACTCACCCCCGCACCGGCCGCGACAACTCCCATGCCCACAGCGGTCATCACGCCCTGCGTGCCGTCCACGACGAAGGGGGCGACCGCGGCGACGACGGCGTTGAAGAGGAAGAGGAACCAGAGGACGGGCTTGGAGGACAGGAGGCTCTTCATGGGTTCGGAATCCTTCGGTACGGGGCGTTGACCTGGTGAGATCAACGATCCCGTGCCCCGGAGACCGAGACGATGGAGTGCTCTCCCGAAGGCGGGGTGTAGGTGGCTACACCTTCGGTGCCGTCGAGACCGCCCCCATGAGAGGGTGCCGAACCATGACAGCGGACGTACTTCTCGCGGGGATCGTGCTGCTCGGCTCCTCCGTCCAGTGGCTCACCGGCATGGGCTTCGCCCTGGTCGCCGTGCCGGCGCTGATCCTGCTGCTCGGACCCGCGCAGGGGGTGGCCCTCGCCAACTGTGCGTCCGGCGTCATCTGTGTCGTGGGGCTGGCGGGCGGCCGGCGTCGGGTACGTCCGCGCGCGATGGTGCCGTTGTGCGTGGCGGCGGCGTGCACGGTGCCGGCGGGGGCCTGGATGACCCGTCAACTACCGGAGCCCGTCCTGCTGTTGGTGATGGGCGGGCTCGTGACCGGCGCCGTGCTGCTGGTGATGCGGGGCGCGCGGGTGCCCGCGCTGCGCGGCACGAAGGGCGCGGTCGTGGCGGGAGCGGCGGGCGGGTTCATGAACTCGGCGGCGGGGGTCGGCGGGCCACCGGTATCCCTGTACGCCCTCAACGCGGGCTGGACGGTCAGGGAGTTCGTACCGAACGCCATGTTCTACGGCGTCGTCGTCAACGCCTTCTCCGTGGCGGCGAACGGAGTGCCGGAGCTGAGCGGGGCGAGGTGGGGATGGGTGGTCGCGGCGATGACCGCCGGCGCCCTGATCGGCCGGGGCCTCGCTTCCCGCACACCCGAGAAGCGGGCCCGGCAGCTCGTCCTGCTGCTCGCCCTGGCAGGCGGCATCACGGCGGTGGGCAAGGGACTGTGGGGGCTGTAGGCCGCCCGTCTCACTTCACCGGGCGCATGCCCAGGGGCTCGGCGATCTCCTCCACCATGACCTTGCCGGCCTCGAACTCCAGGGTCTCGTCGCCCATCGCCTGGTCCGTGTCCAGGCCGTCGAGCTCCTCCAGGGGCTGGTTCAGCCTGACGTGCGCGACCACCGACTGGAGGGCGCGCAGCGTCGCGGACGCCGTCGAGCCCCAGTTGGAGAAGTAGGAGAACTGCCACCACCACAGGGCCTCCGTGGTGCGGCCCGCGCGGTAGTGGGCCATGCCGTGGCGGAGGTCGGTGATGACGTCGGTGAGGTCGTCGGAGATACGGGCCGGCACCGGGGCCTTGCGCGGCTCGTAGGGGTCGAAGACCTCCGAGTAGACGTCGATCGGGTCCAGCAGCCTCGCCAGGTTCTCGCGGAGCTCGTCCACGTCGGCGTCCGGGCCCGTGTCGGGCTCGTAGCGCTCGTCGGGGACGATGTCCTCGTGGGCGCCCAGGCGGCCGCCGGCCAGGAGCAGCTGGGAGACCTCCAGGAGGAGGAAGGGCACGGCGGAGTCCGGCTCGTCGCCCCTCGCCACCTCGGTGACGGCCACCAGGAAACTCTCCACCTGGTCCGCGATCTGGACCGCGAAGTCGTCCGGGTTCTGTGCGGTCGCGTGCAGCGTGGCGTCAGACATCTAGGAGTCGTCTCCCCTCGAAGGCGCGGCCGAGGGTCACCTCGTCCGCGTATTCCAGGTCTCCGCCCACCGGGAGGCCGCTGGCCAGGCGGGTGACCTTGAGGCCCATGGGCTTGATCATGCGAGCGAGGTACGTGGCCGTGGCCTCGCCCTCCAGGTTCGGGTCCGTGGCCAGGATCAGCTCCGTGACCGTCCCGTCGGCCAACCGCGCGAGAAGTTCTCGTATACGCAGGTCGTCCGGGCCCACACCCTCGATGGGGCTGATCGCTCCGCCGAGCACGTGGTAGCGGCCTCTGAACTCACGGGTGCGTTCGATGGCCACCACGTCCTTCGGCTCCTCCACCACGCAGATGACCGAGAGGTCGCGGCGGGTGTCGCGGCAGATGTTGCACAGCTCTTCCTGTGCCACATTGCCGCAGGTCGCGCAGAAGCGGACCTTCGCCTTGACCTCCATCAGGCACTGCGCGAGCCGCCGTACGTCCGTCGGTTCCGCCTGAAGGATGTGGAAAGCGATCCGCTGGGCGCTCTTGGGACCGACGCCGGGCAGCCGGCCCAGTTCGTCGATGAGGTCCTGCACCACGCCTTCGTACAACGGACTGCCGTCCTTCCTGGGTTCCTTGGGTACGTACGGTAGTTGGCGGACGCCCTTCTTAGAAAGGCAGGCCCGGAATGCCGCCGCCCAGGCCCTGGGCCAGCGGGCCCAGCTTCTGCTGCTGGAGGGTCTGGGCGTTCTCGTTGGCCGCCTGCACGGCCGCGACGATCAGATCGGCGAGGGTCTCGGTGTCCTCAGGGTCCACCGCCTTCGGGTCGATCTTCAGGGCGCGGAGTTCACCGGAGCCGGTGACCGTCGCCCTGACCAGGCCGCCGCCGGCCTGGCCGTCGACCTCGGTCCGCGCCAGTTCCTCCTGCGCGTTCGCCAGGTCCTGCTGCATCTTCTGGGCCTGCTGGAGCAGCTGCTGCATGTTGGGCTGGCCACCACCGGGGATCACGATCAGCTCCCGCTCATAGGTCTGTGTCTTTGTCCTCTGTGATGAGCCTACGTGCTCCACGCAGCCATCGCTCCGGCACTCTTTCGAGTGAGATGTTGTCGAGTCCTATACCTGATCAAGGCCCACTTCCGGGCGGAAAAGGAGTGAAAGCCGTCCCTTCGCCACCCATTGGGCGGTAGGAAAGACCCGGCGCGTCAGCACCATGCGTCACACAGCGTGATCGGCCGTGATCAGTAGGGAGTGCCGGGTGGGTCAGCCGGAGATGCAGCCCGAGGGTCCGCCTCAGGACGGGCGGGGCGGGGAGGCGGTCGGGCCGCGGCCGGGCGACCTGACGGGACGGACGTTTCCGCTCGGGGACTGGGGCGAGCCCGCGCTCCGTCTCGACGAGCTGTACCGGTGGGTGGAGCGCGGGGCGCTCGACACCGCCGCGTGGTACCTCGCGGACCGGGTGTGGAAGCGCCGCGGTGCGCGGGCCCTGCGGGGTGGGGCCGCGGCCGGGGCGGTGGCCGGGGCCGCGCTGCCTCTGCTGGACCTTTCGGGGGTCGTCGGCGGGGGCGCGACCTGGGGGTATCTGGCGCTGCTGCTCGCTGTCGCGTGCGTGGCCGTGGACCGGTTCTTCGGGGTGACGTCCGGGTGGATAAGGGATGTGGCGACCGCGCAGGCCGTGCAGCGGCGGCTTCAGGTACTTCAGTTCGACTGGGCCTCGGAGAGTGTGCGGGAGGTGCTGGGACCGGCCGAGGGGACCGCGGGGGAGGCGGCGGATCGGTGTCTCGGGGTGCTGCGGAGGTTCTCCGAGGACGTGACCGAGCTGGTGCGGGTGGAGACCGCGGACTGGATGGTGGAGTTCCGGACGGGGTCGGCGCCGTTGGGGATCCAGGGGGGTGTGGCGGGGGTGGCCCGGGGGGACGGGAACGTGGTTCAGGGGCGGTTCCCGCTGCCGCCGGGTGCGGGGGGTGCGCGGCCGAACATGCCTCGGCAGCGGCCGCCGGAACCTCGTTGACGGGGGGCGCCGTAGAGGCTGGTCGCGCCCGCGCGGCGGTAGCCGCAAGTCGATACAGCCCCGCGCCCCTAGGGAAATGCAGTCACCGGAGAAGCAGCAGCTCGACCCCTACAAGCACATCCACCACCGCGCACCATTCCGCGAATGTCGGCGCCACTATCCCCTTCAACCTCTCCAGCGTCAGGTGCGCCAAGTCCCACAGCCCGTGGAAGAACCAACCCGCCGCCACCAGCCAGCGACCCACCTCCGGGTCGGCCACCAGGCCCGTCACCGCCAGCGCCCCGAAGACGGCCACCCCTACGGCCTGCACGCCCAGCGGGTGTGGAGCGCCCCGCACCATCCCCCACAGCAGCACCCCCAGCGCGAGCCCCACCATCACACCCGCCGGTGAGACCAGGTCCAGCGCCTGGAGGCCGAAGACGAGCACCAGGCCCCCGCCCAACACCGGCCAGGTCACCCGGGGTGTGCCCAGCTGGTTGATCACGACGTAGAGAAGGGGGAGGAGAGGCAGGACCTCGCCGAAACCCTTGACCGAGTCCGCCAGGCTGTCCGACGCTCCCGCCACCGCCTGGGCGGCCCAGATCGCGACCGCCAGGCAGGTGGGCCACCGGCGGGTCACCGCGTGCGCGTTCACGCGCCGTACTCCGTCCGCCGCCGCAGCATGACGACGAACATCAGCGGCAGCATCGCGAGGTGCTCCCATGCCATCGCCGTGTCGGGGTCCACGACGTCCGCCCCGAGAAGCGGTACGAGGACCAGCGCGGGCAGGAACATCGCGCCGGACATCTCCGCGATGCCGGGCCAGGCGTGGCCGCGGCGGCGCATCCAGAACGCCATGCCGGCGGACATCGTGAACGCCATTTCCAGGGTGACCAGTTCGGGGTGGCGGGACATGCCGTACGCGATGTCCGTGAGCGCGAGGGCGCCCCGCAGGGCCGCGCCGAGGACGAGCATGCCCATGAGCATCGCGAGGATCATCTCGACGTAGTGGCGGGCGAATCCGTGGTGGTGCCGTTCGTTTTCCATGCCTCTCAGACTGGGACCGGCGGTATCGGCGTCAGTAGTGCCGACCGCGCACGTCGTGGCATGACATCTGTCATCTCGCCGCTGCCACAATGACCGCGTGGACAACGGGGCGGGGCTCACGAGTTTCCGGCGCTACACGTGGTGGGCCGTGCCGGGGACCGTCGTCTGTGTGCTGGTGCTGGCGTACGGGAGCTGGGCCCTGGACGGGGACGTGCCGCTGTGGGCGCGGGCGCCGGTGGTCCCGGCACTGGGCGTCCACGCGGTGGCCGCGGCCGTGCTCCTCAGCGGGGCGATGGAGGCCCGTACGCCCGCCCTGCGGCCGCTCGCGGGGTGGCTGGTCATCGCCTGTCTCGCCGCCGCCGCGCTCGCCGTACTGCCCCTCACCCGGCACAACTACGGGCTGTGGGCGGTCGCCCCGGCCGTGACCGTGGCGATCGTGGCCGCCTGTCTCTCCGCGGCCGGGAGGCGGCGGCTGATCGGCGGTGCCGTCGTCCTCGCGCTGGTGCCCGGCGGTGCCGTGAACCTGGCGTCGGGGGACGGGGAGTTGGCGTACGCCGCGCTCTTCCCGGCCTTCCTGACCGTCTTCACCGTGTGGACCGTACTCGGGCCGCTGTGGGCCTGGCGGGTCGCGGGGCGGCTCGACCGGGCGCGGCGGCTGGAGGCGGAGCTGGCGGTGAAGGACGAGCGGCTGCGGTTCGCCTCCGACCTGCACGACATCCAGGGGCACCATCTGCAAGTCATCGCGCTGAAGGCGGAGTTGGCCTCACGCATCGCCGAGGTCGACCCGGCGCGCGCCTCCGGCGAGATGCAGGAGATACGGCAGCTGTGCGCGGACGCGCTGCGGGACACCCGGGCGGTGGTGCAAGGCATCCGCCGTACGACACTCGACGACGAGATCGCCAACGCCACCCGGGTGCTGGCGGCGGCCGGGATCGACGCGCGCATGAACGTGGAACCACCAGCGCTTCAAGGGCAGTTGAGCGACTCCACCCGCCAACTCCTCGGCCTCGTCATGCGCGAGGCCACCACCAACGTCCTGCGCCACAGTCAGGCCCGGCACGCCGAGGTCGACTACCGCGTCAGCGGGGAACAGGCCCTGCTGCGGATCAGCAACGACCAGGCCCACGAGCACCCCGGCACCGGCGACGGCACCGGCCTCCTCGGTCTCGCCGGGCGACTGCGGTCCGCGGGTGGGGAGTTGACCTGGCAGCGGGAGGACGGCGACCGTTTCGTGGTGACCGCGACCCTGCCCGTACAGAGGACCGCCGAGTGATCCGGCTGCTTCTCGCCGACGACGAGGACCTCCTGCGCAGCGCCCTCGCCGCGCTCCTCGCCCTGGAGGACGACCTCACGGTGGTCGCGGAGGCCGCCACCTCCACCGATGCCGTACGGCTCGCCCTGGAGCACCGGCCCGACATCGCCGTACTGGATCTGGAGATGCCGCCCACGGACGGGCTGCGGGCCGCCGAGGAGATCCGGGCCGCCCACCAGGACATCCATGTCGTCATCGTGACCCGGCACGCCCGGCCTGCCGTGCTGCGCCGCGCCCTGGCCGCCGGGGTCCGCGGGTTCGTGCCCAAGACGACCCCAGCGGCCCGGCTCGCGGAGATCCTCCGCGACATCGCCGCCGGGCGCCGCTATGTCGATCCGGACATCGCCGCGTCCGCGCTGACGGAGGACGACTGCCCGCTCAGCGAACGGGAGTTGGAGGTGTTGCGGGCGGCCCGCACCGGGGCGTCGGTGGCCGAGATCGCCGCGCAGGTGCATCTGGCCCAGGGGACCGTCCGCAACTATCTCTCCGCCGCGATGTCCAAGCTGGGGGCCACCACGCGGCATGCGGCGGCCCACCACGCCTGGCAGCAGGGGTGGATCTAGGCCTGCGGTTCCGGGAACGCCACCGGGCTCCGCAGCCCCTTCGCGTTCACCGCCCGCACCCCGAAGAACACGTTGTCCTTCGACAGGTCCACCTCGTGCCTGGTCACATCACCGACCGGGACGACATGCGTCCACTCCGGTGCCGTCGTCTCGCGCCACACGACCTCGTAGCCCGCCAGATCCGGTTCCGTGCCCCGGGTCCACACCAGCTCCGTGGAGTTGGTGAGGTTGGTCGTGACGATCTTCGCGCCCCGGGGCGTGCCGGGGGCCTGGGCCAGGGTCCACAGGGCGGCGCCGTTCACCCTGGCCACGCGCGCGATGAAGGCGAAGTCGCAGAACTCGGGCAGGTCGCCGTACTGCTTGCCGTCCTCGACCCGTACGTCCTGGTGCTGGTGAGCGAAGTCCTCGGCGGGCTCGGTGAAGCGGGCGGCCGGGTAGGCGCGTTCGAGGAAGGGGATGTGGTCGCCGCCGCGGCGGTAGCGGTCCCGGCGGTAGACGACACGGACGTTCATGCCGGTGGCGTCGTTGTCGGCCACGTCCCGTACGAAACGGGCGAGCTGGCGGGTCGCCGAGTCGTTCTCGCCGCCGACCGAGCGGCGCGTCGCGGCCTGTTCGGCGGTCTCCGAGGACGGCACGCCCTCCGCGAACAGGCGGATGGTGTACGGGTCCTCCGTGCCGTCGTCGGCGGTCGGGCTGCCGACGATGTCGTTGGTGAACATGCCCTGCACATCCGCCCCGGCCGCCTTGAACCGCTGGGCCATGTACGCCGACCCGAACAGGCCCTGCTCCTCCCCCGCCACCGCCGCGAACACGATCGTCGCGGCGGGGCGCCTCTTCGCCATCACCCTCGCCAGCTCCAGCGCCACCGCCACACCGGACGCGTCGTCGTCGGCGCCCGGGGCGTCCGAGGTGGCGTCCATGACGTCGGTGACCCGGGAGTCGTAGTGCCCGGAGACGACGTAGATCCGCTCCGGGGTGACCGAGCCGCGCAGGGTCGCGACGACGTTGGTGATGCGGGTCGGCGTCGGGATCCGGGGGCCCGGTTCCTGGACGTACGACTGGAGTTCGGCGGTCATCCGGCCGCCGGAGGCCTCGGCGTACGAGCGCAGTTCGGCCAGCAGCCAGTCGCGGGCGGCGCCGATGCCGCGGGCCGGGTCGTCCTGGGCGGAGAGGGTGTGGCGGGTGCCGAAGGAGACGAGTTTGCGGACCGTCGCCTCGATGCGGTCCGGGTCGATCTCCCGGAGCAGGGCACGCAGTTCGCGGGACGGGGGCTGGGCGGTGGCCGGAGGACGGCTGCCCGGGCGTGCGGTCCCGGTCGGGCCGGCCGAGGGTTCGGGCCGGGCGGAGGGCGTCGCCTCGGCGGTCCCCCCGCTCGTGCACGCGGCGGCCGCGGCCGCTCCCGTCGCGGTCAGGACCGTTCTCCTGTTGGGACGCATGTGTCCTCCCGGGGCTGGGGTTGCCGACCGACCCCAGCAATGGTCGTGGACACCTCAACGGTCGGCAAGGGTCACCCGCAGGACTGCTCCTCCTGCGCGCACGGGAGATGCCCGTTGTCGCGGATCACGTCCTGACTGGCGACCTCCTCCAGATAGGCGAGAAAGGCGGCGGCCAGCGAACCCGGCTGCGGCGAGCGATACGTGTACGCGTACTCGACTCCCCGGTAAGGGTAGTTGTCGGCCTGCACGGAGGGGGAGACACCGTCGAGCGGGACCGTCAGCAGGCCCTGGTGGCCGCCGGCGACGGCGAGTTCGCTGTAGCCGATGGCACCCGGCACCTCCGCGACCTTGTCCAGCACCTTCTCCGTGGAGCCGAGTTCGCAGCGCACGACGGGTGCGGAGCGATCGTCCTTGTGGACGCAGTCCAGCGAGGTGCTGGGGACCCGTTCCCAGGTGCCGAGGACGCGCTGCTGGAAGATCTGGCGGGTTCCGGAGTCGGCGTTCCGGCTGACGAGGACGACCGGCAGGTCCGGGAGAGCCGGGTCCAGCTGACGCCAGCGGGTGATCTCGCCGCTGTACAGGCGTCGTACCTCCGCCCGGGTCAGGCCCACGCGCCCGAGGTCGACACTCTCGTTCGCGACGAGGGTGAAGGCGGAGAGCGCGACCCTCTCGCCGTGCAGGTTCAGCCGTTCGCCCATCGGACCGTCGGAGAAGGCGATCACATCCGACTCCCCTCCCTCCGCGGCGAGTTCGGCGACTCCCGCCTCGCTGCCCCGCGCCTCGACCGTGATGTCCGCGCCCTCGCAGTCCTTCTCGTACTCCTTCGCCAGCGTCCTGACCACGGGGGCGAAGGCGGTCGAGCCGGTGACGGTCAGTGCGCCCTGTTCGCAGCCGAGGGGCGGGCGGGTGTCGTCGGTGGCGACGATGATGCCGGCGAGCACGAGGACGGAGAGCGTGAGCAGGGCGGTGAAGATCCGCGCCGGGCCGCTGAGGACCGGCGGTGTCTCGTCGGGGGTCGCGCTGCGGTTGGGGTGCACCTCGCCGTCGCGCAGACCGCCCGTCAGCCGTATCTCGCGGCCCACGTCGCCGCCGGACAGCAGGACGAGCAGTTTGAAGTGGTCGCCGCGGTTGAGCGGGACGCGGGGGATGCGCAGCCGGTTGCCCTCGTAGCCGAAGCCGCGTTCCGGGGTGAAGTGGTCCATGAGGTGGTCGCGGTCGTTGGGCTGGGTGACCGAGACACCGCGGATGGTGCGGTCGGTGAAGAGCGCGGTCAGACCGTGGGGGGCGGGGCCCGTGTAGTCGTCACGGTCGATGCCCTGCGAGCCGTCGTTCTCGACGCGGAGGAGGACGAGAGTGGCGTCCGCCATCTCCGGGGCCTCGTCGAAGAGGCCGAGCCGTACGTTGGCCCGCCCCGAACGCACGTCGTCGCCGATCGGGTTGTCCATCTGGACGCGGTAGCCGATCCGCTTGCGGCGCGGCACCCGGCGCTCGTACCAGACCATCACCCCGGAGGCGGCGATACCGAGCACGGCCGTCCCGACGGCCACGGCGTTCTCTGCGTTCAGCCATTCCACCGACGGAACCGTACGACTGTGCGAGTGCAACAGCCTTACGAGCAGGCGGAGTTCGGATTACCGCTTGGTGTACGTCAGCTTCTCCCCGTTGCTCGTGTTCACGCGTTCCAGGGTGCCGTTCGCCAGCAGGGTGACCTCGCTGGCCGCGCCCGGCGAGCAGGAGGAGGCGGGCTCGCCGACCGTCACCGTGGACGGGCCGATCCGCAACGGCCCGTTGTCGGCGGGTGTTTCGGCCAGGTCCGCCTCGAACACACAGTGGTAGTCGGGGCCGTCGGCGACGAGCGAGAGGACGGTGTCGCCCACCTCGCCGTCCTGGATGGTGAGTTGACGGGTGTGCGAGCCCTCGGAGTTGTCGATGGTGCTGGTCCAGGTGCCGAGATAACCGGCCGGGATGCCGCCGTCCGCCGGAGCCGAGGTGGTCGGCGTCGGCGAGGGCTCCGGGGTGGTGGGGCCCGGCGTCGTGGGCGCGCTCGCGGTGGGGGTGGGAGTGGGACCGGCCTTGTCGTCGTCACCGCCGTCGCTGTTCATCAGCGCGTAGACCGAACCGCCCGCGGCGAGCGCGACGACCAGGGCGACCACGACGAGGGCGGCGGTGGAACGGCCGTTGCGGCGCTGGGGTTCGGGAGCCGGGGGGAAACCCGGGCCGGGTCCGTAGGGCGGGGTGTGGCCGGGGCCGCCGTACGGGTTGTACGGCGAAGGGGCGCCGGGCTGGGACGGGTAGCCGTACGCGGGGGCCTGGGGCTGCTGCGGATATCCGTACGCCGACTGCGGCTGCTGGGGGTGTTGCGGGTGCTGCTGGGGATGGCCGTAGGCGGGGTGGCCGGCCGCGGGGCCGTACGGCGGGGGCGTCCGCGGATCGGCGCCGTGGCCGGGGTGGGCGGGCGTGGGCCCGTACGGGGGCTGCGCCCGGCCCGGCCCGCCCGCCGGCGCCGGCGGAGGCGTCTGGGCGCCCTGCCCCGCGACGACGGTGGGCAGGTGGTTCATCGGCGCACCGCCGCCTGGCCGCCCCGGGGTGGGCGGGGTGTCGTCGGCGGGGGCGGGGGCGTGCTCGGGCGGGGCTTCGCCGGAGCCGGAGCCGGAGCCGGAACTGGAACCGGGGGCGGGGGCCGAACCAGGGCCGGAGTCCGCGCCGGGGCCGGAAGTCGAACCCGCGCCGGGACCGGGAATCAGACCGGGGCCAGAGCCCGCGCCGGGAACCGAACCAGGGCCCGAGTCCATACCGGGACCGGGAACCGAGCCCACGCCAGGGCCGGGAACCGAACCAGGACCAGAGCCCACGCCCACGCCCGCACCGGATTCCGCCCCCGGCCCCTCCGGATCCTCCGCATCCAGCAACCGCACCGCATGCCGCCCGAGTTGAGCCACCAGCGCACTCGGCAGCCACGGGTCCCGTGACCGTCCGTCGGACACCGTGTCCTCCGCCCCGGTCCGCTCCAGCACCCGGTCCAGGGTCGGCCGTTTCGCCGGGTCCTTCTTCAGGCAGTCGTGGACGAGCTCGGCGATCCCCTCGGGCACGCCCGTCAGGTCGGGTTCCTCCTGGGCGATCCGGAACATCAGGGCGTGCACACCACTGCCCCCGGCCCCGAAGGGGAGCCGGCCCGTGGCGGCGTACGCGAGCACCGAGCCGAGGCAGAACACATCGCAGGCCGGTGTGATCCGGTCGCCCCGCACCTGCTCGGGCGCCATGAACCCGGGCGACCCGACAAGGGCGCCGGTCCGTGTGAGCCCCCCGTCGGTCACCGTCTCCAGGGCCCGTGCGATGCCGAAGTCGATGACACGGGGCCCGTCGATCGTCACCAGCACATTGGACGGCTTCAGATCCCGGTGCACGATCCCGGCCGCGTGGATGTCCTGGAGCGCGTGCGCGAGCCCGGCGGCGAGGATCCTCACCGACCGCTCGGGCAGCGCCCCGTGGTCGTGCCCGACGACCTGCTGGAGGCTGGGACCGGCGACATACCCGGTGGCGACCCACGGCACGGCGGCCTCGGTGTCGGCGTCGAGGACGGGCGCGGTCCAGTACCCGCCGACCTGCCGGGCGGCCCGCACCTCCTGCCGGAACCGCGCCCGGAACTCCTCCTGCGCGGCCAGCTCCTCGCGCACCAGCTTGACGGCGACGGTACGGCCCCGGTCCGAGCGGGCGAGATACACCTGCCCCATCCCGCCGGCCCCGAGCCGCGCCAGCAGCCGGTACGCCCCGATCCTCTGCGGATCCCCCGCCCCCAGGCTCTCCATCGCAGCCCCTCCCCCGAACTCCCCCGTGCGTGCCCCCGTGCGACTGACCACGATAGTGCGGGCATACGGGGAGGTCAGCGACGCCCGTTCTACGGTTCCGTAACGGACCGGTCCGGTTGCGTCACCGGCGGGCCGAGCCGCTCCAGCACCTTGGAGAGCCGTTCCATGAGCCGTACGGCGTCCGCCAGCTCGTCCTGGCCGAACGCCTCGGCGAGCCGGTCGGCGTAGGCCGCGTGCCCGGGGTCGATGCGCCGGACCGCCGCGAGCCCCTCCTCGGTGGGCGCGAGGAGCTTGGCGCGCCGGTGGGCGGGGTTGTCCCGGTACTCGGCGAGCCCGCGCTCGACCAGCAGATCGGCGATGCGCTGCACGCTCTGCCGGGTGATCCCCATCGCCCGGGCGATCCCGGCCACCGGCAGCGGCTCCCCGAGCACCGCCCCCAGCACCTGCCACCAGGCGGCGGTGAGCCCGGCGGGCTTCGCCAGTTCCTCGGCGACGCCCAGGAACTGCCCGTTGAGCCGGAAGACCCCGAGCGCGCCGCGGCTGAGCAGTTCCTGCCGCTCCTGGCTCACTGAGCCCCCTCCAGCACGGCGTACGCCTCGACGTCGGAGTCGTGGAACAGCCGGTACCAGGCGTCCAGCACCTCACCCTCGTACACCCCGAGAAGCCCGAAGATCTCCCGTGCGAAGGCGACGGGCTCGGTGGGCCCGGCGGTGATCAGTCCGCCGTCGGTCACGGCGTCGGCGTCCACGTAGCGGGAGCCGCCCTTGTACCCGGTGGCCGCCAGATAGAAGGAGATCGCGCTGGTGTGCTCCCGGTCGTCGAGCAGCCCCTCCCGCGCGAGCCCGGCGGTGGCTCCGCAGATCGCGGCGACCGGCACCCCGGCGGCCAGGAACTCCCGCGCCTTGCGGGCGAAGGGGGCCAACTCGTCGGTGGTGTCCCAGAGATCGGCTCCCGGAAGGATCAACAGGGAGCTGTCCTCCGGCCGCACGTCGTCCAGGGCGCTCGCGGGCTGGACCCGCAGCCCCCCGATGGAGGTCACCGCCTCCTCGCTCGGGCCGACCGTACGGATCTCGTACCCGGCGCGGGCCAGATACGCCGTGGCGTGGCCGGTCTCCCAGTCGGCGTAGGTGTCGTACACGGCGAGATGCACGGGCTTGCGGCTCATGGCTGGCTCCTCTGTCGTTCCTCACCTCTTGATGACAACATGCTGTCACTTCGACAGAATGCTGTCAATAGCTCGGCATCGGCGCCCCTGGACAACCTGTCGTGGAAAGCCCGCGTCCACAGACAGGACGCCGATACCGCTTCCGTATCGCGGACATTTACGCTCACTCGCATGACCCCTCAGCCAAACCCCGAGGTCGGCGCCGCCGTCAAGGCCGCGGACCGTGCTCATGTGTTCCACTCCTGGTCCGCGCAGGAGCTCATCGACCCGCTCGCCGTCGCCGGCGCGGAGGGGTCGTACTTCTGGGACTACGACGGGAACCGCTACCTCGACTTCACCAGCGGGCTCGTCTACACCAACATCGGCTACCAGCACCCGAAGGTCGTCGCCGCGATCCAGGAACAGGCCGCGACCCTGTCCACGTTCGCGCCCGCCTTCGCCATCGAGTCCCGTTCCGAGGCGGCCCGGCTGATCGCCGAGCGGACGCCCGGCGACCTGGACAAGATCTTCTTCACCAACGGCGGCGCGGACGCCGTCGAGCACGCCGTGCGCATGGCCCGGCTGCACACCGGGCGGTCCAAGGTGCTCTCCGCCTACCGCTCGTACCACGGCGGCACCCAGCAGGCGATCAACATCACCGGTGACCCGCGCCGCTGGGCCTCCGACAGCGCCTCCGCCGGTGTCGTGCACTTCTGGGCGCCGTACCTGTACCGCTCGCGCTTCTACGCGGAGACGGAGGAGCAGGAGTGCGCGCGGGCGCTGGAGCACCTGGAGACGACGATCGCCTTCGAGGGGCCGGCCACCGTCGCCGCGATCATCCTGGAGACCATCCCCGGCACCGCCGGGATCATGGTCCCGCCGCCCGGCTACCTCGCCGGTGTCCGCGAGATCTGCGACAAGTACGGGATCGTCTTCATCCTCGACGAGGTCATGGCCGGCTTCGGACGGACCGGTGAGTGGTTCGCGGCCGACCTGTTCGACGTGACCCCGGACCTGATCACCTTCGCCAAGGGCGTGAACAGCGGATACGTGCCGCTCGGCGGTGTCGCCATCTCCGCCGCGATCGCCGAGACCTTCGCCCGGCGCCCCTACCCCGGCGGTCTGACGTACTCCGGGCACCCGCTGGCCTGCGCGGCCGCCGTCGCCACGATCAACGTGATGGCCGAGGAGGGCGTCGTCGAGAACGCCGCCCGGCTCGGCTCCGAGGTCCTGGAGCCCGCGCTGCGGGACCTCGCGGAGCGCCACCCCTCCGTCGGCGAGGTCCGCGGTGTCGGCATGTTCTGGGCCCTCGACCTGGTGAAGAACAAGGAGACCCGCGAGCCGCTGGTGCCGTACAACGCGGCCGGTGAGGCCAACGCCCCGATGCTCGCGTTCGGCGCCGCCGCCAAGAAGCACGGCATCTGGCCGTTCATCAACATGAACCGCACCCATGTCGTGCCGCCGTGCAACATCACCGAGGCCGAGCTGAAGGAAGGCCTGTCGGCGCTGGACGCGGCGCTCTCCGTGGCGGACGAGCACACGCGGTAGCCGCCGGCCCTGTGACGCACGCTACGCGGGTAAACGCCGGAAACCCGAACGCGTAAGGTGGCGTGCTCGTAGACATACGTGTACGAGCACGCCCACCCGACCGCCACAGGGAGAGGCCGACCATGCCCGGCAGCAGCGGCAACGGCGCCGTGACCCGCAGCACCCTGCGGCAGCAGATCGCCGACGCGCTTCGCGACGAGGTGCTCGCGGGGCGTCTCCAGCCGGGTCAGGAGTTCACGGTCAAGGAGATCGCCGAACAGTACGGGGTCTCCGCGACCCCGGTCCGCGAGGCGCTCGTCGACCTGTCCGCTCAAGGTCTGCTGGAGGCGGACCAGCATCGCGGTTTCCGGGTGCACGAGTACTCCCTGGCCGACTACCGGGGCATCATCGAGGCCCGCAGCCTCGTCATCGGCGGCATGTTCCACGCGCTGGACGGCGGCCACCAGGGGTTCGTCCACGACCCCGACAACTCCCGGGTCCTCGCCGCCCTCGCCGGGGTGCGCCGGCGCGGCGAGGAGGCGCAACGGGCCGCCCTCGCCGGTGACCTCACCGTGCTGATCGGCTACGACCTGCGGTTCTGGCGCGAGTTGAGCACCGTGTTCGGCAACCCCTACCTCGCCGACTTCCTGCACCGGCTGCGCGTCCAGTCCTGGGTGTGCGCGGTACAGCACCTGCGCCGCCTCACCGACCTGCGCGGACAGCTGTGGGCCGAGCACACCGAGCTGGTCGACGCCCTGGTCCACCGGGACACCACGGCCGCCCGGGAGATCGTCGCCGCGTACAACGCGCACTCGCTCGCGGTGGTCGAGCGGCTGACCGGCGGATGAGCCGCCATAAGTGAGCCGCCCGCGGGTGTGGGTATGGGACCAGCGGCAGACCGGCCGACTCCGCCCAGGGGGAAGCCACGGCACGCCGGACCGATTACTCTTCCCTGACCGCTTCGCTACACCGTGCTATGCGAGGAGCCTTCTTTGGCCTGTGACCTGTGGCTGGTACCGCTCGTCGACGTGTTGTGCCACACGCCCGACAACCCGTTCGCCGAGGAACTCGCGCAATACAACCAGGTACTCGCCGAGTCCGGGCTGCCGCCGGTGCCGGTGTACCAGTACATGCCGGGCCTGTCCGGTGAGGTCGCCCCGGTGGCCGGCTTCGACTACGACGCGCTGCACTTCCTGCGCCGCGCGTATCTCCTCCAGATGTGCGGTCTGCCGGTGACGCCGGTGGACGAACTGGGCGGGGACTACGAGCAGTTGCTGGAGATGTTCGAGACGACGGCCCAGCAGTCCCACCTGGTCTGGCACTACGACCACGCCGGTGCCTATGTCCCGGTGGACTTCCCGCACCCGTTGGCCAACGACGAACTCCTGGCCGGCGGCGGCCCCTTGGGCTCCTCCCAGGCACTCCTGCGGGAGCTGGCGCTGGTCGCCCCGGCGATCGGCATCGACCCGGCCAACCCGCCCGCGGCACCCCAACCGCCGCTGGGCCCCACGGAACTGGAGGAACCGGCCGTCCCCGCGCCGTACGACCCCAGCCCCTTCGCCCGTGAGCGGCATGTGTGGCTGGGCCTGCACGCGGCGGCGACCCGGAGCCTGGCACAGGGGTCGATGATCATCTTCAGCTGAGCCTCAACGCAGCTGCGACAGGCCTGTCTTCAGGTCGTCGAGGTTCATGATGGGGAAGACCTCCACCTGGGCGTTGAGGTGCGAGAAGAACGGCTCGCCGATGGGAGGCAGGTCCGAGCTGTCCTGCATGTCGAAGACCAGGAAACAGGTCCGCCGACCGCCCGCGGGCCCGAAGTAGGCGGCCTCCGGCTTGATGCGCTCCAGTGTCTCCGCCAGCAGGTCCTGCATCTTGCCGCTGGCCAGAACCTCGTTCGCCTTGTCCGTGTCCAGCGTCGCCTTGAGCATCATGCGCATCGCACTCACCTACCCCTTTTAGCCGGATTTGCGCATATTTACATCGTATGCCCGACGGCCGGTTCCAGCCCCGCCGGCCGTTCCGGCTCCGCGATCACATCGATCTCGGCAGCATCGCCATGGCGATCTTGCCCCCGGCCAGGACGAGATCCGCGAACCGCGCGGTCGGCCCGCAGGACGTCGGGGTGGAGCAGGGCGAGCAGTGCGTCGAGGTCGCCGCTCCGGGTCGCGGCGAGGTGGGCGCCGACCACCCGGCGGCGGCCCGGCTCGCCAACTGCCGGGTCGCCGCCGGGGTCTTCTCGATCAGCGGGGCGATCTCGTCGTCCCGCCGGTGCTCACGCGAGCGCGGCATGTTCGGACACACCCGCGCGACCGCCGTCGTCAGCCACCCCGCCGGGTTCTCCACGTCCTGTGGGTCCGCCTGGCGGATCATGCCGGCGCCACGGGGTCCGGCACGCGTGCCGCCCCGTCGTCGCGAGGTGCGGTTCTCGCGGCGGCCTGATCGGCCGGTCAGCCCTGGAACACCGCGGTCCCGCCCTGCGTCAGCTTCCAGTTGGTGACCGCGAAGTCCGCCGGGTCCAAGGCTCCCTTCGCCGTCACGTAGTCGATCATCAGCTGGCGGATCTCGTTCGTCGAGCTGTACGCGATGTCCGCGTCCGCGATGTGCGGGTAGCCCGAACCGCCGTTGGCCCGGTAGTTGTTGACGGCGACGACGAAGACCTGGTCGTCCAGGACCGCCGTACCGCCGTAGGTCAGGTTCTTGATCCGGGAGCCCTCGGCGGCCGCGATGTCGATGTCGTACGAGACGCCCGCGGCGGTGTCGTACATGTAGTCCCAGAAGCTGTTGGCGTTGGTGAGGGTCGCGGTGTCGACCTTCGTGCCGACGGGCACCTGGTGGTAGTACTTCGCCGCGAACTCCAGGTAGTCCTTGAGCTGGGCGCCCGTGAGCTTCTTGCCGTACAGGGTGTTGTCGTAGATGTAGAGCCCGGCGATGTCCTTGATGGTGACGCTGCCCGCGGGGATGTCGGCGGTGCGGGAGAAGGGCGCGGCGACCGAGATCAGCGGGAGGGCCGCGTCCGACGTCGACAGGCCGGCCTTGACCGTGTCCATCTGGACCTGGTGGATGAAGTCCATGATGGGAACGTCCTTCCAGCAGGACTCCGCCGCCGAGAGGTCCTCGGTGCAGGTGCCCACGGCCGTGTTGACGTACTTCACCACCAGCTCGTGGTCGGCCTCCAGGAGCTTCCTGATCTCCGGGTCCTCGTCCACGGACTTGGGGTCGAGGGTCTGCGCGGTCTTCTTGGTGACCTTCCAGCGGCCGTGCTCCAGCTCGACCTCGAAGTCGAAGACGCTGAGCCGGTAGCCCCAGCAGTACGGCTCCGACAGCAGCACCTCCTCGCCGGTCTCGGCGTTCTTCACGGTGTACGAGGACACCTCGACGTGGGTGTGGCCGACCAGGATCGCGTCGATGCCGGGGACCTGCTCGGCGACGAGGTTCGAGGCGTTCTCGACGTACGGGAGCGCGTCGCCGTAGGACGTCGATCCGTCGAGACCCGAGTGGTCGGTCAGGAAGACGACGTCACAGCCGAGCGCCCGCAGCCGGGGCACGTACTTCTTCGCCTGCTCGACGAGCCCCGGGAAGACCATCTTCCCGCTGACGTTGTCCTTGTCCCACAGCGCGATGCCCGGGTTGGTGAGCCCGAGGATGCCGACCTTGATGTCGGGGGCGCCCGGCACACAGATCCGCTTCACGGTGTACGGCGCGAAGGCTGGCTTCAGGGTCTTGGCGTCCAGCGCGTTGGCGCCGAGCAGCGGGAAGTGACACTGGCTCTCGAACTTGCGCAGGGTCTCGATGCCGTAGTTGAACTCGTGGTTGCCGAGGGCGGCGGCGTCGTAGCGCATGTGGTTCATGGCGACGGCCATCGGATGCTTGACGCCCTCGCCGGTGATGGGCTGCACGCGCGCGAAGTAGTACGCGAGCGAGGTGCCCTGGATGATGTCACCGGCGTCGACCAGCAGCACCCGCTCCTCGCCCTTGGCCTCGCGCTGCTGCTTGATGAGCGTGGCGACGCGCGCGACACCGACGGAGTTGCCCTTGGCGTCGCTGTAGGCCGCGTCCTTGTAGTAGTCCCAGTCGAAGACATGGCTGTGCAGGTCGGTGGTGCCGAGGACGGAGAACGACCAGGTCCTGGGCTTGCGTCCGGCGGCCTGGGCGGGTGCTGCGGCGACGGCCCCCGCCGCGGCCACGGCCACACCGGTGACAGCCGACTTCTGCACGAACTCGCGACGGTTCATGGGACTGACGGGCATACGGAGCTCCTGGGACTGGAGAGGGAGGAGGGCACAACTACCCGCGTAGATAGTTGCGTTCCTCCGCTTCCGGAAGGAACCAGGAACAGGCCATGGGCCGGTCAAGGAAATCCTTGACCGGCCCATGCGTGACGCGTCCTAGATGAACGAGTTGATCTCGATCGTCTCGTCCCGGCCCGGGCCCACGCCGATCGCGGAGATCGGGGCGCCGGACATCTCCTCGAGCGCCTTGACGTAGCTCTGGGCGTTCTTCGGGAGGTCGGAGAAGGACTTCGCCTTGGTGATGTCCTCGGACCAGCCGGGGAGGGTCTCGTAGATCGGCTTCGCGTGGTGGAAGTCGGTCTGGGAGTAGGGGAGCTCCTCGACGCGCTTGCCGTCGATCTCGTAGGCCACGCAGACCGGGATCTGCTCCCAGCCGGTGAGGACGTCGAGCTTGGTGAGGAAGAAGTCGGTCAGGCCGTTGACGCGGGTCGCGTAGCGGGCGATGACCGCGTCGAACCAGCCGCAGCGACGGTCACGGCCGGTGGTGACGCCCCGCTCGCCGCCGATGCGGCGCAGCGCCTCGCCGTCCTCGTCGAAGAGCTCGGTCGGGAAGGGGCCCGAGCCGACACGGGTCGTGTACGCCTTCAGGATGCCGATGACCCGGCTGATCTTCGTCGGGCCGACACCGGCGCCGGTGCAGGCACCGCCGGCGGTGGGGTTCGACGACGTCACGAAGGGGTACGTGCCGTGGTCGATGTCCAGGAGGGTGCCCTGGCCGCCCTCGAAGAGCACGACCTTGTCGTCCTCCAGGGCCTGGTTGAGGATCAGGACCGTGTCGGCGACGTACGGCTTCAGGCGGTCCGCGTAGGACAGCAGCTCCTCGACGACCTGGCCGACCTCGATGGCGCGGCGGTTGAAGACCTTGGTGAGGAGCTGGTTCTTGCCGTCGAGGGCCGCCTCCACCTTCTGCGTCAGGATCGACTCGTCGTACAGGTCCTGGATCCGGATGCCCACACGGTTGATCTTGTCCGCGTAGGTGGGCCCGATGCCGCGGCCCGTGGTGCCGATCTTCCGCTTCCCGAGGAAGCGTTCCGTCACCTTGTCCACGGTCACGTTGTACGGCGTGATGATGTGAGCGTTACCGCTGATCAGGAGCTTGGACGTGTCGACGCCGCGCTCGTTCAGCCCGTTCAGCTCGGAGAACAGGACCGACGGGTCGATGACGACACCGTTGCCGATGACCGGAGTGCACTCCGGGGTGAGGATTCCGGAAGGAAGCAGGTGGAGGGCGTACTTCTGATCGCCCACGACTACCGTGTGGCCGGCGTTGTTGCCGCCCTGGTAGCGCACCACATAGTCAACGGATCCGCCGAGCAGGTCCGTCGCCTTTCCCTTGCCTTCGTCACCCCACTGAGCACCGAGCAGCACAAGTGCGGGCACGCGCGTACACCCCTTCCGGGCGGGGCATGTCCAAGGTCAGGGGCGTACGCGACACGGCCTTGTGCCTCGTACCCTGGCGACCTGCTTCGGCCACCGACGGCCGATGTCGGCCGTGAACCCGTCGGACCCGGATGCCCCGGAATAGACGAAGCCCCTGGCGCAATAGCGCAAGGGGCTCTTGCACAAAGATGCTACCCGAGGAAGCGAGGCATGACCGAGGTGGCGACTTCAGCGACTTCCGATCAGCTGCTGGTGGTCATCGATCCGGTTGCCCGCAGGACGGACGGGGAGTCCGTCAGAATCGCGAAAGACGTGCTCAGCGCGGGTGCGGCGGGGATGAAGGTGTGTCTGCCGGCGGACCCGGAGGAGTTCGCCCGGGTGCTGGCCCGGCGCGGCTCGCGGCGGCCGGTGGTCGTCGGCGACGACCGGGCGCTGCTGCGGACGGTGTCCCTGCTGCACCGGCAGCGGGAGCTGGCCGGATGTGTGCTGTCGGTCGTGCCGGTGGGCGGTGTGCTCACCGTCGCGCGGTCCCTGGGGGTGCCCATGGGCGCGGTGGCGGCGGCGCGGGCGGTCCTGGACGGGGCCGAACGGCGGCTCGACCTGCTCGTCGACGACAGCGACGGCGTGGTCCTCGGCGCGCTCCGGATCCCACCGCTCGCTCCGCAGGAGGAGCCGGAGGACGCCGGACGGCCCTGGCTGCGGACCTGCCAGTCCCTGGTCCGGACGCTGGTGCCCACCCGCCCGCTGCGCCCCGCCCAGCCGTCCCCCGTGACCGTCCCCTCCCGGCTGCGGGTCGAGGTGGACGGCGAGATCCTCGTCGACCTGGACCAGCCCGTGGAGGCGGTGTCCGTGATCCCCGGGGGTTCCGGGGCGGCGGCGGTGGAGGTGCGCCCGCTGTCGGTGGGCGCGGAGGCGTCCCCGCTGCTGGCCCGTGGGCGGCGAGTGACGGTCTCGGGCGCGGACTTCCGCTACCGGGCGGACTCGGGCGTGTGGGGGCCGGTACGGAGGCGGACGTGGACGGTGTGGGAGGGGGCGCTGGGGCTGACCTTGCCGGGGCGGTGAGGCGGACGTGGACGGTACGGGGGGGTGCATTGGACGGTAGGCGGGGCGTGGACCGTGTGGGAGGGGGCGCTGCGGCTGCCCCCGCCGGCGCGGTGAGGCGTACGGCCGTTCACGGGTGGGCCTCCGTCCACGCGGCCATCGCCCTGTTCCACTCCTCCCCCGACAGTGCCGTCAGCGAGGCCGGGAACAGGCCGTCCTCCTCCTTGGCGATGTGGTGGTGGAGTTCCTGGACCGCCTCGGTGAGCGTGCGGACGTCGGCCGGGTCGGTGAGGTCCAGCGAGGGCAGCAGCGCGGCGAGCTCGCGGTGCTCGGTGACGAGGGCGTCGATGTGGTCGGCGTACTCCGGATCGGCCCGCATCACCGCGAACAGCCCGTTCTCCTCACCCCGCCAGTGACTGTCGAGCTCCTTCACCATGGCCCCGACCAGCTCCCGGGCCCGCCCGGGCTCCCCGCGCGCCAGCGCCCGCAGGGCGTCCCCGGCGGCGTCGGTGACGCGCTCGTGCTCGGCGATGAACTCCTTGATGAGCGGGATGTCGCGGCAACCGCAGTAGTGGCACATGGAGGTGTTGTAGGCGAGCGGGAGCGCGGCGGGGCGCAGCGAAACGCGGATGCGGTGCCTCGTCCGGCCCGGCTACCGTGCCCGTCCGTGATCACGGCCGGGAGGGGCAGCCATGAGCCAGTACTTCGACATCGGTGACGAGACCCTCTGGAACCCCTCCAACGGGGCGGCCCGGCTGTTCCTGCGGTACGTGCGGCTGTACGAGGAGGAGCTGGGGGTGCCCTCGGGGTTCGGGCCGATGGAGAACGACGAGTGCGAGATCGACCCGGCGGTCTTCGGGGCGTACGTGGACGCGCTGCTGGAGCTGCACGACCGCACCCGGCACGGCATCATCGACGCGCTGTCCGAGGGGTTCGTGGCGACAGTGCTGGTGCTCGCGGAGCGGGCCGGCGTCGACGTGCGACGGCCGGTTGTCGCGGACGGGCTGGAGGGGCTGAGGGATGTGCAGGTGCCGCTGATCGACGCGGGGGAGAGGGCTGTACGGCTGCGGGAACGGGCGGACGTGCTCCAACGCCGGATGCCGCGCTAGGCGGACGGCTCGGCATCGGAAGCTTCTCGCCGAACGGGGGAGGTCAGTTCCGCGACGAAGGAGAGTGCTTCGCCGTCCAGGCGGTTGCTCGTGGTTCTGGAGGTTCGTCGATGGGTCGCGTAGATGTCGGGTTCGTAGGCACGCTCGTTCTCGACCCTGAAGCCAGGCGGCACCTTCAATTCGTCACCGGCGTCCAGCAGGTCCTTGAAATCGCTACTTAAAGCAGCTGCTCCCGTACGGACCCGTCGTCGATCTCGTCCTTCAGCCCCACCCCGGTAACCCCCAGCTCCCGCCCCCTCCTCATCAACCCCGCCAACTTCCCCGCCGCCCTCTCGTACGACAGCCCCAGCGGCGGCCGGATGTTGGAGAGGCAGTTCCGGTCGGCGTCCGTCGTCACCCCGGGCACCGGCCGGTACGTCAGGTACGCCCCCAGCGAGTCCGCCGCCGACATCCCCGGCCGCTCCCCCACCAGCACGACCACCATCTCCGCACCCATCGCGGACGCGACGTCGTCCCCCAGGGCGACCCGGGCCTGCTCGGCCAGCACCACAGGGGCGACTCGCCAACCGGAAAGCCGCGCGGCCGTCGCCCGCACCACCGCCGCCGCGTGCTCGTGCACCGCCCGGCTCGACAGCCCGTCCGCGACGACGAACACCACGTCCCACTCCCCCACCGGCAGATGCGCCCGGTCGGTCGCATCCAACCGGCGTCCCAGGTCCGGGCGTTGGAGATACGTCAGCCGGTCACCGGCCGCGCTGCGGACCCGTACCGTCGGCATCCCCGGCAGCCCCGCCGCGACCGTGTCCGGATCGAACGGCGAGTGCACCGCGTCCCGGGCGGCCGCGTGCGCGGTCTGGAGTTCCAGACGGTGCCGGGTCGGCAGTGCCGAGCCGGAGCGGCCGAGGCCGATGCGGGCCTGGGTGTGGCGGCGCAGGGAGATCCACAACTCGTCGTTTTCCAGGGTCACTTCACTCATGCCGCGAGCTCCCTTCCGATGGCCGTCAGTGCGTGGGAGCCGACCTCGCGGATGCCGCCGCGTTCGTCCAGCAGCCCCATCGACTCCAGCCACGCCTCGAACTCCGGCGCCGGGCGCAGGCCGAGGACCTCGCGGAGGTACAACGCGTCGTGGTACGAGGCCGATTGGTAGTTGAGCATGATGTCGTCGCCGCCCGGCGTGCAGATCACGAAGGAGGCACCCGCGACACCGAGCATGGTCAGCATCGTCGCCACGTCGTCGTCATCGGCGTCCGCGTGGTTGGTGTAGCAGATGTCCAGACCCATCGGCAGTCCGAGCAACTTGCCGCAGAAGTGGTCCTCCAGGGCGGCGCGGAGGATCTGGCGGCCGTCGTAGAGGTACTCCGGGCCGATGAAGCCCACGACCGTGTTCACCAGCAGGGGGTCGTAGCGCCGCGCGACCGCGTACGCCCGTGCCTCCACGGTCTGCTGGTCCACCCCGTGGTGCGCGTCGGCGGAGAGCGCGGCGCCCTGGCCGGTCTCGAAGTACATGACGTTGCGGCCGACCGTGCCGCGTTCCAGTTTCAGGGCGGCCTCATGGGCCTCGTCGAGCAGCGCGAGCGTCACGCCGAAGGAGGCGTTGGCCGCCTGGGTGCCCGCGATCGACTGGAAGACCAGGTCCACCGGGGCGCCGCGCTCCATCAGGTCCACGCTCGTCGTGACATGGCACAGCACGCAGGACTGGGTGGGGATCGCGTACCGCTGGATCACCCCGTCGAGGAGGTCCAGCAGGTCCCGTACCGCCTTCGGGCTGTCCGTCGCCGGGTTGATGCCGATGACGGCGTCCCCCGATCCCAGCAGCAGCCCGTCCAGCAGGGCCGCCGCCACGCCCGCCGGGTCGTCGGTCGGGTGGTTGGGCTGGAGCCGGGTCGCGAGCCGTCCGGGCAGACCGATCGTGGACCGGAAGGCCGTCACGACCCGCACCTTCCGCGCCACGGCGACCAGATCGGCGTTCCCCATGAGCTTGGAGACGGCCGCCACCATCTCCGGGGTGAGCCCGGGGGCGACGGCCGTGAGCGCGGGGGCGTCGGCCGTCAACAGCCACTCCCTGAACTCACCCACCGTCAGCCCAGCCACCGGCGCGAAGGCTTCCGTGTCGTGGGTGTCGAGGATCAGCCGGGTCACGTCGTCGGTCTCGTACGGGATCAGCGGCTCGGTCAGGAACGTCGTGAGCGGCACCTCGGCCAACGCCCAGCGGGCCGCGACCCGTTGCCGTGCGCTCGTCGCCGCGAGCCCGGCGAGATGATCGCCGGAGCGCTCGGGGCTCGCGGCGGCGAGGAGGCCGGTCAGGGAGTCGAAGCGGTGGCGTTCGCCGCCGAGGGTGGACGTGTAGCTCATGCCGGGGACCGTACGAGCCCCATATTGCCGACAGATTTCTAAAGGTCTGGTTGACAAACATTTAACGCCCCGAGACCCTTGGCCGACTCATTTCGCCTACAGAGTTCCGGTCCAGCACACCAGCACACCAGTAGGAGAGGGGCCATCTCGATGGCAGTGGACGAGGGAGTCGCCCCGGCGGCGAAGACAGACGAAGGCGGCACCGTCCACCGGTTGAAGCCCAATGCCATCGGCCTGCTCGGCGTGGTCTTCATGGCCGTCGCGACCGCCGCGCCGATCACCGCGATGACCGGCAACGTGCCCTTCATGGTGTCGGCGGGCAATGGCATCGGCGCCCCGGCGAGCTACCTCGTCGCAATGGTCGTACTGGCAATCTTTTCCGTCGGCTTCACCTCGATGGCGAAGCACATCACCTCCACCGGAGCCTTCTACGGCTTCATCTCCTACGGCCTCGGCCGCACGATCGGCCTCGCCTCGGGTCTGCTCGCGACCTTCGCGTACGTCGTCTTCGAGCCGGCGCTGATCGGCATCTTCTCGACCTTCGCGACGGAGACGCTGAAGGACCAGACCGGGGTCGACGTCCCCTGGTGGGCGTTCGCGGTGCTGATGCTCGCGATCAACGCGACCGGCACCTGGTTCGGCGTCTCGGTCGCCGAGAAGCTGCTCGTCGTGCTGCTGGCCACCGAGGTGACGATCCTCGCCGCGATGGCGATCTCCGTGGCCTTCCACGGCGGCGGCCCCGACGGCTTCAGCCTCGACCCGGTCAACCCCGTCAACGCCTTCCACGGCACCAGCGCCGGGCTCGGGCTCTTCTTCGCCTTCTGGTCGTGGGTCGGCTTCGAGTCGACGGCGATGTACGGCGAGGAGTCCCGCAACCCGAAGAAGATCATCCCCAAGGCGACGATGATCTCGGTCCTCGGCGTCGGCGTCTTCTACGTCTTCGTCTCCTGGATGGCCATCACCGGCACCGGCGAGGCGAACGCGGTCAAGGTCGCCACCGAGAACCCCCTCGCCCTGTTCTTCAACCCCACCGAGCAGTACGTCGGCCACTGGGCGGTCGTCGTCATGCAGTGGCTGATGATCACCGGCTCGCTCGCCTGCGGCATGGCCTTCCACAACTGCGCCGCCCGCTACATGTACGCGCTGGGCCGCGAGGGCGTGCTCCCCTCCCTGAAGAACACCCTCGGCCGCACCCACGCCCAGCACGGCTCGCCGCACATCGCGGGCCTGGTCCAGACCGTGGTGACCGCCCTGCTGCTGATCGCGTTCTGGGCGGCGGGCAAGGACCCGTACACCGGTACGTACGTCCTGCTCGCGATCCTCGGCACCATGGCCATCCTGATCGTGCAGGCGGTCTGCTCCTTCGCGGTCCTGGTCTACTTCCGCAAGAACCACCCCGAGAGCCGCCACTGGTTCCGCACCCTCACCGCCCCGCTCCTCGGCGGCGTCGCGATGCTCGCGGTGGTCGCGCTGCTGGTCTCCAACATGAGCGCGGCGGCGGGCACCGAGTCCGGCTCCCTGGTCCTGAAGGCGACACCGTGGCTGGTGGCGCTGGTGGCGGCGGGCGGCATCGGGTACGCGCAGTACCTGAAGCGGCGGTCGCCGGAGCGGTATCTGCTGCTGGGGCGGACGGTGCTGGAGGAGACGAAGGAGCGGTAACTACTGCTCGCCGAACATCCGTTGGCGGTGCACCCGCCACCGCTCCATCATGGCCGAGACCTCGCCGTCGAGAAATTCGAAGAAGGCGAGCGTCTCGGCCATGCGGCGTCCGGCCGGTGTCTCGGCGCCGAGGCTGGCGACGCCCTCCCGCAGGGCCGCCTCCCACCGCTTGAGGACGGCCTCGCGGTTGGTCAGCGCCTCGTACCACTGGTCGCCCTGCACCCGGTAGCGCTCCCGGCGCGAGCCGGGCTCCCGCTCGCGCGCCACCATGTGCGTCTGGGCCAGATAGCGCACCGCTCCGGACACCCCCGCGGGGCTGATCCGCAACTGGTCCGCCAGCTGGGCGGAGCTCAGCGCGCCCTCGTCGGACGAGAGGAGGGCGGCGAAGACCCGGGCGGGCATCCGCGGCATCCCGGCCTCGACGAGCTGCGCCGCGAAGGACTCGACGAACTTCGAGACCGCCTCCGTGTCCCGCTCACCACCAGCTGCTTCCGTCATGCGGCCATCCTATCCGGGCTTCATATGCTTCCTTAACTTCACAAATTTCTGAAAGAAGCGTACGTTCGGAAACATGACGAAGGCCATCAGCGTCTCCGGGCTCCACAAGGCGTTCGGCACGACGCACGCACTCGACGGACTCGACCTGGAGGTGGAGACCGGCGAGGTCCACGGCTTCCTCGGCCCGAACGGCGCCGGCAAGTCCACCACCATCCGCGTCCTGCTCGGCCTGCTGCGCGCCGACTCCGGCGCCGCGCAGGTGCTCGGCCGCGACCCGTGGGCGGACGCGGTCGAGGTGCACGGCAGGATCGCGTACGTCCCCGGCGACGTCACCCTGTGGCGCAACCTCTCCGGCGGCGAGGTCATCGACCTCTACGGCAGGCTCCGGGGCGGTCTGGACAAGGGGCGCCGGGCCGAGCTGATCGAACGCTTCGAACTGGACCCCACCAAGAAGGGCCGCACCTACTCCAAGGGCAACCGCCAGAAGGTCGCCCTCGTCGCCGCGTTCGCCTCGGACGTGGACCTGCTGATCCTGGACGAGCCGACGTCGGGCCTCGACCCGCTGATGGAGGAGGTCTTCCAGCGCTGCGTCGAGGAGGAGCGGGACCGGGGCCGTACGGTCCTGCTGTCCTCGCACATCCTGAGCGAGGTCGAGGAGCTCTGCGACCGGGTCAGCATCATCCGCCAGGGCCGTACCGTCGAGACCGGTTCGCTCGCCGACCTGCGCCACCTCACCCGCACCAGCGTGACGGCCGAACTCGCGGGCCCGCCCAACGGGTTGGCACGACTGCCGGGCGTCCACGACCTCGACGTACAGGGATATCGCGTCCGGTTCCAGGTGGACACCGACAAACTCGACGCCGTACTGCGCTCGTTGAGCGAGTCCGGCGTGCGCTCCCTGACCTCCACCCCGCCCACGCTGGAGGAGCTGTTCCTGCGGCACTACCAGGAGGAAGAGGCGACGGCCCGATGAGCACCCTCGCGGGCACGGGCGTGCTGCTGCGCTTCTCCCTGCGCCGCGACCGGGTGACGGTCCCGGTCTGGGTCGCGGTGAACGCGCTGATGGTGCTCTCCATGCCGAGCAGCCTGAAGAACCTGTACGGCACCCCGGCCGAACGCGCCGACCTCATCCACCAGGTGTCCGCCAACGCCTCCTTCCGCGCCCTGATCGGACCGGTCTTCGACACCTCGCTGGGCGCGCTGACGGCCTGGCGCGTCGGTGTGTACGCGGGGCTGCTCGCGGCCGTGACGAGCCTGCTGATCGTCGTACGGCACACCCGCGACGAGGAGGAGAGCGGCCGCCACGAACTGGTGGCGTCCGGGATGGTGGGCCGCAGGGCCACGCTGACGGCGGCGCTGCTGGCGGCGGGGGTCGCCAACGCCGTACTGGCACTGCTGGTCACGGCGGGCCTGGCCGGCCAGGGCGTCACCGGAGCCCTGGCCCTCGGCCTCGGGATCGCCGGGGTCGGCATGGTCTTCGCCACGACGGCCGCGATCGTCGCGCAGCTGACGGAGAGCGCGCGGCTGGCGCGGGGCCTGACGGCCGGGGTGCTGGGCGCGGCCTTCGTCCTGCGGGCGGCGGGCGACTCGGCGACGGACGACGGCGGTTCGGCCCTGACCTGGCTCTCCCCGCTGGGCTGGCTGGAGAACCTGCGCCCCTACGCCGACGAACGCTGGTGGGTCCTGGCGCTGTTCGCCGCCGCGGTCGCCGTACAGGGGGCGGTGGCCTACGGGTTGGCGGGCCGCCGGGACGTCGGCATGAGCTTCCTGCCGACCCGCCCGGGACCGGCGGTGGGCCGTCTGAACAGTGCGGGCGCGCTGGCCTGGCGGTTGCAGCGGGGCGGTGTGTACGGCTGGAGCCTCGCCTTCTTCCTCGTCGGTGTCGTCTACGGCGGCCTGACGGACGGCGTGGCCGACCTGGTCGGCGACAACGCCGGCGCCCGCGAGATCTTCGAGCGGATGGGGGGCCAGAACGGTCTGACGGACGCGTTCCTGGCATCGATGGTCGGCATGATGGGCCTCGTCGCGGCCCTGTACGTGGTCGGTTCGGTGCTGCGGCTGCACGGCGAGGAGACATCGGGCCGCGCGGAGCCGGTGCTGGCGAACGCGGTGGGCCGCCTGCGCTGGGCCGCCGGCCATCTGACCGTGGCCTTCGGCGGGGTCGTCCTGCTCATGCTGCTCACCGGCCTGGGCTTCGCCGTGGGCTACGGCAGACAGGTCGGGCCCATCCTCGGGGCGTGCCTGGTCCAGGTGGCCGCGGTGTGGGTGATCGGCGGCCTCGCGGTCGCGCTGTACGGGCTGCTGCCGCGCCTGGCACCGGCGGCGTGGGGCGTCGCGGGCGCGGTCCTGCTGATCGGCTGGGTCGGACCGGCGCTGGACGCTCCGCAGGCGGTGCTGGATGTGTCGCCCTTCGGGCATCTGCCGAAGCTGCCCGGTGGGGAGATGAGTTGGGGTCCGGTGCTGGTGCTGGTCGGGCTGGCGGCGGTGCTGGTGGCCGGTGGGCTGGCGGGGTTGCGGAGGCGGGACATGACGACGTGACGGGGCGGGCGGACCGGCACCTGCTCCTCCCGTGAGAACCGCGGGAGGAGCCAGGCGCGTCCACCTGGGCATGGCACAGCGGCGGGGCCCCCGGGATCGACGGAACGCGGTGACGTGCGGCGGCTGTCTGCTGTCGGCGGTCGGCGCGCTGGTGGCGACCTTCGTGTGGGCCGCCTCGCCCCGCACCGCACGTCATCTGGGCGGCGGCTTCGAGGGCGAAGGCACCGACTACGGCGCCGCCCTCGTCGAACTCCCCCTCGCCGCCCTCGCCGGAGCGCTCGTCCCGGCGCTCGTCTCCCTCGTGATCGCGTACCTGGTGGGCCGGCGGTCAGACCCCCACCGCTAGCCCTTCCAGCCCCCTGATCACGAAGTTCGGCTTCCGCTGCGGCTCGGCGGCGAGGGCGAGCGTCGGCGCCTTCTCCAGCAACGCCGTCATCGAGGCCGCCAGCTCGATACGGGCCAGCGGGGCGCCGATGCAGTAGTGGATACCGGCGCTGAAGGAGATGTGCGGGTTGTCCTTGCGGGTGAGGTCGAGCCGCTCGGGGGCCCGGAAGACGGCCGGGTCGTGGTTGGCGGAGCCGAAGAGCATCGCGACCTCCGCACCCCTGGGGATCGTGGTCCCGTCGATCTCGATGTCGTCCAGCACCCAGCGCTCGAAGAGCTGGAGCGGGGTGTCGTAGCGCATGAGCTCTTCGATCGCGGACGGGATCAGGGCGTGGTCCGCGCGGAGGGCGGCGAGCTGGTCGGGGTTGCGGAAGAGGGCGTACCAGCCGTTGACGGTGGCGTTGACCGTGGCCTCGTGTCCCGCGTTGAGCAGCAGGACACAGGTCGAGATCATCTCCTGCTCGGTGAGCCGGTCGCCCTCGTCGTGGGCGGCGATGAGACCGGAGATCAGATCGTCGCCGGGGTTCTCGCGGCGCTCGGCGATCAGCTCCCGCAGATAGTCGGAGAACTCCACCGACGCCCGCACCGCCCGCGCCGCCACCTCCTGCGGCGGGTTCAGCTCGTACATCCCGCAGATGTCCGCCGACCAGGGACGCAGCGGCGCCCGGTCGGCCTCCGGGATACCCAGCATCTCGGCGATGACGGCGACGGGGAGCGGCTCGGCGACATCGGTGAGCAGATCACCGCCGCCCTTCTCGACCAGCTGGTCCACCAGCTCACCGGCCAGCCGGGCCACATACGGCTTGAGCTGCTCCACCGTCCGCGGTGTGAACGCCTTCGACACCAGCCGCCGGATCCGGGTGTGGTCCGGCGGCTCCAGGTCGAGCATCCCGTGGTCGTTGAGCGTGTGGAACGGCTCGTGCTCGGCGGGAGGCGCCGTCCGCCCGAAGTCCTCGTGCGAGAACCGGTGCTGATACGTCCGCCCCAGCCGCCGCTCCCGCAGCAGCGCCGACACATCGGCGTGGTGCGTGACGAGCCACTGCCGCGTGGGCTCGTAGAACTGCACGCGGCCCCTGGCACGCAGGTCGGCGTAGGAGGGGTACGGGTCGGCGAGAAACGCCGGGTCCCACGGGTCGAAGGCTGCCATGGACGGACGTTAGACCGACAGCGCCCCTCCTGACCAGGGGTGTCTCAGCGGATCACCGGCGCGGCGCGGCGGACGGTGACGATCAGTCGCCGGTGCCGAAGTCGGGCAGCGTGACCGTGCCGTCCTCGGCGAGCGGGAAGCCCGGATTGTGGGCGACCTCCCAGGCGTGGCCGTCCGGATCGGTGAAGGCACTGGAGTAGAACCCGATGGCGTTCACCGCGGCCGCCTTGGTGACCGTCCCGCCGGCCCGCTCCACCACGGCGAGCAGCTCGTCGACCTCCGCCTCGGAGCGCACGTTGTGCGCGAGGGCGATCCCTCCGAAACCACCCGGCGGCCCGGCCTCCAGCCCACAGTCCTCCGCCAGCTCGTCCCTCCCCCACAGCACCAGTCCCAGCCCGCCCGCCTGGAAGAAGACGGTCTCCTGGACCTCCTGGCCCCGCCATCCGAGAGCCTCGTAGAAGGCCTTGGCCCGGCCGAGATCGGAGACACCGAGGGTGATCAGAGTGACTCTCTGTTCCATACCTGGATGGTAGGGACCGCCGTCCGCCCGCGACAGCCCACATCACCCGGCCGTGGGCTAGCCCGGGGTCACCAGGCGGGCCTCGTAGGCGAAGACCGCCGCCTGGGTGCGGTCCCTCAGACCCAGCTTCACCAGGACGCGGCTGACGTGGGTCTTGATCGTGGACTCCGCCACCACCAGGCGCTCGGCTATCTCCGCGTTCGACAGGCCCTGGGCGATCAGGACCAGGACCTCCGTCTCGCGCTCGGTCAGTTCGCCGTACGCCGCGTGTGCGGAGGACATCAGGCGAGGGGAGTCGGAGAGTTTCGAGAACTCCGTGATCAGGCGCTTGGTGACCGAGGGCGCCAGCAGGGCCTCGCCGGAGGCCACCACCCGCACGCCGTCGGCCAGTTGACGGGCCGAGGCGTCCTTCAGCAGGAACCCCGAGGCGCCCGCCCGCAGCGCCTGGTACACGTACTCGTCCAGGTCGAACGTCGTCAGCACCAGGACCTTCGCCGCGCCGTCCGCCGCGACGATCTCTCTCGTCGCCTCGATACCGTTCAGCTCGGGCATCCGGATGTCCATCAGCACGACGTCCGGGGCGAGTTCACGGACCCGGTCCACCGCCTCACGGCCGTTGACCGCCTCGCCGACGACCTCGATGTCCGGCATCGCGTTGAGCAGCACGGAGAAGCCCTCCCGCACCATCATCTGGTCGTCCGCGATCAGCACGCGGATGGCGCCCTGGGTCATGCCTCACCTTCGCTCGCCAGGGAGACGGGGAGGAACACCGTCACCTCGTAACCTCCGTCGTCCGTCGGGACCGCCGTCATCTCGCCGTTCAGCATCGACACCCGCTCCCGCATGCCCGTGATGCCGTGGCCGGCGCCGGGCGAGGGCTTCAGCAGCGCCTTCGCGGGCGGCGGGTCGTTGACTATGCGCAGGCCCAGACCGCCGAGGACATAGCCGATCTCCACCCGGGCGCTCGCGCCGGGCGCGTGGCGCAAGGTGTTGCTCAGGGCCTCCTGGACGATTCGGTACGCCGACAGCTCCACGCCCTGCGGCAGTTCACGCACCGCCCCGGTCACCGTCTTCTCCACGCTCAGGCCGGTGTCCCGGACGTTGGCGAGCAGCACGTCGAGATCGGCGAGGGTGGGCTGGGGGGCGTCCGGGGCCTCGTAGTCCTCGGCGCGGACCACGCCCAGGACGCGGCGGAGCTCGGTGAGGGCCGCCACCGCGTTCTCCCGGATCGTCGCGAAGGCTCGCTCCAGCTCCGGCGGTGGGTTCTCCACCCGGTAGGGCGCGGCCTCGGCCTGGATGGCGACGACCGACATGTGGTGGGCGACCACGTCGTGCAGCTCGCGGGCGATGGTGGTGCGCTCCTCCAGCAGGGTGCGCCGGGAGCGCTCCTGCGCGGTCACCGTCTGCTGCGCGGTCACCTCCTGCCGGGCCTCCCTGCGCGTGTGCCAGACGGCGACGACGAGCAGGACCAGTGCGGAGAAGACCAGCATGGGGGCGGTGTCGTCGCCGTAGTAGTAACTCGGGCCGAAGACCACGTCCGCCACGAAGCCGTAGGCCGCGGTGACGGCCCACATGTAGGCGGCGGTGCGCGGCCTGGTGCGTACGGCCACGACCGTCAGCACGGTCACATGGCAGGCGAAACTGGCGGGCAGCCAGGGATAGCCGTCAAGGGAACTGCCGAAGACCTGGCTGACCGGCGTGGCCGCCATGGACAGCCAGAACGCTCCTATCGGCCGAAGCATCGTCAACAGGATCGGGAACAGGGCGAGCGGACCGAGCACCACGGCCGCATCGTCGGCGTCGACCGTGGCCATGACCAGCGTGAGCAGGGCGGCGGCACCGATCACGGCGTGCGGTGTCCAGGCCGCGTACTCCCGCAGGCGGCCGGGCAGCAGCCGGAGCAGCGGGCCGTCGACCCGCATCCGGCGCAGCGGGCGGTAGGCGAAGGCGTCGTGGAAAAGATCCTGCCGCAGCCCGCGCAGGGCGTTCGCGGCCAGCCGGTACTCCGGGCTGCGCGGCTTGGCCCCGTCCCCCGGTGGCGGTGTCTGCATGTGGGTCGTCTCGGTCACGTACAGAACGGTAGGCGCAGAGCCCTGTGGCGGTCGTCCCCAGTGAGAGGGGTTCCCGCGGATCCGTCTCAGGTACTACGGGTATTGCCGCCGGTCGTGCCCGAGGTCAGTAGCCGGCGGGCCGCACCAACCCCGACTCGTACGCGAACACCGCCGCCTGCGTCCGGTCCCGCAACCCCAGCTTCACCAGGATCCGCCCCACATGGGTCTTCACGGTCTGCTCGGCGACCACCAGCCGCCCGGCGATCTCCGCGTTGGACAGGCCCTGCGCGATCAGGGCGAGGACCTCGGTCTCGCGTTCGGTGAGGTCGCCGACGCGTTCCTTGAGCGGGCCGCGGGGGCGGTCGCCGAGGCGGGAGAACTCGGTGATCAGGCGCCGGGTGATGCCGGGGGCGAGGAGGGCGTCGCCGGCCGCCACCACCCGGACCGCCTCGGCCAGCTGGTCCGCGGAGGCGTCCTTCAGGAGGAAGCCCGAGGCACCGGCGCGCAGTGCCTCGTACACGTACTCGTCGAGGTCGAACGTGGTCAGCACGAGCACCCTGATCTCGGGTGTCGCCTCGGTGATGCGGCGGGTGGCCTCGATGCCGCCGAGCTCCGGCATCCGGATGTCCATCAGTACGACGTCCGGGGCGAGTTCGGCGACCTTCGCCACGGCGTCCAGTCCGTCGACCGCCTGACCGATCACCTCGATGTCCGGCTGGGTGTTGAGCAGCACGGTGAAGCCCTGCCGGACCATCTGCTGGTCGTCGGCGATGAGTACGCGGATGGGGCTGCTCGTCATACGGTGCCGTCCTTGAGATCACTGACAGGGTCGCAGGCTTCGGTGCCCGGACGGGCCGGGAGGAACGCGAACACCTTGTAGCCGCCGTCCGGAAGAGGGTGTGCCGTCATGGAACCGTCGAGCATCCCGACCCGTTCGCGCATACCGAGCAGCCCGTGCCCGGCACCGGGCGACGGGGGCGCGGACCGTGTCGGCGGCGAGTTGAGGACCTCCACGATCAACCCGTAGGCGGTGTGCCGGAGTTCGACATGGGCGACCGCGCCCGGTGCGTGACGCAGCACGTTGCTGAGCGCCTCCTGCACTATCCGGTAGGCCGACAGCTCCAGGCCGGGCGGCAGCGGGCGGCGCTCGCCGCGCACGTCGACCTCGACCAGCAGCCCGGCCGCCCTGGTGTTCTCCACCAGCGCGTCGAGCCGGTCGAGGGTGGGCTGCGGGGTGTGCGGAGCGGTGCCGGTGCCGGGCTCCACGGGGTCCGGGGAGTCGGGGTGCTCGGAGCGCAGGACGCCCAGGACACGGCGGAGTTCGGTGAGCGCCTCCAGCGCGTTCTGCCGGATGCCGGCGAGGTTCTCCTTGAGCTCCTCGGGCGGGTCGTCGACCAGGTGCGGGGCGACCTGGGCCTGGATGGAGATCACCGACATGTGGTGGGCGACCACGTCGTGCAGTTCGCGGGCGATCCGGCTGCGCTCCTCCAGCAGGGTGCGCCGGGCCCGCTCCTCGGCGGTGAGGGTGGTCTGCTCGACGAGTTCCTGGCGGGCCTCGCGACGGCCGCGCAGGGCGATGCCGAGCACCACGACGACGAGGGCCAGGGCGACCGCGACGACCCCGGTGGACTGGTAGTTCGGGCCGCCCCACAGCCCTTGGAGGGCGTAGGTGGCCAATGCGGTCAGGGCCAGCGCCTCCGCGGCGACCCGGGTGCGGACGCGCAGGGCGAGCAGCAGGAGCACGAGCAGGTGGGCGATGATCCCGGCCACCGTCCAGGGCCAGGTGAACCCACCCGCCGGTCCTCCGAGCTTGCCGTGCACGGCGATGGCTCCCAGCACGGTGGCCGTGATGGACAGCCACCACGCCGGGATCGGGCGCCACATCGCGAGGACCACCGCGCCGCCCTGGCCGAGTGCGACGAGGGAGGCCCATCCGAAGGCCACTCCGGCGCTGTCCTGGAGCTGGGGCAGAGCGCCGGCCGTGACGCCGAACGCGGCCAGGCAGAGCAGACCGTGCGGCAGCCAGCGCAGCCACACCGACGGGGGCAGCGGATCCACGCGGGTCGTCCACAGGTCCTCGTGCAGCAGGCGCAGCCAGCGCATGACACGGCCCATGGCCGCGTGCTGGATCCCCGTTTCCGTCACGCGCCCCACCCTAGACACGGTCCACCTCCACCGGCCTCGTCCTTCCGGCCGGCCGATGCCCCCGGACGACCCGCGAGACCCCACCCCGGCGACCGCCCTGTTCGTAGGAGCGGAACGCGGTCCAGCAGACGGCGAGCGCGAGCACGAACACCGGGAGCCAGGCGAGGCGGGCGGCGACCCAGCCGAGGCCGTCCGGGACGGTGTGCAGTCCGGGCAGGCGGCCGGCGAGGAGGCCGGTGGCCGTGGTCGCCATCAGGGCCGTCTGGTGCCAGAGGAAGATCGTCATCGCGGAGAGGTTCACGAAGGCGACCGCCGCCCAGGCCAGGGGGCGGCGCATCGCTCGACGCAGCCGGTCGCGCAGCAGCAGGGCCAGTCCGCACTGGGCCAGGCCAAAGGTGACGGCGGCCAGCGTGGGCGGGTTCAGATTGGAGACCGAGGCGCCGGGGACACCGACCATCGACGCCGGGTAGCCGGCCCACGCGACCAGGGCCGCGGTCACCGCCACACCGCCGGTCAGCAGGATCCAGCCGGAGCGTCGGCGGTCCAGTTCCCCGCGGGTCCAGGCCGCGCCGAGGGTGTACGGCACGAGCCAGCCCGCCGCCACATTGACCCAGCCGAGCCAGGACGGGCCGCCGAGGCCGAAGCGGAACAGGTCGACATGGAGGACGACGGCCAGCGGCCACAGCGGGCTCAGCCGGGTCAGCAAGGGGGTCGCCGCCGTCAGCACGGCGAACACGACAAGGAACCAGAGGGGTGACAGGGCCAGCTTCACCAGGGTGTGGACCGTGCCGTACTCCGCGCCCGTGAGCAGCAGACCGGCGGCGATCACCGTCCACAGGGTGAGGACGGCGGCGACCGGCTTGAACAGCCGGGACAGCCGCGCGGTCAGCCACTCGCCGTACGTGATGCCACGCGCCCGTGCCGAGGCGTGGCTCCTGGTCGCCACATGGCCGCCGACCAGGAAGAACACCGCGAGGGTCTGGAAGGCCCAGGAGATCGGGGCGAGCCAGGGCATGTGCTGGAGCGGGCTCCCGGTGTGCAGGGCGCGGCCGTCGGCGACCAGGGCGGTCACCAGCCAGTGGCCGAGGACCACGCCGAGGATCGCGAAGGCGCGCAGGGCGTCCACCGCGCGGTCGCGGCCGGCGGGCGTGGCCTCGTCGACGCGGGCGGCGCCCTCACGTATGGCCGTCCAGCCGTGCCGTATGCCTTCCCTTGGGGAGCGCGAGGTCGTGTCACGCACGGGTCACCTCCGAGGTCTGTCCCAGGACGATCCGGGCGAGGTTGGCCAGGGAGACCGAGCCCGGGGTGAAGTAGTCGCTGTGGCCGCCGTCGCCCGCGGCGAAGACCCGCGCGCCGAAGGCCGGGGACATGGGGTCGGTGCCGAAGCCGACGGTGATGCCGAACAGGTCGGTCCTGACGTGCGGGACCTCCGCCACCCAGTCGTCGCTGCCGCGTGCCGCCCAGACGCGGGCGCGGGTGTGCAGGGCCGCGGCGTCGTCGGCGCCGGTGCCGGGGCTGCCGAGGAGGACCAGGTCGGTCGCGTCCAGGTCGCCGGCGGCCCGGGCGCAGACGACCGAGCCGTAGCTGTGGCACAGGAGGGAGACGGTGGCCTGCCGGCCGGCTGTGCCGTGGAGTCGGCGTATGAACTCGCTCAGGTGGGGGGCGGCCTGGTCGGCTCGGCCGGTGGTGGTGACGGCCGGGCTGATCGTGGCCGGGGTTTCGTAGCCGAGCCAGGCGATGACCGCCGTGTGCGGGTCGGTGCGGGTCAGTTGCTTGTGGAGGGCGGCCGCGGCCCTGTGGAAGCGGTCGTAGGTGTCGAGGGAGGTGTCGACGCCGGGGACGAGGACGGCGATGTGGTCCGCGTGGGCGAGGTCGCCGAAGACCTCGGTGGCCTGGCCGGAGCCGCGGCCGTCGAAGTGGAGGAAGTGGCGGGAAGGGGACGCCAGTGCGCGGTCGGCGGCGGCCCTCTCGTCGTCGCCGTGGGCCGCGGCCATCCGGGACGCTTCCGCGGCGTTGGCGCGGTTCGCCGCGTAGACCTCGTCCAGCGTGGTCGCCGTCAGGGGGGCGAGGGTCGCGGGGGCCGGGGCGGGGATCTCGGGGTGGGTCGCGGCGGAGAGGGGGAGCACCACGGCGCCGGTGATGAGGGCGGCGAGGGTGGCTCGGCGCCATCTGTGGGGGCGGCGGGGTGGGGGCTGGGCAGGGGTGGGTGCGGATACCGACGCTGACGCCATCGCCGGCGAGGTGCCCGGCTGCGACGGCTCATCGCTGCGCGGCCGCGGCTGCCCGCCTCCGCGTCGGACCCGAGCGATCGCCCTCAGCGCCGCTGCCCTGCCCCCCGTAGCGAACCCCACAGCCGTCTCCCTCCCAGTCCGCCCGTCCATCGGGCCTGTCTGGTTGGGAAGTTACGGATCCGACCACGTCGTCCACGTCCCGCCGAGGAGCCAATTCACGACGTAGCTCTCAGGTATTACGGGTATCAGAAGCGCCAGGTCAGCCCGGGCTCAGCACCACCGCGGACGCCGGTACCACGCCAAGGGACCCCACCACACCGGGGCAGTCACCGCACCGGGCACCCTCACCACGCCAGGGCCGCCACCACACCGCGCACCGTCTATACGCCGCCCCCGCCCCCTCACCAAGCCAACTGCGCGATCTCCTCCACCACCACCGCACAAGCATCCGCCGCCGGATCGATCAACGGAAAGTGCCCGACGTCCTCCAGCAACGTCACCCCCACCACCTCCCCCGCCTTCGCCGCCGCGTCCGCGTACGACTCGGCGACGGCCTCCGGCACATCCACATCCGTACGCCCCTGGACGAGCGTCGTCGCGATGCCGGTCGGCAGCAGCAGCGCGGGGTCCGCGTACGGCTGCCGCTCCGCGAAATGCGCCTCCCCGCCCAGGAGTTGCAGCGCGGCGCCCCCGCACACGTCCAGCTTCCCCGCGACCGCGAAGTCCGCGATCGGAGCCAGCGCCACCACACCCCGCAACGGCGTGGGCCGGTCCGTGCGCCACGGGGCGTCCGCGGGCAGCACATGACGAGCCGCCGCCCACAGCGCCAGGTGACCGCCCGCCGAGTGCCCGGTGACCACCATGCGCCGCGGATCGGCCTGCGGCAGAGACTCCCGTACGAGATCGGGAAGCGCGTCCAGCGCCGCCGCGACATCGTCGAACGTGTCCGGCCACCGCCCCGCGACAGGCCCTACGACGGACCCCGCACCGGACACACCGACACCCCCCTGCCCCGGCAGCACCGCCCCCCTGCGGTACTCGACATTGGCCACCGCGAACCCCCGCCGTGCCAGGAAGTCCGCGAACGGAGTGATGTGGCGCCGGTCGTACGGCGCGCGCCACGCACCCCCGTGCAGCACGATCACGAGCGGCGCGAGGCTGACGTCACCCCTCGGGGTGTAGAAGTCGATCACCTGGTCGGGGTGGTCCCCGTATGCCGCGCTGACGTCGGGGTCGACGGGCGGATGGGAGAAGGCCGACTCCTCCTCGGCGGCGGCGCGGGCTGCTGCGGAGTCGTCCGGCATGCTCCAACCTCTCAGCGACGTAACGTATTTGGACGAGACGGATGTGGCGGACCTGGAGAGAATTCGGCCGTTGGCGGGGACGGTATCAGGCCGGTGACGTGCACGGACAACGCGGATGTCACGCTCGGTGAGGGTTAAACGGTTCTGCTGTGTCGTTACCCTGGCGCCGGAAGCCCAGCGCGCACCAAGGAGGCCGTTATGTCCGCCGAGCCCGGCACCCTGCGTCCCGGAGGGCGTACCGCACGTGTCCGTGCGGCCGTGCTGCGGGCGGCCGGTGACGTGCTCGCCGAGCGGGGATTCGCGTATCTCGATCTCGCGGACGTCGCCCGCCGGGCCGAGGTCGGCAAGACCACCGTGTACCGGCGGTGGGGCTCCGTCACCGCACTGGTCGCCGATCTGCTCGCCGACATGGCCGAGCAGTCGCTGCCGCGCGAGGAGACCGGATCCGTACTCGGCGACCTCCAGGCCAACTCCCGCCTGGTGCAGCGCACTTTGGCCGACCCCCGCCAAGGCGCCCTGTTCCGCGCGGTGATCGCGGCGGCCACCTGCGACGAACGCACCGCACAGGCCCTGCGCCGCTTCTACGACGTCCGGGTCGCGGAGTGGGCCCCCTGCGTCGCACAGGGCGTACAGCGCGGGGAGTTGCCGCAGGGCACCGACGCCGAGGCCGTCGTACGAGCGGTGTCGGCACCGCTCTACTACACGCTGCTGACCACCGGAGCACCCCCCGACCCGGCGGCGGCCGACCGCGCCGCCCGAGCGGCCCACGCGGCAGCCCTGGCGGGGGTGTACATCACCGCCACCGACGGATGACAGGCGCCCAGCGGGCTGTCGCGGACCGGCGCTCGACCAGCAACCGCCGGACCGCGACAACACCCCCTCAGCCCACGACCTCCCCCAGCACCCGAGCCGCCCGCTCCACGTCCGCGAACCCGACGTACAACGGCGTGAACCCGAACCGCAGCACGTCCGGGGCCCGGAAGTCGCCGACCACACCCCGCTCGATCAGCCGCTTCATCACATCCCCGGCGTCGTCGCAGCGCAACGCCACCTGACTGCCGCGCTCCTCGTGGGCCGCCGGAGTCAGCGACTCCACCCGCCCCGCGGGCACGTACTCGGCCACGCACTCCAGGAAGAAGTCGGTCAGCGCGAGGGACTTGGCCCGCACCGCCTCGATGGAGACGCCGTCCCACACCTCGAGTGCCGCCTCCAGGGCCAGCATCGACAGGATGTCCGGCGTACCGACCCGCCCGCGCAGCGCACCCGGCGCCGCCTCGTAGTCGGGCCGCATCCCGAAGGGCTCCGCGTGGGAGTTCCAGCCGGGCAGCGGGGAGTCGAAGCGGTCCTGGAGACCGGAGCGCACATAGAGGTACGCCGGTGAACCGGGGCCGCCGTTCAGGTACTTGTAGGTGCAGCCGACCGCGAGGTCCACGCCGTGCTCGTCCAGGCCCACCGGCAGCGCGCCCGCGCTGTGGCACAGGTCCCAGACCACCACGGCACCCGCCGCGTGCACGGCCGCCGTCAGCCCGGGCAGGTCGTGCAGCCGGCCCGTGCGGTAGTCGACATGGTTGAGCAGCACGGCCGCCGTACGCTCACCCAGCACCCCCGGCACCTCGGCCGGTGTCACGGGACGCAGCGTGCAGCCGGTCATCCGGGCCGCGGACTCGGCGATGTACCCGTCCGTGGGGAAGGTGGTCGCGTCGACCACGATCTCGTCCCGGCCGGGCCCCGCCATCCTGACCGCAGCCACAAGTGCCTTGAAGACGTTGACACTTGTGGAGTCGCCGACCACGATCTGTCCGGCCGCCGCCCCCACCAGCGGGGCGATCAGATCGCCGATCCGCTCGGGCGCGGTCCACCAGCCGCTCTCCTCCCAGGACCGGATGCGCAAGGAGCCCCACTGCCGTCGTACGACGTCCTCGACCCGCCCCGGGACGGCGGCGGGCAGCGCACCGAGCGAGTTCCCGTCCAGGTAGACGCCCGCGGCGTCAGCCGCATGATCAGACACAGTGTCGAGCACGAACTGCGCGCGCAGGCCCGCCAGTTCGTCGGCGGCGTCCGACTTCTCGGCGCGCACGATGAGTTCAGACATGGGACCGTGCCGTCCACAGCTCGGGGAACACGTTCTTCTGCGCGCGCTTCTCCAGCCAGGCCACACCGGCCGAACCGCCCGTGCCCGCCTTGGCGCCCATCGCGCGTCGCGTGGCCACCAGATGGTCGTTGCGCCAGCGCCACACCAGCTCGGCGACATCGGTCAACGCCTCGCCGAGGCGGGCGACTTCGTCCGTGGCGTCGCCGGAGTAGACGGCGGTCCAGGCCGCCTCGACCTCGGGCGACGGCTCGTAGCGCCGCGACACGTCACGGCTGAGCACCGCCTGCGGGATCCCGTGCCCGCGCCGCGCCATCAGCCGCAGCACCTCGTCGTACAGGCTCGGCTCGTGCAGGGCCTTCTCCAGCTCGGCGTGCACCCGCGGCGCACCGCGGTGGGGTACGAGCATGGACGCGGACTTGTCGCCGAGCAGGAACTCCATCCGGCGGTACATCGCGGACTGGAAGCCGGAGCCCTCGCCGAGGGCGGCACGGTAGGAGTTGAACTGGGCCGGCGTGAGCTGTCCGAGCGGCTTCCAGGAGGCGTTCAGCGCCTCCAGTTCGCGTACGGAACGCTTCAGCGCGTCGACCGCGACCGGCACGTCGTCGGAGCGGAGCGCCCGCGCGGCGGTCTCCCACTCGTGGACGATGACGGTGAACCACAGCTCCATCACCTGGGTCGTGACCAGGAAGACCATCTCTCCGGGATCGTCGGAGAGGGTGTGCTGGAGGTGGGTGAGCACGTCCGCCTTGACGTAGTCCTCGTACGGCGTCGTGCCTTCGAAATCGAGATGCGGGGTCTCGGGCTCATGAGCCTCGGTGGACATCGCTGTCTCCTGTTATGTACTCCGGGTAGCGGTCCGCCCCTGCCGTTACCGACACGGGGGCCCCGGTCCCCACCCGAATCCTCAGGGGTCACCCCCGGACAGTGCAAGGCCCGACTGGCTCACACCCGCCGGGCCCGCACCAGGGAATCCCTAGCCCAGGGTCTGTGCCGCCGTGGGCGAGGAGTCCTTCAGGAACTGCGAGCAGCGCTCGTACTCCTCCTGCTCACCGATGGCTCCGGCGGCGCGGGCGAGGGCGTGCAGGGCGCGCAGGAAGCCGCGGTTCGGCTCGTGCTCCCAGGGGACCGGGCCGTGGCCCTTCCAGCCGTTGCGGCGCAGCGAGTCCAGACCGCGGTGGTAGCCCGTACGGGCGTAGGCGTACGACTCCACGACGCTGCCCCGCTCGAAGGCGTCGTCGGCCAGCTGGGCCCAGGCCAGCGAGGACGTCGGGTATTTCGCGGCGACGTCGGCGGGCGCGGTGCCGCCGGCCAGCAGCTCACGCGGCTCCGGGTCGTCGGGGAGGTGGGTCGGGGGCGGTCCCCCGAGGAGGTTCTCGTGAATCGACATGGGTCAAGTCTCCTCCATCGGCGCATATGACGAACGGGCGCGGGGCCGGTCCGGCGGATCGGGCCTAGGCCAGCCGTTTCCGTGCCCGCTGTCCCTCCAGCGGCGGCGCCATGACCGACCCGTGGTGGAGGCACTCCGGGCGGGTGCAGTCCGGTGGCAGCGGTCGTACGGTCGCGAAGGCCACGCCCGCTCCCAGCACCAGCAGCCCGGCGCACACCGTCATCGCCCGCCCGAACGCGTCGTCGAAGGCCCCCGGCGACCGGTACGCCTCCTCGCCCATCCCGGCGATCAGCGGCAGCGCGGCCACCGCGATCAGGCCCGCCGCCCGGGCGGCCGCGTTGTTGACCCCGCTGGCCAGACCCGCCCGCGCCACGTCCACGGAGGCCAGGACGGTCGCGGTCAGCGGGGCGACCAGGGTGACCATGCCGAGGCCGAGGACCAGCAGGGCGGGCAGGACGTCGGCGACGTACGAGGCGTCCTCGCCGACCCGCAGCATCAGCAGCATCCCCGCCGCGCACAGCAGCGGCCCGGCGGTCAGCGGGATGCGCGGGCCGATGCGGTCGGCGAGGGCGCCGGAGCGGGCGGAGAACAGCAGCATCAGGGCGGTGGTCGGCAACAGGGCCGTCCCCGCGCCGAGCGCCGAGTAGCCGGAGACGACCTGGAGCTGGAGCGCGGCCAGGAAGAAGAAGCCGCCGAAGGCCGCGTAGACGCAGAGCGTGACGAGGTTGACGGCGGTGAACTGCTTCGACGCGAAGATGTCGAGCGGCATCATCGGGTCGGGGCGGCGCTTCTCGACGAGCACGAAGGCGACGGCGGTCGCCACCCCGGCGACGGCCGTCAGCACCACCGCGAGGGACCCCTGGCGGGCCTCGATCAGCGCGTACGTCACGAACGCCAGCGCCAGCGCGCCCAGCACCGCGCCGAGCACATCGAAGCGCCCGTGCTCCGCCCGCCCGTCCCCGGACTCCGGGACATGCCGTACGGCGATCGGGGCGCACAGCAGCGCCACCGGCACGTTCAGCAGGAACACCCAGCGCCAGCCGGGCCCGTCCACCAGCCAGCCGCCCAGGAACGGGCCGACCGCCGCGCCGATGCCACCGAACCCGGACCACATGCCGACGGCCCGGCCCCGGTCGTCGGGGTGGAAGGAGGCCTGGATGAGGGCGAGCGAGCCGGGGGTGAGGAGCGCCCCGCCGACCCCTTGCAGGGCGCGGGCGGCGATGAGGACACCGGCGTTCGGCGCGATCCCGCACAGCAGGGAGGCGGCGGCGAACCACACCACGCCCACGACGAAGATCCTGCGCCGCCCGTACCGGTCCCCGAGCGATCCCCCCAGCAGGATCAGCCCGGCCAGCGTCAGCATGTACGCGTTGACCGTCCACTGGAGGGCGGCGAGATCCGCGTTCAGGTCCTCGCCGATACGGGGAAGCGCCACGTTGACGACGGTCGAGTCCAGCAGCGCCATGCTGGAGCCGAGCACGGTGGTCAGCAGGATCCACTTGCCTTGGGGCGAGGACAGCCGGACATCGGACATGCCCCAGGTATACAGCGAGCCCGGCGCCGTAGACAGACGCCGGGCTCGTGAGGATCTCGGGTTACTTGAGCTTCGTGCCCGTGGAACGCAGGTTGGCGCAGGCCTCCGTCACGCGGGCGGCCATGCTCGCCTCGGCCAGCTTGCCCCAGGTGCGCGGGTCGTAGGTCTTCTTGGAGCCGACCTCGCCGTCGACCTTCAGGACACCGTCGTAGTTGCGGAACATGTGGTCCGCGACCGGGCGGGTGAAGGCGTACTGGGTGTCCGTGTCGATGTTCATCTTCACGACGCCGTTGTCCAGCGCGAGCGCGATCTCCGCCTCGGTGGAGCCGGAGCCGCCGTGGAAGACGAAGTCGAACGGGGACGCCTTGCCGTACTTGGCGGACACGCCCTCGTTGAGCTCCTTGAGCAGCTCGGGACGGAGGACGACGTTGCCCGGCTTGTACACACCGTGGACGTTGCCGAAGGAGGCGGCCAGCAGGTAGCGGCCCTTCTCACCGAGACCGAGGGCCTCGACCGTGCGGATCGCGTCGTCGACCGTGGTGTAGAGGGAGTCGTTGATCTCGTGCGAGACGCCGTCCTCCTCGCCACCGGTCGGGGTGATCTCGACCTCAAGGATGATCTTCGCGGCGCGGGCGCGCTCCAGGAGCTCCTGCGCGATGGCCAGGTTGTCCGACAGGGTCTCGGCCGAGCCGTCCCACATGTGCGACTGGAAGAGCGGGTTCTCGCCCCGGGCGACACGCTCCTCCGACACCGCGAGCAGCGGACGTACATACCCGTCGAGCTTGTCCTTCGGGCAGTGGTCCGTGTGCAGCGCGACGGTGATGTCGTACTTCTTGGCGACGATGTGCGCGAACTCGGCGAGCGCCACCGAACCGGTGACCATGTCCTTGTTGTACTGGCCGCCCAGGAACTCGGCGCCACCGGTCGAGATCTGGATGATGCCGTCGCTCTCGGCCTCGGCGAAGCCGCGCAGCGCCGCGTGCAGGGTCTGCGTCGAGGTGACGTTGATGGCCGGGTAGGCGAACTTGCCCGCCTTCGCCCGGTCGAGCATCTCGTTGTAGACCTCGGGAGTTGCGATGGGCATCTGACCGCTCCTTGATTGTGCGGGTTGGCTGGTTCCTTACGGCCCTGACCTAGGGGGCGACGTCATCGTCGGCCCCATCTTTCCAGACTTGACCGGATGGTCCCGCCCCTCGGTCTCAACCTGTGGATAGCTCAGTCCAGGCCCAGCTCATCCTTGGAGAAGGCGAAGCGATAGGGAACCCCCGCGCCCTCCTGAATCTTCTCCGCCGCACCGGTCGCGCGGTCCACGATCGTGGCGACGGCGACGACCTCCGCGCCCGCCTCCCGCACGGCCTCGACCGCGGTGAGCGGGGAGCCGCCGGTGGTGGAGGTGTCCTCGACGACCAGGACCCGACGGCCCGCGATGTCGGGACCCTCGACCCGGCGCTGGAGACCGTGCGCCTTGGCGGCCTTGCGGACGACGAAGGCGTCGAGCTTCTGCCCGCGCGCGGCGGCCGCGTGCAGCATGGCGGCGGCGACCGGGTCGGCGCCCATCGTCAGACCGCCCACCGCGTCGAAGTCCAGGTCGGCGGTGAGGTCCAGGAGCACCTGCCCGACCAGCGGGGCGGCCTCCCCGTCCAGGGTGATGCGGCGCAGGTCGACGTAGTAGTCGGCCTCCAGCCCCGAGGAGAGGGTCACCTTGCCGTGGACCACGGCCTTGTCCTTGATCTGCTGCAGCAGCGCGCCGCGTACGTCGTCCGTCATGCCTGCCAGCTTAGAGGCGGCGCCAGCTCCAGGTCGTCGAGGCCTCCAGCGGCTCCAGGGGCGTGACCAGGCGGGGCGCGGTGTTCAGACCGTTGGGCGGCCCGGTCTGCGGCTCCACGCACACGGCCTCGGCCTGCTCGTCGTAGAGGACGACCCACTCCTCGCGGGAGGCGACGGTGAGCTCCAGCTGCCCCGGCCAGGTCAGCTTCACGTCCACCCCGCCGGGCATCCCGAAGCAGTCGTCCCACGGCCCGGGCCGGGGGTCGAGGCGCTTGCCGGTCGGCAGGTGGTCCTCGCCCCGCTCCTCCTGCCAGGCGGCGGAGAAGGCCAGTTCCACGTCCTCGCCGCCGAGGTTCCGGTTGAACCACGGGTGCCAGCCGATCTGGGCCGGGAAGGAGGAGTCGTACGTCTCGACGGACATGGTGAGCGTCACGGTGTCCGGCGTGAGGGCGACCGCCTGGGTGACCCGGCCCGGGTAGGGCCAGGGCTCGACCAGGTCGTACGTGATCACCGCCTCGTCGGTCGTCGTGCGCGCGGTGCGCCAGGCGCCGTCGCGGGCGGTGCCGTGGATGGCGTGCGGCGGGGAGTTGAGCGGCAGTTGGTGGACCGTCCCCCCGTCCCGGAAACGGCCGTCCCTGGTCCGGCCGCACCAGGGCACCATCGGGAAGCAGCCGAAGCGGTCGCCCTGCCGCAGCAGTTCGGTACCGCCGACGCGCAGTCCGCCGATCCGGCCGCCGTTGCCCGGCAGCACGGTCACCTCCGCGTCGCCCGCGGTCAGCGTGATGGGTTCGTTACTCACGGGACGACCCTACTGGGGTGATCAAGGGGGTGCTTCCGGCCATCCCCGATTCCCGCCGCCCGGGCCCGCACCCGCCCCCGCTTCTTCAGTGCCGTTTGCGCAGCACCCGGCTGACGACGATCGCCGACGCGACGACGAGGGCCGCCGCGGGGGCCGCCCAGCGGAGCGCGGAGTGCGGGGCGATGGTCTGCGGGGCGGGCACGGGCGCGTACCGGCCGCGCGGCGGGGCGTGGTCGACCTCCTCCGCGCTCCGACCGATCATCGTGCGGCGCGCGTGCGCGGCTTCTGCGGGGAGGTCGGGGGTGAAGCCGGCGGCTTCGGGGGCGTCCGGGGCTTCGGAGGTGGTGCCTTCGGAGGCGGCGGCCGGCTCGTCCGCGGGCACCGAGGCGTCCTCGGCGTCCGGAAGATCGGTCCCCTCGGCGGCCGGGGCTTCAGCGCGCTCGGCGCCCTCGGCTGCCGGGGACTCGGTGGCTTCGGTGGCTTCGGTCGCCGAAGGCCCGGCCGTGTCCGCCTCCTGCGCGGTCTTCGCTCCCCGCTTCGACTCCGCCGTAGCCGCCAAGGTCTCCGCGAAGCGGTTCAGCAGCCGGGTGACGGCCGAGGTGACGGCTTCCGGTGGGAGTTCCTTGATGCGGCCGTCGGCGGAGGCGGTGCCGTGGAAGGTGAGGGTGGAGCCGCCGTCGGCCTCGTCCACCCGCAGGGTGAGGGCGAGGGTGACCGCGCCGGTGCCCCGGGCCTCGGTGGCGTCGCCCTGGACGGCGTAGGAACCGTCGTCCTGGGCGGTGAGGCGGGCCGAGCCGCGGTAGGTGATGGTGTGGCCGCCGGCGCGTACTTTCAGCCGCCCGGTGACGGGCTCGGCGCCGGCGTCCTGCTGGAGCCCGGGAACGGCCCGGGCCACCCGCACGGGATCGGCCAGCGCCTCCCTGAGCCGCTCGGCCGGAACCGGAACGAACACCTCATGCTCCATATCGGGCCAGCCTACCCAGTGGTCGCCGACGCGCACCCCGGTTGGTCGAAAGTGGCCGCGCGTCGGCGCGGGCCTCAGTAGCGCGGATGCACCAGCGTCGACACCTCCAGCCCTGTGACCCGCATCCTCTGCGCCGCCCTCCCGTCCGCCTCCAGGCCCGCCTGCGTCAGCGTCCGCTCCGAATCGTGGCCGTCGAGCCGCAGGACCGGCGGCCGCACGGAGGCCAGGACGAACCCCCAGTCCCGTGGCGCCCGGCTCGCCCCCGTGGTCCGGTCCGGGCCCGCGGCGAAGGCGGAGTCACGGCCGCCCACGCAGTACGGCACGGTCCTCAGCCCCGCCGCGCGGATCGTCGTGTCCACCGTCCAGAAGGCGCGGGGGCGGCTCGACACCGGACCGGCGTGCACCACCAGACGGCCGCCCGGAGCCAGCACCCGCCTCGCCAGGCCGTAGAACTCCTGGGAGTACAGCTTCGTGCTGGCCGTGATCCCGGGGTCGGGCAGATCCGCGATCACCACGTCGTACACCCCCCGCGGCGCCCCCCGCAGCCAGCTGAAGGCGTCGCCCGTGGTGACGTGGACGCGCCTGTCGTCGTACACATGGCCGTTCAGCGCGGACAGCGCCGGGTCCTCGCGGGCCAGCCGGACCACCCCCGCGTCGAGTTCCACGACGTCCACCCGGTGCACGTCCGGATGGCGCAGCACCTCGCGGGCCGCCAGGCCGTCGCCGCCGCCCAGGATCAGCACGCGCGTGTGCTCGCCGTACATCGCGGGGTGGACCAGCGCCTCGTGGTAGCGGTGTTCCTCGCGGCCGCTGACCCGCAGCCGGCCGTCGAGGAAGAGATCGAGGGGACGGCCTCGCGTGCCGCCGGTGAGGACGACCTCCTGGACGTCGGTCTGGAGGGCCACGCGTACGTCGTCGCCGTACACCGCCTGCCGGGCCGCCCGTTCGAAGTCGTCGACCAGGACGGCGGCCGCGGCGAGGATGCCGAGCACGGCGAGGTTGGTCATCAGCAGCAGCCAGCGGGCCCGGCGGGACAGGTCCCGGCGGAAGAGGCCCAGCACCAGGGCGCCGCCCACGATCACGTTCACCGTGCCGGTGATCAGGGCGCCCGTCAGCTGGCCCAGCAGCGGCAGCAGCAGGAACGGAAAGGCCAGGCCGCCGACCAGCGCGCCCACGTAGTCCGCGGCGAACAGGTCCGCCACCGCGCCGCCCGGGTCCTGGCGGCGGATGCGCTGGATCAGCTCCATCAGCAGCGGGACCTCGGCGCCGATCAGCAGACCGATGGCGAGGGAGAAGGCGACGAGGAGGGCGCGGGAGCCGTTCGCCCAGATGCCGCCCCAGTCGCCGGTCCAGGCGAAGGCGGCGTAGAGGGCCATCGCGCTGAGGCCGCCCACGAGGGCGAGGGCTGCCTCGATCGCGCCGAAGGCGGCGGCCGCGTGCCAGCGCAGCCGCTTGGCGAGGAGCGAGCCGATGCCCATCGCGAAGACCATGACGGACAGCACGACGGAGGCCTGGGTGACCGAGTCGCCGATCAAGTACGAGGCGAGGGCGACCAGTTCGAGTTCGTACACCAGTCCGCACGCGGCGCAGACGAAGACGCCCGCGAGGACCAGGAACCTGCCGATCCCGGGCCGGACGGGAAGCCGCGCGGGACCGGCCCAGGGCGGCGTGGTGCCGGGTGGGGCGGGCGCGTGCGGTTCGATCACGTTGCGACGGTACGTCACTCCCGGTGCACGCTTCGTCACCCACACGTGTGGAACTGCGGGCCGAGAGGGCGTGAGGGGTTTGTACGACGTGACAGGTGATCGTGACAGGTGATGTCGTACGAGATCCCGGGCGCGGTCTTGGGCGGCATCCCGGGCGTGAACCCGGGCGTGATCCCCCGAGGGTGTCTCAGACGCCGCTCGCGCTGAGCCGGCCCGCCGGGATCCTCACCCCCACCCGAGTCCTGGTCGCCACCAACTGCCCGTCCTGCGGGTACGCGTGCCAGGTCCGCCACCGCACCTGTCCCTCGTGGCGCTGGGCCAGCAGTGCGGTGAAGGCGTGCGGGCTGCCGGGGAAGACACCGGCGAGGCCGTGCGGGTGGTCGGAGACGAGGGCCAGCAACTCCTGGGCGCGGCCCGCGAACTGACCCGGTGAGAGGACCTCGACCCGGGCCGCGAACTCGTACTCCCATTCGCCGATCCGCTTGGCGACGCCCAGCGGCAGCGGGGTGCTGCTGCCCGGGATGCACGCCACCGTCTCCGAACAAGTGCCCCGCTCCTCCTCCAGGAGCACCTGATGGGACGCTCCGAGGAGTCTCAACTCCAGCTTCGTCCCGTCGAACACGAGGTCGAGGGTCGCCAGTGCGGGGAGCGGCTCGCGCCCCAGGGCCCAGGCGAGGTCGGCCGCGCGCGTGTCGGTGTACGAGGTTTTCAGGGTCGTGAGCATGGATCGGCTCCGCTAGGCACGCAAAGAAAGAAAAGGGAGGTGTGGGTCCGGCGCACTCGGGTCGACACCGGCGGGGATTCGGCCCGATCGGCCCGGTCGGAAGGTCGGCAGGGGTGGCTCTGGGACGTCCGAAGGGCCGCTGCGTAGGTGATTTAGAGAGAATCATGAACTGTGACGCCGCCACAGCGTTTTTACCCAACTTCGTGGGGTTTCCATCCCTCAGAGGGCTCCACAGTTCAACTGTTCAACTACGGCGCACGCCAGGCCCGCCAGGGCGTGCGCCGGAGCGGGCGGGCGCTCGCGGCACACGAAGAGCCGGGCCCCACCCCCGTGCGGGCCCGGCTCTCGTGTTCCGGATGCGGGAAGCTCAGCTGCCCCGTGTCAGCTGCCCCCGCCGCATCCGCCCCCACCGCCCCCTCCGCAGGACGACCCGCCTCCGCAGGACGAACCGCCGCTGTCTCCTCCGCCGGCCCAGCTGTCGCTGCTGCCGCTGCCGTTGTTGCTGCCGCCGATGGACGACCGTCCACGCCGCCGGTCCCGCTCCCGGCGATTCGCCCCCGCGATCGCCATCAGAACCAGGCCGAGGAACAGAACCAACACGATGATGCCGAGCGCCATGCGCATGACGTCCCCCGCCTTCCGCGGCTCAGCTGCCGCCGCCGCAGCCGCCCCCGCCACCGCAGGAGGACCCGCCTCCGCAGGACGAGCTGGAGCCGCAGGAGGAGCCGGACGAGCCGCACGACGAGCCGACGCCTCCGCTCGCCCCGCCGCCGGCCCACCAGCTGCCGCTGCTGTCACCGCTCCGGCGGCGGCGCCCCCGCGCCGCGGCCCGGTCCTTCGCGGCCGCCTTGTCCTCCCGGAGGCTGAGGCGTACGACCACGACGACGAGTACTGCGGCAATCGCCAGGATGATGCCGATAACCATGGCGTCACCCTCCTTCCGTCTCCCCGAGACGACCCCCCGTGGGCGCCTCGCGTTGTGCGTGCGGTGGAGATGCCCCCGTGTCTCACCAGCCAAAGCAGAGTTGAGCGAATCCAGAGCTTGGGCGCAGGATGACCGCGACGGCCTTCTTCGGCACCGGCGAGAAGGCGGCCGGTGAGAGCGGCCGGCGAGACGCGCGAGGAGATGGCGAGCACATGGGCGACAGGGCGCTGCTGAACCGCAGGCTGGACGGATTCGGCACGACGATCTTCGCGGAGATGTCGGCACTGGCCGTGCAGACCGGGGCGATCAACCTCGGGCAGGGTTTCCCGGACACCGACGGCCCCGAGGCCGTACGGGAGGCGGCCGTTCGGGCGCTGCGCGAGGGCCGGGGCAACCAGTACCCGCCCGGGCCCGGCGTCCCCGAGCTGCGCACGGCCGTCACCGACCACCAGCACCGCTTCTACGGTCTGACCTTCGACCCCGACACGGAGGTCCTGGTCACCGCGGGTGCGACGGAGGCCATCGCGGCGACGATGCTCGCGCTGCTGGAACCGGGCGACGAGGTCATCGCCTTCGAGCCGTACTACGACTCCTACGCGGCCTGCATCAGCATGGCCGGCGCCACCCGCGTACCGCTGACCCTGCGCGCCCCCGACTTCCGCCCGGACCTCGACGCGCTCCGGGACGTGGTGACCGACCGCACCCGGCTGCTGCTGCTCAACTCCCCGCACAACCCGACCGGCATGGTGCTGACCCGCGAGGAGCTGACGGCCATCGCCGAGCTCGCGGTGGAGCGGGATCTGCTCGTGGTGACCGACGAGGTGTACGAGCACCTGACCTACGACGACGCCGAGCACATCCCGCTCATCTCGCTGCCGGGGATGCGCGACCGTACGGTCTCCATCTCCTCCGCGGGCAAGACCTTCTCCTTCACCGGCTGGAAGGTCGGCTGGATCACCGCGTCCGCGCCGCTGATCGCCGCCGTCCGTACGGCGAAGCAGTTCCTGACGTATGTGTCGTCCGGGCCGTTCCAGTACGCGATCGCGGAGGCGCTGCGGCTGCCGGACAGCTACTTCACGGGCTTTCGCGAGGAGCTGCGCGGCAAGCGCGACATCCTCGCCGACGGGCTCGCGGCGGCGGGCTTCGAGGTGTTCCGGCCGCAGGGCACGTACTTCATCACCACCGACATCGCCGCCCTGGGCGAGAAGGACGCCCTGGCCTTCTGCCGCGGCCTGCCGGAGCGGTCCGGTGTGGTCGCCGTCCCCAATTCGGTCTTCTACGACGACAAGGAGGCCGGCCGCAGCCAGGTGCGGTTCGCGTTCTGCAAGCGGGACGAGGTGCTGCGGGACGCCGCCGCCCGCCTTCTGCGGTAGACCACCCGTTCCGCGCCGTGCCCGACGTTCCTGAGGCGGCGCCCGAACGCCTGACCGCGGAGGTCATGGGGAAGCCGCCGTTGCGCGTTCCGGGACGCCGCGTCACGCCGCCACGCCGGGCACGGCGAAGCCACACCCACCCGGGCGCGCAATGCTCGCTTATGCCCGCTTTCCCCTGCAATGTGCGGGTGTGACTCACGCCAGCACCCTCGCACCGCCCGCCGTCACATACCCCGCCACCGCCGGGCGGGCCGCCCCGCGCGTGCCGTTCGCGGCGACGCTCGGTACGGCTCTCGGGCTGTTCGCGCTCGCCCGCCTCACCGGCGTCGCCGTGCTCGCCGCGACCGCTTGGGCCACCGGGCACCGGCCGCTCACCCTGCTCGGACGGTCCTGGGACTCCCGGTGGTACCTGGGGATCGCCGAGCACGGCTACGGCCGTGCCCTGCATCTGCGCCCGGACCTGGTCTTCAGCGACCTGGCCTTCTTCCCGCTGTACCCGGCGCTGGTCCGGGCGGTGACCGCGGTGAGCCCGCTGAGCGGCGGCGCGGCGGGTCTGCTGGTCTCCTGGACCGCCGCGGCCGTCGCAGCCGCCGGTCTCTACGCGCTCGGCGCCCATCTGCACGGCCGGGCCGTCGCCGCCGCCCTCGTGCTGCTCTGGGGCCTGCTGCCGCACTCGGTCGTGCTGTCGATGGCGTACACCGAACCCCTGCTGACCGCGTTCGCCGCCTGGTCGCTGTACGCCGTGCTCACCGGCCGCTGGCTGTGGGCGGGCACGCTCGCCACGCTCGCGGGGCTGGCCCGGCCGAACGGGTTCGCGGTCGCGGCGGCGGTGCTGGTGACGGCGGCGTACGAGATCGGGAGGCGGCGCGGAAAAGTTACCCACAGGCTGTGGACGGGCGCCGCGCTCGCCCCGCTCGGCTGGTGCGCGTACGTGCTGTGGGTGGGGCACCGCAAGGGCGACCTGCTCGGCGGCTACTTCGAGGTGCAGCGCCTGTGGGGCTCACGCTTCGACTTCGGCCGGGGCTCCCTGCGCGTCGTACGCCACCTGCTGCTCCAGGGCGACCGGCTGGCCTTCCCCATGGCGCTGCTGATCGTCGCGGCGGCGGTCGTCCTGTACGCGCTGCTGCTGGCCGACCGCGCCCCGCTGCCCCTGCTGGTCTACAGCGGCGTACTCCTGCTGATCACGCTCGGCGGCTCGGGCTTCTTCGCCTCCAAGCCCCGCTTCCTGCTGCCCGCCTTCCCGCTCCTGCTGCCGCTCGCGCGGGCGCTGGTGCGGACGGCGAGAGCCCGGCCCTGGCACGCGGCCGTGGTGGCCGGCGCCCTGGCCGGGCTCTCGTTCGGCTACGGCGCGTATCTGGTCGTACTCGCCGACACGCCCCTGTAGTCGCGGGGTCTACTCGTCGTCCTCGGGCTTGTCCGCCTCGTTGACCTCCTGCTCGAGGCCGAGCTGCTCGATCAGCCACTTGTCGAACTCGATGGCGGCCCGCACCCAGCTGACCGTCGAGGAGACGAAGTGCTCCAGGCTGACGCCGGTGCCGATCAGCATCTGCGCCTCACCGATCAGACGGACGGTGCCGTCGTCATGGGTGTGCGTGTAGACCTTGGGCCACAGGGTGCGGCGGTTCCAGTCGTCGATGGACTCCAGCAGCTGCGGCTTCTCGTCGATCTGGTGGGGCCGGTCGTAGAACGTCCGCACCGAGAAGACCTGCTGGTCACCCTCGCCACGGAACATGAAGTACGTACGGAACTGCTCCCACGGCGCGGCGAGGTCACCCTCTTCGTCGACGACGTACTTCAGCTCCATCTGTTCGAGGAGCTGCTTCACGAGGTCCTGATCCGGGACGACGGGACCCGCCGGTCCTTGGGGCTGCGGCTCGGGCTGCTGGCCCCCGAAGTTCGGAATCGAGGACGGATCGATGGTCACCGTGAATTTCCCTTCGTACGGATTCCGCCATCCTCCCCCATACGGGGAGGGGCGTGGCAACCCCGACGGGTACTGTCAGCCGTCAGCTGACAGGAACCGGGCGCCGCGGCGCGAAGGGGCGGGACTCATGGCGATGGCACACGGCGGGGAAACGACGGGTCGTACCAGGTGGGGGGTGGTGGCCGCCATTCTGGGACTGCCCGCGCTGCTGCTGTGCGGCTTCGTCACGATGATGGCGGCCTGGGTGCTGGTCGGGTGACCGAGGAGGCCCCGGACGGGCCCCCTCGGTCGTCGATCACAGGGTCTTGCCGGTCGCCGGTCCGACGATCAGACCGTCCCCGAAGGCGTCCACCCGGACCGTGTCGCCGTCCTTGACCTCGCCGGAGAGGATCTCCTTGGCGAGGCGGTCGCCGATGGCGGTCTGGACGAGGCGGCGCAGGGGCCGGGCACCGTACGCCGGGTCGTTGCCCTCGTCGGCGAGCCAGGCCAGGGCCTCCTCGCTGATCTCCAGGGTGAGGCGGCGTTCCGCGAGGCGCTTGGCCAGCCGGTCGATCTGGAGGCGGGCGATGCGGCCCAGCTCGTCCTTGTTCAGGGCCGAGAAGACGACCAGGTCGTCGAGGCGGTTCAGGAACTCCGGCTTGAAGCTGGTGCGCACCACCTCCAGCACCTGTTCCTTCTTCTCCGTCTCACTCGTCATCGGGTCGACCAGGAACTGGCTGCCGAGGTTCGACGTGAGCACCAGGATGGTGTTGCGGAAGTCCACGGTCCGGCCCTGACCGTCCGTCAGACGCCCGTCGTCCAGGACCTGGAGCAGGATGTCGAAGACCTCCGGGTGCGCCTTCTCCACCTCGTCCAGCAGCACCACGCTGTACGGCCGCCTGCGGACGGCTTCCGTCAACTGGCCGCCCTCCTCGTAGCCGACGTAGCCGGGAGGCGCGCCGACGAGACGGGCGACGCTGTGCTTCTCGCCGTACTCGCTCATGTCGATGCGGACCATCGCCCGCTCGTCGTCGAAGAGGAAGTCGGCGAGCGCCTTGGCCAGTTCGGTCTTGCCGACGCCCGTGGGTCCGAGGAAGAGGAAGGAGCCGGTGGGGCGGTCCGGGTCGGCGATGCCGGCGCGGGTGCGGCGTACGGCGTCGGAGACGGCCCGCACGGCCTCCGTCTGGCCGATCAGCCGGCGCCCCAACTCCTCCTCCATGCGCAGGAGTTTCTGCGTCTCGCCCTCCAGGAGGCGACCGGCGGGGATGCCGGTCCAGGCGGCGACGACGTCGGCGATGTCGTCCGGACCGACCTCCTCCTTGACCATGGTGTCCTTGGAGACCTCCTCCTCGGCCTGGGAAGCCTCCTCCAAGTCCCGTTCCAGGGTGGGGATCTCGCCGTACAGCAGCTTGCTGGCGGTGTCGAAGTCGCCGTCGCGCTGGGCGCGTTCGGCCTGGCCGCGCAGGTCGTCGAGGCGTTCCTTGAGCTCACCGACGCGGTTGAGGGACTGCTTCTCCTTCTCCCAGCGGGCGGTCAGCCCCCGCAGCTCCTCCTCCTTGTCGGCGAGATCGCGGCGCAGCCGCTCCAGGCGCTCGCGGGAGGCCGGGTCGGTCTCCTTCTCCAGGGCGAGCTCCTCCATCTTCAACCGGTCGACGGCGCGCTGGAGTTCGTCGATCTCCAGGGGCGAGGAGTCGATCTCCATACGGAGCCGGGAGGCGGACTCGTCGACGAGGTCGATGGCCTTGTCGGGGAGGAAGCGGGAGGTGATGTACCGGTCGGAGAGGGTGGCGGCGGCGACGAGGGCGGCGTCGGCGATCTGGACCTTGTGATGGGCCTCGTAGCGGCCCTTGAGTCCGCGCAGGATCGCGATCGTGTCCTCGACGGTCGGCTCGGCGACCAGCACCTGCTGGAAGCGACGCTCCAGCGCCGGGTCCTTCTCGATCCGCTCCCGGTACTCGTCCAGCGTGGTCGCGCCGACCATGCGCAGCTCACCGCGGGCGAGCATCGGCTTGAGCATGTTGCCGGCGTCCATGGCGGAGTCACCGCCGGCCCCGGCGCCCACGACGGTGTGCAGTTCGTCGATGAAGGTGACGATCTGCCCGTCGGAGTCCTTGATCTCGGCGAGGACGGTCTTGAGCCGCTCCTCGAACTCACCGCGGTACTTGGCCCCGGCGACCATGGCACCCAGGTCGAGCGCGACGAGCCGCTTGTTCTTCAGGGACTCCGGCACGTCCCCCTTCACGATCCGCTGGGCGAGCCCCTCGACGACGGCGGTCTTGCCGACGCCGGGCTCACCGATGAGGACCGGGTTGTTCTTGGTACGCCGGGACAGCACCTGCACGACCCGCCGGATCTCCTGGTCCCGCCCGATGACGGGGTCGAGCTTGCCCTCGCGGGCCGCGGCGGTGAAATCCGTACCGAACTTCTCCAGAGCCTTGTACTGCCCCTCCGGATCGGCTGTGGTCACCCGGCGACCTCCCCTGGCCTTCTGGAACGCCTCCTGCAACTTCCTGGCGTTCGCCCCTTGCGAGGAGAGTACGTCCGCGGCCTGGCCGCCCTTCGCGGCGATACCGATGAGGAGGTGCTCGGTGGACAGGTACTCGTCACCGAGGTCCTTGGCGCGGGTGCCCGCGTCGGCGACCACGGCGAGCAGCTCGCGGCTGGGCTGCGGGGGCGCGACGGTGGACCCGGTCACGCTGGGCAGCGAGGCGAGGACCTTCTCGGCACCTGCCCGCACGGCGGCCTGGTCGGCCTCCACGGCGGCCAGCAGATCGACGATGTTCTCGTTGTCCTGCCCCTGGAGCAGAGCCAGGAGCAGGTGAGCGGGGGTGAGATCGGGGTGCCCCTCGGTGGCGGCCCGCTTCTCGGCCGCGTTGATCGCGTCCCGGCTCCGGTTGGTCAGCTCGGCGTCCACGTTCGCGTACTCCTCCTCGGTGTCGGCTCTCCCTGGACTGACTCAGTCAACGTACACAAAGTTGAGTCTATTCCACTCAAGGTGGCGTTCGGGAGCCCTGGAGGGACTAACTTCCGGGCTATGACGACACCTGTGCCGACTCCCATGACGCCGCACGCCCAAACCCTCGCAGCCCTCGACGAGCCGTATCTCAGCTTCTGGCGGGAGCGGCACCTGTGCACGCTGACGACCCTGCGCCCGGACGGCAGCCCGCATGTCGTGCCGGTCGGAGTGACATACGAGCCCGAGAGCGGACTCGCTCGGGTGATCACGAGCGGATCGAGCAAGAAGGCGCGGAACGTGCTGGCGGCCGGGCCGCAGGGGGCACTGGTGGCGGTGTGCCAGACGGCGGGCCGGCGGTGGGCGACGCTGGAGGGGCGGGCGTACGTCCGCACGGAGCCGGAGCGGGTCGCGGAGGCGGTGCGGCGGTACGCCGAGCGCTACGAGCGGGAGCCGCGGCCGAATCCGGCGCGGGTGGTGATCGAGATCGAGGTGACCCGGGCCCTCGGTCACGGGTGAGGACGCGTGAGCGATCTCTTTCGGCCAGTGATCGTTTGGGTGGATACCCGGAAATATCCCCGGAAACTGCAGCGGCGTCACCGTGTTCAGGTCACGGTGACGCCGCTGCGGGGGGAAGCACCTGCGCGATCTGTTACGACGGGGGAATCGCGTCAGGCACTGCGGGGGGTGGCTGGGATGGCCCGTGTGGTGGGGGATTCCGGTTCCACCAGCCGATGGTCTCGTTGGTCAAGATTCACAAAGATCATTCCGTACCGAATGGCACACCGCACTGGCTGCGGCGCCCCCCGAGGCCGCCGCAGACACCGGTACGCCCGCAGGTCCTCGTCCTCGTCCCGCGTGACGACGACCGGCTCACCGAAGACGGTCACCATCAACGAGTCACCGGCGTGGGGGATCGCGGTGACCAGGTCGATGAAGTGCCAGCCGGAGCGGTAGGCCGTGGCCATTTCGCGACGGAAGGAGCGGTCGTCGGGGGGAGTGGTCATGACTCCACAGCCCAGGTGCTGTCGTCCGTGCCCCAGGTGCTGTCGGCCGGCTTGTCGGCCGCGACGATCCGCCACGTGCTGTCCTGGGCGTGGACGGCTGACACCGTCGTCTCGCTCCAGGTACTGTCCTGCGCGCTGTCGCCCTTCGTCCCCGCGAGGCCGCTCAGCACTCCGATGGCCACGACGGTGGAGAAGGCGGCGGCAAGCACCGAGCGAAGCATTCTCTTATGCATAGTCGGCTTCGTCCTCATTTGAAGGTCACCTCTCCCCCGCTGAGTAAGACGATGGCCCATTCGGGCACGTCATGGCCACACAATCGATGCATCATGTTCCTGCACGTTCAGGACCCTGGGGGGTGGAGATTTGACGGTAAACGAGACTAAGCGGACACATCCTCATGCGCTGACTGAGCTGTGCGAGGAGGGTCGCCGTCTTTATGAGAACGCTCTCCGCACGGGACGCATCGCCCGTGCGGACGTGGAGCCGGCTCCTTGTCTGATGGAGTTCACCCTCCTGCATCCCGACCCCGACGACGCCAACTGGCTGCGCCCGGTACCTCCCTCGATCGCTCTGGCCCAGCGCCTGAACCCGATCGAGCACGAGATCACCCAGCGCCGACGGCAGTCGATCGAGCTCGCCGATGCTTTCGAGCCGTTCATGGCCCTCAGCGCTCAGGCGACGGCGACCACGCACTCGATCACCGTGCTGGAGGGCATCGAGCGGATCAACGCGGCACTCGATCTGGCCACCGCCCAGTGCCAGACGGAGATGCTCACGGTCCAGCCGATGCGCCGGCGGCTGGAGCACACTCTCTCCCAAGGGCTGGAGCGCGACAGGCCCCTGGTCGAACGCGGCTGCCGTATCCGGACCCTCTACCAGCACCCGGCGCGCTACAGCCCCGAGACACTGGCCTACGTGGCCCAGTTCGCCGACGGCAAGGTGGAGTACCGCACCATCGACGAACTCGTCGAGCGGCTGATCATCTGCGACGAGACCGTGGCCTTCATCCCGACGCGCGACGACGGTGAGGTCGCCCTCGAACTGCGCCACCCGGGGCTCGTCCGCTACCTGATCAAGGTCTTCGAGTTCATGTGGGGCCGCGCGGTACCGCTGAGCGCCGGCGCCCCCTACGAGACGGCTCCCGACGGCATCACGGAGATCCAGCACTCGATCGCCAAGCTGCTCGTCGAGGGCCATGTCGACGAGGCGATCGCGCGCCGCCTCGGCATGAACGTCCGCACCTGCCGGGCCCATATCGCCAAGCTGGCCACGGCGCTGGGCAGCGGCAGCCGGGCGCAACTCGGCTACCTCATCGCGGAATCAGGCATCCTCAAACAGGAGGGAATACTGGAGTGATCCCGCCTCCACACTCCGAACACGGTGTGGACGAGTTGTGTGCCGCGGGACTCGAGCTCTACACACGCGCTCTGCGCGAGGGCCGGGTGAGTGGTGCCGACGTCGACGCGGCACCCTGTCTCGTCGACTTCGGGCTGCTGCACCCCGCCGTCACGGACCCGACCCGCCTGGAGCCCGCCGACCCGGCCGTCGCCATGCACCGCCTGCTGCGCGCCTCGGCGGACCGCGTCGCCGACGAACGCCGGCGCGAACAGCGGCTGGCCGAGACCTTCGAGCCGCTCCTGCGTCTCGACGGACAGCGCACGACGACCTCGGACCTGCCGGGCATCAGCGTCCTGAGCGGCATCGCCCAGATCAACGAGGCCATCACCACCGCCATGGCCGACGCCTCCCACGAGCTGCTCGCCATCCAGCCCTACGACGGCCGCAGCCCCGCCGCCCGGCTGGCCGCGAGCCTGGGCCGCGACCAGGCCCTGCTCGACCGCGGCGGCCGCATCCGCACCCTCTACCAGCACACCCAGCGCCACTCGCCCGCTGTGATCGCCCGCTACGAGCAGCTGGACGGCGATGCCGAGGCACGCACCCTGGACCAGGTCACCGAGCGGCTCGTCGTGGTCGACGGCACCATCGCCTTCATCCCCGCCAACAAGGACCGCACCCTGGCTCTCGAAGTCCGCCACCCGGTGCTGATCAACCACTTCGTCATCACCTTCGACCGCCTCTGGCACATGGCCACCCCCATGTTCCCGCAGGCCGCCCCGCAGCCCGCGCTGGGCGGTGTCACCCCCCGCCAGCGCACCATCGCCGCCCTCCTCATCGAGGGCCACACCGACGCCGTCATCGCCGAACGCCTCGGCCTCAACGTCCGCACCGCCCGCGAGCACATCGCCAAACTCGCCTCCACCCTCGGCAGCGAGAGCCGGGCCCAGCTCGGCTATCTCATCGGACGCTCGGGGATCCTTGATCAGGAATAGTGAGGCCGGCGACCTCGGCGGCGCGAGCCGGGCCGTCCAGGCCCACCTGGGCGATACGGACGCCCAGTTGGGTGCGGCTGGCCGCGCCGAGGGTCTCCGACAGCCGGGCGATATGGGCCCGGCAGGTGCGCACGCTTATCCCCAGGCGCTCGGCGATCACCGCGTCCTGGTGGCCCTCCGCGAGAAGCGCCGCGATGGACTGCTCCCGGTTCGAGATGCCCTCGATGCCCGTGTCGGGAAGCGGGGCCGTCAGCGGGATGGCCAGGCGCCACAGCCGTTCGAAGACCGTCGCGAGAAAGCCGACCAGGGCCGGGTGGCGCAGCTCCAGCGCGAGGGTGCGGTCCGGGCTCGCCGGGATGAAGGCGACCGTGCGGTCGAAGAGGATCAGCCGGTCGATGACCTCGTCGAGGGTCCTGGCCTCCACGGCCTCGCCCATCAGCTCCAGATAGTTCAGGAGGCCCTGGCCGTGCCGCGCCACATGCGTGTAGAGATCCCGCATCCGCACGCCCCGGCCGCGTAGCGCCAGGGCCCGGTGCAGGCCCTCCGTCAGCTCGTGTTCGGGGCGGATACCGCCCGGCTGCACGGTGAGGACCTCCGTCGTACACGCCTCCGTCGCCGCGTCCATGGCGGCCTGGATCCGGGAGAGGCCGTCCAGGACCCGGATCGAGGAGCCCTCCGCGGCCGAGGAGCGCTGCGGCGCCAGTCCGGCGTACCACTCGAAGGCGGCGACCGCCGAACCCATCCGCCGCTGGCTCGCGCTCACCTCCTCGTGGACCCCGCGCAGCAGCCGGGTCATGACCTCCTGCGGGGAGGTCGGCACCAGCCAGTCCATGTCGTCGGGGTCCGGGTGCAGCAGTGCCAGCTCCAGCAGACAGGGCACCGGCTCGGCGTCCTCGCGGGGCACGCGTCCGCGCCGTACGGCCCGGGAATACACACGATCCCCGGCCTCGCACAGTCGGTCAGCACCGTGTGGGTGCTCGTCCGTCCCGTGCCCGGCCATCGCCCAGACCACCCCCGCATCCAGCCTCTTGTGCCCGGTGTGCGCGCGCTCGTGGCACGGACACACCCCTACGGGTCCGCAACTATGCGCGGACCGGTCCTGCTCCGCAACACGGCTCCGTCCACTGTGACCGTGGGAAACCACCTGTATGCCCGTGATTATCCGCGCCTCCGCCCGTCGAGTTGCAACAAGCTGATGCTGGTGGGCACTACCCACAAAAGGCCTCCGCAAAGGGAATCCGGCTCTCCGCGTGCGCTGCCGGAAATCCGTGGGTGATCGCCGCGTTACGTATCGCCTCTAACGTCCCCTCATGGCGGACATATTTGACGCGTACGCGTTGGCCGACGCGTGGGACGAGATGTTTGTGCGGCCGGGTGAGGTCAGGACCGCCTATGAGCCGGTACTGGCGGCCCTGCAGCCGATCGAGCCGAGTGAACTGCGCTTCCGCGCCGACCAGATGGCCCGGGCGTTCACCGACCGGGGCGTGACCTACGCCTTCGCGGGCGAGGAGCGGCCCTGGCCGCTGGACCTCGTGCCCAGGATCCTCGACGGCCTCGAATGGGATCTCATACAACGCGGGGTGAGTCAGCGGGTGCGGGCCCTGGAGGCCTATCTCGCCGACGCCTACGGGCACTGCCGGGCCTTCGAGGACGGCGTCGTGCCCTGGCGGCTGCTGCTCAACTCCCCCCATTTCCACCGGGCCGCCCACGGGGTCGAGCCTCCCGGCGGGGTACGGATCCATGTGGCCGGGATCGATCTCGTACGGGACGAGGCCGGGGACTTCCGGGTGCTGGAGGACAACGTGCGGGTGCCCAGCGGGGTGTCGTACGTCATCGAGAACCGCAGGGCCATGACCCGGGTCTTCCCCTCCCTCTTCGCCGAGCAGCACGTCCTGCCCGTCGACGGTTACGGGCAGCGGCTCCTGTCCGCGCTGCGGGCCGCCGCTCCCGCGGGCACCCAGGATCCCCGGGTCGTCGTGCTCACCCCCGGGCCCAGCAACGCGGCCTACTTCGAACACGCCCTGCTGGCCCGGCTGATGGGCGTGCAGCTCGTCGAGGGGCACGATCTGGTGTGCCGCAACAACCGGGTGTGGATGCGCACCACCCGCGGCGAGGTGCCCGTGCATGTCGTATACCGGCGCCTCGACGACGACTTCCTCGACCCGCTGCACTTCAGGCCCGACTCGGTGATCGGCTGCCCGGGGATCATGAGCGCGGCCATGGCGGGCCATGTCACCCTCGCCAACGCGGTGGGCAACGGCATCGCGGACGACAAGCTGCTCTACACCTACGTCCCGGATCTGATCCGGTACTACCTCGGCGAGGAGCCGGTCCTGCCCAACGTGGAGTCCTTCCGGCCCGACGAGCCGGGGCAGTTGGACGCCGTTCTCGACCAGATCGACCAGCTCGTCATCAAGCCCGTCGACGGGGCGGGCGGCCAGGGCATCGTTATCGGACCCAAGGCGGACAAGGCGACCCTGGAGAAGACCAGGAAGGCCGTCATCGCCGACCCGCGCGGCTACATCGCCCAGCGGCCCGTCGCCCTGTCCACCTCCCCCACCCTGGCCGGTGAGCGCATGGCACCCCGCCACATCGACCTCAGGCCCTTCGCCGTCAACGACGGCGACGACATCTGGGTCCTGCCCGGCGGCCTCACCCGCGTCGCCCTCCAGGAGGGCAACCTGATCGTCAACTCCAGCCAGGGCGGCGGCTCCAAGGACACCTGGGTACTCGCCGAGGGACCGGCCGAACAGATCGAGGAGCCGAGCGCCGACCGACTGCCCGACGTCGCCCCGCGCCAGCTGGGCCCCGACGGCACCCCCACCGTCGTACAGGAAGGAGCGCAGCAGCAGTGAGCGACGTGATCCTCTCCCGGATAGCCGAGGCGCTGACCTGGACCGGCCGGTACGTCGAGCGGGCGGACGCCACCGGACGCATCCTCGACGCCTATCTGCACCGCATGCTGGAGGACCCCTGGCGCGACGAGGACGCGGCCTGCCGGTCGCTGTACGCGATCCTCGGCGTCGACGCGGGCGACGAGCGCGTCGACATGCAGCAGGTCCTGGACCAGCTCGCCTTCGACGCCCGCTCGACCTGCTCGATCGAGGGCGCGCTGGGCGCGGCCCGGCTCAACGCCCGCAGTGCCCGTGAGGCCGTCTCCTCCGAGATGTGGGAGTGCCTCAACTCGACCTGGCACGCACTCGCCGACCGGCGGCGCGCGGCCCGGCGGACGGGCCCCTACGCCTATCTGGAGCTGGTACGCGCGCGTGCCGCGCTGTTCTTCGGGCTCGCCGACTCCACGATGAGCCGGGACGACAGCTGGCGGTTCGTGGTGCTGGGGCGCAGCCTGGAGCGGGTGGACATGACCGTACGGCTGCTGTCCGTGCGGGTGCTGGACGCCGCGCACGCGCCCGACTGGACGACGCTGCTGAGCGCGTCCGGCGCCGACGAGGCGTACGCGCGCGTGCACAGCGGCTTCGGCGACAACGCCCGGGTGGCCGAGTTCCTGCTCCTGGACCGGGGCTTCCCGCGCTCGGCGCTGCACGCGCTGACCACCGCGGAGGAGTGCCTCAGCGCCCTCGGCCGTCCTCGCCAGGACCCGGCGCGCCGCCCGATCGGCCGGCTGCGCACCCGCCTGGAGTACCTCGACTCACCCGCCCTCCAGGATCAGCTTCCGGCGCTGCTGGGCGACTTGCAGCAGGCCTGCATGGCCTCGGCGGAAGCGGTCGCGGAGCGGTTCTTCCCGTACCAGGGGCCCGTCGAGTGGGCCCAGGAAGGAGCCTGACATGACCAGTCGTCTCCGTATCCGGCACATCACCCGCGTCTCGTACGCCCAGGCCGCCGTCTCCTCGCACAACGAGGTCCGGATGACCCCGCTGACGCTGCCGGGGCAGACCACGCTGGACTCCCGGGTCACCGTCACCCCGGCCACCGCGACCTGGTCGTACTGGGACTACTGGGGCACCCAGGTCACCGGCTTCGACCTGATGGACCCGCACGCCGACCTCACCATCACGGCCTCCAGCCTGGTCGAGACGTCCCCGCCGGAGCCGCTGCCGGCCGCTCCCGCCTGGGAGCAGGTGGCCGAACAGAGCGCGACATCACGCCTGTTGGAGTTCACCGGCCCCACAGACCGTACGACCGTCCCCGCGAAGCTGGTGAAGAAGGCGCGGAAGGCCGCGGCGGGCCTCGACCCGCACGAGGCCGCCGTCGCCGTCTCCGCGCTGGTCGCCGACCGGGTCTCCTACCTGCCCGGCGCCACGAGCGTGAACACCTCCGCCGCCGAGGCCTGGGAGCAGGGCGCCGGCGTCTGCCAGGACATCGCCCATCTCACCCTCGGCCTGCTGCGGGGCGTGGGCCTGCCCGCCCGGTACGTCTCCGGCTACCTCCACCCCGAGCGGGACGCGGAACTGCACCGGCCGGTCGCGGGCCAGAGCCATGCCTGGGTCGAGTACTGGGCGGGCGAGTGGTGCGGCTACGACCCGACCAACCGGACGCGCGCCGCCGAGTCGCACGTGGTCGTGGGGCGCGGCCGGGACTACGACGACGTGACGCCCCACAAGGGCATCTACCGGGGTGTGCCCGGCGGACCGCCGGAGGTGACGGTGGAGTTCACGCGGGTGGCGTGAACGGGGGGCGCGGGGCCGGGCGGTGACTCCTGGCCCCGCGCCCCGACTACGCCGGTGCGAAGGCGAAGAAGCCGTCCTCCGTGGCCAGGTAGCCGTACCCGGTCCGCGCGTTCACCTCGGGGACGGCGGTCAGGTCCTTGGCGAGCACCTTGCGCGTCGTGACGTCCACGGCCAGTTCGCCGTCGTCCGTGCTGCCGTACAGCACCTCGCCGTTGCCGGAGAAGCGGATCGGGTCGAGGGCGTTCTCGCCCTCCTCCTGGGCCCACAGGCGGGTGCCGTCGGCCGTCTTCCAGACCGCCGTGCCGTCGAAGCCGGTGTCGAACTCGCTCTTGTCCAGGGCGGCCAGCGCCCCGTCGGCCGAGTACACGACGAGCTCGCCGCCCTCGTAGGAGGCGGTCAGGGCGCCGCTCGCCAGGTCGTACCAGGCGTAGACCTGGGTGGTGGGGCTGAGGCCGATGTCCTTCTTCCAGGCGACCAGGACCTTGCCGTCGGCGACCCTCACGATCCGGATCGTGCGGTCCCTGGGCTGCCCCTCGTCGTCGAGGACGACGCCCTTGGGCACCTCGGCCTTGGCGGAGGACCAGATCTGCTTGCCGGTGGCCAGGTCGTTGAGGGTGACGTCCGAGGGGTCGTAGTCGTAGTTTCCGGCGGCCTCGAAGCCCGGGTAGTAGCCGTCCGCGATCACCGGGGCGCGCGTCTTGTCGCCGCTGGCCGCCTGCGTCTCGGCGTCGAAGTCGCACTCGGCGTCGTCGTCGCCGTTGCAGGGGACCGTGCGGGCCGGGCCGCCCCCGATCGGGGTGAGGGTCACGGCCCCGTCGGCGGCGGCGACCGCGTAACCGGCGACGATGTGGCCGAACTCGTAGCCGGACGTCTCGCCCAGCTTCGTGCCGTCGACGGAGTACAGGGTCGCCGAGGTGGTCGTCTCCTCCTGGGTCAGACCGTCGGACTCCTTCGTCGCGGACGTGCCGACGGCGATGGCCGGGGCGCCGTCCTTCCAGGTGACGCCCTCGACCGACTGCGCGGTCACACCGAGGGTCTTGGTGACCGCGCCGGTCTTGGCGTCCCGGAACTCCAGCGTGACCTTCTCCGCCTCGTCGGAGGAGAACAGGACGCGGTTCACGTCGTCCGGCTCGCCGTCCACGGTGGCGTCGGTGAGGTACGCGCCGCTCGCGTCCTTGGCGAACAGCAGGACCGCGCCGAGGTCCAGGACACCGAGTTCCGGATTGTCCGTGGGCAGGCTCCAGGCGGCCTTTCGCGCGTAGCCGGGCAGGGCGGCGCCCTGATACGCCGGGCCGCTCGCCGCGGGCTTCCCGGAGGCCTTCCCTGAGGCGTTCGCGCCGTCGGCGGCGGGCTCGGTGCCGTCGTCGCCGCCGCAGCCCGTCAGCAGCGCCATGGACAGCGACAGACCGATGACCGCGGCACGCGTGCGCACGCGGCGCCCGGCGATGGGCGTGTTCGTGGGCGGCGTGTTCCTGGGCAGCAAGTTCCTGGTCAGCATGTTCTTCCCCCGTGTTCGAGACATGACAGCCCGGCATCCTAGACCAGTTCTTGATCTTGGCTTTGCCGTCCATGGCTCCTGCGGGCCGAAGCGCCCAGAACGTTCACTTCTCCCCACCCGCGGCGCACAATCGCCCGTATGCCGATCGCGCACCCGCTCCGTCGTACGGCCCCCGTGCTCGCCCTGCTGCTCCTCGCGGGCTGCGGGGGCGGGGACTCCGGCGGGTCGCCGCCGTCCTCCGCGTCCCCCTCCCAGAGCCCCTCACGGGCGTACAAGGACGGCCATCTCACCTTCACCGTCCTGTCGTTGCGCTGCGGCATCACCGGGGTGACCGGATCGCACGCCGACGCGCCGCCGCAGGGGCAGTTCTGCGCCGCCCGGCTGCGGGTGGAGAACCGGGACCCGAACTACCACGTCTACGAGTCGGCCCGGCAGCACCTCGCGGGCGTCACCGGCGTCCGGGCCCGGCCCGACACCTTCGCGATGGCGGTACGCCGCCAGTCGGACACGGTCAAGCTCGGCGGCCACACCCTCATGGAGGTCGAGCTCTGGTACGACGTCCCCAAGGGCGCGAAGGTCAGGGGCCTGCGCGTCTCGGGGGACAACGACCCGTCCAGCTTCACCAGCACCGTGCCGATCGGACGGGCGCCGAACGGGGTGCTGGTGCCGATGAAGCCGGTGGCCGGCAATTGAGCGGCCGACGCGGCCGGCCTACTTGAGCTTGATCGCCGCGCAGTCCGCCGCGAACTTGGCGGTGCAGATCTGGTCCACCGTGTAGATGCCGTCGGCGACGACCGTGCTCTTGATGTTCGCCCGCGTCAGCGCGGACACCGACACCAGCTGCGCCGGGATGCCCTTGTCGGTGGGGCTGTCGACGGAGTCCTGGGTGAGGGAGTCGAACAGGATGTCCTTGCCCTGGACCTTGGCCACGGCCATCTCCGCGGCGGCCTCGGCCTCCAGCGGGTAGGACTTGTACACGCTCATGTACTGCTCGCCGGAGACGATGCGCTGCACGGCTTTCAGTTCCGCGTCCTGGCCGGTGATCGGCGGCAGGGTGGTGATGCCCGCCTCCTTCATGGCCTCGATGGCGGCCTCGGCCATGGCGTCGTTGGCGGAGTAGACGGCGGCGATGTTGTCCTTGCCGATCGCCTTGATCGCCTCGGCCATGTCCTTCTTGGCGATCTCCGGCTTCCAGCCGTCGACGTCGTACGTCTCGGAGATCGTCACCTTGCCGTTGATCTCGGAGAGCGCGCCCGCCTTGAACTGGCCCGCGTTCGGGTCGGAGGGCGAGCCGTTGAGCATCACGATCTTGTCGGAGCTGTCGATGTCCGAGCCCAGCGCCTCCACGAGGGTGCGGCCCTGCACCTCGCCGACGAGTTCGTTGTCGAAGGAGACGTACGCGTCGATGGGACCCTCGGCGAGACGGTCGTAGGCGATGACGGGGATGCCCGCGTCCTTCGCCTTCTTCACCGTGGACGCGATCTTCTTGGAGTCCACGGCGTCCAGCAGGATGACGTCGACCCTGTCGTCGATCATCTTCTCCATCTGGGTCGCCTGCTTGGCCGCGTCGGCCTCGCCGTTGGCGTAGACCGTCTTGCCCTTCTTGTCGGTGAGCTCGGCGACCTTCTTCTGGATGATCGGGTAGTCGAACTCCTGGTACCGCGAGTTCGTGAGCTCCGGCATCAGCACGCCCACCGTGATGTCGTCGCCCTTGGTGGGACTCGCGTCGGCACTGTCCCCCGAGACTCCCAGCGCCCCACAGGCGGAGAGCGAGAGGGCCATCGATGACACGGCCACGCATATGGCGGTACGACGCATTGGGGAGCTCACTTCTGGTGCCTTCCGGACGCGGGCGCATATTGCACACCCAGGTGACGGAAGCCAACGCGGCCTTCACGAATCCGTCAAGAAGCAACCGTCAAATGAGATAGCAACGTTAACGCGTGTAGCTTCCGTGTAGATCCGGGGCACCAGGACACCGCACGCACCGGGCGAAGACAGCACAACCAACCCGGTTCCTCACGAGTCGTGATCACGACGGCCCACGCCCGCCGTCCCCACTCCGCTCAGAGGACCGAATGAACCCAGCCAGACGTACGACGGCCCTGACCTCCACCGCCGTCGTGCTCACCACCGCGGGCACCCTGCTCACCATCACGCCCGCCTCCGCCGCGACCACCTGCACCTCGCCGGTCTTCAAGCGGCAGCTCTTCGCGAACACCAGCTTCTCCGGAACACCGAAGAAGACGGACTGCGACAGCACGATCGACCAGAGCTGGAGCGGGGCCCCGGCCTCCGGCCTGCCGAAGGACAACTTCGGCGTCCGCTGGTCCGTGACGCGGGACTTCGGCTCCGGCGGACCGTTCACGCTCGCCGCCTCCGGACTGGACGGCATCCGCGTCTACGTCGACGGCACCCGCAAGATCGACCTCTGGAAGAACACCTCCACCACAGTCAGCAAGACCGTCAACGTCACCATCCCCTCCGGCAAGCACACCCTCCGCGTCGACTACGCCAACTGGACCGGCTCCGCCAAGGTCAAGTTCGGCTACACCCCCCGCACTTCGGCCACCGTCGACAAGGTCAAGCCCCTTGCCCCGACCGGCACTTCGGCGACGTACGACGCGGCGACCGGCAAAGCCAAGCTGACCTGGGCCAAGAACAAAGAGATGGACCTCGCCGGGTACAAGGTCTACCGACGGCTCAAGGGCGACGACAGCTGGAAGAAGCTGGCCACGACCACGGCGGGCTCGTACACGGACACTCCGCCCGCGACGGGCGCGACCTACTACTACGAGGTCCGCGCCTACGACAAGGCCGGCAACGAGTCGCCGGGCAGCGCCGACAAGCCCGTCACCACGGCCGACAGGACCGCGCCCGCGACGCCCACCGGGTTCGGGCTCACCGACGGTCAGCCGGGCGTCACGGTGTCCTGGAACGCGGTCGCGGGGGCGGCGGAGTACCTCGTGCACCGGCGCTGGGAGACCGACGGCCAGGACGAACCGGTGACGCAGGTGGCCAGGGTGAGCGGCACCTCATGGCTCGACACCAAGGTCGAGGACCGCCTCATGTACAGCTACTGGGTCACCGCGGTCGACGCCGCCGGGAACAAGTCCGCCAGGTCCGCGCCCACCGTCGTCGAACGGGATGACTGGGCGCCGTCCGCGCCCACCGGCCTCACCGCCACGACACAGGCGGGCACGGGCGTCAGGCTTTCCTGGAAGGCGCCCACCAGCCCCGTCACGCGCGACCTCGGCCTCTTCCTGATCTACCGCGACGGCCTGCTCGTCGACGAGGTCGGCGCCACGAAGACCTCGTACACGGACTCGGACGTCCAACAGGGCACCTCGTACACGTACACGGTGACCGCCGTGGACACCCAGGACCAGGAATCCGCCCCGTCGGCCCCGGTCACCGGTACCGCGCCGGCCACCGGTCTCGCCCCGGCCGCCGTCGGCGGTCTGCGCGGCGCGATCAACGGCACCGACATCGAACTCGCTTGGCAGCGCAACTCCGAGGAGGACGTCGACCACTACGAGGTCCACCGGGGCGTTCTGGTCGACGGCGTCTGGCAGTACGAACTGTGGGGCGAGGTCCGGCAGCCCTGGGTGGACGAGCCGACCCTGTACTACTCCCACGAGATCTACACCCCCCGGGGCGAGACCGTCCGCTGGGCCGTCGTCGCCGTGGACGAAGCCGGCAACTCCCGCCTCACCAGCGGTGAGGACTTCTCCTATGTCACGGTCACCGAGCCTCTCGCGGACCCGGAGAACACCGAATGAACCGTCACAGACACCTGACCGCGACCGCCGTCGTGCTCACCACCGCGGGCACCCTGCTCACCATCACGCCCGCCTCCGCCGCGACCACCTGCACCTCCCCGGTCTTCAAGCGGCAGCTCTTCGCGAACACCACCTTCTCCGGAACACCGAAGAAGACGGACTGCGACAGCACGATCGACCAGAGCTGGAGCGGGGCCCCGGCATCCGGTCTGCCGAGCAACAACTTCGGCGTGCGCTGGTCCGTCACCCGCGACTTCGGCTCCGGCGGCCCCTTCACCCTCGCCGCCTCCGGACTGGACGGCATCCGCGTCTACGTCGACGGCACCCGCAAGATCGACCTGTGGAAGAACACCTCCACCACGGTCAGCAAGACCGTCAACGTGACCATCCCGTCCGGCAAGCACACCCTCCGCGTCGACTACGCCAACTGGACCGGCTCCGCCAAGGTCAAGTTCGGCTACACACCCCGCACTTCGGCCACCGTCGACAAGGTCAAGCCCCTTGCCCCGACCGGCACTTCGGCGACGTACGACGCGGCGACCGGCAAGGCCAAGCTCACCTGGGCCAAGAACAAGGAGATGGACCTCGCCGGGTACAAGGTCTACCGACGGCTCAAGGGCACCTCGTTCGGGGCGACTCCGCTCGCGACGACCACGGGCACCTCGTACACCGACGCGACCCTGCCGGTGACCGGCGAGATCTACTACTACGAGGTCCGCGCCCACGACAAGGCGGGCAACGCATCGGCCGGTACGGCGGACCAGGCGGTCACCACCGTCGACCGCACCGCGCCCGCCGTGCCCGCCGACGTACAGGTCACCAGCCAGTCCGACAAGCTGGCACTCGGCTGGAGCGCGTCGCAAGGGGCCACGTCGTACCGGGTGTACCGGGCGGCGAGCGCCACCGCCGCGTACAGCGCGATCGGGATCACGGGCACGCTCTCGTACCAGGACACGACGGGCGAGGAAGGCGTCACCTACTACTACCGGGTGGCTGCCCTCGACACGGCGGGCAATGAGTCCGCGCGGTCCGCCGCGGTCTCCAGCTACCGCCGGGACGACACCCCGCCGTCCCCCGTGACCGGGCTGGCCGTCAGGCCGACCGAGTACGGCTTCGCGCTGAAGTGGGACGCCAACCCGACGGCCGACCTGCACCGTTACGTCGTCTACGCCGGTGACGTCATCGGTGACGAGGAGGAGCAGGTCTGCTCCGTGCACGAGGTGGAGTGGCTGTCGACCGACACCACCTCGTACGACTACGCGACCCTCCCGGACGGCGAGGAGCGCTGTTTCTTCATCGACTCCGTCGACGACAACTGGAACTCCCACTGGCAGTTCACCCGTGCGCCGAACATCGTGCCCGCGACCGAGCTCGACACCACGCCGAGCGTGGCGACGCCGGAGGGTTCGCCGCTGACGGTCGAGGCCTCCGGCGGGGAGGGCGTCGCGGACAACTCGCTGACCTGGTCCGGGATCGCCGCGGGCGCCGACCAGGAGGCGGGCGGCTACCGGGTGTACCGCTGGAACCCGGCGACCGGCGCCTACGAGAAGCTCGCCGACCTCGACGCCGCCGCCAGTTCCTACGTCGACACCGACACCCGGCTCGGCACCACGACCTACTACTGGGTCACCGCCGTGGCCGCCGACGGAACCGAATCCCTGCCGGCGGGCGACTGGACAGTCAGAGCACCGAACTCCTGACGACTCCACGGGGGCGGTATGACCATCAGCGACAGCTCCGTCACGGACACCCTCTTCGGCGCGCTCACCGTCCGCCTGAACACCTGGCGGGGTGAGGTCGTCGTCGAGGGCGAGGCGATACCGCGGGTCGTGCTGAGCCGGGCGACCGGCACCAAGGCCGACGGGGACATCCCGATCGGCACCCGGGACGCCGGTCTGCTGATCCTCACCGTCGGCGGCGAGGCGGCCGCGCTCGCCCCCGGCCGGGGACGGCTGATCCGGAGTTCGTACCGGGTCGACGTCCGGCACGCGGGCCGGCACTGGCGGCTGGTGCCCGACTCCATGCCGGACAGCCGCCTCCTGCGCGACGGGCGGCGGCTGGGCGACTTCCACTCGAAGGGCGACGGCGAGGTGAAGGCCGCCGAGTGGCGTGCGGACGCCAAGCCGGACGCCATGGACGCGGCCGTCGGGTACGCGCTGGCCGCCGCGTTCGGCACGGGCGCGGAGTCGATGTGGATGGCGGCCGTCGACACCGTCTTCGACGCGTTTCCGTGACGTACGCCGTACAACCAATCGGTGCTCTTGCCGGTCCTGTCCGACGACGGTGATCTCTCCCGTCGTCGGACAGGACCGAAGGACCCGATGAACCCAGCCAGACGTACGACCGCGGCCACCGCGACCGCCGTCGTACTCGCCACCGCGGGCACCCTGCTCACCATCACGCCCGCCTCCGCCGCGACGACCTGCACCTCCCCGGTCTTCAAGCGGCAGCTCTTCGCGAACACCAGCTTCTCCGGGACACCGAAGAAGACGGACTGCGACAGCACGATCGACCAGAGCTGGAGCGGGGCCCCGGCTTCGGGTCTGCCGAGCAACAACTTCGGCGTGCGCTGGTCCGTCACCCGCGACTTCGGCTCCGGCGGACCGTTCTCCCTGGCCGCCTCAGGGCTCGACGGCATCCGCGTCTACGTCGACGGCACCCGCAAGATCGACCTGTGGAAGAACACCTCCACCACGGTCAGCAAGACGGTCAACATCACCATCCCGTCCGGCAAGCACACCCTCCGCGTCGACTACGTCAACTGGACCGGCAGCGCGAAAATCAAGTTCGGCTACACCCCGCGCACCGCCGCCACCGTCGACAAGACCAAGCCCCTCACCCCGGCCGGGATCTCCGTCTCGTACGACAAGAGCGGCAACAAGGCCAAGCTGACCTGGGCGAAGAACAAGGAGATGGACCTCGCCGGGTACAAGGTCTACCGGCGGCTCAAGGGCGCCTCCTTCGGCAGCAAGCCGCTCGCCACGACCACCTCCACCTCGTACACGGACACCCCGCCGCCCACCGGCGCCACGTACTACTACGAGGTCCGCGCCCACGACAAGGCGGGCAACCTCTCCACCGGCACCGCCGACCAGGCGGTCACGAGCGTGGACACCACCCCGCCCGCCGCGCCGTTCGTCGAGATGGACGCCTGCCCGGTGGACCAGCCCTACGCGGCCCCGGAGCTGGTCACGACCGCGGAGAACGCGGCCGACATCGCGCTGTACGAGATGCAGCGGCTGAACTCCGCCACCAACACCTGGGCCACCGTGTACACCGGCGCCAAGGGCGCGATCTGCGACACCGGTTACGCCGCCGACGGCAGCAAGGTCACCTACCGCGGCCGGGCCCGGGACGCCGTCGGGAACTGGTCCGCGTACTCGCCGGCCACCACCTTCACCACCTCGGACCTCACCCCGCCGGCGACCGCGGCCGACGCGCGCGTCGAGTACCGGTCGGGCGTTCCGCACGTGCTGTGGTCGGCCGTCGACGGGGCCGCCTCGTACCAGGTCCTCCAGTACGACCCGGCGACCGGCGGCTGGCTCGACGCGCTGCCCGGCGCCACGGGCGGCAACACCCCGACCACCACCACGGGCACCGACGCCGTGCCGCGCCAGCTGGTCGCGGTCGCCGACAGCTACCGGTACGCGGTGCGCTCGGTGGACGCGAAGGGCAATGCGGCCGCCCCCGTGGAGGTCACGCTGACGATGGCGGACCGGCCCGAGGCGATCGCCCCGTTCCGCACCACCGCGCACAGGTTCGACGAGGGGGTGATGATCGAGTGGAGCAGCGCCGACCCGTGGACCTTCGGCGAGGACGAGCCGCTGCTCACCTACCGGATCGTCCGCACCGACCAGGCGACCGGTGAGAGCAGCGTGGTGAGCGCCTGCAAGCCCAACAACTCGCAGGACCTGCCACTGACGGACCCGGAGACCTACTGGACCTGGAACACCGGCGACGCCCCCGACTACGCCGGTTCCCGGCAGATCAACGGCGTGTGCTGGGATGTCTCCGGTGCCTCCGAGACGACGTACGACTACACGGTCGTGACGATCGACCCGTACGGCCATGAGTCGCGGCCCGGTCCGGTCGCCGGCGCGACCACACCGGACACCGAGCGCCCGGCCCCGGTGCAGAACCTGGCCGCCGAGCAGATCCCCCTCGGTGTGCGCCTGACCTGGACGCCGCCGGCCGACGACGACGTCTCGGCCTACAAGGTGTGGCAGGGCGTCACCGACCCGGAGACCGGCGAGACGGTGTGGCAGGAGAACTGCTGGACGGGCGACTCCCTGGCGGACACCGAGATCCTCTGCCCGACGGTCCCCGACGGCGCCGCGCACACCTACAAGGTGGCCGCCACGGACGGCTCCCCCTTGATCGACTGGTGGGCCGGCCCCGAGGCCTACCACCCCGCCGAGCTCTCCGTCACCCTGCCCGACACCCGGCCGCCGGGCTGGACGGGGACCGAGATCCGTGAGGACCAGTACCCGGAGCTGTACGTCGGCTGCTCCGAGAGCTCCGGCCTCGGCGACTGCGACCGGTTCAAGAGCTACCGCGTGGAGCGCTGGGACCCGGCCACGGCCGCCTACGTCACCCTCGCCGAAGGCCCGACGGACGAGGACACCGTGTTCTACATGGACGAGACGGTCCACGAGGACACGCTCGGCCTGTACTACTACCGCGTCGTCCGCCTGGACGCCGCCGGCGCGGAGGCCGCGACCACGCCGAGGGCGTACGGCATCTGGGACTCCTGGCTCTGAGACCCGAGACACGAGAGGGGCCCGGAGACATCTCCGGGCCCCTCTCCTTCCGTTGACCATCGAGACCGAAGGACCCGATGAACCCAGCCAGACGTACGACCGCGGCCACCGCGACCGCCGTCGTACTCGCCACCGCGGGCACCCTGCTCACCATCACGCCCGCCTCCGCCGCGACCACCTGCACCTCACCGGTCTTCAAACGGCAGCTCTTCGCGAACACCAGCTTCTCCGGGACACCGAAGAAGACGGACTGCGACAGCACCATCGACCAGAGCTGGAGCGGGGCCCCGGCGTCGGGCCTGCCGAGCAACAACTTCGGCGTGCGCTGGTCCGTCACCCGCGACTTCGGCTCCGGCGGACCGTTCTCCCTGGCCGCCTCAGGGCTCGACGGCATCCGCGTCTACGTCGACGGCACCCGCAAGATCGACCTGTGGAAGAACACCTCCACCACGGTCAGCAAGACCGTCAACGTGACCATCCCGTCCGGCAAGCACACCCTGCGCATCGACTACGTCAACTGGACCGGCAGCGCCAAGGTCAAGTTCGGCTACACCCCCCGCACCTCCGCCAGCGTCGACAAGACCAAGCCCCTCACCCCGACCGGGACTTCGGCGACGTACGACTCGACGACCGGCAAGGCCAAGCTCATCTGGGCCAAGAACAAAGAGATGGACCTCGCCGGGTACAAGGTCTACCGGCGGCTCAAGGGCACCTCGTTCGGGAGCGCGCCGATCGCGACGACGACCTCGACCTCGTACACCGACACCACCCTCCCGAAGACCGGCGCGACCTACTACTACGAGGTCCGCGCCCACGACAAGGCGGGCAACCAGTCGGCCGGGACGGCGGATCAGGGCGTCACCACCGTCGACACCACCCTCCCCGCCGCCCCGACCGGCGTCGAGGACAACTGGGCCGTCGGCCAGGTCACCACCGTGAAGCTGGACTGGGACAGCAGCACCGACGCCGATGTCGCCGGCTACCGGGTGTACCGCTCGACGTCGAAGCCCGTCGCCCCGACGGCCGCCAACCTGGTGAGCGGCGGCACCCTGGTCAGCCAGGGCTGGAGCGACACCCCGCCGCCGACCGGGGACTGGTACTACTACGTCGTCACGGCCGTGGACACGCACGGCAACGAGTCGGCCGTCTCCGGCACCGCCGAGTTCGAGACGTACGACACCACCGCGCCGTCCTTCGTCCCGGACCACCTGGCGGCCACCAGCGGCGACATCGCCGTCACCCTGACCTGGTCCTGGAACCGGGACCAGGACGCCGACCTGGAGACCTTCCGGGTCTACCGCGACGGTGCCTACATCGGTGACGCCACCGGCGAGTTCGTGGACCTCGACGTCGACGTGGACTCGACGTACACCTACTACGTGCGTGCCGAGGACGACGACGGCAACCTGGGTCCCGCCTCGGCCTCCGTCACCGTCAAGCACCTGGGTGACAGCACGCCCCCGGGCGCGGTGACCGGTCTGACCGCGACCTCCGCCGAGAACGGCATCCTGCTGGACTGGGACGACAGCACGGCCGACGACTTCGACCACTACGAGGTCTACCGGAGCACGGAGGTCGACGGTGTCTGGTCGCCGTACACGAACATCACCGACAGCCTGCCGTACGGCTCGACGCGGTCCGAGAACCGTGACCCGAACCTGCCGGACGACGAGTTCCTGCGCTACCGGGTCGTCGCGGTCGACGTCGACGGGAACGCCCTCGACATCGAGTCCGCGACCACCGTCCAGGTCAACGAGTTCAAGATGACGCCGGACCAGATGTACGCCGAGACCTCGGACATCCTCACCGCGGGCACCGGGGCGGGCGAGGTCTACGTGATGTACGACGGGTCCGCGGACACGTACGGCACCGCGACCGGCTTCCACGTCTACCGCTGGAACAACTCCACGCAGAGCTACGACCTGCTCTTCGACGAGCAGGGCACCGGCGCCTTCGCGTTCACCGACGCGACCGCGCCGTCCGACAGCACGGTCTTCTACAAGTTCACGGCCGTCTACGCCGACGGAACCGAGTCGGCGCCGGTGGGCACCTGGACGTTCAGCTGAGTCCAGGGGATACACCCCGCACACGCGAAGGGGCCCGGAGGATGATCCTCCGGGCCCCTTCCCCATCAGCCGTACGTCAGTCCTGGCGCCCCTTGGGCCGCCACACCACCAACGCGCTGGTCTGCTGCACTTCCTGATACGGCACCAGGTCACGGCGGTACGACGCGTGCACCGCCGCCTCCCGCTGCTGCATCGCCGCGGCGGCGCCCTCCAGGGCGGCCTCCATCTCGGCGACGCGGGACTGCAGCGCGGCGACCTGGTTCTCCAGCTCGATGATGCGCTTGATGCCGGCGAGGTTGATGCCCTCGTCCTGCGACAACGCCTGCACCGCGCGGAGCAGTTCGATGTCGCGGGCCGAGTAGCGGCGGCCCCGGCCGGCGGTGCGGTCCGGGGAGACCAGGCCCAGGCGGTCGTACTGGCGCAGGGTCTGCGGGTGCAGGCCCGAGAGCTGGGCCGCCACCGAAATGACGTAGACCGGGGTCTCCTCGGTCAGTTCATACGGGTTGCGTCGACGGCCGTCCATCTCGATCAAGCTCCCTTCGCGGCCTGGAACAGCTCCGCCCGCGGGTCCTCGCCCGCGGTCGCCTCGCGATACGCCTCGAGTGCGTCACGAGCCTTCCCCGTCAGGTCCGTCGGGACACTCACCTCGACGGTGACCAGGAGGTCGCCGCGGGTGCCGTCCTTACGGACCGCGCCCTTGCCGCGGGCGCGCATGGTGCGGCCGTTGGGCGTGCCCGGCGGCAGCTTCAGCGTGACGGCGGGGCCGCCCAGGGTGGGGACCCTCACCTCGCCGCCGAGGGCCGCCTCGGTGAACGTGACCGGGACCGTGACCGTGAGGTTGTCGTCCTTGCGCCCGAAGACCGGGTGCGTGTCGACGTGCACGGTGACGTACAGATCGCCGGCCGGGCCGCCGCGCTCGCCCGGTGCGCCCTTGCCGCGCAGCCGGATCCGCTGACCGTCCGTCACCCCGGCGGGGATACGGACCTGCATGGTCCGGGAGGACTTGGCGCGGCCGCTGCCCTTGCACTCCAGGCAGGGGTGCTCGGCCATCAGTCCGCGGCCCTTGCAGTCCGGGCAAGGGTCCGTGAGGGAGAAGCCGCCACCGGAGCCCCGCGCCACCTGGCCGGTGCCGACGCAGGTCGGGCACACGCGCGGTGTGCCGTTCTTGTCGCCGGTGCCGGAGCAGGCCTTGCACGGGGACTGCGAGGACATCCGCAGCGGCACCGTGGCCCCCTCGATGGCCTCGGTGAAGCTCAGGGTGACCTCGGTGTCGATGTCCTGGCCACGCCGGGGCTGGGTACGGGTCGTGCCCGTACCGCCCCGGTTGAACAGGCCGCCGAAGACATCGCCGATGCCGCCGCCGAAGCCGCCGGAACCCCCGGCGCCGCCCTGGGCGCCGCCTCCGAAGAGATCGCCCAGGTCGAAGTTGAAGGAGCCGCCGGCCGCGCCCGGCCCCGGGCGGAAGCCGCCGTTGCCGAAGAGGGCGCGGGCCTCGTCGTACTCCTTGCGCTTCTTGGGGTCACCGAGGACGTCGTTCGCCTCGGAGATCTCCTTGAAGCGCTCCTCGGCCTTGGCGTTGCCCTTGTTGGCGTCCGGGTGGAACTCGCGGGCGAGCTTGCGGTACGCCTTCTTGATCTCGGCCTCGGTGGCGTCCTTGGGGACGCCGAGGACCTTGTAGAAGTCCTTCTCGATGAAGTCCTTGGTGCTCATCCTCGACGCGCCCCCTTCCTGGTGTCCCGCTCAGTGGTGACCTCAGCCCTCCTCAGGGCCGTTGTCCTTGTCGTCTTCGGCCTTGGAGTCCTCCTCGGCCTTGACCGTCTGCGCGCCCGGCTGCGGTTCGGCGACGGCCACCCGCGCGGGGCGGATGGTGCGCTCGCCGATGCGATACCCGGGCTGCAGGATCGCCACGCACGTCGTCTCGGTGACGTCCGGCGCGTAGCTGTGCATCAGCGCCTCGTGGATGGTCGGGTCGAAGGGCTCGCCCTCCTTGCCGAACTGCTGCAGACCCATCTTCGCCGCGACGGTCTCCAGCGACTCCCCGACGGACTTGAATCCGCCGACGAACTCGCCGTGGTCCCGCGCGCGGCCGATGTCGTCGAGCACGGGCAGGAGTTCGGTCAGGAGGTTCGCGACGGCGATCTCCTTGACCGTGATCCGGTCCCGCTCCACGCGGCGGCGGTAGTTCTGGAACTCGGCCTGGAGCCGCTGGAGGTCCCCGGTGCGCTCTTCGAGCGCCTTGCGGGCCTGGTCCAGCTGGGCCGTCAGACCGGCGATCTGTGCTGTTGCGTCCCCGGCCGGGGCCGCCCCCGCCTCCGAGGAGGGGGCGGCGGCCTTCGGCTCGGCGTCGTCGGGGGTCGCGCCGGAGGGGACGTCGGGCTTCTCCTCGAAGCCCGGGGTCTCCTCGGTCACGCGGCACCGTCCTTGCGCTCGTCGTCGACGATCTCGGCGTCCACGACGTCGTCGTCGGCCTTGGGGGCCTCGGCGCCGGCGTCGGCGCCGCCCGCGGCCTGCGCGGCCTGGGCGTCGGCGTACATGGCCTGGCCGACCTTCTGCGAGACGGCCGCGACCTTCTCGGTGGCGGTGCGGATCTCGGCGGTGTCCTCGCCCTTGAGCGCGGTCTTCAGCTCCTCGACGGCGGCCTCGACCTCGGTCTTGACCTCGCCGGGGACCTTGTCCTCGTTGTCCTTGAGGAACTTCTCCGTCTGGTAGACGAGCTGCTCGCCCTGGTTGCGGGACTCGGCGGCCTCGCGGCGGGCGTGGTCCTCCTCCGCGTACTTCTCGGCCTCTTCGCGCATCCGGTTGACCTCGTCCTTCGGCAGCGAGGAGCCACCGGTGACGGTCATCTTCTGCTCCTTGCCCGTGCCGAGGTCCTTCGCGGTCACGTGCATGATGCCGTTGGCGTCGATGTCGAAGGCGACCTCGATCTGCGGGACACCGCGCGGGGCCGGCGGCAGACCGGTCAGCTCGAACATCCCGAGCTTCTTGTTGTACGCCGCGATCTCGCGCTCGCCCTGGTAGACCTGGATCTGCACGGAGGGCTGGTTGTCCTCGGCGGTGGTGAAGATCTCGGACCGCTTGGTCGGGATCGTCGTGTTCCGCTCGATGAGCTTGGTCATGATGCCGCCCTTGGTCTCGATACCGAGGGACAGCGGGGTCACGTCGAGGAGCAGGACGTCCTTGACCTCACCCTTGAGGACACCGGCCTGGAGGGCGGCGCCGATGGCGACGACCTCGTCCGGGTTGACGCCCTTGTTGGCGTCCTTGCCGCCGGTGAGCTCGCGCACGAGGTCGGCCACGGCGGGCATACGGGTGGAGCCACCGACGAGGACGACGTGGTCGATCTCGTTGATGGAGACGCCGGCGTCCTTCATGACGTTGAAGAACGGGGTCTTGCAGCGCTCCAGGAGGTCCGCGGTCAGCTGCTGGAACTGAGCCCGGGTGAGCTTCTCGTCCAGGTGCAGCGGGCCCTCGGCGGAGGCGGTGATGTAGGGCAGGTTGATCGAGGTCTCGGTGGAGCTCGACAGCTCGATCTTGGCCTTCTCGGCGGCCTCGCGGAGGCGCTGGAGGGCCATCTTGTCCTTGGCGAGGTCCACGCCGTGGCCGGCCTTGAACTGCTGCACCAGGTAGTCGACGACGCGCTGGTCCCAGTCGTCACCACCGAGGTGGTTGTCGCCGTTGGTGGCCTTCACCTCGACGACGCCGTCGCCGATCTCCAGGAGGGACACGTCGAAGGTGCCGCCACCGAGGTCGAAGACGAGGATCGTCTGGTCGTCCTTGTCGAGGCCGTACGCGAGCGCGGCCGCGGTGGGCTCGTTGACGATACGCAGGACGTTGAGACCGGCGATCTCGCCGGCTTCCTTCGTCGCCTGACGCTCGGAGTCGTTGAAGTACGCCGGGACGGTGATGACCGCGTCGGTCACCTTCTCGCCCAGGTAGGACTCGGCGTCGCGCTTCAGCTTCTGCAGGATGAACGCGGACATCTGCTGCGGGTTGAAGGGCTTCCCGTCGAGCTCGACCTTCCAGTCGGTGCCCATGTGGCGCTTCACCGAGCGGATGGTCCGGTCCACGTTCGTGACCGCCTGGCGCTTGGCGACCTCGCCGACCAGCACCTCGCCGTTCTTCGCGAAGGCGACGACGGACGGCGTGGTCCTGGCACCCTCGGCGTTGGTGATGACGGTGGGCTCGCCGCCCTCCAGAACGCTGACGACCGAGTTCGTCGTGCCCAGGTCGATGCCGACCGCACGTGCCATGGTGATTTCCTCCAGCTGACTTGAGTGGAACGGACTCAAGTGTGCATGACGTCCGCCGCTCGGTCAACAGACCTGAGCCAGGGGGGCTCAACTCTTATCCGTTCCTTACACGCAACTGAGCCCTGACCTGCGGAGACGGCTTCGACGGCTTCGCGCGGAGGAGTGCGAGTACGACGACCAGGGCCCCCGCGGCCACCCAGAGGACCCCCGACTCCGCGAGCCACCCGAGGTGCACCAGGACCCCGACGAGTACCCCGCAGAAGGCCCCCGCACCGAGGACGACGATGACACCCTGCGGGGTGAGCCCGAGCCGCCGGAGCCGGTGGGCGAGGTGGCGGGCGCCGGCGCCGCGGCGGGTCAGGGCGAGGAGGAGGGCCTCGGCGGCGACCAGGGCCGTCAGCGCGAACAGCACCGCCGCGCTGGAGCCCAGCCCGTATCCGGCGCGGGTGACGACCGCGGCCGAGGCGAGCACGAACCCGGCGAACAGCGACCCGCAGGAACCGAGCCCCACGCGCGCGGGCGGCCAGTTGTGCATGAGGAACCCGGTCAGCGCGGCGGCCAGCACGCTCAGCAGCACCGCGAGCCCGTCCATCACCTCCACCGCGGCACAGGCGCCCACCCCGAAGGCGGTGACGACCCCGACGGCCCCCGCGAGACCGTCGGCGTGGTCCAGGGCCCGGAAACCGACGGCGGCCAGGACGATCCAGCAGACGGCGAGGAGCCCTCCGGCGACACCGGTCTCCCCGTACGGCACGACACAGGCCGCCGCCACCGCCGTACCGGCGGCCAACGCGCGCGTCTTGACCCGCCGTACGTCCGCGAACAGCCCCAGCCCCGCGACCACCGCGCCGGCGACGAGCAGCTCTCCGACGCCGGAGCCGAGGGGCGCGACACCGGTCCGGTCCCCGACGAGCGCCACCAGACAGGTCGTGAGCACGACCGCCACACCCCCGAACAGCGGCACCTTGCGGTGCTGCCACCGCCGGTCGACGACCCCGAGCCGCAGGGCGGCGGTGCGGAGCAGCGCGGTGAGGACGGCGGTGAGGAGGAGGGCGGTCGTGGCGGCGGCGATCCCGTAGAGCACGGGTCTAAATTAGATGCGAATGTACCAATTTGGTACGAATAACACGGTCAGTTCTTAAGGCAACCCTCAGCGACGCAGATCACCGAGCGCCTGGCTACAGTGCGGGAGACGATGCGGGTACTCTCGTAGAACTGCATAAGTTACCGCTTAGTAATCTCGCTCTACCTCGCTCAAAGAACCCCCATCGCAGGCCCGAGGAGCCCCGACATGCAACTCGCCGCGATCATCGTGTCGCTGGTCCTGACCGTGGTCGGCGCGGCACTGTTCGCACGCGTCATCGCCCAGTTCGTCCGGTTCTTCATGCTCGGCCAGCCCTTGCCCGCCGGTACCCGGGTCGACAACCCCTACCAGCGCAGTGTGACGCTGGTGAAGGAGTTCCTCGGCCACACGCGGATGAACCGCTGGGGGATCGTGGGCTTCGCCCACTGGTTCGTGGCGATGGGCTTCCTGACGCTGATCCCGGTCCTGGGCCAGGCCCTGGGCCAGCTCTTCAAGGCCGACTTCGTCCTCCCGGTCATCGGCAGCTGGCTGCCGTGGGAGATGTACGTCGAGTTCATCACCGTGATGACCGGCGTCGGCATCGCCGTGCTGATCGCGATCCGCCTGCTGAACCTGCCCTCGCGCCCGGGCCGCAAGTCCCGCTTCACGGGCTCCAAGGCCTGGCAGGCGTACTTCGTCGAGTACGTCATCCTCACCATCGGCATCGTGATCTACGTGCTGCGCGGCCTTGAGGGCGCGCTGCACCACGTGGACCACTACGAGGCCGCGTTCTTCGCCTCGTACCCGCTGGTCGCAGCCTTCCGGTCGCTCGACGTCTCCACGCTCCAGACGCTGGTCTACCTGTTCGCCGGCATCAAGGTCAGCGTCTCGTTCATCTGGATGATCGTCGTCTCGCTGAACGCCAACATGAGCGTCGCCTGGCACCGTTTCCTCGCGTTCCCGAACATCTGGTTCAAGCGCAACGCGGACGGCTCCACCGCGCTCGGCGGCCTCCAGCCGATGACGTCGGGCGGCAAGCCGATCGACTTCACCGACCCGGGCGAGGACGACGTCTTCGGCGTCTCCCAGGTCGAACAGTTCTCCTGGAAGGGCCTGCTCGACTTCTCGACCTGCACCGAGTGCGGTCGCTGCCAGTCGCAGTGCCCGGCCTGGAACACCGGCAAGCCGCTCTCCCCGAAGCTGCTGATCATGTCGCTGCGGGACCACTCGCACGCCAAGGCGCCCTACCTGCTGGCGGGCGGCGGCAAGACCATGGAGGGCGAGGAGAAGGCGTCCGAGGAGCAGCTGGCCGGTGTGCCCGCCGCCGCTCTCGCGGAGGCCGAGCGGCCGCTGATCGGCACCGCCGAGGAGAACGGCGTCATCGACCCGGACGTCCTGTGGTCCTGCACCACCTGCGGCGCCTGTGTCGAGCAGTGCCCGGTCGACATCGAGCACGTCGACCACATCGTCGACATGCGCCGCTACCAGGTGATGATCGAGAGCGCGTTCCCGTCCGAGGCGGGCACGATGCTCAAGAACCTGGAGAAGAAGGGCAACCCCTGGGGCCTGGCGAAGAAGCAGCGCCTGGAATGGCTCAAGGAGCTCGACTTCGAGGTGCCGGTCGTCGGCAAGGACATCGAGGACCTCTCCGAGGTCGAGTACCTGTACTGGGTCGGCTGCGCGGGCTCGCTGGAGGACCGCGCCAAGAAGACCACCAAGGCCTTCGCCGAACTCCTGCACATCGCGGGCGTCAAGTTCGCGATCATGGGCGGCGACGAGAAGTGCACCGGTGACTCGGCCCGCCGCCTCGGCAACGAGCCGCTGTTCCAGGAACTCGGCATGGAGAACGTGGCCGCGCTGAACATGGCGTTCGGCGAGGACGACGAGGACCCGGCGACGAAGAAGCCGCGGTCGGCGAAGAAGATCGTCGCCACCTGCCCGCACTGCCTGAACACGATCGGCAACGAGTACCCGCAGCTCGGCGGCGACTACGAGACCATCCACCACACCCAGCTGCTCCAGCACCTCATCGACGAGGGCAAGCTGCTGCCGGTCACCCCGGTCGAGGGCCTCATCACCTACCACGACCCCTGCTACCTGGGCCGTCACAACAAGATCTACACGCCGCCGCGCGAGATCATGTCGTCCGTCCCGGGCCTGCGCCAGCAGGAGATGCACCGCCACAAGGAGCGCGGCTTCTGCTGCGGTGCCGGTGGTGCGCGGATGTGGATGGAGGAGCGGATCGGCAAGCGCATCAACAACGAGCGCGTCGACGAGGCTCTGTCCCTGAACCCCGACATCGTCTCGACGGCCTGCCCCTTCTGCCTCGTCATGCTGACCGACTCGGTCAACGGCAAGAAGAACGAGGGCAAGGCCAAGGAGTCCGTCACGGTCGTCGACGTGGCCCAGCTCCTGCTGGAGTCCGTGAAGACCCCGGTGGACCCGGAGGACGCGGCGGAGACGGAGTCGGCGCCGGAACCGGAGCCGGTGAAGTAACCCGTACGACACGGGGACGCCCCCCACACCCACCCGGGTGTGGGGGGCGTCCCCGTTCCCGTGCCCGGTGATGTCACCGGCGAGGCCGCCGTCCTGTCGTAGGGGGTGACGACAAACTCGGAGACTCAAGGAGTGGACGATGAACCTCGCGCTGTGGATCGGTGCCGCGCTGCTCGCCGCGGTCGCCCTGACCGGTGGGCTCACCAAGACGTTCGTGGCCCGGGAGACGCTGGCCGCGGCCCCCGGCGGAGGGTGGACGGCACAGGTGAGCGGCGGTTTCCTCAGGACCCTCGGGGTCCTCGAACTCCTGGCCGCCGTCGGCCTGATACTGCCCGCGGTGGTCGATGTCGCCCCGGCCCTGGTGCCGGTGACCGCCGTCTGCTGGATCCTGCTGATGGTCGGTGCGATGATCACCCACGGCCGGCTCGGGGAGTCGAGGTTCGTGGCGCTGAACGCGGTCTATCTGGTGCTCGCGGTGTTCATCGCCTGGGGCCGTTTCGGCCCCGAGTCCTTCACCGGCTGACCGGGCCGGAGAATCGAGGGGAGCGGCATGGTCAGGACCAGGACCGAGGAGTTCCAGGAACTGCGGCCGCTGCTCTTCTCGATCGCCTACCGGATCCTGGGCAGCGTCAGCGAGGCCGAGGACGCCGTCCAGGAGACCTGGCTGCGCTTCGAGGCCTCGCCGACCGAGCCCAGGTCGGTCAGGGCCTATCTCTCGACCGCGGTGACCCGGGTCTCGATCAACGTGCTCCGCTCGGCCCGCGTCCGGCGCGAGGCCTACGTCGGGCCGTGGTTCCCGGAGCCGCTGCTCGCCGACCCCTATCAGGATCCGGAGCGGTCGGCGGAGCTGGCGGACTCGGTGTCGATGGCCGCCCTGTTGCTGCTGGAGCGGCTCAGTCCGCTGGAGCGGGCGGTGTTCGTGCTGCGGGAGGTGTTCGACTTCGGCTTTCCCGAGGTCGCGTCGGCCGTGGGGCGCTCGGAGGCGGCGTGCCGTCAGCTGGTGGTGCGGGCTCGGCGCCACATGGCCGAGGGCCGGCCCCGGTTCGAGGCCGACCGCAAGGAGCGGGCGGAGCTGGCGGCGCGGTTCTTCGACGCGCTGCGCGAGGGCGATGTGGAAGGGCTGCAGGATCTGCTCGCCGCCGAGGTGTCGCTGGTCGGCGACGGCGGCGGCAAGGCCCCGCAGCTGGCTCGGACCGTCGTCGGCGCGCGGCCCGTGGCCCGGCTGCTGGCCGCCGTGTTCCCCCGCATGGCCCGGGCCGCGGTGTCGTTCGAGCCGCACGAGGTCAACGGCGAGCCGGGCGCGGTCTTCCGTGACCGGGACGGCAAGGTGCTCCACACCATGGTCCTCGACGTCCACGACGGGCGGATCCGGACGATCCGCAACGTCATCAACCCCGACAAGCTCCGGCACCTGGGCCCGGTGGCGGACGCCTGGGCGGTCCACCGGGAGGTGCTGGACACCCGGTGACAGGGGCCCTCGGCGGGCGGCCTGATCCGGCTGCCCCACCCGGATCGGCGCTGCCACGACATCGCCACGCAGCCCTGACCGACGTACGGCCCTGACCCGCCGTAGAAAACCCTCCCGCACCCCCTACATCGGCAGCGACCCCAACCGCGCGGCCCCTTCCGGCCACACCGCCCCCTCGGCCAGCGGCGTCCACATCGTCCGCAACGGATGGTCGATCACCCCGTCCGGCTGCTCGACCCGCATGCCGCCCGGCAGGAGCCGCCACCCCAGCTTCTCGTACAGCGCCACCCGGTCCGGCAGACAGAAGAGCAGCCCGAACTCCGCTCCCGTCCCCCGGGCCTGCGCGACGGCCGTGTCCACGACCAGCCGGGCCAGCCCGTGCCCGCGCATACCGGGGGCGACGACCACGCCGCCGAGCCCGGCCACCCGCAACCGCCGCTCCCCCACCTCGACGTCCGCCTCCACCAGCCCGGCGTGCGCCACCAGCCGGCCCTCGCTGCGGACCCCGAAGTGGACGTCCTTGTCCCGGGACGTCACCCCGTACGCGGCGACCTCGAAGGGGTCCTCGACCCCGCCGGTGATCTCGTCGAGGTCGGCCTTCGTGTACCGCGCGAGGCGTACGACGGGGTGTTCCTGAGGACCGTAGGGAGCCTGCCGCGCACCCGTGGCGTGGGCCCAGTAGCGGTCGCCGTACGACCAGTGCCACCACTCGGTGGGGTAGTTGACCAGCCCCGCCGCCGTCAGGGCCGAAGCGAGAAGCCGGCGGTTGGCGCGCGCCTCGGGCCCGAGGCCGGGGGCGTCCGTGAAGCAGGCGCCGGCGCTCTCCTCCGGGGAAGCGTTGACCCGGGTCCCCATGTCGAGTTCGTGGCCGTCGGCGTCCACGAGGGTGAGGTCGACCGCCGCGCCGGCGCTGTGCGGGGCGATCTCCGGCGGGGAGACGTACCGGCTGGTGGCGTCCCGCAGTTCGGCCTCCGTCGAGTGAGGGTCGGCGGTGCGCAGGGTATCGGCGTACTTCTCGAAGTAGAGGCGCTGAAGGGCGGGCGGCCGGTACCCCTCGACGAACAGCAGCCGGACCCCCTCCGGCAGCAGTTCCTGGGCCTTGAGCAGCCGGGCCAGGACCCCCTCGCGCAGGTGCGCGAAGGCCCCGTGTGCGTCCTCCTTGCGCGAGTCGGCGGCGAGGAACTCCCGCACGTCGACGAAGGGTTCACCGCTGCCGGCCACGGGGACCGCCGCGATCCGGGGATCTGACATCAGCACGATCTCGGTCATGCACCGATCATGGCTCGCGGCCCGAACGCGGCGATCGCCCGGGCCCCCGCCCGGAAACCCCGGCTGAACTCCCCCTTAACCCAGGGCTCGAACACGTGCATCATTGCCGGGGTTCGTTGTCGATGATGCTGACGAGGTGTGCGGTGCGTGTGCGAATAGCCGGGGCGGGTACGGCGGTGCTCTGCGGCGCCCTTCTGCTCGTCTCCTGCGGACCCACCCAGCACGCCGAGAGCGCCGATCACAGCACGCCGCCGGTGCGCGCCGCGAACGCCCCGGCGAAGCTGCCCGTCCCGCGCGGCAAGGGCAGCGAGGTCGCCGTCGACTTCAACGGCGACGGCCACCGGGACCTCGTACTCGACGACCTGGTCAAGGCGCAGGCGCACGCGGACGACGCCGGTATCGGGATCGTGTACGGAAGTGCGCGCGGGCTCACGCCCGGAGCGAGACAGTTGCTGAGTCCGGCGAAGCAGGCCGCCGCCACCAAGGGGCAGCTGCCGGCCGTGTTCGAGGCGGAGGCCACCTGTGACCTCGACGGGGACGGCTTCACGGACCTCGTGGTGTCGACCGATCCGCCCTACGACGGCCAGGGACAGCCTCCGGTCCCGCTCCAGGTCCTCTTCGGCTCCCCGTCAGGCCTGACCGGCAAGGCGGTCAAGCTCGTCGTCCCGGCGCGGGCGCGGGCCGGCAACGACTGGCCGGACCAGCCGGTGTGCGGAGACTTCGACGGGGACGACGAGCAGGACCTCGTGCTCCACGCCTCCGGCTCCCAACTCACCTACCTGCGCGGCCCGTTCACCAAGAAGGGCACCGCGAAAGAGGCCACCGCCCCCGTCCCGGCCCCCGGCGAGCTCCCCACGGGCCCCGCCACCGACGTGAACCGCGACGGATACGACGACCTGATCGTCCGTACCGCGGACGGCACCGCCACCTCCGCCCTCGTCCTCGGCGGCCCCACCGGCCCGGACCGCACCGGCGCCCTCCTGCCGGCCGGCATCGACGTCGCCCTCGGCCGCTTCGGCAAGGGCAGGGCCCTGGACGCGGCGATCGGCGCGATGGGCGGCACCGCACTGCGCTACGACCTGCCCGATGCCACCCGCGCCACCCTCGCCTCCCCCGGCTCCATGCTGGACGCGGCCGACTTCGACGGCGACGGGCTGAGCGAACTCGTCTCCAGCGGGTCGCGGATCAAGGTGTTCCGAGGCCGTACGGCCGGACTGTCGGCGACGGACATGGTCACCGTCGAGCCGGGGGCCGTGGGCACCAGCCGGGTCCTGGCCGTGGGCGACTTCGACGGGGACGGGCGGGCGGACCTCGCGGTGCGGACGTACCAGGGCGAGACGAAGGACACCGTCGCGGTCTTCCCCGGGGCGAAGAAGGGGCTCGTGAGCGCCGAGCCGACCGTCACCTTCTCCACCTCCGCGTTCCTGTAGATCAGCTGAGAAACCCCGGGAGTTCACCGGATTCCCGCACAACCCACAGGCCCCTCCGAAGGTCTCTTGATCGCAACACCCGTGCGATTCCGCCTCCCTGGAATCCCGCACCCCGTGCGACCGCCTTCTTCCTGGAGCCCCTGACCGTGAAGCACCCGTTGCGCACCACCACCGCCCTCGCCGCACTGACCGTCGCGGGCCTGACCCCGCTGGCCCTGGCGGCCGGCCCCGCCGTGGCCGCCCCCTCCGGTCTCCAGGGCGACTTCAACGGCGACGGCCACCGCGACGTGGCGATCGCCGCGCCCGCCGCCACCGTGAGCGGCAAGAAGTGGGCCGGTCAGGTCGCGGTCGTCTACGGCTCGGCGAGCGGACTCGACCCGGCGAAGCGGAAGGTCATCAGCCAGAACACCGCGGGCGTCCCGGGATCGGCCGAGGCCTACGACGGGTTCGGCGACCAGATCGCCACCGCGGACCTCAACCGGGACGGCTACAGCGATCTGGTCGTGGGCGCCTCGCAGGAGAAGACCGGCTCCGCCGAGGACGCGGGCACGGTCGTCGTCGTATGGGGTTCGTCGTCCGGTCTTTCCGGGGGTACGACGGTGAAGAACCCCCAGACGCTGTCCGGAAGTTACTTCGGGCTGAGCATCGCGGCGGCCGACTTCACCGGCGACGGGAAGCCGGACCTGGCGATCTCGGCGCAGAGCGACTCGGAGAACCCCTCCTCGTACCGGGTCCGGCTGATCCGCGGCCCCTTCACCAAGTCCGGCTCGACCGGCTCCGTCTCCTCCTACTCCCCCGGCATCGACCGCCCCCTCCTCACCGCGGGCCGGGTCAGCGGCGACACCAAGGCCGACCTGGTCGTCACCGGCCAGAAGCCGGACAGCGGGCAACTCGCCACCGCCGTCTACTACAAGGGCACCGCGAGCGGCCTGACCAAGGCCGGCTCCCTGCGCCCCGCCGCCACGGCGGCCATCGGTGACCTGGACAAGGACGGCTACGGCGACATCGCCCTCGGCGACCCGGGGGTACCGGACAGCGCGCCCGCGGGGGGCAGGGTCCACGTCGTCTACGGCACCGGCTCGGGGCCGAGCGCCGACCGCCGCGTCACCATCACCCAGAACACCTCGGGCGTGCCCGACTCGTCCGAGACCGGCGACGACTTCGGCGAGGCGCTGGCGATCGGCGACTTCGACAAGAACGGTTACGGCGACCTCGCGATCGGCGCCCCGGGCGAGACCTTCGGCGATGACACGCACTACCTCTCCTCGGCGGGCGCGATCACCCTGCTGCGGGGCTCGGCCTCCGGTGTCACGGGCACCGGAGCGGTCCAGCTGACCCAGGACAGCACCGGCGTCCCGGGCACGAGCGAGGCCGGCGACAGCTTCGGCGCCACCCTCCTCGCCTCCGACGTCACCGGCGACGGCCGCGCGGACCTCACGGCGATCGCCGCCCAGGAGAACGACCCGGCGGGCGCGGCCTGGTTCCTGCCGGGAGCGGCGTCGACGCTGTACTCGACGACGGCGGCCAAGAGCTTCAGCCCGACGGCACTGGGGCTGTCGACCGCCCAGGCCGGCGCGTTCGGCTCCGACCTGACGGGCTGACGAGCTCCCTTTCCCAGGGGCACAAGAATTTACCGAACACACGTACAACCCTTACGTATCTCCAGAGGTCTCCTGTGCGCCGACCGACCTGTGTAGCCGAGGCGAACTCCCGGCGAACACGGTCGGTCCGCCCCCATCGACTGCGGACGCCCCGCCAGGCGTCCCCGCATGCCGCAGGAGAACCCGCATGCACCAGCACCACCTGCGACTCGCCCTCGCGACGGCCACCGCTGCCGCGCTGACGGGCGGTCTGCTCACCTTCTCGGGCGCGACGGCGACGGCCGCGGACTCGACGATCGTGCCGAAGGCCGACTTCAACGGCGACGGCATCGGCGATGTGGCCTTCTCGGCCGCCGGTGCGTACGTGAACGGCAAGAGGGGCGCCGGCCAGCTCGTCGTCCTGTACGGCACCGGAACCGGGGTGTCGTCCGCGAAGCGTTCCGTGATCAGCCAGAACACCGCCGGCGTGCCCGGCACCGCCGAGACGAACGACTTCTTCGGCGTGGAGACCGCGTACGGCGACTTCAACAACGACGGCTACGACGACATCGCCGTCGCCGCCCCCTGGGAGGACGTCGGCAGCGACACCGACGGCGGCACCCTCGCCGTGCTGTGGGGCTCCAGGCAGGGCGTCACCGGCACCGGCACGACCATCGCCGACCCGGCCCCCTCCTCGCACGACACCTGGGGCAAGGACCTCGCGGCGGGCGACTACGACGGCGACGGCACGGACGACCTCGCGGTGGGCAACACCTCCAGCACGATCTACGTCTACAAGGGCGGCATCAGCGCCTCCGGCGCGCCGGTCGGCGGCCGCTACACCGTCGAGCCCCCGATCCAGTCCGGTGGCGCCTCCCACGGCCCGCTCAACCTGACCGCGGGCGACGTCAACGGCGACGGCCGCACCGACCTGGTGGTCGACGGCTTCGAGACCGAGACCGACTACGGCTGGAACACCAACTACCTCCTCACCGGCACCGCGAGCGGTCTGTCCGAGGCGGCCGCACAGGACCTCAAGGCCGGCGTCATCACCGCGATCGGCGACATCAACGGCGACGGCTTCGGCGACATCGTCACCGGCATGTACTGGAACAAGAGCGACGGCGACGTCACCTTCCCGGGCGGCGCCGACGGCGGCAAGGTGTGGATCACCTACGGCTCCGCGAGCGGCGCCGGCTCGGTCACCGGCATCACCCAGAACACCGGCAACGTCCCCGGCACCTCCGAGAAGAACGACTACTTCGGCTACGAGCTGGACCTCGGCGACATCAACGGGGACGGCTTCAAGGACCTCGTGATCGGCGTCGCCGGCGAGAACATCGGCAGCGCCACCGACACCGGCATGGTCACCGTCCTGTACGGCTCGGCCTCCGGCCTGAACACCGCCTCCGGCGCCCAGTCCTTCGCCCAGTCGACCGCCGGCGTGCCCGGCGAGGACGAGAAGAACGACCGGCTCGGCATCGACGTCAAGCTCGACGACGTCACCGGCGACGGCCGCGCCGACCTGATCGCGGGCTCCTACGAGAACGACGGCAACGGCGCGGTCCTCTACCTGCCCTCCAACGGCACGAAGATCACCACGACCGGCTCCCGCACGGTCTCCCCGAGCACGTCCGGCGTCTCCACGACGGGCAGCCCGGAGTTCAGCGCCAACTTCGCCGACTGAGGCGACTGAGCCGACGTACGGCCACAGGCGTCCCGTACGACCTCGACGTACCCCTCAAACGGAAGAACCCCATGCGACTTCTGCGCATCGCCACCGCGGTGGCGCTCACCGGCGGCCTGCTCACCCTCGCGGCGCCGGCCGCGACCGCGGCCACGACGAAGCAGTACACCGCGGACTTCAACGGCGACGGCTACGGCGACGTCGCCTTCGCCGCGCCCTACGCGAAGGTCGGCGGCAAGGGCATGGCCGGCTATGTCGCCGTCCTCTACGGCACCAAGAACGGCCTCGACCCCGCCAAGCGCACCGTCCTGAGCCAGAACACCACGGGCGTGCCCGGCACCGCCGAGGCCGAGGACGCCTTCGGCGAGGCCCTCGCGATCGCCGACCTCAACAAGGACGGCTACACCGACCTCGCCGTCGGCGCCCCCGGCGAGGACGTCGGCACCGACGTCGACGGCGGCTCCGTCACCGTGCTGTGGGGCTCGGCGGGCGGCGTCAAGGGCGGCACCGCGGTCAAGGACCCGGCGGTCTCCTCCCACGACAACTGGGGCCAGCTCCTCACCTCGGGCGACTTCAACGGCGACGCCAAGGCCGACCTCGCCGTCGGCACGGGCGGCGCCAAGTCGTATGTGATCCGCGGCGGCTTCACCAAGTCCGGCACCACCGGCACCGTGAAGAAGATCGGCCTGCCGGAGACGGCGTACGCCGTCGACGCCATGAAGGCCGGCGACACCGACGGCGACAAGAAGTCCGACCTGGTCCTCACCTACCGCACCCACAACACCGCGCACGCCTCGGGCAGTTGGTCCAGGGGCGTCGCCTACCTCGGCTCCGCCGCCGGTCCCGACACCACCTCGCCGCGCCCCCTGCACGGCGGCACGTCGATCGCGCTCGGCGACATCGACGGCGACGGCTACGACGAGATCGCCCTCGGCAACGTCTTCACCGAGGAGGACGACCAGTCCGGCAGCCGCGGCGGCAAGGTCGTCGTCATCCGCGGCTCGGCGGGCGGACCCGTCAACGGGGACACCCCGCTGGCCCAACTCACCCAGGACACCGAGGGAGTGCCGGGCACGGAGAAGGCCGGCGACGGCTTCGGCGCCGCGGTCTCCCTCGGCGACCTCAACGCCGACGGCTACGCCGACCTCGCGATCGGCATCCCCTTCAAGGACGTGTCCACCGAGGTCCAGGACTCCGGCTCCTCCGTGGTCCTGCCCGGCCCGCTCCTGTCCGGCGGCCGCATCCTCTCCCAGGACACCTACGGCGTTCCCGGTGTCCCGGAATCCACCGACTACTTCGGCTCGGACGTCCTGCTCTCCGACGTCAACGGCGACGGCCGCGCCGACTACACGGCGGCCGCCGGCTTCGAGAACGAGGGCACCGGCGCCGTCTCGTCGTTCCTCGGCACGACGAGCGGCATCACCACCGCCGGCGTCCGGTCCTTCGGCCCCGGTTCCCTCGGCATGTCCAGCGGCTACGGCGCGTTCGGCGCCGGCCTCATCGGCTGACCCACAGGAGCGACACCCATGCGCACCAGCACCGCGGCCGCCCTGACCGTCACCCTCGTGGCGACCGGCCTCACCCCGCTGTTCCTCGCCGCCCCGGCGTCGGCGGCGGTCGCCAAGCACTACGACGACTTCAACGGCGACGGCTACCGGGACGTGGCGTACAGCCACTACTACAAGAGCATCTCCGGCGCCGACGGCTGGAAGGGCGGCGCCGTCAAGGTCGTCTACGGCGACGCGAGCGGCCTGGACACCTCGCACACCCAGGTCGTCCACCAGGGCAGCCCGGGCGTCCCCGGCACCGGTGAGGCCGACGACAACTTCGGCGAGTCGCTCAGCAGCGCCGACCTCAACAAGGACGGCTACGCGGACCTGGTCGTGGGCAACCCCATGGAGACGGTGGGCGGTTCCGAGTACCGCGGCTCGGTCACGATCGTCTGGGGCGCGAAGACCGGCCTGTCCGGCGGCACGAACGTCACCCCGAAGTCCGGCGCCGGCAGCCGGTTCGGCCACGACCTCGCCACCGGCGACTTCAACGGCGATGGTTCGCCCGACCTGGCGGTCATCGGCGGCGACGAGGCCTGGCTGTACCGGGGCGCCTTCACCAAGTCCGGGTCCACGGGCACCGTCAGCAAGATCGACAAGTCGGGCCAGGGCTGGAGCTCGTACCGTCTGGAGGCCGGCAAGGTCGACGGCGACGGCCGGACCGACCTGGTGGTCATCGGCGAGCAGGTCACCGACAGCGCCGCCAAGCACCGCATCTGGTTCCTCAAGGGCGCCGCCTCCGGTCTGACCTCGGGCCCGTCCAAGTCGTACGCCAGCGCTCCCTGGACCCTGGCGATCGGCGACTTCGACAAGAACGGCTACGGCGACATCGCCGTCGGTCTGCCCGACAACAACAACGAGAAGGGCGCGGTCAGCGTCTGGCGCGGCACGTCCTCGGGTCCCAGCGGCTCGATGACGTACAACCAGGCCAGCTCCGGCGTCTCCGGCACCCCCGAGGAGTTCGACAACTTCGGCTCCGCCCTCGCGGCCGGTGACACCGACGGCGACGGTTACGCGGACCTCGCGGTCGGCGTCCCGAACGAGAACGTCGCCGGCAACGACCACCAGGGCGGCGTCCACCTCTTCCGCGGCGGCTCCGACGGCCTGACCGGCACCCGCTCCACCTGGATCCCCCAGACGATCACGGGCCCGGCCACCGCGGGCGCCTTCTTCGGCTTCGACCTGCGCCTGCGCGACCTGACCCGCGACGGCCGGGCCGACCTGACGGTGGGCCTGGCCGACGACGCGCTCGTCCTGCGCGGCACGGCCACGACACCGACGGCGACCGGCGCCGAGCACCTGCCGGAGTTCGGCAGCGGACTCCTCGACTGAGCCGCCGCCCACGACCACTCGCACCTCGTACCTCGTACAGGAGAACCCCGATGCGTCACCTCAGAACCACCCTCGCGACCGCCGTCGCGGCCACCCTCACCGGCGGTCTGCTCACCCTCTCGGCCGCGACGACCGCGACCGCCGCCCCCTCCGGCCTGGACGGCGACTTCAACGGCGACGGCTACCGCGATGTCGCGATCGCCGCCTCGATCGCCAAGGTCTCCGGCAAGACCGGCGCGGGCTATGTCGCCGTCGTCTACGGCACCAAGAGCGGCCTGGACACCACCAAGCGCCAGATCATCAGCCAGGCCACGGACGGCATCCCCGGCACCCCGGAGGCCGGCGACTACTTCGGCGACCGTCTCACCACGGGCGACATGGACGGCGACGGCTATACGGACATCGTGGTCGGTGTGCACGGCGAGAAGATCGGCTCCACCGACTCCTACGGCGCGCTGACCGTGCTGTGGGGCGGCGCGACGGGCATCAAGTCCGGCACCGACATCTCCTCCCCGCTGCCCGAGTACCGCAACGAGCTGGGCTGGTCCCTCGCGGCCGGCGACTTCGACGGCGACGGCCACACCGACCTGGCCGCCGGCAACAACTCCACGCCGTCCCTGAACATCTTCCGCGGCCCCGTCTCCCGTACCGGCAAGGCCGCGTCCCTCGTCGGCGTCGACACGGTCGACCAGACCACGATCTACCCCGACGGCCTCATCGCGGGCGAGGTCAACGCCGACGGCCGCACCGACCTGCTGGTCATGGGCCAGGAGGAGACCAGCACGGGCGACTACCGCACCCGCAGCGTCCTCTACACGGGCGACGCCACCAGCACCCTCAAGGTCGGCAAGAAGCTCGCGGGCGGTTACGCCGGTGTCATCGCCGACGTGAACAAGGACGGCTACGGCGACATCGTCACCGGCAACTTCATGGAGAAGTCGACGTCCGAGCCCAACGGCGGCCTGGGCGGCGCGGTGACGGTGACGTACGGCGCGTCCACGGGCCTGTCCAGCCGCACCCCGGTGAAGTTCACCCAGGACTCGGCGAGCGTCCCCGGCACGGCCGAGAAGTTCGACTTCTTCGGCTGGAGCCTGTCGGCCGGCGACGTCAACGGCGACGGCTACGCCGACATCGCGGTCGGCTCCGAGCAGGAGACCATCGGCTCGGCGAAGCACGCGGGCACGGTCACGATCCTGCGCGGCTCGGCCTCCGGCCTGACCGGCACCGGCTCGAAGTCGTACTCGCAGAACACCGCGAACGTCCCCGGCACGGCGGAGTCGTACGACCACTTCGGCTACGCGGTCCACCTCACGGACATCGACAACAACGGCCGTACCGAACTGGTGACCTCCGCCTCCGGCGAGAACAGCAGCGACGGCGCGGTCTGGTTCCTCAAGTCCACCACCTCCGGCATCACCGCCACCGGCTCGAAGTCCTTCAGCGGCCCGACCCTGGGCGGCCCCACGGGCGACTCGTACTTCGGCGACGTCCTGGAAGGCTGAGCCGTACGCATCCGTACGACGGCGCCCGCGGCCCTGCTGCCCGCGGGCCTCACCCCACTGCCCCTGACCGCCCCGGCCGGAGGTCGGTCCGCCGATCGCGGGCTGACCCTCACGACGTGTCAGGGACAGCCGTGACAACCCCTTAGGGGATGTCACAGCTCGGCCGCAAAGCCGGGCCCGAACCCTCGGGCCCGGCACGCGGCTCTCCGTAACCAGGTACGTTCGAAGGCGTGGCTGGATTCAGGATCGGACGCGGCCGGGACAACGGCGCTCCTCACACGCGACCGCAACAACCTCCGTACGGGCAGCAGGCTCCGCAGGGACCGTCGTACGGCGGCTACCCCGCGCCGCCGCCGGGACAGCAGCCGTACGGCGCTCCCCGGGCCGGCGGCTATGACGAGCCGGAGTACTTCGGCGACGGCGGATACGGGCAGCAGCCCCAGGGCGGCCACGATCCGTACGCGGCGAACAACCCGGGCCACACCCAGGCGTTCTCGGTGGGCGAGGACCCCTACAACCAGGGCGGCACGTACCGCGCGGGCTCGACCGCGCCGTCCGCCCCGGTGGGCCCGCGCCTGCACTGGAAGGACCTGCTGAGGGGCATCGTCACGGCCCCCAACCAGACCTTCCTCCAGATGCGCGACTACACGATGTGGGTCCCTGCCCTGATCGTGACGTTCCTCTACGGCCTGCTCGCCGTCTTCGGCTTCGACGGCGCCCGCGAGGACGCCATAAACGCCACCCTCTCCAACGCGGTCCCGATCGTCCTGACGACGGCCGTGGCCATGGTGCTGTCGTCCTTCGTCCTGGGCGTGGTCACCCACACCCTGGCCCGCCAGCTCGGCGGCGACGGCGCCTGGCAGCCCACGGTGGGCCTCTCGATGCTGATCATGTCCTTGACGGACGCCCCCCGCCTGGTCTTCGCCATGTTCTTCGGCGGCGACGCGACCTTCGTCCAGGGCCTCGGCTGGGCCACCTGGGTAGCGGCCGGCGCCCTCCTGACCCTCATGGTCTCCAAGTCCCACGACCTCCCCTGGCCCAAGGCCCTGGGCGCCTCCTCGATCCAACTGATCGCCCTGCTGTCCATCGTGAAACTGGGCACGTTCTGACCACCTGAGCACCACCAGAAAGAGGGGCTCCCCACCACGGGGAGCTCCTCTTTCATCACACCGCCCTCCTCAGGCGTCGAGCACCTGCCCGGCCCGCTTGACCACGGGAGGTTCGACGGACCAGGGATCGTTGACCGCATGAGGGTCGTAGCTCGCCGTGGCGATCTCCCCGCGTGCTGATAGAACACGGTCATGACCTACAGGTTCGTTGCCCGTGCCGCCGGGGCGGAGATAGATCTCGACTACGACTGCTTCGTCGAGGCGGGTCTCGCAGAGGGAGAGGACGGCAGCGGCTTCTTCATGCTGTTCCAGTGCAGCGCCGATGAACCGGATGAGCAGGACGTCTCCCTGGGATTCGACACGCACTGCGTGGTCACCCCCGACCAGGGCACCGCATACGGGTGCGTACGGTCGGCCGAGCTGACCGGGAACATCCTGCGCATCTCCCTGGCCCCCGCGGCACTACCGGCGCTGGACCTGGCGGACACGGAGATCGAGGCAGTGTTGGAGGCGCCGGCCGAGGACATTGCCCGCTTCCGCGAGGTGCTCCCCCGGGTGCTGGCCTACGGTCGCGAGGATGCGCGCCCCGCTCAAGTCGCCGTCTGAACACCGAGAAGGCCCGGCCAAGGCCGGGCCTTCCTCCAGTCGGTACGGCAAGGTCATCGCCAGATGGGCTCGATCAGACTCGGATCGAACTTCCGGCGCCCCTTCCCAGCAGGGTGGATCAGTACGGCCGACAGGCTGTGCAAGATCAACGCCCGCTTCCGCTCGATCGGGAGGGAGTGGAAGTCCTCCCCGATGTCCGCGCTCAGGGATTCGGCTTGCTGACGCGCTTTGTTGAACCGACCGCGCTCCAGCTTCAACTCATCGCGGCGCCGCTCAAGATCCGGCAGCAGCAGAAGCAGTGTCGACACGGTCTCGGGCAGTGCGGAGTGGTCAGCCGGAGCGCTCCTCGCGAAGGCCAAGGCCACGGTCAGTGCAAAGGTCGTGGCCAGCGTGACGGTAACCACCGGACACACCTACACTCACGAGATCGCCAGAAACAAGTACGGCCATCTGCAATACGGTTCGTGGGGTTACAAGACGACTTGGAAGAAGTGGCGTTCCAATAGCGGACGTAGCTGCGACACCGTCGAGATCGGTCATGGAACAGCAACCTTCCCCACGTCGGAAACCGGCTGGAAGTACTGGGAAACCTCGACATGATCAGTATGAACTCACGGGCATGGTTCGTCGGATGCGCTGTGGCAGCGTCGGCCCTGCTGCTGGCCTCGTGCACTTCTGACGGCCGCGACGGCGAGGCCGCCAATCCCCAGTCATCACCGCCCTCGGCAAGTGAATCTCAGGCCGCAGCCAAGGCACAGGAGAAGAAGCTCACCGACCGGGCCCAGGCGGCCCTTGCCACCGTTCAGGGTGGGAAGATGGTGGAGGCTGGCGCGGAGCGCGTAGCCGACGGCATCCACACCGAGCCCACTCTGCGCCAAGGCAAGACATACAAGGTCAACCTGGTGTGCATGGGCAGCGGCAGCGCGCACTTGACGTATACACCGGCGAGCACCGGGCCGAAGATCGAGGTGCCATGCGATCAGTCAGTGGTGCAGCAACGGCTCACCGTGCACAAGTTGCCGGTACGCATCGATGTTGAGGGCGCCAAAGGATCTACAGGCGTGATTGCCTGGCAGATCGACATGGTCTGATATCGGCACCCAGGTGATACCGGTATGACCACCGACGACCGATCCATCTGAAACTCTGGATCGGAAGGCAATCGTCACTTCGAGCAGCAAGAGAGCCCCTCGCGGACCTACCGAGGGGCTCTCTTCGCGATCTCCAGGAAACGTGCAGCTCAGACCGCTTCCTTGTTCTCCTTCGGCGCCTCGCCCGACCTATGTACCGGAGGCAGCACACTCCACGGGAAGTTGATCCACTCGTCGGTGCGCTTCCACACGTACTCGCACTTCACCAGGGACTGCGTCTTCTCGTAGATGACGGCGCTGCGGACCTCCGCGACGGCGTCGAGGCAGAAGTCGCGGACCAGTTTGAGGGTCTTGCCGGTGTCGGCGACGTCGTCGGTGATGAGGACCTTTTTGGAGGAGAAGTCGATGGCGTTGGGGACGGGGGCGAGCATGACGGGCATGTCGAGGGTGGTGCCTACGCCGGTGTAGAACTCGACGTTCACCAGGTGGATGTTCTTGCAGTCCAGGGCGTAGGCGAGACCGCCGGCGACGAAGACGCCGCCGCGGGCGATGGACAGGACGATGTCGGGCTCGTAGCCGTCGTCGGCGATGGTCTGGGCGAGTTCGCGTACGGCGACGCCGAAGCGCTCGTACGTCAGGTTCTCCCGTACGTCGCTCATACCTGCGTCCTGTGGAAGTTGAGGAAGGAACGGGAGGCCGTCGGGCCGCGCTGGCCCTGGTAGCGGGAGCCGTAGCGCTCGCTGCCGTAGGGGAACTCGGCCGGCGAGGACAGCCGGAACAGGCACAGCTGGCCGATCTTCATGCCGGGCCAGAGCTTGATGGGGAGGGTGGCGAGGTTGGAGAGCTCCAACGTCACGTGCCCGGAGAAGCCGGGGTCGATGAAACCGGCGGTGGAGTGGGTGACGAGACCGAGGCGGCCGAGGGAGGACTTGCCCTCCAGGCGCGAGGCGAGATCGTCGGGGAGGGTGATGACCTCGTACGTCGAGGCGAGGACGAACTCGCCGGGGTGGAGGATGAAGGGCTCGTCGCCCTCCGGCTCCACCAGGCGCGTGAGGTCCGCCTGCTCGATGGAGGGGTCGATGTGGGGGTAGCGGTGGTTCTCGAACACCCGGAAGAAGCGATCGAGGCGCACGTCGACGCTGGACGGCTGCACCATGGATTCGTCGTAGGGATCGATCCGTACCCGCCCGGCATCGATCTCGGCCCGGATGTCCTTGTCTGAGAGAAGCACGCCCCGAGGATACGCAAGGCGCGCGGACCGACCACCATCGGACGGTCCGCGCGCCTGGGTACTACTCCTTTACTGCTTCTCCAAGGTCACCGGAACGACGCTGCGAAGCCGGGCGCAGCGCGGGCACCGGACCAGGCGCCCGGGGCCGAGCCGCTCGGCCTGCTGCATCGGGAACGAAGCGGTGCTGAACACGTGCCCATCGGCACAACGGACGACAGTGCGCTCCATCAAGTTCTGGAGTCCCTTCCCCAAGAGCCGCGTCCGGCTGCTGCTCGCCGGACGACAAATGCCACATTACGGGATGGAAGGAACGACTCTCCAGGCGGCACTCCGACCCCTCCCGGAGCCTCTCCCACCCCTCCACCGTACGCCCCAACTCCGGCCCCCCGCAGCCCCATCGCCACCCCGGAACGCACACAGACCCCACGGCTTCAGCGCCGGGGGTCTGACATGGGGTACAGTGACGAGGCGTCCGGACACCGATCTGAATCGGCGTCTTACGCGGGTGTAGTTTAGTGGTAGAACATCAGCTTCCCAAGCTGAGAGTGCGAGTTCGATTCTCGTCACCCGCTCCATGATTAAGGCCCAGGTCAGAGACCCGGGCCTTTTTGCTGTGCGGGGTGATCAGCGGTCGCGTTTCCAGTGCATGCCGTACCCCTCGCACAGGATGCCCAGGGCGAGGGTGTCGGAGATGCCGGCGTACCCCAACCTTCCCCGACCAGCCATCAGGCGTTCGCCACCGCCGGCGTCAGGCGTGCCGTGCTCCGCAGCGAACGGGAAGCGGTCAAGGCGAAAGAGTCTGTGGATCTTCGCGGCAACCTTTTTCGGCCTCTCGGACCACTAAGCGTTGTCCGGCCAAGCGGTCCGGTCAGATGCAGCGGCGGAAAGCGAGAGCACAGGCATGTCCCTGGAACGAGAGCACAGACGTGTCCCAGGCCCACCCACGTCACCGGTGGCGTCCCGCGTCGGCGGCCACCGTGCCGACGGCGGCGCGCGCGGTGACCGCCCGAAGCATCGTGGCCGTCGGTTGCTCGCGCGTCGGGGTCTCTGGGCGGGTCTCGCCACGGTGGTCGTGGCCGGCTCGGCTGTCGTGGTCAACCAGGCTTCGGCGGAGCAGAAAACCCTGGATCTGAAGAAGTGGTACGTGCTGGTCAACCGCGACAGCGGCAAGGTGCTGGACGACCTCGGCTCCGCCAAGAACGACGGCGCGGCGGTGGTGCAGTGGAGCCGTCACGGCGGGGCCAACCAGCAGTGGCGGTTCGTCGATTCGGGCAACGGGTACTACCGGCTGCAGAACCGGACCTCCGGCAAGGTGCTGGACGACCTCGGCTGGTCGAAGACCGCCGGCTCCGCCATCGTGCAGTGGAAGGACCTGAACGCCACCAACCAGCAGTTCAAACTGGCCAAGTCGTCGGACGGCTACGTGCGTCTGGTCAATCGCTTCAGTGGCATGGCCGTCGGTGTCAAGAAGGCCACCAAGGCCAACGGGGGCGACATCGTCCAGAACCGCGACCGGGGCGGCGCCAACCAGCAGTGGAAGCTCGTCGCGGCCGGTAGCGTCGCCGGCGGCACCGGGAACCCGGGGAACTCCGGCAGCACGCCCACGCCCGGCGGCAGCACTCCGGCGAGCCAGGCTCCGAGCGGCACCCACCCGGCGTCGCCGCCGGCGTCTCCGGCCGCCACCAACGGCAGCTCGACGGCACGTTTCCTGGGCAGCGACAAGGTGTTCATCGGCGGATCGATGACTGACGCCTCGGCGAACGCCGCGCCGTTCGACGTGCGCTACGCCTATATACACAGCCAGCCCGCGCCCTCGTCGGACGCTTACACGGCATCGCGTTGCAAGGCTGAGTGGTCGGCCTGGTGGGGCTGCTGGGGCGGCACCAGCACGGCGCCCGGAAACCAGGTGACCTGGCAGGACAGCGTGGCGGCCCAGGCGACGTACCAGGGCAAGTCGCGACCGCAGAAGTACCTGTGGACCTGGTACTCGTTGCGCGACCTCGGGGACATGGCAGGCGAGGGTGACGGCCCGGGCGAGGTCAAGGCCATCGACAGGCGTGACCTGCTCACCAAGTACCTGAACGACTACCGGTTCTTCCTCCAGAAGATCGGCAAGTCCCACGACATGATCGACCTGGAGCCCGACTTCTGGGGCTTCGCCCGGACGCTCGGCAATCTGCACCAGGTCCCCGCGCAGGTCACGGGCGCCAACCCGACGGACTGCGGATCGCAGGAGAACAGCGCCTCCGGACTCGCCCAGTGCCTGATTCACATGGCGCACAAGTACGCGCCGAACGCCGCGGTGGGGCTGCACCTCTCCTGCTTCGACTGGGAGAGCAACCTCCAGAAGTGCGTCAAGGACTACGCGGACCTCGGGGCGAAGAACGCCGACTTCCTGGTCACCGATGTGTCGGACCGCGACGCGGGCTGGTACGCGCAGCCGGCCCACGGCAGCCGTGACACCTTCTGGAACGACCAGAAGGCCGCCGCCTCGCTGAAGTTCTGGAAGACGATGGCCGAGTCCGTGGGCAAGCCGGTGGTCCTGTGGCAGATCCCCGTGGGCAACATGGCGGGGAACAACACTCCCGGCCACTTCAAGGACGACAAGGTGGACTGGCTCTTCGGCCACATGGACCAGGTGGCGGACGCCCACATCGCCGCCCTGCTGTTCGGTGCGGGGTGGTCGGAGCAGACGACGCCCGAGACCGACGGCGGAAACCTGATCCGCAAGACGATCGCTCATCACAACTCGGGTGGTACGACCCTCAAGTAGGCGAAGCTGACGAATGCGCCCCCATCTCTTCGATGGGGGCGCATTTCGTCGTCTTCGTCGGGCTGAGGACCTCTCCCATGGGCGCCGGCCATCGCCGCCGTCGGTGCGGGCGCCGATAGAGGCGGCCTTGGCGAAGGGGGTGATCGCGCTGACAGGTGACGGCGAGGAAGCCGAGTTCGACCGCGAGGCCGGGACAGTGCGGGCCGTCCGGGTCGATGAATGCGCCGATGTGGCGAAGGATGCATGCGGCCCGGGACGCCGGCGCCCACACCGCGCAGGACCAGGAGCCCACCCATCAGCCCGACAAGCCTCGCCGAGCCTCCGCCTGGTCCCCAAACGATTGGAACCCCAGCCGGCGCACGGCTGGGGTTCCTCGAGGCGGTGAGCAGCGGTCCTTCACCGGGTCGGGACGAACCCTCCCCGGACGGACGCGGAGCCGCCCGAAGCCTGCGCGTCGACGCGGTAGCCGTCGCCCGCCGCACTGCGCGCCCCAGTGCCGTTGTTGAACTGGGCGGCGAACTCATGGCTCCCGGCCGGCACGGTCAGGCCCGGCTTGAGGACCCAGCGGTAGACCAGCGTGCCGCCGGCCTCCTGGACGGTGACGGTGAAGTCAGCACTCGGCAGGGTCTGCCAGGTGCCGGTGTTCTTCGCCTCGCCGGTCTGCACGATCCGGATCTCGACCGTGAGCGAGGTGAGCGGCTGGGTCGTCTTGAGGGCGAGGTTGCTCTGCGTCCAGTAGACGGTGCTCTGCGGGTCCAGCGAGCCGGCCGACCACAGGGGCCCGCTCTGGCTCTTGCCCGCGGCCGGCGATGGACTGCTGGCCGACGGAGTCGGGCGCACGCTGCCCGGGGTGGTGGCCGGGGGCGGCGCCACAGGGGTCGGCCGGGCCGATGTCGGCTGCGGGGAGCTGACCGTCGGGGACGGAGCGGCAGGCGTGGTCACGGTGGGCGACGGCGACGAATTGGCGACGATGGCCGCGACGGCGAGGCCCCCGGTCGCCATGATGCCGGTCGCGGCGAGCCCGGCGAGCGCGACCCTGGTCCCGGACCTCGCGAACGGCCGCGCGCGGTGACGGACGGCGGGGCCGGCCATGCCGCGTTGCACCCGGGCCAGCATCCGCGCGCGGTCGGGCCGGTGCGCCTCGGCGGCCTCGCGCAGCCGACGGGCGATCTCGTCGTTCACCGGTTCCTCCTCCCTGCCACCAGGTCCCCGGCCGCTCGTGCGCCCAGTATCCGTTCCAGCTCGGCCATTCCCTTCGAGGTCTGGCTCTTCACCGTGCCGACCGAGATGCCCAGCGCTGCCGCCGTGTCCTTCTCCGACAGGTCGAAGGCGTGCCGCAGCACCACGCAGGCACGCTTGCGGAACGGCAGCCGGGCGAGCGCCGCGCGGACGTCCAGTACGGCCGCCATGTCCGGCCCCTCCACCTGCTCGGGGCCGCGGGACCAGAACTGGGTGATCCGGCGTCGCTCCCGCACCGCGTTGCGGATCCGTCCGCGCGCCAGGTTGGCCACCACACCGCGGGCGTAGGCGAGCGGGTGGTCGGCCTGCCGCAACCGGTCCCAGCGCTGCCACAGGGCGACCAGGGCATCCGCCGCGAGGTCGTCCGCCGCGTCGGTCTCCCCGGTCAGGAGGTGTGCCAGACGGGCAAGTTCGGCATAGTGGCGTTCGAAGAATTCATGGAACTCCGCGGACGCGTCATCGAGGACCATCCCCCGGTCGCCCTCTCCTGGCAATGACGTGCGCGTTGGTTGCGCGTTCAACAACAATGGGGGCGCAGCCTAACAGCGCCCGGCCCGGGATTGGAACAGCGGTCGTGCTCGGTTGCGGGGCGATGAAGGCTGACCGGCGGACTGGTGAATACCGGGCGAACCGGACGCCGGGCGGCTGCGCGACGTCCGGCTGAACGGCGGTGCCGTCGACGCTCAGCCGCTCCCCGTAGATGTCGGTGATCCTTACACGGGTTCCGCTCCCGAGGGACGGCACGCCAGCACACCGACGACCAGCAGCGCCAAGGGAATGCCCGTGACCGGTCCGCGCCTGCGCCACGGTTGCGGCGCGGCGTGCTTCGTTGCCCTCATGCCCGTCCATCCGGTAGTTCGACTCGGTCTTCCGACTTCCAGTTGCCGCAGAGGACGAAAAGGTTGCCGCCCCGACGCTGTTTTCTCGGTCGGCAGTCCCGACGAGCCCGCGGTCACCGTGGACGCGGCGGCAACCTCCACGGTCGCCTGGGACCTGGAGGCGACGGAAAAGGCGCTGCTGAACGCCCCTTGGGAACTGGGCTCCGAGGTTCTCGGCTGGTTCGCCTGGAACCCGATCCTGAGGGTCGCTCGTTCCATCGCCCCCAGCGTGTTGAAGCAACCCCCGCGGTCAGTCGTCGCGTGGCGGATTCGTCTCTGTCGGGAGGGACCTGCCGCTGCCGGGCGCCAGCCCGCAGGTGTCCGAGGTCGACGTGCCGTCCTGGCCCCTCAGTACCACGAGGATCTGGCCGTCGGCGTCCTGGCTGTAGGCGATCGTGCAGGTCAGCTGGCGTAGGGCGGTGTTGTCGAGGGTTGAAAGGGTCAGGGGGAGGCGGGTGGTGATGCGGTCGGGGGAGGTGTGTTCGACCTTGACGGTTGTGTCGGGGCGGGGGGTGGGGAGGGCGGTGGTGAGGCCGACGGCTCGGTCTTCGGGCTGGAGGCCGGCGAGCAGTGCCGTGACGACCTTCTCCGTCGGCACGGGCCGGGTCGTGTCCTGGTCTCCGGAGGACGCGAGCGATCCGTCGCCGAACACCGTCGTCGACCCGGTGTCCCGGATCACGGGGCTCAGCCCGCCGTCGGGGGCCCGGAAGAACAGCAGCATCTGGGACTCGCCGTCATAGAAGGCCTGGACGCTGGCGGGACCGCCCGCCTCGATGACGTCGGTCTCCTGGATACCGCAGCCACCGAGCAGCGGCAGGCAGGCGGCGACGGCGAAGGCCACGGCCGACACACCTCGCCTCATCCGCCGGCCCCCTCCGAGTGAAGCGGTATCTCGACGGCGAAGACGGCACCGCCCCCGGGCCGGTTCCCCGCGTGGATGGTGCCGCCGTGCAGCTTCACGTTCTCCAGGGTGATCGCCAGTCCCAGACCGCTGCCCGCCGAGCGGGTACGGGCCGCGTCGGCCTTGTAGAAGCGGTCGAAGATGTGCGGGAGCGATTCGGGGCGGATGCCCGGTCCGCCGTCCATGACGTCGGTGATCAGCACGGGCGGTCCCGGCAGGCGTGCCTCGGTGCGCAGCCGTACCGTGACGGGCGCCCCGCCGTGGCGCAGGGCGTTGCCGACGAGGTTGGCGATCACGACGTCGAAGCGGCGCGGGTCGAGCCGGGCCCGGATGCCGTCGGGGAGTTCGGTGCGGATCCGGTCGTCGGTCCAGTGCCGGTTGTGGAGGGTCTTGCGGATCGCTTCGGCGACGTCGACCTCGTCGGCGTTCAGCTCGGCCGCGCGGGCGTCGAAGCGGGAGATCTCCATCAGGTCCTCGACGAGCACGGCGAGCTTTCCGGTCTCCATGCTGACCAGCCGGACCGCGCGGGCGGTGTCGGGGTCCAGACCGTCCGCGTCCTCGTCGAGGACCTCGGTGACGGCGAGCATTCCGGCGAGGGGGGTGCGCAGTTCGTGCGAGACGTCGGAGGCGAAGCGGCGGGCGCGTTCCTCGGCCTCGCGCAGTTCCCTCACGGATCTCTCCAGTTGGCCCGTCGACTCGTTGAACGTGCGGGCCAGGTTGGCCAGTTCGTCGCTGCCGCGCACCCGGATCCGGGTGTCGAGCCGGCCGCTGCCCATGTCCCGGGCCGCCTGGCGCAGTTCCCGCACCGGACGCAGCACGCTGCGCGCGGCGATCAGGCCGGGTATCAGCGCGATGGCGAGGCCGGGCAGGGCGCCGTCGCGGGCGGCCATGAGGAGGGCGTCGACGTTGATCTGCTCGTCGGTCATCCGCATGACGGCGTACAGGACGAGCCCGGTGGGCAGCACGCTGTCCGGGCCGGTCTTGAAGACGGTGGGCATGGCGATGGTCAGATAGGGGACGCCGTCCTTGACGACCCGTTCGAAGCTGCCGTGGGGGTTGGCCCGTGCGGCGCGGCGCAGTTCGGGGGTGATCACGGTGGAGACGGGGTTCTCGCCCGAGGAAGCGCGCAGCGAGCCGTACTCGGCGAAGACCACCCAGGGGTGGGGCTTGCCCTTGCGGGCGATGTCCCGCAGGACGTCCTCCATGCCCTCCTCCCGCACGGGCAGGGGGAAGCCCGTCTGCTGGACGTGCTCGCGGAACGACGTGACCGCCGTGTCCTGGGCTGTCACCAGCAGCGAGTTGCGGGCCTCACGGTAGGTCAGCGCGGCGGTCGTGCCGGCGCTGACGGCGGCGACCAGCAGGAAGGCGAGCAGCAACCGCGCGCGCAGCCCGAACGCCCTGATCCGCGAGCGCTGCTCGCCGCTGCTCACAGCGGACCGAAGCGGTAGCCGAAGCCCCGCAGTGTCTGGACGTAGCGGGGGCTGCCGGCCTCGTCCTCGATCTTGCCGCGCAGCCGCCGGACGCACGCGTCGACCAGGCGGGCGTCGGCGTGGTAGCTGTGCTCCCAGACGTGCTCCAGGAGTTGCTGCCTGCTGAACACCTGCTCGGGGGCGGCGCACAGGTGCAGCAGGAGCTTGAGCTCCGAGGGGGCCAGCGCGAGCCGGCGGCCGGCCTTGGTGACGGTCAGTCCGACCCGGTCGACGGTGAGTTCGCCGTAGACCTCGATGGCCGGGCGGCCCGGGCCGCTGTCGTCCATGCGGCGCAGGACGGCACGGATCCGGGCCTCGATCACCTCGGGGCGGGCGGGCTTGACGATGTAGTCGTCGGCGCCGGCCTCCAGTCCGATGACCACGTCGAAGTCGTCGCCGCGCGCGGTGAGCATGATGATCGGCAGCTGGCTCCGCTCGCGGACCTGCCGGCAGACCTGTACGCCGTTCATGCCGGGCAGCATCAGGTCGAGGAGCAGCAGATCGGGGCGGAACTCGGCGAGCGCGGCGAGGCCGGCCTCGCCGGTCGCCGCCGCCCGTACGTCGTGGCCGCGGCGGCGCAGACCGAGTTCGACCCCCTCGCGTACGGAGGGGTCGTCCTCGATGAGGAGCACGCGGGGCATCGGCAGTTCTCCCTCGGTGATGGTCAGGTCCGTCTGCGGCGCAGGCCGCGGAGCAGCGCTTCGAGTTCGGTGAGCCGCAGGGGACGGGCGAGCACGGCGAAGGTGAGGACGACGACAGCCGCCCCGGCAGTTGCGGCGGCCAGGGACCCCGCCCGAGCTGTGCCCAGGGCCGCGAGGTGGCCGAGGATGGTGGCGGGGACGGCGGCGAGCAGCAGCCGCGCGTGGGCGCCGACGGCGGACGAGCGCAGGGGGCGGGCGACGGCGAGCCGGCGGCTCAGCACCAGGCCGGTCACCGCCCAGCCCGCGCACAGCGCCAGCGAGTACGCCCCCGCCATGCCGGTCACGGCCCAGCGGGCCGGGAGCAGGTGGGCGGCGGCCAGGGACAGTCCGGCGTTGAGGGCGACGATCACGAGGTTGAGCAGGAACGGCGTACGGGTGTCGGAGAGCGCGTAGAAAGCGCGGGACAGGACGTACTGGCCGGACAGGGCGACGAGTCCCGGCGCGAAGGCCATCAGGATCCCGGCCATGGCGGCGGTGTCGTCGGCGTCCGTCCTGCCGTGTCCGAAGACGAGCGCCATGACCGGCTGGGCGAGGGCGAGCAGCGCGCAGGCGGCGGGGACGACGGCCGAGGCGCTGACGCGCAGGGCGTGGGAGACGTCGCGGCGCACGGCGTCGGTGTCTCCGTCGGCGGCGGCCGCGCTCATCCGGGGCATCAGCGCGGTCACCACGGAGACGGTGATGATGCCGTGCGGTACGACCCACAGGGCGTAGGCGTTGTTGTAGGCGCCGTATCCGGGGCCGCCGTCCAGGCCCGCGGTGGTGGCGAGGCGGGTGGTGACCCAGTAGGCGGCCTGGTTGGCCAGGACCAGCAGCACCAGCCAGCCGGCCGAGCGCAGGGGGCGGGTCAGTCCGCTGCCGCGCCAGTCGAAGCGAGGCCGCCAGCGGAAGCGGGCGGCGCGCAGGGCGGGGGCGAGCGCGAGGGCCTGGACGGCGATACCGGCGGTGGTGCCCCAGCCGAGCACGGCGGTCTCGGTCGCGGTGAGCGTGTCGCCGCCGCCCAGGGCGAGGGCCAGATACAGGCCGAACACGGTCATGACGACGAGGTTGTTGAGGACCGGCGCCCACATCATCGCGCCGAACCGGCCGCGTGCGTTGAGCACTTGCCCGAGCAAGGTGAACAGGCCCAGGAAGAAGATCTGGGGCAGGCAGTAGCGGGCGAGCGCCGTGGTCATGGCCGCCTGCGCGCCGGTGTAGTCGGTGTAGGCGTCGACGATCGCGGGCGCCGCCCACACGGCGGTCGCGGTGATCGCCAGCAGGGCGGCGACGCAGACGGTCAGGAGCCGGTCGGTGTACGCGGCGCCCCCGTCGGCGTGCTCCTTGGCGGCCTTGACCAGCTCGGGCACGAAGACGGCGTTCAGGGCGCCGCCGAGGAGCAGCATGTAGACGATGGTGGGCAAGGCGTTGCCGACCGCGTAGCCGTCGGCGGTCGGTCCGATGGTGCCGAGCGCCGCCGCGACGACGGCGGAGCGGGCGAAGCCGGTGGCCCGGGAGACGATGGATCCGGCGGCCATGACGGCACTGCTGCGGGCCGCCGTCCTCGTCGGTGCGGTGGTGGCCGTCTGTGTCATCGGCGGTTCAGGTACGCCTGGAAGGCGCGGTAGAGCGCGTGGTTGGCGCTGCCGCCCAATGGCCTCTCCCACTCCCCCAGCGTCTCGACGACCTGTCCCCCGGTGCCGAGCTTCCACCGCAGCAATCCGTACGCGCGTTCCTCCGGATCGAGAGTGGAGGGTACCCCGCGCATGTCGTAGACGTCGGCGCCCAGGGCGTGGGCGTCCTGGAGCATGCGCCACTGAAGGGCGTTGGAGGGCCGGACCTCGCGACGGTGGTCGGCGGAGGCGCCGGTCTGGTACCAGGCCCGGCGGCCCACCGTGATCATCGTGTGGGCGGCCAGGATCTCTCCCCGGTGCCGGGCGAGGTACAGCTTCATCCGGCCGGGTTCCTCGGCGTTGAGCGCCGCGTACTGGCGCTCGTAGTAGGCGAGCGAGCGGCCGAGCCGGAAGCCGTCGCGTCGCTCGGTGATGCCGAGCAGCCGGTAGAACTCGGGGAGTTCGACCGCGCTGCCCACCACCACCTCCACGCCCTCCTTCTGGGCCCGGCGCACATTGCGGCGCCACTCCTGGTTGAGCCCGGACCACAGGTCCTCGGTGGTGCGTCCGGCGAGCGGTACGTGGAAGACGTGCCGCGGCTGGGCGTCCCCGTCCTGTCCGGTCCCGTCACCGCCGCAGCGGCGCCAGCCCCGGGCCCGCAGCCGTTCGGCGACGGCGGTGCCGAGCGGGTCGACCTCGCTGGCGAGTACGTCGCCGAGGCGCCGGCCCGGGCCGGTGAGCGGCTTGAGCCGGGCGGCGTCCCAGCGCCGGTAGGCGGGTGAGGGGCCGATGCGTACGGCGAAGGCGCCGGCGCCGCGCAGGTGTGCGAGGAGCGGACCGAGCCAGCCGTCGACGTCGGGGTCGTTCCAGTCGGCGACGGGCCCTTCGGGGAGATAGGCGAAGTACCTGCGGGTGCCGGGGAACTGCCGCAGCAGCACCAGGGCCACGCCCGTCAGCCGGCCCGCCCGCGGGTCCGGGCCCCAGCCGAGCAGCTGGGCGCGCCAGCCCTCCTTGACGTCGGCCCAGGACGGGCACTGGAGGAATCCGGCGCCGAGGGCGGTGCCGTGGGGGGACGCGAGGAAGGCGCGGTAGGTCTCCGCGGTGATGGTTCGCAGGGTGATGCCCGGGTGGTGTGCCTGGGGCACGCGGCTGGGCGGCACGAGCAGCGCTGACACAGTCTGAGCCTCTCCTTCTCCCCGGGCCTGTCACGGGGACGCAAAGGATGCTCACAGCGGACCATGACCGCTCCGCGCGGCGAATGTGACCGGACCATGACCGTTCCTCACCAGTCGCCGTCACATTGCTCCATAGCGGCTGACCTCGGGTTTTACGGCTCTACAGTCACGACATCCACCCCTTTCGTCCGTCCCGGAGGTTCCGTTGTCGCGCACCCGTGTTCTCGCCTCTGCCCGCGTCCGGGCCACCGTCGTGGCCGCCCTGCTCGCGCCGCTCGCCGCCTGTTCGTCGACCTCCTCCCCCGGCGCCTCGGACACCGAGGTGACGCCGAAGGCCGACGACCGCCCGGTCACGGTCACCGTCACGCCCACGGGAGACCAGGTCCGGGCGGGCGACTCCGTGCGGATCACGGCCTCGGGCGGCAGGCTCACCTCGGTGAACGTCACCGACGGCGAGGGCCGCGAGGTCGCCGGCGAGGTCGCCGCCGACGGCCGCTCGTGGGTCTCCCGCCGCAAGGCCGTACCCGGTACGTCGTACACGGTGACGGCGGCGACCCGGACCGAGGCCGGGACCGTCAGGAACACCCGGTCCTCCTTCACCACGGCCCCGGCGGACAAGGTCAACAAGGTCGACTGGCGGCCGGGCGCCGACGCCACCGTCGGCGTCGCCCAGCCGATCTCCCTGGTCTTCGACCGTCCGGTGAAGAACCGGGCCGAGGTCGAGAAGCAGCTCAGGATCACCACCTCGAACGACACCGAGGGCTCCTGGGGCTGGCTGACCGACTGGTCGGGCCGGGACCGGGTGGACTGGCGGCCGAAGACGTACTGGAAGCCCGGCACCGAGGTCACGCTGAACGCCGAGCTGAACGGCACCGACTCGGGCGCGGACGGCGGCTGGTTCGTCCGCGACTACACGACCACCTTCACCATCGGCACCCGCCAGATCGTCAAGGTCGACCTGGACAGCCACCAGCTCACCCTCGTGCGCGACGGCGAGACGGTCCGGCGCATACCGGTCTCCGGCGGCACACCCGGCGGCGACAAGCGCTCCTGGCGCGGCACGGCCGTGCTCATGGCCAAGGAGGGCACGATCAACATGAACTCCGAGACGGTGGGCCTCGGCAACGCCTACGACAAGATGGTCGAGCATTCGATGCGGCTGACCTGGTCGGGCATGTACGCACACGCCGCCCCGTGGAACGCCCGTTATTTCGGCAGGGCCAACCACAGTTCCGGGTGCATAGGGATGAGCGACGCGGACGCGGCCTGGTTCTACGGACAGGTGCGGCCCGGCGACCCGTTCGAGATCACCGGCAAGGACACCAAGGGCGTGGTCGCCCCCGGGAACGGCTTCGGCGCGTGGAACCTCTCCTGGACCGAGTGGCGGCAGAACAGCGCGCTGAGCTGAAAGGACGCCCGGAGGGACGAGGGCGGGATGATGGACCCCATGCGCATCCGCATCGACGCCGTCGACCTGCCCGGCCGCACCCGCCCCGCCTCCGCCGACGGCCGAGTACCGGCGTACGCCGATCTCCACGTCGCCGTGCAGCGCCGCGACCGTCCCGGCGAGCTCCTGGAGCCGCAGCCCGGTGACGCGCCGTCCGCGACCTGGACCCTGGAGTGCACCACGAGCGCCTCGGCGGCCGGCGTCGACATCAAGGGCCCCTATGTGCAGAACCGTCTGGGCCGGCGGTTCGTCTACCTGTCCTGGGGCACGGTCGACGAGGCGGGCGTCTTCACGATGTTCCGGCGCGCCAAGCTCATGCTCGACGTCATCCCCGCCGAGGTGCTCGACGCCGCCGCCCGCGACGGGCTGCTGGTCGCACGGCTCGGCCTGACCGACGCACAGGGCGGGCCGCTGTGCGCACGCGTCGAGCCTCCGCACGTCACCTGGACCGCCGGCGTCGACCCCACGCCGATGTGACCTTCGTTGCGTAGGCGGGGTCCGGGCGCGTTTCTCGTCGTCCTGTCCGTCGGCGCCGACGGCAGCGGTGTACGGCGCATCGACCGAGGTCATGGCGTTGCGGCCGGAAAATCGGGGCGGGAACACTGCGTCCGCGCGGACCAATATCTGTATCCGTGGAACCAGAAATAGGTGCGGCACACGGAGACTATTCCCCCGATCGCCGACCGGGCCGAAATCATCCACCGCACACAGTCGATCGCGCCGTGCTACTGTCGATTTCAGTTGCAGGTGTGGTTGCCAGAGGGTTCATTTTCCGACGGGTTAATCAGCACGGCGACGCGGAATCCGCACAAGGCGCATTCCGACTATCGTCTCCCAAGGAGAAATGACATGGCTACTGGCACCGTGAAGTGGTTCAACGCGGAAAAGGGCTTCGGCTTCATCGAGCAGGACGGCGGCGGCGCCGACGTCTTCGCCCACTACTCGAACATCGCCGCCCAGGGCTTCCGCGAGCTCCAGGAAGGCCAGAAGGTGTCGTTCGACATCGGCCAGGGCCAGAAGGGCCCGACCGCCGAGAACATCGTTCCGGCCTGACACCGGCAGCACCACATATTTCGCAGCTGGGGCCCGCACCTTGGGGTGCGGGCCCCAGCTCGCTGCATTTCAGGGCGCGTGACGGGAAGATCCCATCTCACCGATCGGTGAGACATTCCCCGTCGATCCGAATCGACGCCCATCATCTCCGGCTCGTTCTCGCGATTCTCTGCGCCGTTCATTTGCTGCGGAATTTCCTTGCTTCGTGTCTACGTGCCCACATCGAGGAAGGTTCCGCTTGAACCGCGCACGCACCGCCCGCACGACCCGCTCCAACGACCGCTCCCACGACCGCTACCGAGGCTCTGTCGGCCAGCGCTCGGGGGCGTCTCGGCGTTCAACCGGCTACGACCGCCGGCCCGCCGCCCGCCAGGGCGAGTTCGCGCTGCCGAAGACGATCACGCCCCCGCTGCCCGCCGTCGAGGCGTTCGCCGACCTCGCCCTGCCGGCACCGCTGCTGGCCGCGCTCGGCCACCAGGGCGTGACCGTACCGTTCCCCATCCAGGGCGCGACGCTTCCCAACTCGCTGGCCGGACGTGACGTCCTGGGCCGCGGCCGCACCGGATCGGGCAAGACGCTCGCCTTCGGCCTCGCCCTGCTGGCCCGTACGGCCGGACAGCGCGCCGAGCCCCGCCAGCCGCTCGCCCTGGTCCTCGTACCCACCCGCGAGCTCGCCCAGCAGGTCACCGACGCCCTCACCCCCTACGCCCGCGCGGTACGGCTGCGGCTCGCGACCGTGGTCGGCGGCATGCCCATCGGTCGGCAGGCCGGAGCGCTGCGGGCCGGGGCGGAAGTCGTCGTGGCGACGCCGGGGCGGCTCAAGGACCTGATCGACCGTGGCCAGTGCCAACTGGACCAGGTCGCCATCACCGTCCTGGACGAGGCCGACCAGATGGCCGACATGGGCTTCATGCCCCAGGTCACCGCCCTGCTCGACCAGGTGCGCCCGGAGGGGCAGCGGATGCTCTTCTCCGCCACCCTGGACCGCAACGTCGACCTGCTCGTACGCCGCTATCTCGCGGACCCGGTGGTCCACTCCGTCGACCCGTCGGCGGGTGCGGTCACCACCATGGAGCACCACGTCCTGCATGTGCAGGAAGCGGACAAGCACCGGACGACCACCGAGATCGCGGCGCGCGACGGCCGGGTGATCATGTTCCTGGACACCAAGCACGCCGTGGACCGGCTGACCCAGCACCTGCTGAAGAGCGGTGTCCGCGCGGCGGCGCTGCACGGTGGCAAGTCCCAGCCGCAGCGCACCCGGACCCTCGCCCAGTTCAAGACCGGACAGGTGACGGTCCTGGTGGCGACCAATGTCGCGGCCCGCGGCATCCACGTCGACAACCTCGACCTCGTCGTCAACGTCGATCCGCCCAGCGACCACAAGGACTACCTCCACCGCGGCGGCCGCACCGCCCGCGCCGGCGAGTCCGGCACGGTCGTCACCCTCGTGACCCCCGGCCAGCGCCGCGGCATGAACCGGCTGATGACCGACGCCGGCATCACCCCCGAGGTCACCCCGGTGCGTTCGGGTGAAGCGGAACTGAGCCGCATCACCGGCGCCCAGGCCCCGTCCGGCGTTCCTGTCGTCATCCCCGCACCGGCCGCGGCTCCCGCCCGCCGCGCGGGCGCTCCCTCGTCCCGAAGCCGCCAGGGGCGCCCCGCCCGCGGGCGCGGCCCCGGACAGGCGGCGCGACGCAGGACGCAGCGTCCCGCCCTGGACGCGGCGGCCTAGGCATCGCATCGCCCAGCAGCTCACCCATCAACGAGGAGGCGGCTTTGACACCGGTTCGGACACAGCGACACCAGGCGGGTCCCTCCGTCATGGCCGGGCCCGGCGCGACGGACGTGACCGGGCCCCGGGTCCGGGACGACATGACCGTCGAGGTCGCCCTGTCCGTCATGGCCGGTGCCCGGGTCGAGTACCTCCTGCTGTGTGACGGGGACGACCAGTGCACGGGCTCGGTCACCCGCGCCGAACTCGCCGCTCACCTCGGCAGTTCCACGTACACGGACCGGCTCCGGCTCCGGGACGTCCTCGTGCTCACCCACTGATCCGCCCGCCGGAGAGGGCCCCGCCGACACTCGTCGGCGGGGCCCTCTCGGCTTGCGTCAGCCGTCACCTCGACGCGGTCGGGCCGGCAGATGGTGTTGAATTTCCTTCGGGGCCCTGGTCCCGGACGGCACCGGCCCCTCGACGCGTTGCACAACGAGGTGACATGACAGCAGATACACCCCTCAGTGGTCGTCTGGACGACGACGACTACCCCGCGTACACGATGGGCCGGGCCGCCGCGATGCTCGGCACCACCCCGGCCTTCCTGCGCGCCATCGGCGAGGCCCGGCTGATCACTCCGCTGCGCTCGGAGGGCGGACACCGCCGGTACTCCCGCTACCAGCTGCGGATCGCGGCACGCGCCCGTGAGCTCGTCGACAAGGGCACCCCGATCGAGGCCGCCTGCCGCATCGTCATCCTCGAGGACCAGCTCGAGGAAGCCCAGCGCATCAACGCCGAGTACCGCCGCCACGCCGGGCACACGGACGAACCTGGACCTGTGCTACCTTGATGTAAAGTGGCAGTTTTGGTTACCAGAGACTTTGAGTGCTCTTCGACCTTCGTCGACGAGCACTCTTTTTGTTTCCGGGACCTTCCGGGGCGTATCAGATCTGCCGTATCGAGGAAGGTCCCCTTTGAACCGCCAGGCTCGCACGAACAGCAGTACCTCCCGCGCCCGTACGGTGCCCGCCCGTGCGGCCAAGAGCGGAGCGCCCAAGAACGGCGCGGGCAAGTCCGGCCGCGGTAATGGCCGCGGAGGCCGTTCCGCCGCACCCGGCGGGGAGTTCGCCCTGCCGGTCACCGTCACACCGGCGCTGCCGCCGGTCGAGGCGTTCACCGAACTCGACCTGCCCCAGCAGATGCTGGCCACCCTCGCCGCGGAAGGGGTCACCACCCCGTTCCCCATTCAGGGCGCGACGCTTCCCAACTCGCTGGCCGGACGTGACGTCCTGGGCCGCGGCCGCACCGGATCGGGCAAGACGCTCGCCTTCGGCCTCGCCCTGCTGGCCCGTACCGCCGGACAGCGCGCCGAACCCCGCCAGCCGCTCGCCCTGGTCCTCGTACCCACCCGCGAACTCGCCCAGCAGGTCACCGACGCCCTCACCCCCTACGCCCGCGCGCTGCGACTGCGGCTCGCGACCGTGGTCGGCGGGCTGTCGATCGGCAGGCAGGCGAGTGCGCTGCGCGGCGGGGCCGAGGTCGTCGTGGCCACGCCCGGCCGGCTCAAGGACCTCATCGAGCGCGACGACTGCCGGCTGGACCGGGTCGAGATCACCGTCCTGGACGAGGCCGACCAGATGGCCGACATGGGCTTCATGCCCCAGGTCACCGCCCTGCTCGACCAGGTGCGCCCCGGCGGCCAGCGGCTGCTGTTCTCGGCCACCCTGGACCGCAACATCGACAAGCTGGTGCGCAACTACCTCGACGACCCGGTCGTCCACTCGGTCGACCCGTCCGCGGGCGCCGTGGTGACGATGGACCACCACGTGCTGCACGTGGAGGACGACGACAAGCACGCCACCACGACCGAGATCGCCGCCCGTGACGGCCGGGTGATCATGTTCATCGACAGCAAGCACGGCGCGGACCGGCTGGCCAAGAAGCTCCTGGCCGTCGGCGTGCGCGCCGCCGCCCTGCACGGCGGCAAGTCGCAGTCCCAGCGCAACCGGGCCCTGGCCCAGTTCAAGGACGGTCACATCACGGCACTGGTCGCCACCAACGTCGCCGCGCGCGGCATCCACGTCGACGACCTCGACCTCGTCGTCAACGTCGATCCGCCCGTCGACCACAAGGACTACCTCCACCGCGGCGGCCGCACCGCCCGCGCGGGCGAGTCCGGCACCGTCGTCACCCTGGTCCTGCCGCACCAGCGCCGCGACATGACCCGGCTGATGAGCGACGCCGGCATCACCCCGAAGACCACCAAGGTCCGTTCGGGCGGCGACGAGCTCAGCCGTATCACCGGCGCCCAGGCCCCCTCGGGCGTCCCCGTCGTCCTCGCCCCGCCGGTCACCGAGACCCGCCCCGAGTCCTCGGGACCCGCCCGCCGCGGCCGCCGTGGCCGCCCGGGCCAGAGCCGCCGCCGCGCCCCCGCCAAGGGCACCGGCCGCTGACCAGGAAGGGCGCCGCCTCGCCAGGAGGACGGCGCCCTTGTCCGACGTCTGCCGAGACGCTCTCCTACGTGGCTACTTGACGTCCACGTAGTCGCCGGCCGCGCTGACCGCGGGGGTCGTGGCGGTGCCCGCGAAGCTGTAGCGGTAGTAGCCGTCGACCGAGGCCTTGACGGTGGTGCTCAGGTTGCCCGTCGAGTTGGTCTTGATGGTCTTGACCGTGGTGTAGGTGGTGCTGCCCTTCTTACGGAACTGGAGCTTCACCGACTGGGTCGCGTATCCCGCGTACTTGTTGGTCTCCCAGTTCGCACGGGTCAGCTTGCCGGTGACCGTGATGGTCTTGCCCTTCGTCACCGGCTCCGGCGAGGCGTTGACCGTCAGCTTCGAGGCGCGCTGCACCTTGAAGGTGGTGGCCGCGTCCCGGTGGATGTAGTCGAGGTCGTTGGCGGCGACCAGGGTGCGCAGGTCCCAGGTGGCGGCCGCGGCGTTGTTGTGGACGGCGTTGCCCCACTGGGGGTCGAACGTCAGCAGGCCCGAGCACGTCGACGTGGTGGCGCTGACCTTGACGCACGAGATCTCGCCGTCCTCGTACCAGATCTGCGCGTAGTTCGGGCTCGGACCGTTGCCGCTGATGTACGTGGTCTCGGCGATGCCCGAGTTGTCCGTCGCCGTCACGGAGACCTTGGCGGTCACCACGTTGGTGGTGCCGACCACGACCGGCTTGCCGCCGTTGACGACGACCTTGTCGATCGTGATGTCGCCCGAGCCGCCGTCCTCCGCCTGTGCGGAGGTGGCACCGGCCGCGGTGGCGACCAGTGCGACGCTCGTGCCGAGCAGGGCGAGGCGCGTGGTTGCGCGCATGCATGTCCCCCCGGGGAGTCTGTGAGTGATCACAGGGAGCCTACGGCGTTGGCCAACGGTAAACATGCAGTTAATTCGACAGCTTCGTCACAACCGGGCTGCCCAGGTCACCAGGTCAGCGCGTCAGCCCTCGTCGACTGCCAGTACGAGACGTGGATCGAGTCGTCGACGTACACGCCCTTCGCCGGGAGCGACGGGCGGGCGGCGGTGGTCGCGTCCGTGTTGAAGTACACCTCCAGGGACGTGGCCGTGGAGCCGTTGGAACCGCTGCCGTCCGCGGCCGAGAGCAGCACGCTCGCGTAGCCCGACTCGCCGGGGGCCAGCGTGACCACCGCCTGGGGCTTGGAGTCCTCGAAGGCCGGCGGGACGGACTGGGCCTCGCCGAAGCGGACGGCCGGGTAGTCGATGAGGGTGCAGTTCTTCGAGCCGGTGTTGGTGACGGTGAGGAGAAGGTGGTTCAGGGGCCGGGAGACCTCCGTGGCGGTGGTCCGGGTGGAGGTCTTGGCGCAGGCGACCGTGGCGGACGACGAGTCCGACGCCGAGTCGGCCGAGCCACCCGTGGAACCCGAGGAGCCGGTGGACCCGGACGTACCCGACGAACCCGTCCCGCCGCCCGTCGAACCACCCGTCGAGCCGCCCGTCGAGCCCTTGGAGGCGCCGTCCGCCTCGGGCGAGGGCGTGGTGGAGGCCGTCGCCGTGACGGTGGGGTCCGCCGACGCACCCTCGTCGTTGACGCCCTCCCCGTTGGTGCACGCCGTCAGCGTCAGCGTGGCGGCCGCGAGTGCGGCGGCGGCGAGCATACGGGTGCGAAGGGTGCGAGTGAACATGTGAATCCCCCTGTGCGGTACGGGTGTTGGCTGGGCCGCTCGACCGGGTGCCGGGAGCGGCGTGCTTGGTCGCCAACAGCTTGCGCGGTGATCCGTCCCGACCGCCACGATTGCCGGGCCAAACGGGACGCCGGAACACCTGAAACAGCTCTGACCTGGGGAAACGACCGTCCCCTGGAACGGTGGTCCGGGACGTCCCTGGTGGACCGCGAGCCCGAACAGGTGCCTCCGCCGCCGCGACGGAAGGGCGGTCAGACGGGTTCGGTCTGCCGTTGCGGCTGTTCCACCGGGACGGGTGCCGTCTCCCACTGCCGGGTGGTCCGTACGTAGCCGTAGACCACCGAGGCCATCACCAGCAGGAGCAGGGGACCGTAGAGCCAGGGCTGGCCGGCCATCTCCACCGGCAGGAAGCGGTACGACAGCAGGAGCCCGGCGAAGACCGTGATGCCGTAGGCGACCAGCCGGAGACCCGACCGGTCCCAGCCGCGGTCGTAGGTGCGCAGGGCCGCCTCGATGGTGAGCACGAACACCACGCCGGCGATGAGGTCGACGCCGTAGTGGTAGCCGAAGCCCAGCGTCGCGGCGAGCGTGGCGACCAGCCAGAACGTGCCCGCCCAGCGCAGCGCCCGCGGGCCCTTGCGGGAATGGATGAAGATCGCGACGGCCCATGCCGTGTGCAGGCTCGGCATGCAGTTGCGGGGGGTGATGCCGTCGAAGGGTATGGAGTGCGGTGGGGTGATCGGTGCCACCGTGTCCGGCCAGATCTGGGTCACCGCCCACTGCCCGGTGGCGTGTGTCTCCGCCCAGAGGGCGACGCCGGCCCAGTGCTCGGTGCCGTTGCCGTAGGCGAAGATCGGTCCGACCACCGGGTAGATCATGTAGATGCCCGGCCCGAGGAGGCCGATCACCAGGAAGGTGCGCACCAGGTGGTGGCGCGGGAAGGCGCGGTCGGCGGCCACGTTGCGCAGCTGGTACAGGGCGACGAGGACCGCGGCGACGGCGAGGTTGCCGTAGACGAAGTCGAGGAGGTTGAAGCCGAACTTGCCGGTGGCCTCGACGATCCGGCCGACCACCCACGACGGGTCGCCCAGCGCGTGGTCGGCGGTCGCGATGTACTCGTCGAGCACCGTCGGACGGGTCTTCGAGGTGAGGAGCAACCAGGTGTCCCCGGCCTTGCGGCCGGCCCCCAGCAGCAGTCCGAGTCCGGCGCCCTTCAGCAGCAGGACGCGTTCCGCGCCGGTACGACGGGTGAGCGCGACGACGGCACAGCCCAGGACCACCCACAGCGCGCCGATGCCGAAGGGATGGCCCTGCGTCACCTTGATGTCGGCCGCCCAGCGGACGAGTGCGATGACCACGTCGATGCCGAGCGCGGCGCCGAGCGCGAGGAACCGCTGCCGCCAGGGGAGCACGACCAGCGTCAACGCCAGACCGGCGTAGAGCAGGCCACCCGACTTGGGGGCGGATATCAGCTCTTTGAGCTGACAGGTGAGCGGTCCGGGCAGGCCGTAGCGGCGTGCGGCGATCTCCAGCATGACGAGGAACGCAAGGGTCACCGCGCCCGCGGCCACCCACAGCACCGCTCGCGGCTGACCCTTTACTCGCGAAAGGACCCGTGGTGATGTATTTATCAACTTTGACCGATTTTTGATGTGTGTGAGGTGAAGTGGCTACCTATCGCGCCCGATGGGGGTGTTCGTCGCGAGCTCGAACATGTTAGCGGAGCCGCTCACAGGTTTCACCAAAATTAACCGACCGCACACCTTGGCGTCCGTCGGTCACGGACGCCAACAGGAGGGGGAAGGGCGGGTCAGCCGAGAAGGCGGTCGACCGAGCCGTAGGACAGATCGGGAGCGGGAGCCGCCTTGGGAGGCGCGTTCTCACAGGTGAAGCCGAGACGGACCAGGGCGCGGACCACTTCCGCGGCGGTGAAGTCGCGGGGATCCTGACCCGTGATCACCGCTCCCACCTGCTTGACGGGGTACGCCCGGCCTCCGACGGCGACCGAGGCGACGGAGGCATGCGTCACCGGTTCGGGTCGGACCTTCTCCATCGACTTCTCCACCTCGGCCTTGGACAGGTCGAAGGGGTAACGGGCGATCACACAGCGCATGGTGCCTCACCAGGGTCAGGGCGGATCCGGGGCGCGAACGGGGCCGGAGAAACGGACAGGGGCCCGCACCCAAGGTGCGGGCCCCTGCTCAGCCGTGTGTCAGGCGGGGACGATGTTCTCCGCCTGCGGGCCCTTCTGGCCCTGCGTGACGTCGAAAGTCACCTTCTGGCCTTCCTGAAGCTCGCGGAAGCCCTGGGTGGCGATGTTCGAGTAGTGGGCGAAGACGTCGGGGCCGCCACCCTCCTGCTCGATGAAGCCGAAGCCCTTTTCCGCGTTGAACCACTTCACAGTGCCGGTGGCCATGTGTTTTCTCCTACTTAGGCAGTGCTGGAACCCACACCTCGCGGGCTCCCTCATCGCTGTGATGATCACCTGCCCCGGAAAACCGGCAAGAATGGCAAGAATGGCAACCACAACTGCAACTGATATTCAGCCTAGCACGGACGAAATCGACAGCAAGAAAAAGCGGGCAGCCGGTGGGAAAACTGTCGGCGTCCTGGAAAATACTTTTTCCTAACCGGTCGGGTTTCTACTCCGGCGCCGTCAGATATTCAGTCGTCGTGGCGCAGTTTCTCGTTGGCGAGCAGCGCGTCCGCAAGCTGGTCCTCCAGGCCGATGATCCGGCAGACGGCCTCGATCGGAGTGCCCTGGTCGACCATGTCGCGGGCGCGGGCGGCGAGGCGCAGTTGGTGGCGCGAGTAGCGGCGGTGGCCGCCCTCCGACCGTATCGGCGTGATGAGTCCGGCCTCGCCGAGCGCCCTGAGGAACCCGGGGGTGGCGCCGATGACCTCCGCGGCACGGCCCATCGTGTACGCGGGGTGGTGGTCGTCGTCGAGCCGGTCGACAGCGTGCGACCGGTCTTCCGAGGGCATGCGTGCCTTCCTGCGGACCGCCGGTGTCATGGTCCGCACAGGGAACTGGATCCCGTACCGGAATTCTAGTCGGCCCCGGGGAAATCCTGTCGTGGCGAACACAGAATATGGGTCAGCGGAGCACCAGAAGCCGACGGGCGGCGGGCCAGGGCGCCTCTCGGGCCCCGGCCGGCGGCAGCCAGCGCCAGCCCCAGGACAGCAGTGCGTCGAAGGTGTCCGTGTCGCCGCGGTCGACCAGCGTCACGCCGACCAGCGCGGTGTGGTCGCTCAGCAGCCGCTTCTGGAGGCGCCGGGCGAGATTCCAGTCACGGCTCTGGTCCTGGGTGCGCACCCGGCGCTCGACGAGGATGTCGCCGATCGCGAAGAGGTCTCCGGGGGCGGCGAGGCGCAGCAGGTTCGCGGGACGGTATCCGTCGAGGCCCTGCCACCAGGGGTCGTCCCCGGGTACGGGGAAGCCGTAGGCGCAGGCCGTCAGGACGGTCGCGCCCGAGAGGCGGGTGGTCTCCGCCACGAGCAGCTCGAAGCCGGGGCGCCGCATGGCGCCCGCGAGGCGTCGGCGGAAGGCGGCGGATCTGGCCTGGGGGGAGGGCGTGGAGGAGGTGGACAGGGCGGACGGGGCGGACAGGGCCGAGGTGGCTGACGGGTTCGGGAAGGGCGGGCGGTCCGAAGACGGCGAGGGGGCTGGGCGGGCCGCCAAGGGGGCGGAGCGGGCTGGGGCGGTCGAGCGGTCCCACGATGCTGAGCGGTCCGAGGCAGCTGAGCGGGACGGGGCGGCTGAGGGGTCCCACGGGGCTGAGCGATCCGAGGCGGCCGCTCGGTCCGGGGCGGCCGTGCGGGGCGGAGAAGCTGCGCGGTCCGGGGCGGTTGTGTGGGCCGAGGTGTTCCAGAGGGCCGAGTGGTTCGAGGTGCGTGGTCCGTGTGGTCCGCTCGGTGCGGTCTGGGCGTACAGCTCGCCGAGTTCCCCCATGCGGTCGGCGATCTGGCGGCGGGTCAGCGGGCGGAGGAGTTCGCCCTCCTCGGGGGAGGGTCCCTTTCGGTGCCGCTGTTGAGGCGGCCGGCCCCGGACCGGGGTCCCGGGGTGGGCGGTCGCCGGGCGGTCGGGGTGGTTCGAGGTCATGGGGCGAACCCTGCTCCGGGTCCGACGGGGCCGGCCCGGCGTCGTCGTTCGCCGAGAACGGCACCGGAGCGGAGCCGGCGCGCGAAGAGCCCTCGGTGCCTTCGAGCGTACGCCCGCCGCCGTTGCGGGGAGTTGCGGCGGAGCCCGGCCGCGGGGCGGGGAACGGGACGGGAACGGATCGGAATCCACTCGTAGAACCCTTGAGGTGACCGGTGACGACAGAAGGGTCGCTTCCATGACAGCCCAGCCTCCCCGCCGCGGCGGCGACATGTCGTCCGGCCCCCTGCGGGAACTCGCCGAGGTCGAGCGCTGGGCCGCGCGTTCCGGGCCCGGGGCCCAAGGGGGGCGCGAGTCCGCGGAAGGGCCCGTGGAGGGGCCCGTGTTCGTCGTCCGCACCGCGACCGGCAACGGAATGCACCACGTCGTGGGTGTCACCCGCCCTTCGGCAGGGGCCGCGCCGGGCGAGGCCGAGCTGGCCGTGCTGCGTTCCGTGGTGCGGGCCGTGCTCGACCTGGTGGAGCACGAGTGCGGGGCCGCCCGCACCGAGGTGGCGCTCACCCCGCGGGGCCCCCGGGTCGTCGACCTGCGGCTGGACGGCGACGCCGAGGACGCGGAGGACTGAACGGCACCTTCCCGGCCTGCCGGGACCGGTGCGGGAACCGTTCGGGAACGGCCGGCCACAGCATCGGCGCCGTCAACAGCGGACACCACCACCCGAGGGGCCCGGCATGAGACGCAAGCCGACCGCACTGATCGCCTTCATCGTCGCCGTACTGGTTTCCGGCCTGGGCGCCTCGACGGACACGGACGGCGGTGGGAGCCGGGACCGGACGGTACGTGTCGTCGCCGACGACCGGGGACCGACAGCCGTGACGGGCCTGCCTCAGGCCTGACCCCGCGGCACCCGGCGCCGTGTCATCGGCGTCTGCCCTCGGCCGGCACCCCCATGGACGTGAACAGTTTCTCGGCCGCCGCGTGATGCGCGGCGGCCTCCTGTTCATCCCCCAGGGCCCCGGCGGCCCGGGCCAGACCGAGCCGGGCGTACGCCTCCTCGGGGCGGTAGTGCAGGTGTACGGCGAGCTCCTCGGCCTGGGTGTGCAGGTCGAGGGCCGCCCGGTGGTCGCCGTGCCGGTGCAGCACCCGCCCGAGCATGTTCTTCACCTTCGCGGACCGCAGGGGCGACGCCCCCGAACCGATCCGTTCCAGCGCCTGGCCGACGTAGGCGCGGGACTGCTCGGTGGCCCCGAGGCGGAGGGCGACGTCGGCCGACAGGGCCATCGTCATGGCGACGATGCCGGACTCCCGCTCGTCCTTGCACAGCGAGCGTGCCTCGGTCATGGCGGCCTCGGCCTCCGTGTAGGCGCCCAGTCCCAGACAGGCGAACCCCAGGTCGATGAGGGCCACCAGCGCGCTGTCGTGCCGGACCAGCTGCCGGCACAGCTCGACCGCCCGCCGTGCCGCCTCGGCCGCCTCCCGGTAGCGGCCCCACTGTTCGTACAGCGTGCTCAGGACGGTGAGACTCTCCGCCTCGGACCGGCTCAGACCCAGGTCCCGCTCCTGGGTGATGGCCCGCTCCAGATGGGCCAGGGCGTCGGGGAACCGGCCCAGCAGGCTCTTGTACAGGCCGAGCGTGCCCTCGCAGTGGGCCGCGGTGGCCCGGTCCCCGACCCGGACGGCCACCTTCCGGCTCTCCTCGGCGACGTCGACGCCCTCGTCGAACCTGCCCAGCTCCCAGCAGGCGACGCCCAGGTTGGCCAGGCTCACCGCGAGCAGCGCGTCGTCCCCCAGCCGACGGGCGGCGGCGACCGCCGTACGGGCCGTGTCCTCGAACTCGTCCAGCAGACCGAGGGCGTTGAGATGGAACAGGACGTTGCGGGCCAGGCACACCGCCTGCCGGTCGTAGCCGTGCCGCACGGCCAGCCGGACCGCGGACAGCAGGGTGTTCTGTTCGCGGGCGAACCATTCGCGGGCGGCGTCGGGGGAGGTCACGTCCGGCAGTTCGTACGGGCAGGCGGGGATGCCGGAGGGAATGCGGCGCCGGCCGGGGAAGAGCACCTGGCACGCCGCCTCGGTGACGCTGAGGTAGTAGCCGAAGAGCCGCTCGACGGCCGCCGCGTCCGCGGGCCGGTCGGCCCCGTCGTAGAGCCCGCGGGCGAAGCTGATCACCAGGTCGTGGAAGCCGTAGCGGCCGATCGCGGGCTGCTCGACCAGGTGGACGTCCAGGAGGAGTTCCAGTACGTCCTCGCCGTGCCGGGGCCGGGTGCCGAGCAGGGCACCCGCGGCGTACACGTCGATGCCGCCGCCGGGGTGCAGGGCGAGGGTCCGGAAGGCAGCCCGGCCCTCCTCGTCCAGGGCCTGGTAGGACAGCCGCAGGGTCGCCGCGACGCTGCGCTCTCCGATGCTCAGCTCGTCCAGCCGCCGTGTCTCGTCGCGCAGGCGGTCGGCCATGTACTGCAGGGTCCAGCGGGGGCGGTTGCCCAGCCGGGCGGTGGCGATCCGCAGGGCGAGGGGGAGGTGGTCGCAGAGCCGGGCCAGCTCGGCGGCGGCCTCGGGCTCGGCGGCGACGCGCTCGGCGCCCAGGGTCTGGGCCATCAGGCTGTGGCTCTCCTGCGCGGTCATCACCTCCAGCGAGAGCCAGTGGGCCCCGTCCAGGTCGATGAGCCGGGCCCGGCTCGTGACCAGGACCAGGCAGCCGGGTTCGGTGGGCAGGAGCGGGCGTACGGCGGCGGTGTCGGCGGCGTTGTCGAGCATCAGCAGCAGCCGCTTGCCGGACACGGCCTTGCGCCACAGGGCCCGGCGGCCGACGAGGTCGTCGGGGACCCGCTCGTCCGGCAGTCCCAGAGCGCGCAGCAGGGTGCCCAGGGCGCTGACCGGGCTGACGGGCTGCTGGCCCGGGGAGTAGCCGCGCAGATCGATGTGGAGCTGGCCGTCCGGAAAGGCGTCGGACAGCCGGTGGGCGGCGCGGACGGTCAGGGACGTCTTGCCGCTGCCGCCCATCCCGTCGATGGCCACGATCCGGGTGCCGCCGCTGCCGGGGTGCAGGGCCCGTTCGAGGATCTCCCGCAGTTCACGGTCCCGGCCGGAGAAGTCCGACACGTCGTAGGGCAGGGTGCACGGTGACTCCATGCCCGCCGGGACCGGCGGCGGTGCGGTGGGCTCCGCCCGGGGCAGGGTCAGCTGCGGGCTCTCGCGCAGGATGTCCTCGTACAGCTTGGTCAGTCTGGCGCCCGGGTCGATACCGAGCTCCTCGACCAGCAGTTCGCGCATCCTGGCGTACTCCTCGAGCGCCTCTGCCTGGCGTTCCGAGCGGTACAGGGCGAGCATGAGCTGTCCGCGCAGGGTCTCCCGCAGCGGGTGCTGGGCGACGAACTCCCGTAGGTCACCGACCAGTTCGGCGGACTCGCCCCGGTCGAGGCGCAGGCCGAGGAACTGCTCGACCGCCGCCATGCGACGCTCCTCCAGCGCGGTGGCGGCGGCCTCGATCACCGGGCCGCCCTCGCCGGCCAGCACGGGGCCGCGCCACAGTGCGAGGGCGTCCCGCAGGACACCGATGGCCTCCGTGTCACGGCGGGCCGCCGCGGCTTCCCGCGCCCGGGCCGCGAGGGAGTGGAACTCGATCAGGTCGAGTTGGCCGGCGGCCAGTTCGACGCGGTAGCCGGGGCCGTCCGTGACCAGGACCTCGCCACCGTCGGGGATACGGCGGCGCAGATCCGCGACGGCCTTGCGCACCTGGTGGGACGAGGTGGCCGGCGGCTCCTCCGCCCAGGCCGCGGCCACGAGACGCGGGACGGGGATCACCTTGCCGGGGTCCAGCAGCAGGGCGGCCAGCACCCGTTCCTGGATGGTGCCGCCGAGCCGGAGCCGCTCACCGCCGAACCAGCCCTCCAACGGGCCGAGCACCTTGAAGCGGAGCGTCCCGCCGTGATCCGGCCGCACCTTCCCACCCCCGTGGTGTTTGGGCCCAGGAAATCCTTCGCACGCAGATCCCGCCGATCGTAGGTCGTCATCTCCCTGACAACCAGAGGGCTTTGTGGGAATCGGGGTGGGACTCGTTCGGGAGCGGATCGGGAAGGGCGGCGTCAAGGCTTGCCCCCATGACGGCAGACCTCACCCTCATGCCCGGCCCGGTCCCCGACAAGAACCCACCGCTCTCCCCGCGGGAACGGCAGGTGCTCGCCCATATCGCGGCGGGCTTCACCCACTCACAGACCTCGCGGCGGCTGCGCATCAGCCCGAGTTCCGTCGAGACGTATCTCCAGCGCATCCGCCACAAGCTGGACGCGCCGACCCTGGCTCATCTCGTCCGCGCGGCGATCGAACTCGGCCTGTGACAGGGAATCGGCCCGCGACAGGGAAAGAGAGGACAGCGATGAAGGACGGCGCCACGGAGAGCGCGGAGAGCGCGGAGAGCGCGCCCGAGCGGAACATGCGGCTGCTGCGGGAGGCGAAGAAGGTCCTGGCCCGGCCGTCCGCCACCGTGTCGCTCCAGGAACGGCTCACCTTCCTGGCGGAGCAGGCCTGTTCGGTCTACGACGTCTCCGCGCCGCCCGATGTCTACGGCGACGGTGTCGTGGCCGAGCTGGAGCGGCGGGTCGCCGAGCTGCTGGGCAAGGAGGACGCGGCGTTCTTCCCCACCGGCACCATGGCCCAGCAGGTGGCCCTGCACTGCTGGGCCCAGCGCAGCGGCAACCGCCGGGTGGCGCTGCATCCGGTCTCGCACCCCGAGGTGTTCGAGGCGGACGCTTTCCGCATGCTGAGCGATCTGCGGCCGATGAAGGCCACGGTGGCCCCGCGCCATCCCACGGCCGAGGAGATCCGCGCTCTGCCCGAGCCGTTCGGGGCACTGATGCTCGAACTCCCCCTGCGTGACGTCGGATACCTGCTGCCGACCTGGGACGAGCTGGTCGAGGTCACCGGGGCGGCCCGGGAGCGGGGCGCGGTCGTGCACTTCGACGGGGCCAGGCTCTGGGACTGCACGACCCACTTCGGGCACTCACTGGCCGAGATCGCGGCCCTCGCGGACAGCGTGTACGTCTCCTTCTACAAGTCGCTCGACGGGCTGTCCGGAGCGGCGCTGGCGGGACCGGCCGATCTGGTCCGGGAGACCCGGATCTGGCGGCACCGCTACGGCGGCAAGGTCTTCCAGCAGTTCCCCGCCGCCCTGTCCGCGCTCATCGGCCTCGACCGTGAACTGCCGCGGCTGCCCGCGTACGTGGCGCAGGCGCGCGTGGTGGCCGCGGCGATGGCGGACGCGTTCCGGGAGGCCGGGCTCGGCTGGTTCAAGGTGCAGCCCGAGGTGCCGCACACCCTTCAGTTCCAGGTGTGGCTGCCCCACTCCCCCGAGGCGCTGGTGGAGGCGGCGGCCCGGCAGGCCGAGGACAGCGGGGGCACGCTCTTCCAACTTCCCTGGTGGCAGCCGGGGGTTCCGCCGGGGATCAGCCTGACGGAGGTGACGGTGACCGCGGCCGGTCTCGACTGGAGTCCTTCGGACGTACGGGAGTCGGTTCTCGACTTCGTCCGGCGGGTCGAGGGCGTCGAGGCTGTCGACGGTGCGGCGGGCTAGGGCTTGCTTTCGCCGGTGCCGTCGAGGCCGGTGTCGTCCAGGCCCGTGTTGTCGAGCGGCAGGACGGACAGGGCCTCGGCGGTGAGCGCCTGCTGGCCCGCGGTGAAGCCGGCGCGGTTCCAGTGGAAGACGGTCCAGTAGGCGGCGGCCTGCCGTGGGGACAGCGGGTGGTGGGTGCGGGGCAGGCTGAGGCACTCGCGGTGCCAGGCCCGGAACAGGTCGTCGCCGGTCCGGGCGAACTCGTCCACGAGCGACGCCCGCAGGCCGTCCCGTTCCGGACCCGGCGCGCGGGCGGGTGTCCCCCACGCGTCGCCCCAGCGTTCCTGGAGCGCCCTGGCCAACGAGACCACCTCCGGCCGCGCCCACGCGTGTTCGGTCAGCCGGCGGCCGGTGTCCCGGCACACCCGGTCCCAGACCTCCCTGTCCTCCCAGCCGACGACCCCGAGCGCGGCGTAGACACGGGCGAGGACGCGGAAGGAGAGCTCCCAGCGCTCCCCGCTCGTGGCACGGCCGCCGCGGGCGGCGTGCCAGCGCATCCACAGCCGGGAGTCCGCGCTCCAGGTGCGGTGCACGAAGTGCATCGAGCGCGAACCGCCGAAGAGCACCTCCTGGGGTTCGTACACGGCGCTGCGCACGCGGTCGGGGCCGACGACGCGTGCCGCTGCGGCCACCGCCGCCTCGCGCAGCTCGGACAGGGGCCTGTCCTCCGGGGCGCACAGACGCCAGCGCAGGCCGGGGGGCTTGTGGATGAAGAAGTACGAGGTCGCGTGACCGGTGCCGTGCAGGAGTCCGGTCTCGTGCAGCAGCTGCTGGTACACGTGCGGGGCGGGCGGGTAGTCGGTCAGGATCAGGCCGATGTCCACCCAGGGGCTGCGGGGGGCTGCCCGGTGGGGCGGGATCAGGGTCTCGTCGGTGCCGGGCATCAGCGGGTCGGTGTCGGTGAGGTGGGGGTTCACGCGGCGCTCCTGGTGGCTCGGTGCCATGAGTGGAGCGCGTGCTCCGCGGCGGCGGCGAGGCCGAGCAGCCCGTCGGCACCGGCCGTTCCGGCGAGGCGAAGGGCGTGCTGACGCAGCATCAGTCGCCCTTCGTGTACCGCCGCTTGAGGAGACGACGCCTGCTGGAGGCACGCCCGGGTTCGGGTCGCGCGCTCCTCCCACAGCTCGGTCAGCTCCGAGGGCAGCTCGTTGTCCCGCCGGGCCGGGTCCGTCAACAGCGGTAGCACGGCTCGCCGTTGGGGTGAGAAGCCCCGACGGTCCGGGGTGATGTCCGCGAGGGGCGAGGCGCCGCCCTCGGTGCTGAGCCGCGCGGCGAGGTCCAGCACGCCGAGCAGCGGTACGTACGGTTCACCGGCCCCCAGCGCGGCCAGCGCGCACCGGGTGTCGACCGCCGCCCACCGCTCCGCCAAGTCCGGCTGCGCCACCGGCGTACCGAACCCGGCGTCCCGCGGGTAGGGCAGGATCGTCGGCCCTTCGACGGCGGGGTCGTCGGCCAGGGTGCCGGACAGCCGGGCCAGCAGGCTGCCCCAGGTGTCCTCCTGCGCGAGGCGGACACAGAGTTCGGCGTGCTCGTGGTCAACGTGGGTGAAGAACCACCGGCGCCCACCGAACACTTCGGACAACCGCCCGCGCAGCACCGCCCACCGCCCACCCGGGCACCCCACGACAGCACGCAGCCATGCGCCACCGGGCAGGACGGGGGGTAGGGGGCGAGGGCGCTCGGGAGGCGCGCCGTGGCGCCGCCGGTCCGACGGGGTGACGGAGGGGCCGGCCGCCGGTGTTGTCGTGGGCGGGGCGGGGGTGTCTGTCGTGGTCAGGGGGAAGACGGCCTCTACCAGGTGGGTGCCGTGGGGGGAGTGCGCCCAGGCATGGTCGTGGGACAGGGGTTCGGTCAGGGTCGTGGGGCTTTTCTGGGTCTGGCGGTGCAGTAGGTGGAGGTCCACGGGGTCGTCGAGGTGGAGGGAGAGTTGGCGGTCGCCGTCGACCAGCGTGACGTGTGAGGGCACGTTCCATCGGCGGCACCACTGGGCGAACCGCTCGTGCCAGGAGGGGCCGTGGGTGAGGGCCGGCTCCAGGCGCCAGGTCTGCGGGCTGAGGACGGTGCGTCCGCGACGTACGCGTGGCAGCCAGGGTGCGGTGGCGAGGGCTCCCCAGTCGAAGCCGAGGGCGAGGTTCTCCCCGGCGGCCGCGGCGAGGAGGTGGGCGCTGTGGGGGCCGGTGGTCTCGGCGTTGAGGGCGGTCGCCGCCCTGGGGAGCACGCGGGTGCCGAGGGCGCGGGACCAGACCTGGGGGCCGTCGGCGCCGGGGAAGAGCAGCAGGTCCTGGAGGTGGAGGTCACCGGTGCGGGAGCCGTCGGCCGGGCTGTTGGTGTGGATGCGGGCGGGCCGGGTCAGAGTGGCTCGGGCGACGTTCTCGGCGGGGGCCTGCCGGGGCCGGTAGGTGATGTCGGCGAGGACGACGGGCCCGCCCGCCCGGCCGGCGGCGACCTGGTCGGTCCGGTCGTGGACGGTGCGCAGCGCCTGTTCGCCGGCGGGGCCGAGCGCGGGAGCGAAGCGGGCCAGTGCGGTGCCCGCGCTGGTACTGGCGGGCCGGCGCACATGCAGCTCGAAGTCGCCGCGTCGCAGCGCCGCCAGGCCGGGCGCGGCGACGACCGCGAAGAGGTCGAGTTCCGTGACCGGCGCCGTCCCGGCCGCCGGGGCGACCGCGTCCAGCAGGGCGTCGTCCAGCACGATCTCCGGTCGCCCCTCCCGCAGGGCGTCCGCGTACGCGGCGAGCAGCGCCGGGTGGGTGGAGGGCGAGCGAGTCGGGAGTGGTGGGCAGTGGAACTCGGCGAGCGGCACCGCGTAACCGCCACTGACGTGTCGTAGGTGCCGCTGTATGTGCCCGCGCTCGCGGGCCGTGGCGAACCGGGCGAGGACGGCTGCCGCCCGCTCCGCCTCCGCGCGGACCTCGGGGCCGAACGCGATGTCGGCCTCGACCAGAGTGTCCACGTGCAGGGGGCTGCCCGTGCCCGGGTCCGCGCCGGCCGACCGCGCGACCCGGTCGGCGAGGTCGTGGACGCGGGCGAGGGCGTCCTCGGCCTCACCCGGCGGGGTGTCCGCATAGGCGGTCAGGGCGGCCTCGTACTCCTCGATGAGCCGCGTCGGTTCGGGGTGCAGTGCTGCTCGGCGCAGACGGTCCAGGACGTGGCCGAGGGGGTCGTCGGAGTGGGCGGGCGGCTGGAGTTCGCAGACGAGGAAGCCGTGTGTGACGAGTGTGGCGAGCAGCCGTCCGGCGTCCCGCGGGGAGAGCCCGTGGGCTCGCGCCGCCGCCTGGAGGCTGTCGCCCCTGGCCGGGCGGGCGGCGGCGTCCAGGACGGCGTCGAGCGGGGGCGTGGTCCGCAGCGCCACGCGGCTGACGCGTGCGTCCGGGGCCGGCAGCACATGGGTGGCACCGTCACGCCGTACGGCGGGACTGGCCGTGTAGGTCAGCGCGGTCAGGCTCCGCGGGGACCGTGCCAGTGCCTGCACGACCGTGCGCAGCCACGCCGCGTCCGGGCGTACCGCGCGGCGATGGCGGTGCGGCGGGGCCATCTGCCCGCGGGCCGTGTCCGTGAACGGTGCCACGGTCACCCCCGCGAACAGCCCGAACGGTGTCGCGCGCCCCCGCATACGTGCCGCGTAGGCGGTCAGACTGGCCGCCAGCGACCGCAGCCGCTTCTCCGGAAGCCGGTCCAGGGACTGCCGGCAGACCAGCGCCGTGGACGGACTCGCCAGCGCGACGGCCTCCCGGAGTACGTCGTCGCGCAGCAACTCCGCTATACGGGCCCGCAGTTGCTCGGCAGTGGGCGCCGCCGAGGCCGGAGCGACGCCGCCGACAGCACGGTCCGCCGGGGCGAGGGGAAGACGTACGAGGGCGGGCCCGACGACGGTGAAGTGGCCGGGGTGGGGCATGTCGGCCGCCGATCGGCTTTCCCGCGCCGGGACTTCGGAGGTCGGGGCCGGGGCGCGCGTGTCTCCGTGGCCGGTGATCGTGCGCCGGGTCCCGGTGCGGTCGGGGGCTCGCCTGTCTCCGTGGTCGGTCGTCGTGCGCCGGGTCCCGGTTCGCTCCGGGGCGCGCCCGCTTCCGTGGCCGGTCGTCATGCGCCGGGTCCCGGTGCGGTCCGGGCAACCGCGGCTCGTGGTGGGGCGAGCCGACGGTGCGGGTGGGTCGTGACGACGCCGGTGAGGAGGGTGGGGGTGGTGGCGCCGACCGGGAGGCTGCCGGAGGTCGCCAGGCAGTACGCGGACCACGGCCGGACAGTGGCGGCGCAGCCCAATGCCCTCACCTCCAGAAGAAGTTGACGTGCCTCCGCCGTGACCACGAACGGCTCCAGCCGGTGCTCGGCGGTGCCGTCCCGGTACGTCGCGTCCTTGACCTCCAGTACGACGGTGCCGTCCCGGTGGTCCAGCGAGCCGAAGCCCAGCCGGTGGACGCGGATCACGGGGGCGGTGGTCTCACCGAGGGCGGTGTCCAGGGCCGTCGGGGCGGGCGCGGGTGCCAGGGCGAGGTGACTCATACGGGGCTGCGGGGCGTACCGGGCGTCCTCGGTGCGCCACGGGCCGTCGGGGGTGTCGGCGAGCAGGCCCGTCAGCCGCCCGGCGGTGAGCAGGGGGCGCCGGCGGGTGGGCTCGCCCAGCATCGTGTACCGGTGCGCTCCGAAGCTCAAGGCGCGGGTGGGGTCGTCGTCGACACCGAGCCCGTCGAACGCCACGGGACGGCCGCCGTCCTGCGCCAGCAGGGACGGGCGGTGCCCGGTGCTCTCCAGCAGGTGACCGCAGACCTCGTGCAGGAAGGCGCCGGCGCTGCCGTCCACGAGCAGCAGCTGTACGCGGGGCGCGACGGTCCGGGGGCGCGCACCGGCCCGTCGTACCGCCGCCTCCACGCGCTCGGCGAGCGAGTCCAGCCCCTCCGGCACCTCACCGCTCCAGCCGGCGTCGGCATCCGCGATCCGCCGCCCCGCCCCGAGCACGTCCACGACGACGGCCGCGGTGCGCAGGGTCTCGCGTACCGCGAGCCCCCGCGCGGGCACGAACAGTCGCTCCTCCACGACCGTGTGGGCCTCGGCGATCACCTCGTACCCCGCGACGCCGGGCAACCGCCGGAGGATCGCCTCGACGAGATCCGCCGCGTCCCGCTCCCCGGCCGGCGGCACGGCCAAGGGCAGATCCGGACCGGCCGGAGCCCCGAGGCGGTCGCCGTCCACCGCGCGACTCACAACCTCCCGCACCGCATCCGTCCCGTACCCGTCGACCGCCGCGTGCCGCACGCCGTACGGGCCCCCGTCCGCTCCCGGAACGAGGGCGAACGCGGTGGTGTTCTGGCGGGTGTGGTCGGTGATCCGGCGGAGGTCGACGGGTCCGGAGCCCGTGCGGGTGGCCGCGGCGGCCGCGCGACGGTGGCAGCGGACCGTCACACAGGCCGGTCCGCCCGCACCGGCCAGCGCCGCCGCGTCCGCGCTCGCCCGGGTCAGGGCGCGTGCGCGGTCGTCCGCCACCGTGGTCATGACGCGGGCTCCGTGGCCGGGGCGGGGACGGTCACCGGCTGCGAACGGGCCCGGTGATGGCGCAGGGCCGGCAGGAAGGCCAGGGCGGCGAGGCCGCTGCCCGCCAGGCCGAGGACCCAGGTGCCGGAGACCGTGTCGAACGCCGCGACCGCCACGCCGAGGAGCACCCCGCCGAGCGCGAAGCCGCCGGTGATGGACGACTCGACCAGACCGTAGAAGGGACCGGAGTCGTCCTTGCCGACCCGGTCGGCGTACGACGTCCAGTACATCGGTTCCGGGATGTTGGCCGCCGCGCCCAGGGCCACCGCGCACACCAGCGCGATCAGCAGGTCCGGGCTGGAGCCGAGCAGCCCGAGCACCGCCCCCATCGACACGACGCTGGTCACGCACAGCAGAAGGTGTCCCTGGGTGGCGACCCTGCCGCCGATCAGGACCCCGACGACGCTGCCGATGCCGACGGCGGCGGTCAGCCAGCCGATCGCCCCGTCCCCGGCGTCCAGACGGTCGCCGAGCAGGGGCAGCAGGACCAGCGAGGCGCCGGCCACGGTGCAGGCGACCGCCTGGGTCACGACGCAGGCCAGCACGACCGGGTCCTTGCGCATGGCCCGGACGGCGGTGGCGAGGGCACCGCCGCGCAGTCCGACGGGCGAGGCGGCCGGCGCCGGCCGGCGCGGCTCCTCGGTGGTCGCGGGCGGTCGTACCGAGAGGACGAAGGCCATGGACAGCAGGAAGCTGGCCGCGTCCGCGACCAGGGCGCCGACATTGCCGACCGTGGTGGTCAGCAGGCCGCCGACCGCGGGGGCGACGACGATGACCGTGGTGCCGGTCGCGCCGAGCACGGCGTTGAAGCCGGCCCGCTGTTCGCTGTCGATCACATCGCGCTGGAAGCGGCGCTCGGCCGGTCCGTGGAAGGCGCTCACCGAGGCGCACCCCACCACCAGGACCACCAGCAGCCAGGCCGGCTGGTCGGCGGCGGCCGCGGCGGCGGCCAGCAGGAGCAGCAGGGCCCGCAGCGCATCGGCGACGATCATGAGCGTCCGGGGCGCGAGCACCGCCCCCCACCGCCCCGCCCAGGGGCCCAGTGCGAAGGGCACGACGACCCGCAGGGCCGTGAACAGGGACAGCGCACCGGCCCCGCCCGCCTCGAAGACCAGCACACTCATGGCGACGTAGAGGATCCAGTCGCCGGCCTTGGAGATCGCGTCCGCCGCGAGCAGCCGTCGGGCCTCGGGGACGTGCGCGATGCTCCGGTAGTTCGTCAAGGCGTTCTTCATGGGCTTGCTCTCCTCGTTCGCCGATCCGGTCGTTCGCTCAGCCGGCCGCCGGACCGCGGGCGCTCTCGGCACAGTCACAGGCGGGGTGTCCGGGGAACGGCTCCAGCACGGTGTGGGGGTGTTGGAACCGCACCACTCCACCGGCGGTGGACGGCGGCGCGGCACCGGTCAGATGCAGGACGATCTCCGTGGTCATCAGGTGGGCCACGGTCAGCGGCCCGGACACGAAGGCCGGATAGCGCCAGGACGTCTTGGCCGCGAGGGCGTCCACCAACAGGTCGTGGCGGTCGCCCAGTTCGGCGCGCAGCCGGTGTTCCAGACAGCCGAAGCAGCCACCGGCGCCGGGCCGGTACATCGGGCCGACCGATCCGGCGAAGGCGCCCAGGTAGGGCGTGCGGTTCTCCTTGCAGGCCTCGTCGATCCACCGGTTGAGGACGAAGCGCGGCGCGTCGGCGCAGACCGCCACGAAGTCGGCTCCCTCGATGCAGCGCAGCACGTCCTGACGGTCGCGGACGTACTGGTCCAGGACCCGGTGGGAGGTGTACGGGGAGAAGCGCGTCAGCTGCCCGGCGAGGCAGGCGGCCTTGCCCTGTCCGCTCTGGTCCGGGCTGTAGAGGATCTGCCGGACCAGGTTGGACGGCTCCACGGTGTCGCCGTCGACGAGGGTCAGCCGTCCCACCCCGACGGCGGTGAGAGCCTGGGCCAGCAGACTGCCCGCCCCGCCGAGGCCGATGACGGCGACGTGGGCCTCGCGCAGCCGGCCGAAGTAGTCCCAGTGACCCTGGGCGTCGGTGGACAGGCTGCCCAGCCACTCCAGTTCGGTGGAGAAGCGCTCGACCAGCGCGTCGTCGGCCCACGCCGGGCGCTCACCGTCGCGCAGCGGCACGAGGATGCCCGCCCGGGCCAGCGGGGCGAGGAGCCGGGCCACCCGGTCGACGACGTCGGCCGAGGCAGCGCCGACGACACGGGCGGCGGCTTCCTTCAGCGTCGGCCGGTCGCTCTCGATGAGCAGCAGGATGCGGCGCAGCGCCTCGGGCGGCCCGGAGATCACCCGGTGATCGGCGTAGACACTGTCGAAGAACAGGGAGCCGTCGGCGAGTTCGAGCATTTCCCACTGGTTGCTGAACTGCCAGCGCTGATCCGCCTCCGACGGGAGCGCGGTGTGCTCCGCCGTACTGCGTCCGGCGACACCGAACCGCGGTGCCGCGGCGGTGGCCGGCGTCATGAAGGCACGCCCTCTCGCGCCAGGCAGGCTCCCATCGACGCCCGCAGCGCCCTGCCGTCGTCGGTCCATCGGGCCGTGTCGTCCAGGAGGGTCAGCGCGTCGTCGAGCGAGTCCAGGGCGAAGCGGCGCCGCTCCTCGACGGGGCAGCCGTCCAGGGGGCCTCCTTCGGGATGGACGTCCAGATAGCGGCGGAACCCCTCGGCGACACGGCACATGACGAACGCGGCGTGCAGGACACCGCGCAGCGGCCGGGGGTCGGGGCGTAGCGCATGGGTGCCCACGGCCTCGGGGTTGGCGATGAAGCGGGTGAACTGTTCGCGCAGGGCCAGCGAGTGATGGGCGGTCTCGTGCAGCAGCAGTTCGTACATGCGCAGCGGGTCGCTCGCCTCCTCGACCTCGGCGTAGACGGTGCCGTAGGTGCTCTGGACGGTGGCGGATCGCAGCGGCCCGCGGGCGAAGACCAGGTAGCGCACCAGCGTGTTGTGCTCGGCCCACGCCTCGGGCCAGCAGGCGGCGAGGGCCTGCCGGGCGAGGCCCAGCGCGGTCCGCACCTCGTCGGGGAGATCGACGACGACCGTTCCCGCCTCCTCCTCGCCCCAGTTGAGGGAGCGCAGTACTTCCTGGAACCCGTCGCGCAGCCACAGCGGGTCGGTACGCCCGGTGTAGACCTCGGTGGGTCCGGGTGTCCCGGCTTCCGTCAGCCGGCGCGTCAGCTCGGTGAGGCCGGGCTCCGGGGCGCCGCCCTTGTAGACGGAGTGGACGGTGGCCGGGGCGAGCCGTCGGGCACCGCGGACCAGTTCCTCCACGAGGGGGCGCTCGGTCTCGCTCAGTCCGGCCGCGGCTCGGCGGGCCAGACTGCGGTGGAAGACCGCGGCGAGCCGCTCGGTCGCGGCCACTTCGATGACGACCGAACGCGCCTGTTCGGCCAGGTCGGCGGGGATCGCCTTCACTGCTGTTCCTCCTTCGTCGCTCCGTCGTCGCTACTGCTTCGCTCCGTTCGCGTCCTGGGGGCGAAGAGCTGGGGCGGGACCTCGGATCCGAGGTCCCGCCCCGAGTGCGGGCCGTCGTCACGGCCGCTGTCACCCCGCGGGTCGCGGTGGTGGAAGCTCTCGGCCGACGGCTCAGGCGAGGCGCGGCTCGGTGTAGGTGAAGGAGGTCTCCGCCGTCTCGAGCTCGATCTCGACGTCCAGGTCCGCGGCGACCTTGGTCTCGACCTGGTCCTCGACCTGGGCGGACTGCATCTCGTTGATGTTCTCGGCCATTTCCGTCTCCTTGAGTCGGGCCCGCCGTTCGGGCCGTGACTCAAGAGTCCGCCGGCGCCGGGAGCCCAACCAGTCGGTAAAGCACACGACTTGACAGGCGGGAGTGGCCCTTGTAACGAGGCTCCGCGGGGTGCGGTACGGGGTGGACGCGCCGCCTCGTCGGAGGCGATCGTGGGCGGCATGAGCGATCAAGCGGCCACGCGTGACGGGACTTCGGACGGGGAAGCCGGCGAGGTGCGCCGCTTCTGGGGGCGGCTCGGGCTGCCCGGGCTGATCGACGTGCACACGCACTTCATGCCCGAGCGGGTCCTGCGCAAGGTCTGGGAGTACTTCGACGCGCTCGGACCGCTGACCGGCGGTCTGGAGTGGCCGATCACCTACCGGCAGGAGGAGGCGGAACGGGCGGCACTGCTGCGGGAGTTCGGCGTACGGGCCTTCACCTCGATGCTCTACCCCCACAAGCCGGGCATGGCCCGGTGGCTGAACGACTGGGCGGCCGGCTTCGCCCTGCGCACGCCCGACTGTCTGCACACCGCCACGCTCTTTCCCGAGCCGGACACCGAGGCCTACGTCCGCGAGGCCGTCGAGGCGGGTGCGCGGGTCTTCAAGGCGCATGTGCAGGTGGGGGCGTACGACCCGGCCGACGAACTCCTCGACGGAGCCTGGGGGTTGTTGGCGGAGACGGGGGTCCCTGTCGTCATCCACTGCGGCTCCGGGCCCGCGCCCGGAAAGCACACCGGCCCCGAGCCGGTCGGCCGGGTGCTGGGGCGCCATCCCCGGCTGCGGCTGATCGTCGCGCACATGGGGATGCCCGAGTACGAGGATTTCCTCGGCCTCGCGGAGCGGTACGGGGAGGTGCGGCTGGACACGACGATGGCGTTCACCGACTTCACCGAGGGCCTGGCCCCGTTCCCCCACCGGTCCCTGCCCCGCCTGACCGGCCTCGGCGACCGCATCCTCCTCGGCACCGACTTCCCCAACATCCCCTATCCGTATGTGCATCAGCTGCGTGCCCTGGAGCGACTGGATCTCGGGGAGGAGTGGCTGCGGGGGGTGTGTCACGACAACGCGGCGGGGTTGTTCGGGCTGTGAGCCGGAACCGGTGAGTGGGATGGTGTCGTGTCAGCCGCGCGGGACGCCCTCGTCTCCGACGCGGAAGAGGGAACATCCGTGCAGGCGGGCGGCGGGATCAGCCCCAGTGGGCTTCCAACTGCCCGTAATAGCCCGCGATATAGCCGGCCAGGGTGGGGTGGAAGACCTCGGTCCCGGCGTTCAGATCGTTGAGCCACGGGTCGGAGCCGCAGGCGCCGTGGTTCTTGAACGCCGGGCGTACGTCGAGGAAGGTGACCGGCTCCTTGGCCGCCGCGGCCCTGGTGCCGTCGGCGAGGGCGTCGGCGAAGGCGTTCATGTAGGTGCGCTTGGCGGGGCTGAGGTCGATCAGGGGGCAGGCGCCGGTCGTGGAGAGGGCCTGCGGGTAGCCGAGGACGGTGACGGTGGCGTGCGGTGCGCGGGTCTTGATGTCCTTGTAGAGCGCGGCGAGTTCGTCCACCAGTTGGTTCTTCGCGTAGTACGACATCCAGTCCGTCGCCGTCTTGCAGTAGCTGTCGGACTCCGTGAGACAGGCCTGGACGACGCTGGAGAACTGGGCGTCGTTGCCGCCGATGGTGAGGGTGACGAAATCGGTGTCGGTGCTCAGCGCGGACAGCTGGTCGGCGCGCACGTCCGCGATGGTCGCGCCGCTGCACGAGACGTCCTTCAGCTGGTACTCCTCGTGCACGCCCGCCCACAGCGCCGGATAGCCGACCGCGCTGCGCTTGCAGTCGCCACTGGCGCTGTCGTAGTGGCCGGCTCCGACGCCGGACGCGTACGAGTCACCCAGGGCCACGTACTCCCCTCCGGTCGCCGCCCGGGCGGGAGTCGCGGCGGTCGACGCGAGGCCGGCGACCGCCAGGACGGCGCTGACGAGGACTGACTTCACTCTACGCATGGGTTCCTTCTGCTTCCCGGTCACGGAGGTCCGAAGGTAACCGCGGGGTGTTGCCCGGAACTTGTCAGTACGTTGTCGTTGTCGCCGGCTCTGGAACGCCCGGGGCGAAAGCGCTGTCTCCTTCATCACGTAGCCTGCTGCTCCGATGTCGCCAGGGAGGGCGTCGACCGTTGGACTCACGTGACACACACACGCTGCGGTTCGGCACGCTCGGCCCCGTCGAGGTGCTGCACGGCGACACCCCGCTCGACCTCGGGCCCAGACAACGCCGGCTGCTGCTCGTCCGGCTGCTCCTGGAGAACGGCCGCCCCGTCTCCCAGGAGACCCTGCTGCGCGACCTGTGGCCGACGGAGCGGCCGACCGGCGCCGCCTCCTCCGTGCGCGCCCATGTCAGCCGGCTGCGCGCGGTCCTCGACCCGGTCCGGCAGGGCCGCTCCACCATGCTGGTCAGCGGCCCGTCCGGATACGCCCTGAAGGTGCCCCGCGAGGCCCGGGACACCACGCTGTTCAAACAGTCCGTGAACCGGGCCCGCGAAGCGCTGCGCGCCCGTCAGCTCCCCCTCGCCCGCCAGGAGATCGAGGCCGCGGCCGCCCTGTGGCGCGGCGAGCCGCTGGCCGAGGCCCGCGAGCACGCCTTCGCGGTCCGCGAGCGCACCCGGATCGCCGGGCTGCTCCACGACGCCATGGAACTCCGGTCAGCGATCCTCCTCCAGCAGGGCGAACCGGCACACGCGATCGCCGTCGCCGAGCACCTCCTCGCCAAGGCCCCGCTGCGGGAGACGACCTGGGCGCTGCTGATGCGCGCGCTGTACGCGGCGGGCCGGCCGGTGGAGGCCCTCGAACGGTACGAGCGGTTCCGGGACACGCTCGCCACCGACCTCGGCCTGGACCCCAGCCCCCAGCTCAGGGAGCTGCACACGGCGATACTCCGGCACGACGCCGTCATCCTCGGCGCCCCGGCGACCGGTACGGTCCTCCCGCCCGTCCCGCACCAGGACCCCGATCCCTTCGTGGGCCGGGGTGAGGAGACCGCGCAGCTCTCCGCGCTGCTGTCGGCCGCCGCGGCGGGCCGCCCCCGGTGGGCGGTGGTCCAGGGCGAGCAGGGGTACGGCAAGACGCGGCTGGTGGAGGAGCTGTCGGCGCGGGCGCTGGCCGCCGGGTTCACCGTCGCCCGCACCCGGGCGGGGCAGGCGCTGAGCGGCAACCGGGGGATCTCCCGGACCTGTCCGACCGTGCAGATCCTCGACGCGCTGCGGCAGGACGGCAGGGACTCCGCGCAGGACGAGGTCGCCCAGAAGGACCCGCTCGCCACGGTCGTCCATGAGCTCACGGTCGGCCCCACCCTGTGTGTCGTCGACGACCTCGACCAGGCGCCGCAGGGTTTCCACCGGCTGCTGCGGCGGCTCACGCAGGTGCTGCGGGAGGGACCCGTCCTGTTCGTGTGCACCCTGCGCAACGGCGACAGTCCGCACTCCAGCCTGCTGCTCGCGGACCTCGCCCTGCTCGGCGCGGCCTGGCTGACCCTGGGGCCGCTGACCGCCGACGACGTGGCCGAACTGCTCGCGGCGCGCGGCGAGGACGTCCCGCCCGGGGAGGCGGCGGCGCTGCACCGGCGGGCCGAGGGGCACCCGTTCACCCTGTCCGAGCTGATCGAGCTCCCGCCCGGGGAACGCACCGGTCCGTCGGCCCAGGTACCGGCCGCGATCCGCAACCTCCTCCACGCGCGGCTGCTCGAACTGCCCGACGAGGCCCGCACGATGCTCACGTACGCCGCCGCCGACGGCGACTGGCTCGACGTACCCCTCCTCGCCGAGGTCCAGTCCCTGGCCCCGGACGAGCTCCTCCCCCTGATCGACGCCGCCGTGACGGCCCGCATCCTCCTCTGGGACACCGACCGCGGCCGCTACCGCCTCCCCGAACTGGCCCGCGACGTCATCCTCGGCACCCAGACCCCGTCCTCCCGCCAACTCCGCCACGCGGCCCTGGCCCGAGCCCTGACCACCCGGGAGGACACGGAGGAGTCCCGCCTGACCCGACACCTCCGCGCGGCAGGCCCGATGGCCCCGGCGACGCCCCCGCCGTAAGCGATCGGCAGAACGGTAACCGCGCAGGTGAGCGCCGACCCGAGCGGGACGGATCCGCCAGTCCCGCCCGCCCCAGCCCGGCCCCCGCCCCGGGCGGTCACCTCACGGGGCGGGCCGCCTTTACGAATGCTGTGATCAGGGCCGGGTCCTTTACGCCTCGGGCGTGTTCCACTCCGCTGGAGACGTCCACGCCCCAGGGGCTGGTCGCCTCGACGGCTTCCCGGACGTTGTCGGGGGTGAGGCCGCCGGCCAGGAGCCATTTCTCGCCGGGGGCGGCGTGGGGCTTGCTGGACCAGTCCCAGGCGATGCCGGAGCCGGGGACGGGGGCGTCGAGGAGGAGCATGTCCTCGCCGTACTCGCCGACGCGGGGTACGGAGTCGCCGAAGGCGGCGGCGCGGATCAGGGTCCAGTCGCCGGTGGCGAGGTCGGCGTAGTACGCGTGGTCCTCGGGGCCGTGCAGCTGGACGGCGCGGATGCCGGACTCGTCGGCCATGGCCCGTACGAAGTCCAGGGGCTCCTCGCGGAAGACGCCGACCGTCAGGACGTGCTCGGGCACCCGGCGGCTGAGCCGGGCGGCCGTGGCGGCGTCGACCCGGCGCGGGCTCTGCGAGAAGACGAAGCCGATGGCGTCGGCGCCGGCCTCGACGGCCGTGTCGACGTCCCGCTCGGTCTTCAGGCCGCAGATCTTGATGAACAGGGTTTCGCTGGAGTTCTCGCTCACGGGACCCAGACTGCCGTATCGCGCGCGAAAGGCCCGGGTCGGGGACCCGGGCCTCATCCGCGGAACGCGGCCCTACAGCGTGACCCGGGTGCCGCCGATCGTCACGACCAGCGTGCCGTCCGAGGCGAAGGACCAGGCCAGGGCGCCGGAGTAGGCGGAGCAGCGGGAGCCGTTGGTGCCGGACCAGAACTGGTTGGAGCTGTCGGAGTTGCCGATGATCCGGTCGTTGGTGCCGCTGCCGCCGCGGCACGAGGTGTTGTTCCGGAACACCGAGGTGCCGGCGTCGAAGTTGAAGTTGCGTTCGGTGTTGTCGACGCTCAGGTTGTTGGAGATCGTCATCGAGCCCGGGTTGCTGTTGTAGGTGAACCCGTGCTTTCCGTTGCCGTAGGCGATGCTGCGCCGCACGACGTGGTTGATCGGCACGTCCTCGCCGCCGAGCTTGTAGCCGTTGCGGTCGCCGTTGCCGGCCTGCGAGCCGTCGCTGAGGGTGCCGTTGCCGTAGGACAGGGAGTCCTCGATGGTCACCGTGCCGATCGGGTCGTAGTCGGAGTAGGTGTAGAGGTCCCAGCCGTCGTCGATGTTGTGGTGGGCGACGGCGTACCGGAAGACGTTCCCGGCGCCGACCGTCAGCTTCGCGGCGAAGCCGTCCGCGTCCTCGCCGTCGGAGTCGGCGTTGTCGTGCGACTCGGCGCTGAGGATCAGGTTGTTGGCCGGCCACTGGCTGGTCGGGGTGGTGGAGGCGATCCGGCCGAGCTGGAGTCCGGTGTCGCGGTTGTAGCGGGTCACCGTGCGCTCGATGACGTTGTTGCTGCCGCCGACGTAGATCCCGTTGTCCCCGGCGCGCTCGACGACGAGGCCCTTGACGTGCCAGTAGTTGCCGTTGATCTGGAGCCCGCGGTTCGACGAACTCTCGGTCTGCGCCGCGAAGTTGAGCACGGGCTTCTCGGCCGCGTAGGCGGCGATCGTGGTGCGGGCGCTCGACGTCCCGTTGCTGCCCACCGGGACGGTGACCGTCGAGGAGTAGGTGTACGTCCCTCCGCGCAGGTAGATCGTGCCGCCCGAGGCCACCTTGCCGATCGCCGAGGCGAGGGTGGTGGGGGCGTCGATCGTGCCGGCCGCGGCGGCGGTGCCGCTGGGCGAGACGTAGAGGGCGCCGCTGGTGGGAGGTGTGGTGCCGCCGTCGGCGGTCGTGGCGTCGAGGTGGTCGACGTTGGGCAGGCCGTTGGCCGTGGTCGGGCTGAGCCGGATGGTGTTGCTGCCCGAATTGACCGGCACGGTCAGGGTCTTGGTGGTCCAGCCGGACCAGGTGCCGGTGCCCTCGAAGGAGGCCGTGCTGACCGTCGTTCCGTTCACGATGATGTTCGCCGGTCGGGCGGTGGTGGTGCCGTTGGCGAAGCGGACGGCCACGGTCGCGGTGCCGGCCGCGGGTGCGGTGACGGTGAACTGGGCGTAGCCGCTCGTGGAGTTGGTGGCGTTGCAGAAGCCGCTGCCGGAGTAGCCGGTCCACTCGGTCTCGATGGCGCCGGTGCAGACGGCCGGGGCGGTCTCGGCCTCGTAGCGCGTGGTGGCCGCCTGTGCGGTGGGGCCGGACAGGGCGACGAGGGTGCCTCCCAGGAGGGTGGCGCAGGCGATGACGGGTCTCAGGTGCATCGTGGATCTCCATCTCCAGGACGGTGCGGGTCGTGCCAGAGGGGTGGAGCTGATGGGCCGAAAACAAGGCTTGGAAAGCGCTTTCCCCCCGGAAGGTAGGAGTGCTGGCCTGAGCACGTCAATAGTCCGGTAGCTGATTTCTGTTCACATGAGAGAACGCCGGGGCGGCATCCCGGAAACATCTGTGCGTTCCCTGTGGAACTGGAAACCCCTCGAACTCCTCTTCATCCACGGGTTCTTGGCGTCACATCAGCTACAGGGGGAACACACCTTGCTCAGACCACTGAAAACCATCGGCGCGGCGGCGATAGCGCTCGTCATAGCCGGGGCCGGGGCAGTCCAGGCAGCACCCGCCCGGACCGCCACGGCCCCGGTGCCGACGCTCGCCTGGGCGGACTGCCAGGGCGGCTTCGAGTGTGCGAACGCCGCCGTGCCGCTCGATTACCGCGACCCGCAGGGCACCACCATCACCCTTGCCGTCATCCGCAAGAAGGCCACTGACCAGGCCGAACGCAAGGGCACCCTCTTCCTCCAGCCCGGCGGCCCCGGCAACTCCGGCGTGGACTTCGTCCGCAACAACTACGCCGATCTCCCCGCCGACCTGCGCGACTCCTTCGACGTCTTCGGCTACGACGTGCGGGGCGTCGGCCGCAGCTCCGCGCTCCAGTGCTGGGACGACCCCACGTACACGGCCGCCGTCACCGCGGCCAAGGGCGTCCCCGGCCCCGACGCCTACGAACCCGCCGTACGCCAGGCCGCCGACTTCGACCAGGCCTGCCAGGACAACGCGGGCGCCCTGCTGCCGTATGTCGGCACGGAGTACGTCGCCCGGGACATCGACCTGCTGCGGCAGGCGCTCGGCGAGGAGCAACTCACCTACTACGGCCGCTCGTTCGGCAGCTACATCGGCACGGTGTACGCGTCCCTGTTCCCGGAGCGGGTGCGGGCCCTCGCGCTCGACGGGGCGTACGACCCGGAGCGCTACGCGAACCAGCCGTACACCTACGACCGGACCCAGTACCTCGCCCTGGACGGCGCGATGGGCCGCTTCCTCGACTGGTGCGCCGCGGACCAGGCGACCTGCGGGTTCGGCGACGGCGACCCGCGCGGAGCCTTCGCGAAGCTGAAGGCGGACCTGGACGCGAACCCGGTGGTGACCGCGAGCGGCGGCCGGGCGGGCGGCTACACCCTCGTGTACCGCCTGATGTTCAACATCAACGAGGGCAAGGTCATCTGGCCCGCCCTCGGCGGCGCCCTGCGCAAGGCGCAGCTGCGCGACAACACGTCCTTCCTGCTGCGGCCGCCGTCCCCGGCCAGCTTCGACTTCCTCGGCCCGAACGTGGTCGTCGAGTGCGTCGACAAGGACTACCCGAAGAGCCCGGCCCGCCTGAAGCGCGAGGTCACCACCAACGCCCGGCTGGCCCCGCTCCTCGGCCCCGCCATGGCCTACGGCCCGCCGACCTACGACCACCAGCACGCCCCGGCCTGCGTCCAGTGGCCCGGCGAGCAGGTCAGCCGCTACGGCGGCCCCTTCGAGGCGGAGGGCTCCGCACCGATCCTCGTCCTCGGTACGACCGGCGACCCGGACACCCCGTACCGAGACGCGGTGGCGCTGTCGCGCGAGCTCGACAACGGACGGCTGCTCACGTTCGAGGCCGAGGGACACACGGCGTTCGGCCGCAGCGCGTGCGCGACGGACGCGGTGACGGCCTACCTCGTCGACCTCAAGGTCCCGAAGCGGGGCGCCAGTTGCGCGGACGAGACGCAGCCGCCGTCGTCCACGCCCACGGTGGCTCCTTCCGGTACGACGCTGAGTGAGCTGCGGAACGGGGTGAGCGACCGGGTGGAACGCATCGGCACCCTGCGCTGACTCCCTTGAGGCGCCGGTCCGTCGAACGGGCCGGCGCCTCGCCCATGGCGGATGCGGTGACGGGCACAGCTCCTGGCCCGGCACCTTCCTCGGCACGTTCTGAGAACGCCCCGGTCCAGGAAGTAAGACGCCCCTTGGTGGGGGGCCGTGGCTGCTGTACAACTTTGTCCATGATTCACAAGCCGCTCGTGCGACGCCTGGTCATCGACCTGTGCCGACGCCCGGCTTCGTGTTGTCGTTGATCCCGCGCTGACCCCGTGGTGACGTGCCTCTGATGCGCGTCTGATTGCGTTCCCCCCTTTCTTCGGGCCGTCGTCCCCGTTTCGCGACGGCCGCGACCGCTCACCCCTCGGCGCCCGTTGGAGGCTGCCCGTGTCCACGACACCTCAGTTGTCGAAGGCCGAACCCGAATCCATAGAGAGCGTCAAGTCGCCTACGTCGCGCCGCACTTGGGCGCGGGCGCGCGACATCGCTCTGCCCTTCGGGTCCCTGCTCCTCTTCCTCGCCCTGTGGCAGCTGCTCGCGGCGAGCGGGACGTGGAGCGAGACGTTGGTGCCGGCGCCGGCGAAGGTGTGGGACGCGTTCGTCGACGTGTCCACGACGCATGACGGCGTACGGGGCTACAACGGCACGACCCTCGTCGAGCACCTCGGCATCAGCCTGCGCCGCATCGCGCTCGGCGCCGGTATCGGCATCCTCGTCGGGGTGCTGTTCGGCGTGCTGATGGGCACCGTCGGCTGGTTCCGCGCGCTGTTCGAGCCCTGGATCACCTTCCTGCGGACGCTGCCGCCGCTGGCGTACTTCTCGCTGCTCATCATCTGGCTCGGCATCAACGAGGAGCCGAAGGTCACCCTGCTGGCGGTGGCCGCGTTCCCGCCGGTCGCGGTGTCCACGACGGCCGCCGTCGCCGCCGTACCGCGCGGTCTCGTCGAGGCGGCCCGGGCGCTCGGCGGGTCGCGGTGGGACGTCGTCAAGGACGTCGTCCTGCCCTCCGCGCTCCCCGAGACCCTCACCGGCGTACGCCTCGCCGTCGGCGTGGCCTACTCCTCCCTCGTCGCCGCCGAGCTGGTCAACGGCCTGCCCGGCATCGGCGGCATGGTCAAGGACGCCGCCAACTACAACAACACCCCGGTCGTGCTGGTCGGCATCATCGCCATCGGCGTCTCCGGGCTGGTCATCGACGGGCTGCTGCTACGGCTGGAGCGTGCCGTCGTCCCCTGGCGCGGCCGCGTCTAGGCCCACCCAGTCCCCCTCAACTCCCTTGCACAGAAACGGCACCGCCATGTCCCCTGTCTCCCCCGGCCCCTCCCGTCGTCTCCTCCTCGCCGGCGCCCTCGCCACCGTCTCCGCCGCCCTCACCGGCTGCTCCTCCGACAGCGAGGCCGCCTCGTCCGGCGGCTCCAAGCAGCTGCGGATCGGCTACTTCGCCTTCCCCAGCGGCGACTTGATCGTCAAGCAGAGAAAGCTCCTGGAGAAGGCGCTGCCGGACCACAAGATCACCTGGATCAAGTTCGACTCCGGCGCCAGCGTCAACCAGGCCTTCCTCGGCAAGTCCCTCGACATCGCGGCCCTCGGCTCCAGCCCGTTCGCCCGCGGGATCTCGGGCAGCTCGCCGATCCCGTACAAGGTCGCCTTCATCCTCGATGTGGCCGGCGAGAACGAGGCTCTGGTCGCCCGCAAGTCCACCGGCATCACCGACGTCGCCGGACTCAAGGGCAAGACGATCGCCACGCCCTTCGCCTCCACCTCCCACTACAGCCTGCTCGCCGCGCTCGCCGAGGCCGGGCTCAAGACCTCCGACGTCAAGCTCGTCGACCTCCAGCCGCAGCCGATCCTCGCCGCCTGGCAGCGCGGTGACATCGATGCCGCGTACGTGTGGCTGCCCACCCTCGACGAACTCCGCAAGACCGGCACCCAGTTGACCAGCAGCAAGGAGATCGGCGCGGCCGGAAAGCCGACCCTCGACCTGGCCGTCGTCTCCGACGAACTGATCGCCCGCGACCCCCAGGCCATCGACACCTGGCGCTCGGTCGAGGCGGAGGCCCTGCGGCTGCTGAAGTCCGACCCGGACGGCACGGTCAAGGACGTCGCCACCGAGCTCGGCATCAGCACCGCCGACGCCAAGGCCCAGCTCGCCCAGGGCGTCTTCCTCACCCCTGAGGAGGTCGCCTCCGCCGACTGGCTGGGCACCGACGGCAGCCCCGGCAAGCTGCTCACCTACGTCACCGACACCGCGACGTTCCTCGCCGACCAGAAGCAGATCGACGCGGCGCCGGGCGAGGACGCGGTCCGCAAGGCGTTCTATCTGAAGGGGCTGCCCGATGTCCTCAAGTGAGACCAGGGAAGCGCCCGTCGAGACCCCTGTCGACGGTTCCGTCCGGATCCAGAACGTCACCCACCGGTACGGTCCCGTCACCGCCGTCGGCCCGGTCGATCTCACCGTCCCCGCGGGCGAGTTCCTCGTCCTCGTCGGCGCCTCCGGCTGCGGCAAGAGCACCCTGCTGCGGCTGATCGCCGGGTTCGAGCAGCCGACGCAGGGCGCGGTACGGGTGTCCGGCAACGCGCCGAAGCCCGGCGAGGCGGCCGGAGTGGTGTTCCAGTCGCCGCGGCTGTTCCCGTGGCGGACCGTACGGGGCAACATCGACCTGGCGCTGCGCTACGCGGGCGTCGAGCGCGCCCAATGGCCCGCCAGACGCGCCGAGTTGCTGGCCCGTGTCGGCCTTGAGGGCACCGAGAAGCGGCGCGTGTGGGAGATCTCCGGCGGGCAGCAGCAGCGGGTCGCCATCGCCCGCGCCCTGGCCGCCGAGAACCCCCTCTTCCTGCTCGACGAGCCGTTCGCCGCGCTGGACGCGCTGACCCGGGAGCGGCTCCAGGAGGACGTCCGCCGGGTCACGGGCCGGACCACCGTCTTCGTGACCCACTCCGCCGAGGAGGCGGTCTTCCTCGGCTCCCGCATCGTCGTCCTGACCAAGGCCCCCGGCACCGTCGCCCTCGACCTGCCGGTCGACCTCCCGCGCGGCGAGGTCGACGCCGACGAGCTGCGCGAGTCACGCGAATTCACCGAGCTGCGCGCCCAGGTGTCCCACGCGGTCAAGTCGGCGGCCGCGGCCTGAACGCCGTATCCAAGAAGGGAAGCTCAGATGACGGTCACCACCCCTCCCCAGCTCCGGCTCACGCCCCTCGGCCCGGGCTTCGGCGCCGAGATCGACGGCATCGACCTCGCCCGCCTCACCGACGAGGAGGTCCAGGCGCTCAGGGAGACCCTCGTGGCGTACAAGGTCCTCTTCGTCCGTGGCCAGGACGGGCTGGACGACGCCGCGCAGATCGAGTTCGGCCGCCGGCTCGGCGAGGTCACCGCCGGGCACCCGGTCCACGACTCCGGTGACGTGGCGCCCGAGGTGTACGCGCTGGACAGCCAGGACGGCGGGTTCTCGGACGTCTGGCACACGGACGTCACCTTCGTCCGCCGCCCACCCGCGATCTCGATCCTGCGGGCCGTCGTGCTCCCCCCGAACGGCGGCGACACCACGTGGGCCGACAGCCAGCTCGCCTACGAGTCGCTCTCCCCGGGCCTGCGCGCGTACGTCGACACGCTCACCGCCGTGCACGACGGCAACCGCGAGTTCGGCTACTACCTGGCCCAGCGCCGCCAGGGCCGCGGAAACGTCTGGGACGGCGAGGTCGTCACCGCGCTGACGCCGGTCGAGCACCCCGTGGTCCGCGTCCACCCCGAGAGCGGCCGCAAGGGCCTGTTCGTGAACCCCGGCTTCACCTCGCACATCGCGGACGTCTCCGAGTACGAGAGCCGGGGCCTCCTCGACATCCTCTACGCCCACCTGACCAAGCCCGAACATCTCGTACGCCACCGCTGGCGGCCCGGCGACGTGGCGCTGTGGGACAACCGCAGCACCGCCCACTACGCCAACCGCGACTACGGCGACCGGCACCGGGTCATGCACCGCATCACCCTGCGCGGCGACGAGCCCGTGGGTCCCCGGGAGAGCCCGTGAGCCGTTCGTAGCCAGGGGCGGTCGCGGATGCGACGTCAGGTGTAGGCCAGGAGCCTTCCCGCGATCGTGACGCCCGACCACGACGTCAGGGAGACGACCGCGGCGACCCGGGCGGCGACAGGCGTCGGCCGGTCCATGTCCCAGTCGGCCACACCGCGGTAGGTCCGCCGGTGGAAGATCAGGATGTTCAGACCCGCGAGCAGGATGAGGCCGAGCTTCCACGGAGCACTGCCACGGTCGGCGATGAGGCTCGCGCCGGGCAGGAACATGACCACGCCGGTGACCGCCGCGATCACGAAGCCGAGGTGGGAGATGCGGAGCAGATGGTGGGCCGCGGTCGTCACCGGCAGTACCCGCCGGCCGACCCCCAGCAGCCGGAGGTCGAACGCCGCGGCCGGGCCGATGAGGAGGGCGATGCCGATGATGTGGACGCTTTCGAGCATCGGGTACAGGTAGGCCGTGCCACGGACGGCCTCGGCGAACCCGGTGTCCTCTAGCCAGGAGAAGACGCTGTCCATGACGGGCGCCGTCACCCTCGGGGCGAACGTCGTCGCAGGTAGAAGGCTCCACCCGCGATGACGGCGACCAGGACGCCACCGAGCGTGCCCCACACCACGGCCGGTGACGTGCCCTCGGAGTCCGCCGCGGCCGACGGGGAATCCTGGTCGGCGTCGGCGGACGCCGCGTCGCCCTCCGGATACGGGACCGGCAGCGGCCTCGCCGGCAGTTCCTCGTTGAGGACCTGGTTGACGGGCGTGCCCTCTTCGTACCAGAACACGACCGGACGGAACTCGTCGGTGTGACTCCTGCCGACGTAACCGACGGCTTCGATCCGCTCGCCGTCCTCGAGCTCGCGGTCCAGGCCCCACATTCCCGTGAAGCTCGGCGGCGCGATGGCGACCTCCAGCTCGTCCTGAGACCCGCTGTAGGAGGGCGCGGCGTTGATCGGGTCGCTGTCGGGGGCGTCCTGGAGTCCCTCGGGCAGATCGCGCTCGGGGGTGTCAGCGGGGAGATCGCTGTCGATGGTCACGTTGAAGTACGAATGAGGCTCACCCCAGCGGACCTGCGAGACGGTGCCGGAGATGTAATAGAGGCGATCGGTGTCGAAGTCGTCGAAACCGTGATGTGCCTGGGCGGTACCCGCCGAGAAAAAGACGAGTATCGCCGCCGCGGCCGGCGCGGCGATTCTGGGGAAGCGCATAGCGAGTCGTTCCTTCGAGAGGGCTTGGGCTGGGCCGCAACCAGTGAATCTCAACAAACGACCGGCAAAGAAGGGTCAATTTTCTCCCTGGATGGCGGATGTAGCAGACTGCGCGCACACGGTCCAGGCCAGGGGCCCAGCCCGGGGCCCCTCTTTACGAGAGGTGTCATGTGCCCAGCATCGTAAAAATCAATGTGCTCACCGTCCCCGAAGAGCAGCGCGCGGAACTGGAGAAGCGGTTCGCCGCCCGGGCCGGTGCGGTGGAGAGCTCCGACGGCTTCGAGTGGTTCGAGCTCCTCCGGCCCGTCGAGGGCACCGACACCTACCTCGTGTACACGCGGTGGCGCTCCGAGGAGGACTTCGAGAAGTGGCGGTCCCAGATGGGGGCCTCCCACGGCGGCGGTGGCGCCAAGGGCGGGGAGCAGCAGAAGCCCGCGGCGACCGGGGCGACGCTGTGGTCCTTCGAGGTGGTGCAGTCCGCCGGGCCCAAGGAGGGCTGATCCTCTCGTTTCCCTGACGCGGGTCACTCTCCGTGTCCATCATGGAACCCTGTGCGCACCCGTACAACGCGTTTGTACGGGTGCGTCGCGGTGAACGTACGGGCGCGGCGGGGGAGTTCTACGCCATGGGAACCACGACAGGTCCACGGTCACGGGCCGCACGCAGGAACGCCTCCGCGATGAGGATGGTGGGAGCGCTGCTCGCCGTCTTCCGGACGGCGGCCGGGTACACGCAGCAGTCGCTGGGGGACGCGCTCGGGCTGGGCGAGCAGATGATCGCCTCGATCGAGCAGGGCAGACGGCGGTTGATGCCGGATGTCGCGGCGCGACTGGATGAACTCCTCGATACGAAGGGGGCGTTGACGGTTGCGCTGAGCAAGATGCCCGAGGTGGATCTCGTGCCGCTGTGGGCGGAGGAGTTTCTGGCGCGGGAGCGGGAGGCGATCGCGATCTCCTCGTACCAGAACCAGGTGCTGCCGGGACTGCTGCAGACGGACGCGTACGCGGAGGCGGTGTTCCGCAGCCGGGTGCCGGTCTACGACGAGGACGAGATCGCGCGGCTGGTGGCGGGCCGGGTCGAGCGTCAGGCGATCGTGCGCGGGAAGAACGGGCCGATCACGAGTTTCGTGGTCTGGGAGCCCGTGGTGCGGGCGCCGCTGGGCGGGATGGCGGTCCGGGACGAGCAGTTGCGGCATCTGCGCGCATGTTCGGAACTCCCGAACCTCATGCTCCAGATCCTGCCGCTGGAGCGCACCACGCACGCGGGGTTGAACGGGCCGTTCGTCCTCCTCGAAACCCCCGAACACCAGCGGCTCGTCTACGCGGAAACACAGCGCGGCAGTCAACTCATCGCGGATCAGGACGAGGTGGCGATCCTGAACCAGAAATATGCCATGCTGCGGTCACAGGCCCTCACCCCTGAGGACACGAGGGATCTGCTGGACCGTCTGCTAGGAGAGCAATGAGCGGCACCGCGCTTCAGTGGTTCAAGTCGAGCTACAGCGGCGACGAAGGTGGCGACTGCGTAGAGATCGCCACCCAGCCCACCGCAGTGCACGTCCGTGACTCCAAGACCCCGTCCGGTCCGCAGCTCACCGTCGCTCCGGACGCTTGGGCCGCCTTCATCGCCCAGAGGTAGCACGGGGTGGATTACGAGTACGACGTCTTCATCAGTTACAGCCACAGAGGGCACGTAAAAGACTGGGTGAAGAACCATTTCCAGGAAGAACTGACGAAGTCGTTGTGGGACGTGCTGCCCAACGACCCGCGGGTCTTCGTGGATTACGAGATACCGGTCGGAACACACTGGCCGGAGAAACTCGAAGAAGCCCTCCTGAAAAGCCGCTGTCTCGTGGCGATATGGTCGCCGCCCTACTTCCGTTCCGAGTGGTGCATGGCGGAGTGGACGAGCATGCGCAAGCGCCAGGCGGCCCTGGAGGAGACGAACGGTCAGGCGCCGACCCTGATCTACCCGATCAGGTTCGCGGACGGCGACCACTTCCACCCCGATGCCCAGGCGACCCAGCACTGCCGGGACCTGAGCAAGTACGGGCACGACGGTGAGCAGTTCCGGAACACTCCCGACTACGTGGCGTTCCAGAAGGAAATGCGGACCGTGGCCGAGGAGATCGCGTCGCTCATCGACTGCGCGCCGGAGTGGCAGGCCGGCTGGCCGGTCGACCGTCCGGAGGCCTACCGGAAGATTCCCCAGAGCCGTCTGCCGAGGTTGTGATGAACAAACTCGACGGCAAGGTCGTGACGTTCTACTCGTACAAGGGCGGGGTGGGCCGCAGCTTTCTGCTCTCCAACACCGCCACGCTGCTCGCCCAGTGGGGATACAAGGTCCTCTGCATCGACTGGGATCTGGAGGCCCCCGGCCTTCACTACTACTTCCGCCCGCATATGGAGAGCCCGGAAACCGGCCTGGTGGAGATGGTGCTGGGCGCTCGCGACGGGCAGCAGGTGGACCCACTGGGGCACATCACGCCGGTGACCTTTCCCGACGGCTCCCGACTCGATCTCATCGCCGCGGGCGGGGTCGGGGCCGACTACATCCCCAACGTGCAGGGCATCGACTGGGACGCGCTGTACGAGGACCAGGACTTCGGCAACGTGCTGGAGGACTGGCGGCGGCGCTGGATCGAGTCGTACGACGTCATCTTCGTTGACAGCAGGACCGGGATCTCGGACTCGGGCGGTATCTGCACGGCTCAGCTGCCGCACATCCTGGCGTACGCCTTCACCGCGAACCAGCAGAACGTGGACGGCGTACTGGAGGTGGTCACCAGGGCGGCGAAGGCACGCAACGGGCTGCCGTACGACCGCTCCCGTCTCCTCACGCTCCCTCTGCTCTGCCGGTTCGACATGAGCGAGGAGTACGAGCGGGCGGCGGACTGGCGCCGAAAGCTCCAGCCCGCGCTCAAGTCCAGCTACAACGCCTGGGTTCCGGAGGGGGCGGCGGTCGAGCGGGTGCTGGATCACTGCACTGTTCCGTACTCGGCGTACTGGTCCTTCGGTGAGGAACTCCCGGTCCTGACAGAGGACTTCAGGAACCCTCAGCTCATCAGCTACAGCCTCGCTTCGGTCGCGGGGTTGATCGCTCGGAACCTGTCGGATGTGCGGCTGTTCACCGAGAGCCGGGACTCGTATGTGGATGCCGCGATCAGGACGGGCCGGCGAGGGGGCGACTACGCGTACGACTTCTTCATCAGCAGTGCGTCGAACTCGGACGATGACGCCAGGAAGCTGGCCGCTCTGCTGGCGGCCGAGGGGTTCACGAGCCACCCGCACTTCCCGCAGGACGACCTGCGCCCGGCCATCGACTCCTGTCGGCACTTCATCCTGCTCGCCCGGGACACGGTGAACTCACAGCAGCGCGTCGATGTGAACTACTTCCTGCGGCAGACTCTCGACGAACAGACCGACCGCACCCTGTTCCCCGTGATCACACCCCGGCACGTGCTGCGCGATCTGCCGTCCATCGCCCAGTCGATCCCGCCCTATGTGCTGTCCGAGGACGCGCTGCCGAGTGTCGCGAGGGCGATCAGTGGTCGGATTCGGGGCGAGAACGCATTGAGCGCGCCTCCGGAGAGCGGTTACGTCGCCGCCGACGACCACCTGTTCATCTCGTACGCCGGTGCGGACCGGGCGTGGGCGGAGTGGGTGGCCTGGCAATTGCACAGCGCCGGGTACACGGTCGAGTTGGACGTGTGGGACTGGCGTGCGGGCGACGACTTCGTGCAGCGCATGGACCGGGCCCTGGAGCGGGGGCGGCTTGTGGCGCTGTTCTCAAAGGCGTACTTCGAGCCCGGCCGGTACACGACGGAGGAGGCCTCCGTGGTGCTGGCCGCCCGGGGCAGGCTTGTCCCGGTGCGCCTCGACGATGCCGACGCGCCGGAGATTCTGGGTGGCCTCCTGGCACCGAGCCTGGCCGGGCTGGACGAGGAGGAGGCGCGGGCCACGTTGCTGCGGGCGGTGTCCGGTCCGCTCGGCACCCCGGACACCTCGCCCGGCTTCCCTGGGCGCACCGGGTCGGGGCCCCGGCTGCCGGGGAGCCTGCCGCAGGTGTGGAATCTGCCTCCACGCAGGGCCAACTTCGTCGGCCGGGAAGACCTGTTGATGGAGATGCGCACCCGGCTGACGGAATCGCGAACGGCACCGGTGCTGGCCCTCAGCGGCCGGATCGGGGTGGGCAAGACCCAGCTGGCCATGGAGTACGCGCAACGGTTCAGCGGGGAGTACGAGCTGGTGTGGTGGGTGCGGGCCGACCTGCCGATTCCCGATCAGTTGGCCCAGCTCGCCTTGAGCATCGACGGTGTCCGCGCGGGTCCTGTGGAAGAGCTGGTGCGGACACTCCGCCAATACCTGCGAACCCATTCGCGCTGGCTGCTCGTCTTCGACAACGCCCAAGACCCCGCTGAACTCACCCAGCATCTGCCAAGCGGCGAGGGACATGTACTGATCGCCTCCCGCAACCCGCTCTGGCACCAGGTCGCCTCGTCGATCGAGGTCGACGTCCTGAAGCGCGACGAGGCGGTCGAGCTGCTGCGCTCCCGCAGCCCGCAGCTGACCGAGGAGGACGCGAGTCGGCTGGCCACCGCCCTCGACGGACTGCCGCTCGCGCTGGCGCAGGCCGGGGAGTCCCTGTACCACTTCACTGCGGACCGGTACCTGCGACAGCTGGAGGAGCACGCCTTCGCGGCGGTCTGCGATGGCACCCCGTTCGACTATCCGGGATCTCTGGCCGACCAGCTCGACGTCGGCATGACCCGACTGCGCGAACAGGACCCGATGGCGGTCGACCTGTTGCAGGCGTGCACTCTGCTGGCGCCGGAGCCCTTCCCCCTGCACGCCTGTGACCCCGACAAAGCCGAAGCCGAGGGCGATGACAGGGGTAGCGTGCTGGTGCGGGCGCTGGTCAACCCCCGTAGCTTTCGGCGAGCCCTGACGGCATTGGAACGGCTCGGGTTGGCCCGGGCAGCCGGCGGCAGCATCCAGGTGGACCGCCTCACCCAGGCCGTCCTACGTGATCAGCTGAACACCGAGAGCCACGCGCTGGCCGCGCGCCAAGCCAGCGCCCTGCTGGCCGCCGCCTACCCTGGCCAGGCCGCCGACCCGACGACTTGGCCGCGCTGGCCCGCCCTGCTGCCCCACCTCCTCGCCATCAGCCCCGCCGACCTCACCACATCGCTCGCCCGGTTCGCGGCGTGCGAGGCCTGCTGGTACCTGCTGGACCGCGGGGACGCCCCCACTGCGCGGGCCCGGCTGGAGGATCTGTACCGGGACTGGGAGCGGCGGTTGGGTGCCGAGGTCGAGGACACCATGTGGGCAGCGGCCTATCTGGCGCGGGCGTACGCCGATACGGGCAAGTCCGCGGCGGCCCGTGGGATGGAGGACAACATTCTGCGCTGGAAGGAGTCGCGGCTGGGCACTGGTCACCCCCGCACCCTCCGCACCGCCAGCAACCTTTCTCTGCGAATGGCGGACACGGGTGGCACAGGACAGGCTCACGATCTGGCTGTGAAGACCCTCGACGAGCAGCGCGCCCTACTGGACGAGGACTATCCCGACACCCTGGTCACCGTCGGCAACCTCGCCATCCTGAAGGCCGGACTGGACCGGCTCGAAGAGGCCTTCACCCTGACCCAGGAAACCCTGGCCGACCAGCGCCGCGTGCTCGGCGAGAACCACCCCCACACCCTGATCACCGCAGGCAACCTCGCCATCCACCTCATCGCACGGGGTGAGCCGGAACGGGCCCATGAGCTCGCCGTCGACACCTTCGCCCGCCAACGCAACGTGCTCGGCAACACCCACCCGGACACCCTGCACACCGCGGCCACCGTCAACGGCACCCCCCGAGCCCCCCGCCCGATCCAACAACCGAACACCCCGTACCAGCCCCCACAACAGGAGTAATCGGCAGATCTGAGCCAGATCCGCCAATCCCTCCCTCTTCCTCCGCCGCCCTACTTCAACCCGATCTCCGCGCAGTCCGCCGCATACTCCCCCGTACAGATCTCCTTCACCGTGTACACCCCATCCCGGATCACCGTGTCCTTGATGTTGAACTTCGTGAGCGCCACCACCGGCACCAGCATCGACGGGATGTCCTGGGCCGTCGGGCTGTCGACGGTGTCCGTGGCGAGGGAGTCGAACTCGATGGAGCGGCCCTGGACCTTGGCGACGGCCATCTCCGCGGCGCCGTTGGCCTCCTCCAGGAAGGACTTGTAGACGGTCATGTACTGCTCACCGGAGACGATCCGCTGGACGGCCGCGAGGTCGGCGTCCTGACCGGTGACCGGTGGGATCTTGGTGGCGCCGGCGGCTTTCAGCGCGTCGATGACCGCGCCCGCCATGCCGTCGTTCGCCGAGTAGACCGCGGAGATGTTGTTCAGCCCGATCGCCTGGATGGCCTTGTTCATGTTGGCCTTGGCGATCTCGGGCTTCCACTCCTCGGTGTCGTAGGACTTGGCGATGACCACGTGGTTGTCGAGCACGCTGAGCGCGCCCTCCTTGAAACGGGCCGTGTTGGGGTCGGCGGGTGAGCCGTTCATCATGACGATCTTGCTGGACGCGGCGTTGTCGCCGAGCGCCTCCAGGATGGAGCGGCCCTGCACCTCGCCGACGAGTTCGTTGTCGTGGGATATGTACGCGTCGATCGGGCCCTGGGCGAGGCGGTCGTAGGCGATGACGGGGATGCCCGCGTCCTTCGCCTTCTGGACGTCCGGCGCGATGGCCTTGGCGTCGACGGCGTCCACCAGGACGACGTCCACCTTGGCCGCGATCATCTGCTCGAACTGCCGGCTCTGCTTGTCCGCGCTCGCCAGGGCGTTGGCGTAGCGGACCGTGCCCTTGCCGTGGGTGAGGTCGGCGACCCGCGCCTTGATGAGGGGGTAGTCGAACTTCTCGAAGCGCTTGGTCTCCTTGTCGGGCAGGAGCAGACCCACCGTGATGTCGTCGCCCTTCTTCGGACTCGCGGAGCTCTCGCTTCCGCTGACGGCGTCGACGACACCGCAGGAGGTGATCAGCAGCGTCGAGGCGACGGCGAGGAGGGCGGTTCGGTGGGGGGCGGTACGAACGTTCACTGACGTGCCTTCCGAGCTGTGGAGCGGCAGAGCGCTTCGAGCGTCTCGCGCCGAAACCGCTCACAGGAGACCCGTACCGAATCTCCCCCACCCACCACGCCTTGTTTCACATTTGACCAGTCGGTGGCCAGGGGCCCTGCCACACGCCTCGCGCCTCGGCCGTTCGGCCGATCCCGGCGCCGGACCGGCGCGCATACGGTGATCCCCATGAAGTCCGCTTCCCCCCGGGGCTGCGCCCGCGGTGCCGTCGTGGGCGCGCTGATCGCGCTGTGCCTCGTCGACGTGCTGAGCGCGCAGGACTCGGGGTACAGCGCCTGGCGCCCGGTGGCCGTCCTCGCGGTCGGCCTGACCGCGCTGCTGTGGCCGGCCGCGCGGCGCCCCGGCTGGCTCACCCCGCAGCTGCGCACCGCCGTACCCGCCCTGGTCTCCCTCCTGTACACGGCGTCGGCGCTCGTTTCCGACCGGGCCGCCCCGTTCGGTCCGGGCGAGGTCGCCGTCCTGCTGTCCCTGCTGTTCGTCGCGGTACGGCACTGCCCGCCGCGCTGGGCCGTGGTGTGCGGTCTGCTGGACCTGGCCGCCGTCCTCACCCAGCCCGCCCGCGACTTCCGGCAGCTGAGCAACGGCGAGGGGCCTGCCTATGTCCTGGTCAGCCTGGTGCTGGCCGGTCTCGTCGCCTCCCTCGCGGCCTATCTGCGCTCCCTGGACTACCGCCGTACCGTCGCCGTCGCCGACACCCGCCGCGAGGAACGCCTCGCCATCGCCGCCGACCTGCACGACTTCGTGGCGCATCACGTGACCGGCATCCTCGTCCAGACCCAGATGGCCCGCATGATGGCCACCACCCAGCCCGAGGACCTCGACCCGGTCCTCGCGGGCATCGAGGGCGCCGCGACCGAGGCGCTGGCGTCCATGCGCCGCACGGTCGGAGTGCTGCGAGACTCGGACGGGGCCGAGGCCGACCGGCGCCCGGTGGGCGACCTCGCGGGCATCGAGGAGCTGACGGAACGCTTCGCGAGCCCGGTCCAGAAGGTCGCCCTGGACCGCGCGGGCGTCCCGGACGACCTGCCGCACGAGGTGCAGGCGGCGGCCTTCCGGGTCGTACAGGAGGCGCTGACGAACGTACGGCGGCACGCGGCCGACGCGACCGAGGTCACCGTACGGCTGGCCCTCGACGGCGACCGTCTGACCGTGTCCGTAACCGACGACGGGCGGGGCGGCACCCAGCTCCCGGACGCGGCGCACGGCGGCGGCTTCGGGCTGGTCGGGCTGAAGGAGCGGGTGACCGCGCTGGGCGGCGAGCTGACGGCCGGACCGCGCGCGGGGTCCGGCTGGGAGATCAGGGCCGCGTTCCCGCTGCCGGCCGGATGACCGAGGCGGCGGGGCCGGGCGCGGGTGTCCGTGCGTGCCCGCGAGAGGCACCGAGCGACACCCGCGCCCGCGACGAACCGTTCGGTTACGGCGCGTTGATCAGGTCGTGCGGCGGTACCTGGACCGTGCGCTTGCCCGGTTCACCGCTCAGGATCACCTTGCGCAGCGCGACGTTGTTGTTCAGGTTCGTCTCCTGGAGGCGCTTCTCCGGGTTGGCGATGACCTGGATGTAGTACGTGCCGTTCGGCAGGTCCGTGATGTCGAAGGACTGGCCGGGGCGGTACTGGGTGTAGGTGTCGCCGGAGCCGACGTCGAGGACCTCACGCACCGAGATGGAGTTCTGCTGACCGCACGCGGTCGACAGGTCGGTGTTGTACGGCTTCCAGTTGGCGTTCTTCACCGTGTAGTCCACGGCGTCGGTGTTGGCGAGGCAGAACGCCTCCTTGCCGCTGCGCACCTCCCTCGTCTGGTCCGCGCTCAGCAGCCGGTAGCTGGCGAAGTCGGTGAAGTGCCAGTGCTCGTGGCCGATGCGCGGGTCCCACTCCATGGTGCCGGTGGGCGTGTAGCCGACCTGCTTGCCGTTCGCGTCGTAGAAGTACTGGTAGGCGTCCATCAGATCGGCGCCCGGCTTGCGGAAGCCGTCGACGACCAGGGGCGCGGGACCGGCGTTCCAGACGTTGGCGCTGAAGGCCAGGTAGTCCTTGCCGGGTACGTCGCCGTCCTCGCCGTCGGTGATGGCGATGTCCCACGCCGGGAGGGAACGCAGGTCCGGCTTGGGCACGTTGGCCGGGACCCCGGCCCGTCCGGTGGGCCGCTTGCTGTTGGGCCGCAGCGCGGCCGCGATGCGCGAGCCGTCGGTGTGGCCGGCGCCGTCGCCCAGGTGGTGGGCGAGGCCACGGTCCTCCAGGGCGTGGGAGAGGGCTCCCGGGGTGGGCTCGTCGGCACCGCGCGGGCCGTAGTGGTGGCCCGCCCCCTGGGCCGAACCGTGCGCCGCGCCGTGGGCCGAGCCGTGCGCCCCGCTCCGGTGGGCGGTCAGGCCCTGGCCGCCGCCACCGCCGTCGCTGATCTGCCGGACGGTCACCTTGATCGTCGGCGAGTCGTTCGGGATCCCGAAGAGGTCCCGGTACTTCTTCGCGACGGACACCTTCGCGGTGTACTCACCCGCCGGCAGGTCCACGGGCTTGTCGTAGTCGACGGTGCTGGAGTTGGACGCCCAGCCCTTCTCGACACCCCACACCGACCCGAGGGTGAACGGGTTGGTGGGGCAGCTCTCCGGATAGTGCGAGGTGGCGGGCGCGTCCGGGCGCAGCCGGCCCGAGGCGTTGTTGGGGCAGAAGCTCCCCTTGCTCTGGGCGACCTCCTGTCCGTTGGCGTCCTTGACGGACACCTCCAGGAAGCCGGGCAGCCCGGAGAAGTCCTTCACGAGCCCGGCGGGAAGCGCCTTGGTGGTCGTTCTGCCGTCGTGGCGGAAGACCTGCTTGGCGACGACGGGGTCCTTGTACGACTTGCGCGTCACCTTGAACTCCAGGGGCGCGTTGTCGACGGTGACGTACGTGCCGAGGTCCAGGTAGACCCCGGGTTCCCCCTCCCACCGGTCGAGCGTCACGGAGTTCGACGCGGCGATGAGCTTGAGCTTCGGCTTGCCGGGTGTGGCGGCCTGCGCGGCTCCGGCGCCGGGTGCGGCTCCGGCGCCGGTGACGACGACGGTGAGCGCGGCGCCGGCGGCGAGCGCGGGGCGCTTCCAGCGGCCTCTGTTGCGGTGTTGCTGACTGGTCATCGGTTCCTCGTCTGCGAGTGCCCTGGTCAGGGGCATCGGACTGGACAACCCACGGGCGGCCGGCGATGGGGACGCACCCCCGCGCGGCCCCATGTGCACACCGGCCCGCCTGTGAGCAACCTGTGAGACCTGTAAAAAGGGTGTCCAGGTTGCCTGTTGAGAAGGAAATCAATCGATCGGGCGGCGCCCGCCCGTGGACCTCACGCCCCGGTTACTTTTCCCTCAACCTCTGGTTGCGCGGGGGTGAGCAGGCGACGATGGGCTCATGACTCTCGCCGAGCGCGCCTTCGAGCGCCTGCAAGCCTGGCCCGACCTCCGCGCGGGGCACCCCAGCTGCGGTACCGGGCAGGCCCTGCGCTCCTCCCACGGCGAGATCGTGCACTTCCACTCCGACCGGGACGTGGACCTGCATCTGACCGGGCACGCGATCGAGCGGTTCGCGAGGGACCTCCAGGGGTCCACCGCCATCCACCTCGTCCCCGGCTCCCGCTGGGTCACCGTCCACCTGGACTGCGACACCGACGTCGACCTGCTGCTGAGCCTGGTCAGCATGGCGCTCAAGGCGTACCAGGGACAGGCGGGCGAGTCGGCGGCCGTGTGCAACTTCCGCCGGGTGACGGTCGTACCGCGGGACGTCCCCCTCGCGGGGCGCGGTCACTGCGCCGGTTCCCGCCAAGCGCGGTAGTGGTCCAGGACCGTCTCCTCGATCGGGCGGTAGGTGAGGCCCAGTTCGTCGACGCTGCGGCTGTTGTCGACCTCGAAGCGGATGCCGAGGTGCTTGCGGATGTAGTCCTGGGTGAGGCCGAACGCCGGGCCGAGGACACGGACCGGCCAGTGCGGCAGCCGGGTCCGGGGCAGCCGGAGATCCCTGGGGTACTCGGCGCGCAGGATGCGGGACATGTCGTGGAAGGACGTCATGGTGGGCGCCGCGAGGATGTAGCGGCCGTGCGCGTCCGGGTTCTCGGCGGCGGCGATGTGCGCGTCGGCGACGTCCCGCACGTCGACCGTGGTGAAGCTGAAGTCCGGGGCGCCGTAGAAGAAGTAGCCCTTGAAGAGCTCCTCCAGGAGGAAGAGGCTGCCGGACTCCGAGGCCGGGGTGAGCGAAGGGCCCAGGATCAGGCCGGGGTTGACCGCCACCATGCTCCAGCGGTCCTGCGCCTTCGCCGCGTCCCAGGCCGCCTGCTCGGCGACCGTCTTGGCGTAGTGGTACGGGTTGTTCTCCACCGTGCTGGTGGTGTTGACGTACTCCTCGGTGAGGATCCCGTCCTTCATCTCCCGTACGTCGGCGTAGTCGCCGAAGATCGCCCCGACGGTCGAGGTGAAGACGAGCCGGCGGACGGCCGGGGTGCGCTCGATGGTGCCGAGCACATTGCGGGTCCCGTGCAGCGCGGGCTCCACGACGTCCCGCCGGCCGTCCTTGATCCTCTCCGGTACGAGGAACGGGGAGGCGACGTGGAAGACGGTCCCGCAGCCCTCGGCGGCCTCGTCGAAGGAGCCCTCGGTGAGCAGGTCGGCCTCGAACAGGTCGAGCCTGTCCGGGAATTCGGCCTGCATCGCCCGTAGCGGCCTGGTCTTCGGCGAGTCGGCGGTGCTGCGGACCGTCGCATGGACCCGATGGCCGCGTTCCAGGAGCCGTTTCACCAGATGGCTGCCCACGAAGCCGCTGCCGCCGGTCACCAGGACCGGGGTCCTCTCCACGTCGTCCACCCGCGCTCCTCGAACAGAACAGGTCAGAGCCCGTAGCGGCTCTTCAGATGACGCCAGAAGTCACGCGCCATCCATTGGTCGAACTCGGTTATCTGCGCGGCCGATCCGGCCTTCATGAGGAAACAGCACTGGCCGGTCGGCGTCCAGTCGTAGAAGTCGTCGAGCCCGAAGGTGTGGCCGACTTCGTGGAGATAGATATGGATGTTCTCCTGACCGAGGGCCCCGGTGAAGTACTCCTGGCCGACCCGCTGGCCCCAGTCCCCGCCCGCGCCGCCCTGGAAGCCCTTGGTGAGCCACAGAGACTGGTCGTAGTGGCGGGCGACGCCGCCGGGGCACCTGGAGTAGTTGCCGTCCTGGTGGAAGAAGCGGCCGCAGTCGGGCGCGCACTGCGGGGCGCCGCCGCCGTCCAGGTTGTTGACGTAGATGTCGACCGAGTTGTCGCTCCACTGGAGCGTAGAGCGGTTCTTCACCGCCCAGCCGACGATGTTGACGGGCACATGGGTGTACGGCCAGGCGTTGGTGCCCGTGCCGTTGTCGACCATGGCCGCCATCCATTTGCCGAACTGCTTCTTCAGCTGGGCGTGGATCTGGTCGCGCAGGGCGGTGCTGACGGGGGCGTCGGACTCCCAGCGGACGCAGTAGTTGATGCTCCCCCGGTTGGCCATGACCTGGTCCCAGCCGTAGTTGCGGAAGCCGTAGAGGTTCGGATAGGTCGACTCGACGTGGTTCCAGACCTCGTTCAGCGGTTGGACGAGGTGGGAGGGCGGGCTCCAGTTGTCGGCCGACCGGGCGGGTGCCGCCGTGGTGAAGGCCGCCGCCAGCAGGGCGGTGAGGAGGGTGAGGAGACGCGCGATGCGGGTGCGCATGGAGGTGAACTCCCTTCGTGGGGTTGGGACTTCACCTCCAGGTCGCCGCCGGGCGCCGGGCGGGTTGCCGACGCGTTGTTCACACCCTGTGGATTCTGTCCACAAGGATGTCGATGACCAACGGCGTGCGCGGTCCGAAGCTCAGCAGCACGCCGTCCTCCAGGGTCACGACACGGCGGTCCGCGCCCGCCGGGGTCTCGCGGATGCCCGGGATGTCGACGAGGCCGTCGATGCCGCCGACAGACTCCAGACCCTTGTCCATCATCAGGATCACGTCCGGCTCGGCGGCGATGAGGGCCTCGCTGGTGAGGGGGGTGAAGGGCTTGTCCAGGCCCATCTCCACGCCCGCGTCGACCGCGCCCGCGGCCTCGATCAGCGAGTCGGCGCCGGAGCCCTTGCCGCCCATCAGATAGACGGCCGCGCTGCCGCGCATGTAGAGGAAGGCGACCTTGGGCTTGCTGCCCCGGGGGACCGCTGCCTTGGCCGCCGAAAGGTCCTTGGCGATACGGGAGTTGAGGGCCTTGCCCGCCTCCGGGACGCCCAGCGCCTGGGCGACGCGGGTCGTGCGGGTCGAGACGTCGGACAGTTTCGTCGCCGGGTCCAGGACCACGACCGGGACGCCCGCGTCGCGGATCTGCTCGACGGCCTCGCTCGGGCCGGTGTCGGTGTCGGCGAGCACGACCGTCGGGCGCAGCGACAGCACGCTCTCGGCGCTCACGTCGTGCGCCTTGGTGACCTGGGGGAGCTTCTCGGCCTCCGCGAAGGTGGCGGTGATGTCCCGGCCGACGACCTTGTCGCCGAGGCCGAGCGTGAAGACGGTCTCCGCGATGCCGCCGTTGAGGGGCAGGATGCGCGACGCGTCCCGCACTCTGACCTTGCGCCCGTCGGAGGAGTCGACCGTCACCGGCAGCTTCGGTGTGGGCGCCTCGCCCGCCAGCGGTACGAGGGTGTTCTTCGCCAGCTGCTTCTCGGCGGCCGCCGCCCGTGCGCTCGCGGAGAGCGGTGTGGTCTCGGTGGACGCCGTGTCCGAGCCGCCGCCCGCACAGCCTCCCGTCAGCAGCGCGAGGGCCAGGGCCCACGGCGCCAGTCCGATCCGTCTTCCTGACCTACGCATCGCCGAAGTTCCTCCGAGTCTCCCGGGCCCCACACAGTTGAGAATAGATTAGGTTAGGTTTACCTTATTACCTCATGGTGGGGGTGCCGCCTTGCTGTCCTCAAGTGCCCTACGCGGCCGAGGAGTTGTCCGGTTCGCCGGGGTTGCCGCCTCGGCCGGACTGGTGTTGACCGTGGTTTCACCAGCCGTCGCGGCCGATACGGCGACCGGTCCCGAGGGGCAGAAACTCACCGTCTCCAAGAGCTCGGGCCTGGCCGCGGCGGGCGAGACGGTCACCGTCTCCGGCACCGGCTACAACACGGAGAAGGGCATCTACGTCGCCTTCTGCGTGGACAACGGGGCGGGCAGGACCCCGACCCCCTGTGTCGGCGGCGTCGACATGTCCGGCGAGTCCGGGGCCTCCGTGTGGGTCTCCTCCGACCCGCCCTCCTACGGCGAGGGTCTCGCCGAGCCGTACAAGGGCAGCGGGCACGACGGCTCCTTCTCCGTGCGGCTCAAGGTGCGCGCCAAGGACGCCAACACCGACTGCACCAAGCCGGGCGTCACCTGCGCGGTCATCACGCGCAACGACCACACCCGGGGCGGGGACCAGAGCCAGACGGTGCGCATCCCGGTGACGTTCGGCGGGGCCGGTTCGTCCACCGCCACGTCGACGCCGGGCGCGACCGCCTCGACGGCCACGACGACGGGCGGCTCCGGCGCCACCGGCGGTTCCGGCACCACGGGTTCGCAGAGCACCGGTGACGGCCCCCTCGCCTCCACCGGCTCCACCGCGCTGACCGCGGGCCTCACCGCGGCCGGCCTGGTCGCCGCCGGCACCGGCACCTGGCTGTGGGCGCGCAGGCGCCGGTCGGCCACGCGCGCCGGCTGACTCCAACCCCACTTCCCCCAGGGAGACTCGAAGATGGCGAACAGACCCGGCGCCGCCGCCGTCACGGGCGGCGCGCTGCTCGCGCTGCTGTGTCCGGGCGCCGCGGTGGCGCAGGACGCGGACGCGTATCCGCGCGAGGTGTCCGGCGGTTACGCGGCCCTGACCCTCGCGGACCAGGACGTCTCGCTCGACGTCGCCGCGCCCGCCGTACGAGGATCGGGGGACCGTGCCTGGTTCCCGGCGGCCGGTGGTGGCGCGGACCCCGAGGCGGGGGACGCGGACGTGGAGCTGGGCGGTACCGCCCTGCTGACCTCCGCCGCCGGAGAACGACTGCCCCTGAGCGGGCTGCGGCTGCGTCTCGACGGCGACGGCGGCACCCTGCTCGCCCGCACGGCCGTGGCCGGACAGGCACGCGAACTCGACCTGGCCGAGGTGACGTCCGGCGCCGAACCCGTCGTACGGACAAGTGGGGTGACCTGGAGAGGACTTCGGGCGTCGCTCACCGCGGACGGTGCGGCGCTGCTGTCCGAGTGGAGCGGGACGCGGTACGCGGCCGGGGACGCGTTCGGGGTGCTGGACGTGACGGTGGGCACGGGGAGCGAGGACGTCCGGGAGACGCCGGAGCCGACGCCCACGCCGCCGCGTACGCCCACGGAGACGGAACAGGCCGGGCCCGAACCGGCCCCTCCCGGCGCCTCGGTCGCCCACTCCGCCCTGGCCCCGGGTTCCCGGCAGCAGGTCTCCGGTGCGGGATTCGCCCCCGGCGAGGTCGTCCTGGTCGCGATCGACGGGGACACCCGTTACCAGGCCACGGCGGACGAACAGGGCCGTGTCTCCCGGACGTTCCCGGTGTACGACAACGCCGTCGAGGGCGAGCACGTGGTGCGGCTGCACTCGGCCGACGGCTCAACTCCTGCCGCCTTCAAGGCCGTTGAAGTCACCTTTGCCGTCCATTGACAATCCCGAGAGGTTGAACTTAGGTAAGCCTTACCTAAGTTCAACCTCTTCAGAAAGGTGCCTCTCCCCATGAGAGCCAACCTCGCCGCCCGTGCCGGTCTCGCCGTCGCCGCCGCCTCCGCCCTCACCCTGGGCCTGGCGACCTCCGCGTCCGCCGCCACGTCGACGCGCACGATCGTCGACGGCACCACCACGTACAACCTGTCGGTGACCGCGCCGGGCACCGCCTCCGCGGCCGGCCAGGTCGTCAACGTCACCGGCTCCGGCTTCAACACCGGCCAGGGCATCTACGTCGGTCTGTGTGTGGTCGACGGAGCGGCCGGAGTGAACAAGCCGACTCCGTGCCTGGGCGGCCAGGACCAGACCGGCGCGACCGGCGCCTCGCACTGGGTCAACAACACCTTCGGCGGCATGTTCGCCAACAGCTCCAGGTTCGGCACCGGCGGCACCTTCAACGTGAACATCTACGTCAACCCCGACCTCGGCGACGGCAACGTCTGCGGCGAGACCGTCGACTGCGCGATCGTCACCCGCGCCGACCACTTCGACACCAACGACCGCAAGTACGACGTCCACGTCCCGGTCACCTTCCAGTAGCCCTCCCGGCAGCCCGGGCCCTCACCCACCCGGGGGCCCGGCCCCGGGCCGCCCGAAGTGCCGGGCGCGCGCACCCGACGAAGGAGTGAGGAACTCCCATGCCTCTCAGACGCCCGGCGGCGCTGCTCGGCACCGCCGCGCTCGTGACCGCCTCCGTGGCCCTCGGCCCGGCCGCGCAGGCCGCCGACACCCCGAGGACCGGTATCGGCGCGGGCGGCCAGAAGCTGTCCGTCTCCGCCACCGCGAACCTGGACCCCGACGGCGAGACGCTCCGCGTCACCGGCGAGGGTTACGACGCGACCAAGGCGATCTACGTCGCCCTGTGCCGGGACAACGGCGACGGCAAGGTCCCGAGCCCCTGCATCGGCGGCGCCGACGAGAACGGCCAGGGCAGTTCCTCGCACTGGATCGTCCCCGAGGGCGACGAGTACGCGGGCGACCTCGCCCTCAACTGGGGCGCGGGCGGCACCTTCGACGTCGAGATCAAGGCGCAGGCCAAGGATGCGAGCGTCGACTGCCTGCGGTACGCCTGCTCGGTCGTCACCCGCGTCGACCACCGCAACCCCGGCGACCGCTCCCAGGACGTACGGGTGCCCGTCACCTGGGAGGGGCAGGACACCGGTGGCGACGACGGCGACGGCGTGGAGGTGCCGCCCGGCACGATCAGCTATGTCCGGTCGGCCGTGTTCGAGAACGTCGGCCGCCCCCTGGACCTGCTGCTGCACCCCGACTCCGGGAAGCTGTACGTCGGTTCGGACAACGTCGTCGACACCGCCGACGTCAACGAGCAGGGCCTGTACGTCCTCGATCCCGCGGACGGCAAGGTCCTCGGCCACATCGCCCAGGCCCCCGGTCTCAATGGCGTGATGGCCGGGCGTACCGTCCGCCGGATCATCGGCCCGCTCGCCGGTGACGGCGTCGCGTTCCACTACCCGCTGCGCGGCATCGGCCTCGCCAAGGACGGCGACACGGCCGCACAGGGCCACTGGTACAACGGCACCGCCTTCAGCGGCGTCGGCCAGGACGCCGACACCTCCTCCGTGCTGATCGCCGCGGGCCCCGAGCTGCGCCGCGTCGACCTCGCCACCGGCACCGTGAGGAACACGGTCACCCTCGAGGGCGGAAGCGCGCTCGGGGTGGACGCCGCCCGGGGCGTGGCCTGGTCCATCGGCACCGCCGAGGACAAGCGGGTGCTGCGCCGGGTGGACACCGCCGGCTTCCAGGTCACCGCCACGACCGAACTGCCCGCCGACAACTCCGTCTACTTCGTCGAGACGGACCCGGCGACCGGCAACGTCTGGGTGGGCGGCGGCACTTCGGTGCTCGTGCTCGACAAGGACGGCAAGCCGCTGACCACCCTGACCGGTGCGGACCGGCCCACGGCGGCCGCTTTCGACAAGGCCACCGGGCGGGCCTTCGTGCTGCGCGAGGACCTCTCCGACGAGACCGGGGACGACGACGGCTCCCTGGAGATCCTGGACAGCGCGACCTTCCGGCAGGCGGCCGCCCCGGTCACCCTGGCGGGCAGCGAGTCGACCGTCTACGCGGGCCTCGCCGTCACGCCCGGCGCCACGTCCGTGTACGTCACCAAGGGCACGGCGAACCAGGTCGTCAAGCTCGACCTGCGGATGTCCCCCAAGGTCACCCAGTCCCCCACCGACCGGACCGTGTCCCCCGGCGCCGAGGTCGCCCTCGTCGCCGCCGCCGAGGGCACCCCGGAGCCCACGGTGGCCTGGAGCGTCAGCCCCGACGGCGGCCAGACCTGGTCGAGGATCGAGGGGGCGACGAAGAACGCGTACACCTTCACCGCGAAGGCCGCGCAGGACGGCTACGAGTACCGCGCCGAGTTCACCAACCCGGTGGGTACGACCCGCACTTCGTCGATCACCCTGACGGTCGAGGAGGCGGACGACGGTGAGCAGCCGCCCGCGGACGACGACGAGCCCTCCGGCTCCAGGACCGGCACCGGCGCCGAGGGCCAGAAGCTGACCGTCACCCCGGTCAACAACCTCGCCACCGAGAACCAGACCCTGAAGATCACCGGTTCCGGCTACGACGAGGACAAGGGCGTCTACGTCGCCCTGTGCGTCGACAACGGCGACGGCGAACTGCCCACCCCGTGCGTCGGCGGCGTCGACATGACCGGCGCGTCCCACTCCTCGGCGTGGATCTCCTCCAACCCGCCGGACTACGGCGAGGACCTGGCGACCCCGTACGAGGACGGCGGCTCCTTCGAGGTCGAGCTCACCGTGGACGCCAAGGACGAGTTCACCGACTGCTTCGAGGCGAAGTGCGTCCTGGCCACCCGCGCCGACCACACCCTCTCCGGCGACCGCTCCCAGGACGTGAAGGTCCCGGTCAGCTTCGTCGGCCAGGACCCGGTCGACACGGACCCGGGCACGGACGACGGCACGGACACCCCGGACGACCCGGACTCCGGCTCCGACGGCTCCGGCGGCTCCGGTTCGGGCGGCACCACCGGCGGCTCGGCCGGAGGCACCGTAGCCACCGGCTCCACCGGTGGCAGCCTCGCCTCCACCGGCGTGACCGTCCTGTCCGTCGCCGTCCTCGCGGCCGCCCTGACGGGCGCCGGCTGGGTGGCGTACCGACGCGGCCGCAGCGTCAACTGACGCCCGGCGCGAGGACGTTCGCCCCCTCCGGCGCGGCCGGAGGGGGCGGACTCATGCCCGGGGTGGTGTCACAGGGACACGGCGACGGCGTTGTACGTCGTCTCCGGTGTCGGCGGGGTCGTGAAGCGGGCGTTGACCAGGTACAGCCGGTCCCCGAAGCGGGCGGCGGTGGTCGGCACGTCGAAGCGGGGGTCGGTGATCGTGGCGCTCAGGGTCGCGGTGGTGGCCCCGGCGTCCAGGTCCCAGACGCTCACCTTGTTGAGGCGGTTCTGGACGACGTACAGCGTGCGACCGATCCGCCACAGACCGTCGCCGTTGACGACGTCCGCCTGGCCGACCAGCGTGATCTTCGTGGCGGCCCCGGTCCTCGGGCTGACGTGGTAGAGCTCGCCGGGGGTGGACTTGACGACGATCAGGCCGCGGCCGTCGGGGGTGCCCACGATGCCGTTGGCGTTGTTGACGTCGGGGAGCTGCACCCAGTCGCCGGTGAGCGGGAGGGTGCGGACGGCGCCGCCGCGGCCGCGGGGGACGCTGTAGAGCTGGGCGGCGCGGGAGTCGGTGAACCAGGCGCGGTCCCCGAGCAGGGTGACGTCGTTGATGAAGTGGCCGGTGGCCTCGCTCAGTTGGAAGGAGCGGACGACCTCGCCGGTGCGCGAGTCGTGGACGCGGGCGACGCCGGTGTTGCCCGCGACGTACAGCAGGCCGTCGCGGTCGATCTTCAGGCCGACGGCTATCTGGCCGGTGGCTCCGGCGTAGAGGATCGTGCCCTCGCCGGTGCGCAGGTCGACGCGGTAGATGCCGCCGTTGGCGCGGGAGCCGAAGTACGCGTACGGCTTCGAGCCGATCGCGATGCCCTCGGGCAGCCAGCCGTTCGGCAGCGGGAACTCGGCGGGCCAGGTGGCGGCCTGCGCGGTGGCGGGGGCGGCCGTCACCGCCAGTGCGGCCAGTGCCGCGGCGCCGCCGAGGACGGCTCTGCGGCTCGGGTTCTGGACCATGGTGGGGACCTCCGTGAATCCAACTCCGTTTACTGTTCCTTTAGTTGGCAACGGCACGGCCTAAAGCCGAGTTCCCGGAAATCACCACGACAGCACATGGACAGGTTCCCCGAATTCGGGACTGCCCTTTTGAGGCATTTCGGTGATACTTGCAATATGAGTACGGCAGCGTTTGTAGTAGCGGCCGCGGGGAGCGATGTGCTCAACGTGATCGCCGCTTTCGTCGGTGGCGCGGTCATCGCCGGTGCACTGATCTGGGCCGTACAGTTCGGCATGCGCGTGCAGGACCGGGAACTCCTGCGGCCGCGCCCGGACGAGCAGCCCCACCTTCCCAGCACCGGCGCGATCCGCGAGGTCAGAGAGATGCGGGAGCCGAACGTGGTCCCGCTCGCGGAGCGGGAGCGGCTCATGCCGTATCAGCTCAATCACAGCAGTAAACGGGGCAAGGACCAGCGGCGAAAGCGCTGGCTGCCCGGGTCCAGCGGATCCTTCGGCAGCGGCGGTCTGGGACACGTGTGACGGTGTGAGGCCGGGGCTGCCCCGCCGACCAGGGGCAGCCCCTCTTCACCGTGCCGTCCGAAGGGCGCTCGGCATCGGGCGCCCCGCCATGACAGCGTGCGGTTTCGCTGCCGGGCACCTGAGCGAGGCCCGGCCGCCGGCGCCCCGGTCCGCGAACGCGGGGACACCGGTGTTACGGCGTCTTGGGCCGGGCGGTGTCGGGGGCCGTCGCCAGGGCCCAGATCACGAAGAAGTCGACGCCGGCCAAGATCACGGACCAGACGGGGGCGTACGGCAGGAACAGGAAGTGCAGGACCATGCTCATCGACGCCAGGAAGATGCCGGTCATCCGGGCCCACCAGGCGCCCTTGAGGACGCCGTAGCCCACGGCCAGGAGGACGACGCCGAGGACGAGCATGATGACGCCCCAGCCGGTGAGGCTGATCTTGTAGACGTAGTCGCCGACCCGGTTGTAGACATCGTCCGTGGCGAGCGCGGAGATGCCCTGGAGGATCGCCATCACCCCGTTCACCAGCATCAGGACACCGGCGAAGACGACCCCTCCGCTCGCGAACCCGCTGCCCGCCGGCATGTCGGCCGGGGTGGGCGCGGTCCGCTGATGGTCCTTGTCCCATACGGGCGGGGTCGCGGAGGACGGGGCCGCCGAGGGCTGGTTCGCGGAGGGCGGGGTCGCGTGCGGTTGCTGAGTCATGGTTCGACGATCCGCCCGGGCCCCGGCCGCCACCACGGGGGCAGGGCCGTACGGGTGACGGCCCGGGTGCGGCCGCGGGCGGACCGATCTTCACTGGAGGGACCCCCGCAGCACCCTGGAGGCGATATGAACGGCTACCGCCGGGCCCTGGCGGCGACCGTCGCGGCCGCGGCACTCACCGGGCTCGCCGGACTCACCGGCTGCTCCGACGACGACACCCCCGCGTCGGTGGCGAGCAGGGCCGCCTCCCTCGCGTCCCAGGGCGCGGACGCGTTCGCGTCGGCGACGGCACAGGTCGGCGAGAAGTTCGACGACATCAAGGGCGGTGTCGACGTCAAGGGCGACGTGCGGCTCGGCCAGGTCACGGCCTCCGGCGGGCGCTCCGAGGTCTGGGTGACCGCGACGAACACCGGTGGCTCGCAGCGGTCCTTCCTGGTGCAGGTGAACTTCACCGACGCCGGCGGCAACGTCCTCGACGCGGTCGCGGTGACCGTCTCCGACGTCGCGGCGGGCGGATCCGGCAAGGCGACGGCCCGCAGCAACCGCGAACTGTCCGGTGCGGTGAAGGCGGAGGTGGACAGGGCGGTCCGCTACTGACGCCGCCGCCGGCTCCCGCGCCGGCGTCTCACGCCATCCAGAAGAAGACCGCCGTCATCCGCTTCTCCTCCAGGGTGGTGCCGCAGTACCCGGTCGCGCTGTGCACCAGGTTGGCGCTGTAGAGCAGCAGCCGGTTGTACCGGTGCGGCACGCGTACGTCCTCCTCGAAGGCGTCCGGTGCCACGAACCGGGTGCCGAGCGCGTCGACGAGGTTGTTGTGCGGGGCCTGGACGACGTTGCCGCCGAGGCGGCCGCCGGGCAGGGACTGGCGGTAGAAGCTGGTCCCGCAGTCCTTGGGGACACCGGGGTTGAGATAGAGCACGGCCGCGTACCGGCACAGGGTGCGCGAGTCGGTGTGCGGGCGGGGCGTGCTCTCGCCCTCGCCGACGACCTGGACGCAGTTGTGGTTGAGGGTGCCGCCGCCGGGGGTGCGCTGGACCCACAGCTCCTTGGCGCCGGTGGCCTGCCGCACCAGCCGCTCGACCCGGGCCAGTTCGTCCGGCGCGAGTCCCGGCATGGCCCGCAGCCCCGGCCAGGCCTCCGGCTTGTGCGGATGTCCCTCGACCCAGTCGTCCTTGGCCAGACACCGCTCCCGTACGGCGTCCGCGTCGGGCAGGACGTCGTCCAGGACCCAGTAGTCACGGCCCTTGGTGGGCTTGCGGTAGGGGAGCACGGGAAGGGTGGCAGGGGGGTGTGGGGGCATGCGCCGAATCTAGGGCCGGGCCTTCTTTCGACTCTCCCGCGAAGTGGTCAACCCCATCTCAAGCATCGGTAATTCACCAGTAACGCCCGCTGCCTAAAGTCATTCACATCGGCCCTGTTCCGACACATTGGCCACGAGCAGGGCCGAGTCATGCCCCTCGGGACGGGAGCCGCCGTATCCCTCCTGTGGGGGGTAGGGATACACGCCGGGAGCCCCGTGAGACCGATGAGGTCAAAAACCGCGGGGCCTCCGGTCGTTCGTGCGCGCGCTTCACATGTCCGTACATTTTATTTGTCCGGTCATATTCCGGTCAAAACAGGAAACCGGGCTAGAGTGCGGCCCTCATGAGCAGCAGAAACGCAGAAACGGCGGACGGTGCCGTGCGCCGTCCGGCGCCGCCCGTTCTGCGGCTGTATCTGCTCGGCGGCTTCCGCGCGCAACGGACGCACGGGGCCCCCGTCGCCGACCGCTGGCCGCGCCCCAGCTCCCGTCGCCTCGTCGAACTGCTGGCCGTCTCCCCGGGCCGGGTCCGGCACCGCGAGGAGATCATCGAGATGTGCTGGCCCGACACGGCCGGCACCCCCGCCGCCCTCGGCAGCCTCCGCGTCGCCCTGCACGCCGCCCGCCGCGCCCTGGAACCGGAGCTCACGGCCCGCACCCCCTCCTCGTACCTGGTCGGCGAGGGCGCACTGCTCCGGCTGGCGCCCGACACGGTGTGGATCGACGCCGACGAGGCCGAGACCCTCGCCGAACGCGCCCTGCGCACCGGGACCACCGCCGCCCTGGCCACGGCCCTGGAGGCCTTCACCGGCGAGCTGCTCCCCGAGCACCGCTACACCCCGTGGGTGGAGGCCCGCCGCGAGCGGCTCGACGCGCTGCGCGACTCCGTACGGCTCACCCTCGCCGAGGCGTACCTGGCCGACGGCGAGACGGAACGCGCCGCGGCCACCGCCCGCCGGATCCTCGCCGACAGCGCCGCCGAGGAGCGCGCCCACCGGGTCCTGATCGGCGCCTACCTCCGCGAGGGCATGCGGCGCCGCGCCCTGGCCCAGTACCACCAGTGCCGGCGCGCGCTGGACGCCGAGTGGGGCATCCGGCCCGGGCCCGAGACGGAGGCGCTGCACCGCGCGGCCCTGGCCACCTCCGAGACGGTCCTACGACGTCCCGCTCCCGCCGCCCCGACACCGCCGCCGGCCGTCGTCGACACCCTCGCCGCCTCGCCGTTCGTCGGCCGGCGGACCGAACTGGAACACCTTCTCGACCCCGCCCGCCCCGCGCTGTCCGTGGTCGGCGGCGAGGCCGGCATCGGCAAGACCCGGCTGGCCGCGGAGACGGCACGGCGGGCCGCGGCGGACGGGGCCGCCGTCCTGTGGGGCGCGGGCCACGACACAGCCGAGCAGGCGCCGTACGGCCTGTTCGTGGAGGCCCTGGAGGGCTGGCTGACCGAGCGCCCGGCGGCCGAGCGGGCCCGGGTGGGCGCGGAGCACCCCGAGCTGGCGGCGCTGCTGCCGTCGCTGGGCCAGATCGGCCCGGCGCCCGGGCACGGCGGCGGCCCCGAGTACGAACGCGAGCGGATCTTCGCCGCCGTCTCCGCGCTGCTCGCCTCGGCGGCGGCGCCCGGCGGTGTGCTGGTGGTGCTGGACGACGTCCACACGGCCGACACGGCGTCGCTGCACCTGCTGAGCCGTCTGGCCCGCCGCACCCAGGGGCCCGCGAAGGTGCGCTTCCTGGCCACCTACCGCCCCGAGGACCTTCCCGAGCCGGACCCGCGCCGCACCCTCCTCGACACCCTCGTCCGCCAGGGGGCGGCCCACCGCATCCGCCTCCCCCGGCTGGACCGCGCGGACTGCCTGAGGCTGGCGGCGGACGCGATGAGCGGCGGAGGGCCGTCGGCCCTGGAACGCGTCTGGGAACTCTCCCTGGGACACCCCCTGTTCGCCCTGGAACTGGCCAAGGCCACATCCGGCATGTCGGCGTACGAGGCCCTGCCCCCTCCGGAAGGCATCCGCCTCCTGGTCACCGACCGTCTCTCCCGCCTGAGCCCGGCCGCCCGCCGGGTGGTCGAGGTGGTGGCGGTGGCGTGCGGCGGGGCCGCGGCGCTGTCGGAGGTGGAGGAGATCGCGGGCTCCGAAGCCCTCGTCGACGGCATCGACGCCGCGCTCGCCGCCGCCGTACTGGAGGAACGGACCGTCCCCGCGGACGGGCGGACCGTGGCCGGACTGGGGTTCCGGCATCCGCTCATCCGGCTGGTGTGCCGGGAACTCCTCTCGACCGCCCGGCGCCGCCAACTGCACACCGCGTACGCCGAGTTGCTGCTACGACAACGCCCCTCGGCCGTGGACGCCGTCGCCGCGCATCTCACCGGGGCCGACGATCCGCGCGCCGCCGACCATCTGCACATGGCGGCACGCCGGGCCGCCGCCGTCGGCGCCGACGACACCGCCGACCACTACTACGGCGCCCTGACCGCCCGCCTCGACGCGGTGACCGCCGAGGCCGCCCGCATCCGCCTCGACCACGCCGCGGTGCTGCGCCGCATGGCCCGCCACGAGGACGCGGCGCGGGTACTGCGGGAGGCACTGACGGATCTGCGCAGGCACGGGAGCGCGGAGGAACAGGTGCGGGTGGCCGCGGAGTTGGCGGAGACGCTGGCCAAGACGGGGTCGGCGGCGGAGGGGTTCCGTCTGCTGGACGCGTACCGCCCGAGCGAGGGGATGCCGTCGGAGTCGGTCGCGGCGCACTGGATGGCCCGGGGAGTCCTGTGCTTTGTGACGGGCGACTACGAGGGCTCGTTGGGGGCAGCACGCACAGCGGAACAAAGCGCAGGTGAGCGTGACGTCCTCAGGGGCGCGGGGCTGCATCGATTTGCGGCTCCGCCGCGGGGCGCGACCAGCCACAACGCACCCGCACACGCCCTCCTCGCCCGGGCCCTCGCCCAACAATCCACCGCCCTCGCCCTCACCGGCCGCCTGCCGCAGGCACAGGCCACCGCAGACGCCGCCCTCCTCCACGCCGAGGCACACGGCGACCCCCGACTGCTGGCAAGGGTCCTGTCGATCCTGCGCGAGCACGCGAGACGCTCGGGCCGGCTACGCGAAGCCGCCGCGCTCGGCACCCGCGCCCTCGACCTCGCCGACCGCTGCGGAGACCCGGAGGCCGCCGCATTCGAACGCGCCAACCTCGCCGAAGTACACCTCCTGCTCGGCGAGTTCGAGAAGGCCACGGAACTCGCCGCCGTCGCGGTGGACGAGGCCCAGGCGCACTCCGGCTGGTGCCTGCCGTACGCCCTCACCGCCCTCGCCCGCGTCCAGCTGCGCGGCGGCCCCCGCCCCGCCCTGCCCGACCCCCGGGAACTGCTGACCCGCGCGGCCCACTGTGTGGTCCGCCGCCCCGACCACCAGGCCGAGTACGAAGTACGCACCGCACAGGCCGAGTTGGCGCTCCGCGACGTCCGTCCCGACCGTGCCCTCGCCCTGCTGGCCACCGTGTCCGGCACCGGCGTCCCCGTCATCGCCGCCTGGGCCCACCTCACGGCCGGCGACCCCGCGCGCGCCGTCCGGCTCGCCGCGGAGGAGGCGGTGCGGGCCGCCTCGTCGGGCGAGGCGGTCACCGAGTGCGAGGCCCGCACCGCGCAGGCGACGGCGCTGGCGGTGCTGGGCCGCACGGACGAGGCCGGGCAGTGCGCGGCCCGGGCGCGCGAACTGGCCACGGCGCTGCCCTACCCGACGGTGCTGCGCAGGGTGTCCCACGCGAACCCGTCGTGACCCGTCACCGCGAGGCGGGCCCCACGGTGACGTTCTTCTGCTCGCTCAGCGCGCTGACTCCGTTGAGGGAGGCGGTCGCCTGGAGCCGTCCCGGACCGGCGGGCAGCGCCACAGCGGGCCGGCAGGACCACGTTCCGCCGGTGCCGGCCGTCGCGGTGCACACCTCGGTCCCCGGCTCCGGTCCCTGCCCGGTCACCCCCTCGTCCTGCGCGTCCTCGTGCCGCACGGTCACCTGCGCCCCCGGATACGCGGTCCCGGCCATCTCCGGCCGCGCGGTGAGCGGTACCCCGGACTCGGGGCTGGTCAGCGTCGGTTCGGGCAGGCCCACGGTCACCACGCAGGTGCCGTGGTCCTTGCGGGTGCCGTGCGCGTCCGTGAGCCGCATCACGCAGCCGGTCAGGCGGGTGCCGGGCACCGCGTCGGCCGGGACGGCGAGGACGAAGGGGAAGGTCTGCGCCTGCCAGGCGCCGCCGTTCGCGGTGCCCGTGTAGGTGTACGTGGCGCTGTCGCCGTCGGTGTCGACCGCGCCGCGGTAGCCGTGGGTGTCGAGGGGGGTGCCGGTGACCTCGGTGCCCTCGGGGGCGGTGAGTGTCAGGCGTGACCCGGCGCCGAGGGCGGGGCCGGTGTATCCGGCGGCCTCCACGATGCCCTCGCGGCCGGGCACGATGGTGACGGTGGCCCAGAGGTCGCGGCCGCCGTGCGCGTGGGCGGGCGTCCAGGCCGATGTGATCAGGGTGAGTGCGGTGATACCCAGGGCGGCTGTCTTCCGGCTCATTCCTCGATTCTGACGGGGCGTCGGGGCCGGGGCCCGCGCTGCGCGTCCGTACGGGTTGCCTGTCCACCGGAGGGTGCGGGTTCGTTCGGGTGACCGGCGAAGTGACGTACGCATCATGAACACCGGTGGCTCCCCGTGCGTACTACAGGTCCGAACAACCCCCGATCGGACAGGAGCCACGGTGCGCTTTTCGCGGAATGCCACGGGCACGCTCTTCGTGGGCGGTGCGCTCAGCCTGACCCTGGTCGCGCTCGCCTACCCCGCGATGCTCGGCTTCGACAAGGTGTCCACCGCACAGGACCGCGTGATCGCCCAGACCCAGTGGGGCCCGCTGACCGAGCAGGACCGCGACTTCGTGGTCAAGGTGCGGGCGGCCGGTCTGTGGGAGTACCCCCTGGGCAAGATCGGCATGGAGAAGGGGACGACCAAGGAGGTCAAGGTCGCGGGCGAGCATCTTGTCGACGGTCACGCCGCGCTGGACACCACCTGCCGCAAGATCGCCCCGATGCTCAACATCACCCTGCCGAACGTGGCGAGCCCGCAGCAGGTGGCGTTCGTGAACCAGATCAACTCCAGCACCGGCCGGGAGTTCGACTCGAACTTCGCCAACATCCTGCGCATCACCCACGGCTCGATCTTCAACACGGTGGCGAAGATCCGCTCCACCACCAAGAACTCGCTGGTGCGGGCGCTCGCGGACCAGGCCAACGACACGGTCCTGGACCACATCACGGTCATGGAGAAGACCGGCTTCGTCAACTTCGACCAGGCCCTCTTCCAGCAGACCACCCCGCCGAAGCTGCCCAACTCCGACCTGACCCCGCCGCCCCCGCAGCCCGGCGAGCCGATGGTCGTCCTCACCCCGCCGGCGACCGCGACCTCCACCCCGGTCGCGCTCCCCGGCGAGGCCGCGGGCGCCACCCCGGCCGCGGGCGCCAGCCCGAGCCCGACCATCGGCTGATCGGTCTAGGCCAGCCAGACCGTGGTGTCCGGTCCCAGCAGCCCGTCCTCCAGCGGGCCGCTGGCGATCAGGACCTCGCCCGGCGGCAGCTCCACCGCCGCCGGGGACAGGTTGGCGACACACCGCCACCCGTCGTGGCGTACGAAGTCCAGCACTCCGTCGGCAGCCCCGTCCGCCCAGGTCAGCGTCTCCCCCTCCAGCAGCTTGCGGCGCAGCTTCAGGGCCGTGCGGTACAGCTCCAGGGTCGAGCCCTCGATGCCGTCCTGGGCCTCGACGGCGTACTGGGCGAAGCTCTCCGGCTGCGGCAGCCAGGCCCCGCCCGCGCCGAAGCCGTACGAGGGCCCGGTCCGCGTCCACGGCAGCGGCACCCGGCAGCCGTCGCGGCCCTTGCGCACCCGTCCCGTCTGCTCCCAGATCGGGTCCTGGAGCACCTCCACGGGCAGGTCGGCGACCTCGGGCAGCCCGAGTTCCTCGCCCTGGTAGACGTACGAGCATCCGGGCAGCGCCAGCATGAGGAGCGTGGCGGCGCGAGCGCGGCGCAGCCCCTTGGCGGCATCGACCTCCGGGGCGTGGCCGCCGGAGAGCAGCCAGGCGTTCTCGTCCGTTCCCGGCGGGAGCATCAGGCGGGAGGTGTGGCGTACGACGTCGTGGTTGGAGAGCACCCAGGTGGCCGACGCCCCGGCCTCGCGGGCGCCGGCGAGGGAGTCGGCGATGACCTCGCGGAGTTCCGCCGCGTCCCAGCCCGCGAGCAGATAGGCGAAGTTGAAGGCCTGGCCGAGTTCCTCGGGGCGGGCGTACTGCGCGCGGCGGGCCGCGCTCGGGACCCAGGCCTCGGCGACCGCCATGCGGGGCGGGCGGTAGGAGTCGAAGACCTTGCGCCAGTCGCGGTAGATCTCGTGGACCTCGTCGCGGTCGAAGAAGGGGTGGGCGCCGGGCGCGAACTCGGTCAGCGCCTGCTCGCCGCTGAGTTCGGGCGCCCCGAGGTCGCGCAGCGGCTCGGCGAGGTCCTTGGCGAGGGCGTGGGCCACGTCGACGCGGAAGCCGTCGACGCCCCGGTCGGACCAGAACCGCAGGGTGGTGCGGAAGTCGGCGCGGACCTCGTCGTGGTCCCAGTTGAAGTCGGGCTGCTCGGGCGTGAACAGGTGCAGGTACCACTGCCCGTCCGGCACCCGCTGCCACGCGCTGCCGCCGAACACGGACTGCCAGTCGGTGGGCGGCAGTTCCCCGTGCGCACCCCGTCCGTCCCGGAAGACGTACCGCTCGCGGGCGGCGAGCCGGGCCCGGCGGCCAGGGCCTCCTGGAACCACACGTGCCGGTGGGAGCTGTGGTTGGGGACGAGGTCGACGATGACCTTCAGACCGAGCCGGTGGGCCTCGGCGATCATGGAGTCGAAGTCGTCGAGGGTGCCCAGGCGTGGGTCGACGTCCCGGTAGTCGGCGACGTCGTAGCCGCCGTCGGCCAGCTCGGACGGGTAGAAGGGGCTCAGCCACAGGGCGTCGACGCCCAGGCCGCTCAGATGCGTGAGCCGCTCGGTGACGCCTCTGATGTCACCGAGCCCGTCGCCGTCGGCGTCGCCGAAGCTTCGGGGGTAGACCTGGTAGACGACGGCCTGCCGCCACCAGTTCGGGTCCCTGGACGAGAGGTCGGGGGTCACACGATCTCCTGGGTGCTCTGTGCGTACGGCAAAGACGAACAAAGGGGAATCTGTCCACAGCTGTGGAGGGGCGAACCTCCCCACTTTGCGGAGCACTCTGTTCCTCGTGTGGCGGAATTGTGATGGCCGGTGAACAGACCTTGCATTCCCGCAGGTTGACACTGTTCGGCGGCGAGATCCACGATGTGCGCAGCTGTGGCGCATGTGACCAATGAGCCCAGTGTTGCCGAGTGCTTTTCTGTGCCCTCGGCGTTTTCGGATCACTCCACCCTGATGGGATACGCATGTCCATAGCGAGACGTGTCACCGTGCGGCGCCTGCTGGGGACGGGCGCCGCGACGCTCGCCCTCTGCGCCTCTGGCGCATCCGCCGCCTGGGCCACCGGGCCCGGCGGCGACGGCTGGAACCACGGCGGTACCTACAAGCCCGGCACGGGCGCGGGTACGGAGACCGGGACCGACCGCTGCCAGTTCTCCCTCGACGGGGTCAGCTTCTTCGACTCCGTCAAGGTCGACGACCAGAACCTGAAGCCGACCGAGGACGGCAAGGTCCACATCAAGGTGCGCGCCGCCCAGGACGCGGCGACCTGCACGGCCTCGCTGGCCTCCTACATCGCCCACGGTCCGACCTTCGCGACCTCCGGCGAGCAGATCTTCGTCGACTTCGACACGGTGACCGTCAAGCCGGGTCAGACCGACTCCCTCGACATCGCGGTGCCGGACGCCGGCTGCTACGCGCAGATCGACCTGTACCGGGGTGCCACGAAGTTCGACGGCGACCTCGACGCCAACGACGGCTTCACCCACGGTGAGCTGCCCAAGGGTCCGGACCGTCCGGTCATCAAGGACAAGCTGATCGCGGCCTGGAACGGCGGCACGAAGGACTGCTCGACGACGCAGACCACGCCTCCGGCGACCCCGCCCGCCGAGTCGACGCCCCCGGCGTCCGAGTCCACCCCGCCGGCCTCCGAGTCGACCCCGCCGGCGTCCGAGTCCACGCCTCCGGCCTCCGAGACCCCGTCGACGGACTCCCCGACCCCGTCCGCCTCGGAGTCCACCACGGCCCCCGCCGCCACCCCGAACGGCGGCGGCGACGACCTCGCCGAGACCGGCGGCTCCAGCGCGACCGGCCCGATCGCCATCGGCGCGGCCGTCCTCCTGGCCGGCGGCGCGGGCATCGTCCTGGCGACCCGCCGTCGCAAGGCGACGCGCGCGTAGTTCGTACGACGCGTGGAACGCCGGGTGACCCGAGTACTCGGTCACCCGGCGTTCTGCTGCGGGTTCCTCTCCAGCGCTCCCCCGCCGATGGCCTCACAACGGGCGCGGGCATCACGCCGACGCCGGGGACGAAAAAGTCTTCGCCGCCTCCCCCCACCCCCTGTTACGGTCCCCCCATGAAGCGCGCCAACCCGTCTCTGACGACGACGCCGGACCACGTCCCGGCGCGCTGACCCACGAACTGACGCGAACCCCGGGGCGAGTGCCCCGGGGTTCTTCGCTGTCCGGCGGCTCTCGCCCTCTCACCGAGAGGAAACCGCCGTGTCCGACCACCGCCGCCTCGGCCGAGAGCTCGACCTGTTCGACACCGACCCGCTGATGGGCGCGGGACTGCCGTACTGGCTCCCGGACGGGGCCGTCGTACGGCACACCCTGGAGGAGTACGTCCGGGAGGCCGAGCGGGCCGCCGGATACCGGCATGTGTACTCGCCCGTGCTCGGCAAACGGGAGCTGTACGAGATCTCCGGGCACTGGGACCACTACAGCGAGGACATGTTCCCGCCCATGGAGCTGGGCAGCGAGCAGGTCGTGCTGCGGCCCAGCCTCTGTCCCCACCACGCCCTCATCTACCGCTCCCGCTCGCACAGTTACCGCGAACTCCCGCTGCGCATGGCTGAGTTGGGCGGCATGTACCGCTCCGAGCTGTCCGGTGTGCTCGGCGGGCTGACCCGGGTCCGGGCCATCCAGCTCAACGACGCCCATATCTTCTGCACCCTGGAGCAGGCCGTGGACGAGGCCCGCGCCGCCCTCGACCTGATCCGCCGCGCCTACGCCGACCTCGGCATCCGGGCCGCCCGCTACCGGCTGTCGCTGCCCGGGGAGGGCGACAAGTACGTGGCGGATCCGGAACTGTGGCAGCGCGCCACCGCCCTGCTGGAACAGGTCCTCGACGGCGTCGAGTACGAGGCGGTGAAGGGCGAGGCGGCCTTCTACGGCCCGAAGATCGACGTACAGATCACCGACCGCGCGGGCCGTGAGTCCACCCTGTCCACCGTGCAGATCGACTTCCACCAGCCCGAACGCTTCGACCTGCACTACATCGGCGCCGACGGTGCCAAGCACCGGCCGGTCATGGTGCACCGCAGCGTCATCGGCAGTGTGGAACGAGCGGTCGCGCATCTCATCGAGGAGCACGACGGGGCGTTCCCGGCGTGGCTGGCACCGGTGCAGCTGGTCGTGCTGCCGGTCTCCGAGGAGCAGTACGAACAGGCGGAGAAGGTGGTCCGCCGCGCCCTCGGCCTCGGTCTGCGCGCCGAACTCGCCGGCCCCGACCACGGCACCCTCGGCGCCCGCATCCGCGAGGCCCGTCTCGTGCCGTACGTCGCGGTGATCGGCGCCCGCGAGGCCCACGCCGACCTGACCGCCGTACGACTGCGCGACGGACGCAAACCGGGAGCCGTACCGGCGGAGGAACTGCTGCACCGCGTCCGTTCGGTCGTGGAGGCCCGCGGGGCCGAACTGTGGGCGGCTGCGTAAGGTCGGTCCCGACGGAAGGAGTCCCTTGTGACCGCCCAGCCCATTCCCGTGATCATCGACTGCGACACCGGTGTCGACGACGCCCTGGCCCTGCTGTTCGCCGTACGTCATCCGGGCCTCGACGTACGGGCGATCACCTGCGTGGCCGGGAACACCGACGTCGACGGTGTCGTACGCAACACCCTGACCGTCCTGGAGCAGTCAGGGGCCGGTGACATTCCCGTCGCGCGGGGCGCCGAGCGGCCGTTGGTCGAGCCGGCCCGGTCGGCGAAGCATGTGCACGGGCAGGACGGGATGGGCGACCTCGGGCTGCCCGCGCCGACCCGGCGGGCGGTGGACGTGGACGCGGTGACGCTGCTGCGGCGGGAGATCCTCGCGTCGCCGCGGCCGGTGACGCTGATTCCCACGGCACCGCTGACGAACATCGCGCTGCTGCTGCGGACGCATCCCGAGGTGGTGCGGAACATCGAGCGGATCGTGTTCATGGGCGGCGCGGTGACCACGGGGAACGCGACGCCGGTCGCCGAGTTCAACGTGTGGCACGACCCGGAGGCGGCGGCGGTGCTGCTGACCGCGGGGGTGCCGATCACCATGTACGGGCTCGATGTGTTCAAGCGGGTGCTGGTGCCGGCGGCGGATGTGCAGCGGTTGCGGTCGAGTTCGGAGCCGCGGCTGCGGATGGCGGGGGAACTGCTGGCCCACCGCGATCCGGCGACGTCCGGGGATCCCACGCCCACGGGCGGGCTGGGAGACGCGGGGGCGGTGTGTGCGGTGGTGGATCCGGGCGGGCTGACCACCGAGTCGCTGCCGGTCGAGGTGAGCCTTGCGCCGGGAGCGACTCGGGGGCAGACGATCGTGGACCGTCGGCCGCGGCCCGGGGAGGCCGAGATCCACGAGGGTGAGCGGGAACTGGCCCTGGTGGATGTGGGGTTGGACGTGGATGTGGAGCGGTACGTGAAGTTGTGGCTGGCGACCGTCGAGGGCGTGTGAGCGCGACCTGGACCGAGGCGCCGGTCCCCCGAACGGACCGCCGCGCTGGTGGCCCCCCACCCGCGGTGCTCCCGTGGACACATGAGCCGCCCTCTCCTCGCCCTCCCGCTGGCCGCCCTCCTCGCCACGACCGCCTGCTCCGCCATCGCCACGGACAAGGCGCTCCCCGCCAAGAAGGCCCCCGCCTCCCCCACCACGGCCTCGGCCGCCCCCACCACCGCGCCCCCGTCCCCCGCCACTGCGCCCGCCCTCACCCCGGCCCAGGCCCAGGCCGCCCTGATCACCGACGCCGACCTCGGTGAGCCCTGGACCATGACCGAGGGCGCCGCGACCTGGCGGGACGGGCTCCTGAAGGCCACCGCGAACGCACCCGACTGCCAGCGGCTGCTGGACACCCTCTACACCGAGGAGTTCTTCGGCGCGGACGCCCAGGTGCGGGCGAGGACGGGCCTGGACGACACCTGGAACGACGCCCAGCTGCACCACCAGGTCGTCGCCGACCGGCCCGCGGACGTGGACCGGACGCTGGCCTGGCTGAAGACCCTGCCCAAGAAGTGCGGGCGGTTCACGGCCGCCACCGTCACCGGCACCGTCCAGAACGCCGAGGTCACCGAGGCGCCGCTGCCGGAGATCGGGGATGCCCGCCAGGCCCTGCGGCTCACCCTGAGCGGCGCGAGCACGGACGGCGAGGAGACCACGCTCACCCTTGACCTCGCCGCCGTCCGCGTCGGCGACGACACCATCGTCCTCACCAACGGCGGCCTCGGCGACGTGTACGCCGAGATCACCCAGGGGGTCGCGGAACTGGGCGCCAAGCGTCTGACGGACGTACGGAGACAGGCCCGCGCGGAGGTCTAGCACCCGCGGGTGCGCTCAGTCGACGTCGAACCTCATGCGGTGCGCGGCCACGTCGCGCGCCACCTCGAGGACGGTGTGGTCGCCCGCGAAGGCGTGGGCGCGCAGCCGGGCCAGGGCCTCGTCCGCGCCGATGCCGAGCTGCGCCATGATCATGCCGATGGCCTGGTAGACCTCGTCGTGGTCGGTGGCCAGACCGCTCAACCAGGGTTCGTCGCCTCCGGGTCCGTCGTCCTCGCCGTGGGGCAGCGCCATGAGGGCGACGGTCATCACGCCGGCCACCAGTTGCGCGGTGCGCAGTTCGCGGTCGCTGAGCTCTCCGGGGGTGTCGCGGTAGAGGTCGAGGGTGCCCACGCACACGGTGTCGTTGCCCAGCGGCACGGAGTACACCGCCCGCACCCCGGCGGCCGTCGCCTGCTGGGCGAACACCGGCCAGCGGCCCGCGTCCCGGCCGTCGGTGAGGTCCGCGGCGAGCACGGGGGCGCCGAGCCGGGCGGCATGGAGACAGGGCCCGTCGCCCAGGGTGGCCTGGATCTCCCCGACATGGGCCGCCTGTTCACTGCTCGCGCTCAGCTGGACGGGCATGCCGTCCGCGCGCAGCGACACGCTCGCGCCGGTCACCGGCAGCAGCTCGACCGCCACCACGCACAGCCGGTGCGGCATCTCCCGGGGTTCCGCACCCCGGACCCCCTCGGCGATCACGTCGGTGACGCGCACCCGGTCCCGCTCGCGCTGCGCGTCGCGCCCGGACCGCCCGGGGTCACCGCCTGAGGCACCCGGCAGACCGGGTTCGTCACCGGGGCCGCCGTAACGGTCGTCCCTGGGCCGCACGGCCACCGCCTCCTTCGAAAGGGGCGCACCCCGACTACCCGTCGCCCGCGGGGCGAAACGCGCCGCGCGGCCTCGGCGCACGGGGAGGAGCGGGCGGCCGGCCGGTGACGTTCACGACGATGTCGCGGGCCAGGTCGCGCAGCTTCACGTTGCGGTTCTGCGAGGCCCGGCTGAGGATCTCGAAGGCCCGCTCGGCGGAGCAGCGCTGCTGGGCCATGAGGATGCCGAGGGCCTGGTCGATGTCGGCGCGCGAGGCGATGGCGTGCTGGAGGTCGAGGCCGAACTGCCGATGCCGGGCGATCTTCAGGGCGACGCCCAGCGCGCCGGAGGCGTGCTCCGCGAAGAGGGCGGCCTCCTCGCGTACCGGGCGGGTGAAGCTGCGCGGCTCGGTGGAGTAGAGGTTCATGACTCCGGCGAGCTGCCGGCGGGGCGGCACCAGCGGCAGCGCGAGCACACTGCGCAGCCCGCTCTCGCGGGCGAGGTCGGGGAAGGCACCGAAGCGGTCCTCCCGGTCGATGTCGTCGACGTGGTGCGGGCCGCCCGTCCGCAGCGTCGCCAGACAGGGCCCGTCGCCCACCTCGTACTGCCGCTGGTCGAGACGGTCCACCAGCGCGTCGCTGGCTGCCGCCGTGTACGGCCGGGTACGGCCCTCGGCGCCGAGCGTGATCGAGCACCGGACCGGTTCGGGGAGCGAGTCCGCGGCGAGGCCGACGAGTCTGTGCAGGAACTCCTCCAGCCGGTCGGCCTCCAGCAGGAGCGTCTGCAACCGGGACAGGATCCGCTCCCCGCGCGCCGGTCCGACGAGTGGTGTGTCCGTCACGACGATTCCTCCACCGTGCGCGGGAGATCTGGTCCACCCGACGGGTACCCCGCTGCGGCGGTGCAAGGCGGATTCCGGCCGGCGGGTACTCCGCTGCGGCGGTGCAGGCGGATTTCCGACGATGCGGTGACCTCGCGCCAGAGCCGCTCACGCGCCCGCCCGGGCTTCCCCCGGCGACCCCTCTGAGCGGTGGCCGCCCCTCACCTCTCCTCGTACGGATCCGCCGGCTGCCTCGTCCGCTTCACCGACGCCGTGTCCAGCACCGGCGGCCACGCGGCGTCCGTGCCGAGTTTGCCCTCGGGGTGCCAGGTGCCGGTGACGGTGACCCAGGTGTCGGCGGGCAGCGGGTCGGCGCCGCGGAGTTCGACCTTGCTGGTGGTGGCGTCGGCGGCGCAGCAGGAGACGAGGAGCCGGGTGACGTACCAGGTCCCGTCGTCGCCGTGGGTCACGAATCCGGTCATCCGCACGGTACGGCCCGTCAGGGACCGCCCGCTGTCGTAGATCGCCCGCGAGGCGAACTCCCCCACGCCGAGTTCCACCGGGTCCCCGGCGGGCAGTGCCGGGAAGGTCCCGACGCCCTGTGCCGCCCGCTGGGCCGCCTCACGCTCGGCGCTGTAGGAGCCGAGGGCGGGGGGCGGGAAGAGCAGCAGGGCGAGGGCGGGGAGGGTGAGGAGCCAGGCGACCCGGGGGCCGTGGTGGGCGTGGTCGTGGTGCTCGCCGTCGTCGTCGTGGTCGTCGTCCGCGGAGTGTCGTACGACCGCCATGGCGATGCCCAGCAGCACGAGCGCCGCGCCCGAGACCACCAGATACGGCCTCAGCCCCGCCTGCACATACCGCAGATACAGCTGGCTGAAGGCCGAGATCCGCAGGATCGCCGCCCCGACGAGCACCAGCAGCAGGGCGGGCCCGTACCGCCTCACAGCAACCACCACCCCACGAGCACACTGCTCACCACGGCCACCACCCACGTCACGGCGGAGAACCGGACCGCGAAGGCCCGCCCGAACGTGCCCGCCTGCAAGGCGATCAGCTTCAGGTCGACCATCGGCCCCACCACCATGAACGCGAGCCGCGCGGTGGGCGAGAACCCGCTCAGCGAGGCGGCGACGAACGCGTCGGCCTCGCTGCACACGCACAGCACGACCGCGAGGACGGCCAGCAGCAGCACCGACAGCCAGACGGAACCGGTGAAGACGTCCAGCACGGAGCGGGGCACGACGATGTTGAAGGTGGCGGCGGCCGCCGCGCCGAGCACGAGGAACCCGCCCGCGTGCAGGAAGTCGTGCTGGAGCCCGGCGCCGAAGGCCTTGAGCCCCCGGGACTCGGGAGCGTGCCGCTGGGGCAGCCGCAGCCACTCCTCCTTCCCGAACCGTGCCCACAGCCACCCCATCACCACGGCCGTCGCCAGCGAGGCGACGAGCCGGCCCAGCACCATCTCGGGCTGGGCGGGGAAGGCGATCGACGTGGCCACCAGCACGACGGGGTTGATCGCGGGCGCGGAGAGCAGGAAGGCGAGGGCGGCGGCGGGCGCGACCCCGCGCCGCATCAGGCTCCCGGCCACCGGCACGGAGGCGCACTCGCAGCCCGGCAGGACGACTCCGGCGGCGCCGGCGACCGGCACGGCGAGGGCCTGGTTGCGGGGCAGCAGCCGGGTGAAGACCCGCTGCGGCACGAACGCGCCGATCGCCGCCGATACGACGGTGCCCAGCAGCAGGAACGGCACCCCCTGGACGGTGATCGCCGTGAAGACGGTCCACCAGGCGGCGACGGGCGGGGTGTAGAGGTCGAGGGCCAGGGGGGCCCGAGCACGGAGGCGACGGTCGCGATGGCGAGCAGCGCGGACCCGCCGAGCACGGCGTACACGAGCGCGCGCACGACGAGCCGCAGCCCGTCGGCCGCACTCCGCTGGTTCTCCACATCCGCCCTCTCGTCCCCGCGCAGGCTAACCGGTGAGTCCTGTGCGCAGGATCGGGACGGTCACAGAGGAGGCTGTGCGGGTGCGGGCCCCAGCGTGGTGGTGCCGGGGGCCGTACGGTGGCCGAGGCCCGTCCGGTAGGCGTCCAGGGCCGCCTCCACCCGGCCCTCCCGCCGCAACAGGTCCCCGAGCAGCCGGCACAGGTCGGCCAGGTCGCCGGCGGCCCCCGCCCGTTCCAGCAGGCTCAGCGCCCGTACGTAGTGCTCCTCGGCGGCCTCCGGGTCCCGGGCGTCCTCGGCGATGATGCCGAGCAGCCGGTGCGCGGCGGCGGAGTGGACGGCGCCGCGCTCCGAGGACAGGTCCCCGAGCACGTCCTGGAGCAGGGCGGCGGCCTCGTCGGACTTGCCGCGCCGGTGCAGTACGTCGGCGAGCTCGACGGCGGCCTGGCTGCTGTAGAGGGCGGCGCGGGAGGCGGAGAGCATGGTGAGGGCCTGCCTCAACTCGTCCTCGGCGCGCTCCAGTTCGTTGTTCTGCGCGTACACGTAGCCGCGCATCCAGTGGCAGTTGGCCAGTTCGGTGCGCAGCTGGAGCTGCCGGTACAGCTCGGCCGCCTTCGCGAGGGAGGCGTCGGCCTCGGCGACCCGTCCCTCGGCGATGAGGGTGCGGGCCACGGACCGGTGCATCCGGGCCACCAGGGCGGGGTCGCCGGCCTGCGGGGCGAGGGCGAGGGCGAACTCGGCGGCCTGGGCGGCCCGGGCGTGGGCGCCCATGTCCATGTAGGGGCCGATGATGCTGGCGTACAGGAGGAGCAGCGCGTCGGGGTCGTGCAGTCCGCCGCGGTTGAGCTCGTCGAGGGTGGACTCCAGGAGGTAGACGGCGTAGCGGAGTTCACCGGCGAGGTAGTGGGCCAGGGCACGGCCGCGCAGGGCGGGGACGCGGGCGGGCAGGGGGGCGCCGGCCAGGGTCCGCTCGGCCCGCTCGAAGTACTCCCGTCCCTCGACGAGTTCACCGGTCTCCACGGCGCACTCCCCGAGTCCGAGCAGGGCGGCGGCCCGCACCTCGACGAGCCGCAGGTCGTCCGCCTCCGCCAGCAGCGCGGCGTACTGCCGGCCGGCCTCCTCGGCCTCGCCGGTGGCGAGGGTGCGCTGGGCCTCGACGATCCGCAGCCGCAGATCGGTGACGAGATGGGCGGGCCGGCCGGTGGCGAGCTCGTCGAGCTCGACGCCGAGCCGTTCGGCGAGGTGCCGCAGGGCCTGGTCGGAGGGTCTGACGCGGCCCGCCTCCAGGGTGGAGATGTAGGCGGCGGTGTAGGCGGGCTCGGCGACCTGCCGCTGGGTGAGGCCGCGTTCGACGCGCAGTTGCTGGACTCTTCGCCCGATGGTCTCCGGATCGTCACGTTCCACCATGAGCCAACTCCCCCTGCGCCTCTTGCCGTTGGGCAACGCCGGGCTCTAGGTTAAACGGCGTATTAACCCCGCTTAATACGTTGCTGCTGTTGTTGCTGTTGCATCTGTCGTCACTGCGAGGTCGTCGTGTTCGAACGCACCAGCACCACCGAGCGTTTCGCGAGAAGCGTCATCGCCGCCGTGGTCGCGGTGGCGACCCTGGTCCTGGCGGCCAACGCGGGCCCGGCACGGGCGGACGGCCGGCAAACCGACCAGGTGACCCAGGTGAAGCAGGTCGGCCGGGGCTAGGGACGCGCCCGCCGCTCAGCACACCTCCAGCTGGAGGCCGCCCGCGTTCTCCTGACGCGGGGCCCCGAAGCGCGGCCGTCGACGCTCACTCCCCCCTTTTTTGCGTCGGCGGCCGCTTCTCCATGGGAGCCGTGAGAGCTGTCAGAGCTGGAACTCCGCCGGGTTCAGCCCCAGCGTCGCGCAGGCCTCCTGGAGGACCATCTGCTCCGCCTGGGAGAAGTGCCCGTCGGCGCCGGCGATGACGATGCCGGTCTGGATCACCGCCCGGGCCTCGGTCGGCTTCTTGGCGGCCTTGGCGATGTCCTGCATCGCCTCCGCCTTGCCCTGCGGGAAGTTACGGGTGAGCTGGTCCACATGCTTGTGGAAACGCGTGCGCAGCTGCTCCGGCGGGAAGTTCTGCAACACCTCGTTGCTGAGGATCAGCTGCTCCATCTGCTGCATCTCGGTCGCGTCCACATGACCGTCGGCGGCCGCGACCAGCGCGCACATCGCCATGCTCGCGTCCCGGTACGCGCCGCTCTTCAGCTCGGTCTTGATCGAGCCGAGCTGGTTCTTCAGCAGGCCGACGAGCTGGGCCCGGGAGCCACCGTGCGAACCCGAGCGCGAACCGCCCTGCGCACCATGCCCGCCGGTCGCGCTCCGCCCGCCCTGCGCCTGCTGCTGCAGGCTCTTCGCCTGGTCCTTGAGCCGGTCGAACAGTGCCATTGCCGTCACCTCGGTACTCGTCTGATCGATCTCCCCCCGGGAAACGGCCCCGCCCCGCAAAAGGTTCCACGGCGATTGCGCGGCATACGCTGCCGTCCATGACCTCCGCCGCCGCCCGTACCGCGCTGGACCTCACCGCCGACCTGCCGGTCCCCGACCTGGAGGACCTCTACCGGGACCTGCACCGCCACCCCGAGCTCTCCGGCCGGGAGCACCGCACGGCCGCGCGGTTCGCCGAGCGGCTGAGGAAGGCGGGGTACGACACCATCGAGGGCATCGGCGGCACCGGAGTCGCCGGGGTGCTGCGGGGCGGGGACGGGCCCGTGGTCCTGCTGCGCGCCGACATGGACGCCCTGCCGGTCCAGGAGCTGACCGGACTGCCGTACGCCTCCGGGACCCCCGGTGTGATGCACGCCTGCGGGCACGACCTGCACATGACCTGGCTGACCGGCGCCGCCGACGCGCTGGCGGCGGGGCGGGACGCCTGGTCCGGGACGTTGGTGGTGGTCGGGCAGCCCGCCGAGGAGAGCGGCGGCGGGGCGGCGGCGATGGTCGCGGACGGGCTGTACGCGCGCGTGCCGCGCCCCGACGTGCTGCTCGGGCAGCACGCGGTGCCGGGGCCGGTGGGCCTGTATCCGCATGTTCCCGGACTGATCATGTCGGCCACCACCGACGTCGACATCGTGGTGCACGGCCGGGGCGGGCACGGGTCGCGGCCGGAGACGACCGTGGACCCGGTGGTGACGGCGGCGTACCTCGTCACCCGGCTCCAGACCGTGGTGAGCCGGGAGGTGGCGCCCCGCGAGTCCGCGGTGCTGACGGTCGGACGGATCGAGGCGGGCACGGCGGCCAATGTCATCCCGTCCACCGCCCGGATCTCCCTCAACCTGCGCACCCAGTCGGAGGCGGTACGCGACCGGATGGTCGCCGCGATCCGCCGGATCGCCGAGGGCGAGTGCCTGGCCGCGGGGTGCCCGCGCGAGCCGGAGGTGACGCTGGGCGGGTCCTACCCCCTGACCGTGAACGACGCGGAGACCGACCGCCGGGTCGCCGACGTGCACCGCGAGGTGTTCGGCGAGGCCACGGTGATCGATCCCGGCCCGGCGATGGGCAGCGAGGACTTCTCCCGGCTGGCGGCGGACGGACAGCCGTACGCCTACTGGTTCGTGACGACCACCCCGGCCGAGATCTGGGACGCGGCGCCGGGCGGCGACGACCTGCTGGCCCGCCTGGACGCGCTGCCCAGCAACCACAGCCCGCACTTCGCGCCGGACCTGTCGGTGGTGGGACCGGGCGTGCGCACCCTGGTGTCGGGAGCCCTCAGCCACCTAGTCCGGTAGGGCCTTCTTCAGGGCGGCGTCCAGCGCGGCCGCCAACTCCGCGTCCCCCGGCGGGCTGTCGCCGAGCAGCGGGCCCAGCTGTGCCGTGAAGGTCTGGGTGAAGGCTCCGTACAGAGGGGTACGAGGACGCTGGACCGCGTCCTGGAGGGCGGGGAGCAGGATGTCGCGGGCGTAGTGGGGGCGGCCCTCGTCGTCGCGGGGCATGCGGTCGGCCCGCTCACCGGTGGGGGAGGCCGAGGGTGCCGTCGGGTCCAGGGGGCAGCGGACGTCCTCGGTGTAGGCCGAGGTACGGGTCGCCGCGAACCCCGCGTCCAGCAGACAGCGTTCGCTCTCCGGGCCGGTGAGGTACTTGATCAGCGCGGTCGCCTTCCCGGCCCGTTGCGAGCCCTCGGTCACCGCGAGGTTCTGGCCGCCGAGCACCGCCCTGCCGGGCAGCGGGGCGACGCCCAACTGCTTCTCGGAGAAGGACTGGTGGAGGGTGCGGTAGGCGTACGGCCAGTGCCGCAGGAAGGCGGTGCGGCCGTCGGCGAAGTCGCTCAGCGTGGCGGCCTCGTCGGAGTGGACGGCGTCCTGGAGGGTGTACGGGGACTCGGTACGGCGGCGCAGTTCGGCGACCCCGGCGGTCAACCGGTCGAGGTCGGCGTCGTAGTGGCCGTCGGCGCCGGTGAAGTGGAAGTCCTCCGTCGCCGACGCGAACGCCTCGACCGCGTTGACCGTACGGCCCTCGTAGGGGGCGAGCTGGGTGGTCCAGCCCTTCTCGTAGGCGCCCACGGCCGGGTGCTCGTCGATCTCCTCGATCAGGTCCTCCAGCTGCCCCCAGTCGAGGCCGGCGCTCAGGTCGGTCTGCTGGACGCCGGCCGCCTCCAGCAGATCGCGGCGGTAGTAGAGGAGCCCGACGTCGCTGTTGAACGGCACCGCGTACACCTCGTCGCCCCACCGGGCGGTCGCCGCGACGGACGTGATGTGGTCGCTGTCGAGCACGTTCCGGTGCAGCGGGCGGATGAGCCCGGCCGCGGCGAACTCCGGCACCCACGTCACATCGAGGTTGACGACGTCGTAGACCGCGCTGCCGGACTGGAGGGCGCCGAGCAGCTGACTGCGCTGCTCGTCGGCGCTGCCGGGCAGCTCGACGAGCCGGGCACGGTACCCGGAGTTCGCCTTCTTCTCCCGCGCGTTCCAGTCGTCGATCAGCTGCTGGCGAATCCCGTTCTGCCCGGTCACATCCCGCCCCCCGGCGACCACGATGTCCCCGGCCACGTCGGGAGAGGGCGCGGCGGGGGTGCCGGAGTCACCGGTGCAGGCGGTGACGGCCAGCAACAGGGAAGCGATCAGCAGTCGGCATCCTCGCCCCATCAGTCCTCTCCCGTTCCCGTGCGGGCCACCTCGTCCGTCAGCGCCGCGCCCAGGTCGTCGCCGGCGTCCAGGCAGCGGCCGCCGCTCGCGGTGGCGATGCGGGCCGCCGGCTCGGTGCGGTCGCAGCCGGCGGAGTCCAGGGAGACCGTGGCGACCGGGATCCGCGCCGAGCGGGCGCGGGTCAGGACGTCGTCGAGGGCGCCGGCGGTCAGTGCGGTGTCGTCCTCGCCGTCGGTGATGTGGACGACGAGCTGGGGGCGGTCGTCGGCGGTGCCGCGGTCGGCCATCTCGTCGAGCGCGGCGAGCAGCGCGGCGTGCGGGTCGGCCTGGGCGTCGCGGACCCGGGCGCGGGTGTCGACGGCGCGCTCGGCCTCCTTGCGGGTGTGCGGGCCGAAGGGGAGCACGGTCTCGTACGGGCGGTCGCCGGAGGTTCCCGAGACGCCCCACACGGCGTACTCGTCCTGCTCGCCGAGCCCGCCCAGGGACTGCTTCAGCAGACCGGGCCCGCCGCTCGGCCCCTTCCACAGGCCGGCCATCGAACCGGAGCTGTCGAGGAGGTAGAGGACCCGGCCGGGGCCGTGCGCGGCGCGGTACCGGTCGAGGGCGGCCGTCATCTCGTCGCGGCCCGCGGACTCGTCGAGCGGTTCCGGATCGGGCATCACCCCGTCGGCGAGCGGCCCTCGCAGTTCGCCGCCCGTGGAGCGGAAGCCGTGCCCCGCGAACACCGCCCGCCCCGCTTCCCCGGTCAGCCATGCCCGGAAGTCCCCGGCGGCCCGGTCGCGCGCGGACTCGTCGCGGTCGGCGCCCTCCCAGCGCACCCGGACGTAGACGGGCTGCACACCGGGCACGTCGTTCGGGTACTGGGCGGTGCGCGGGGTGCGGGTCGTGCGCTCGCAGGCGACGCCGCTGCGCAGCAGGAACTCCGGTACGAGGGCGGCCGTGCGGTTGTCCACGGCGTCGTCGGCCGGCAGCGTGCACAGCAGGTCGGCGGCGGTCGGGGAGGGCGGTCCCGGCTGGGCGACCTTCTGCTCGGCACCGGCCGCGTCCGTGATCGCGGTGTCGTAGAGGCCGACGGTGGCGAGGAGTGCCGCGTCGGCGAACTCCGGGTCGGGACGGCGTACCGCCGCGTTCGCGTCCCGCACCTTCAGATGGTCGATCATCCGGGTCAGGGGGAGGCCGGCCCGGTCCCCCAGGGACTTCGCGGCGATCCGCTCCGGTACCGCGAGGACGACCGGCGAGTGCGCGAAGGGCTCCTCGTCCGGCTCCAGTTCGGCCACGGCGTCGGTGTCCTGGAGTGCGGTGACCCGGGCGGCGTCGGCGGGGGAGGCCGGGATCCACACGTCCGGCTGCGGGCCGACGTCGCGCTGCGGGTTGGACTCCTCGTCGCGCGGCTCCTGCCAGGCCACCGAGTCCTGGCCGAGCGCGGCGATGGTGTCGGCGGACCCGGCGCTGTAGACGGTGATCCCGCTGCGCCGGCAGCCGTCGCCGGTGGTGTTGGCGTCGGAGGTCAGATACGCGTCGGCGGCCGCGGTGACCGTCGGCGCGAGGTCGGGGTCGGTCAGGACGCGCAGTTCCAGGGGCGGGGCGCAGGGGTCGCTGTCGGAGGTCAGGGCGACGATGCCGTAGGAGCCGAGACCGACGGCGGCGACGGCGAGCAGGGCGGTGAGTCGGGTGGGGCCCACCGCGCGCAGCAGGCCGGGGAGTCGGGAGCGGCGCAGCCGGGCGGTGACGGTGTCGGCCCAGGTGCCGAGAAGCGCGAGGAGGGCGGTCAGGGCGGGCCGGGGCGGAACGGGGGGCGGGGGCGGCGCGGGTGGCCGCGGCGGCTTCGCGCCGGGCGCCGACAGCAGGACGTCCTCGTCCGGCTCGGACCGGCTCTGCGGCTCCCACGGGTCGCCGCGCACGGTCTCGTACCCGCCGGCGGCCATCCGGGCCCGTAACGCGTCCGACAGCTCCCGGAACCCCAGCTCGCCGCCCTCGTCCAGGAGCTGGACGAGCTCGCCGGTGAACGGCGTCGGGGTGCCCGGATCGCCCGCGTCGACCCGGTGGTTGGCCTGCACGCTCATCAGCAGCAGCACCCGGCGCTTGCTCTCGAACCGCTCCCACAGCCAGGCCGCGTTGCCCGCGAAGCAGCAGTCGAGGATCACCACGACCCGCTCGGCCGGGCTGCCCGCGAGCACCGTCAGCACGGTGGTGAACATCTCCGCGCCCGGGAACACCGCGTGCCGCCCGGGGACCACGCGCGCGTTGTGCATCTGGAGGAACAGCTCGTCGCCCGCGCTCGGGATGGCCCCGTGTCCGGCGAAGTACAGCAGGAGCAGGCCCTCGGCCTCGCCCGCGGCGGTGTGCAGGGCCCGGTTGAACTCGTCCTGGGACGGCGAGCGGGAGACGGTGATGGCGTGCTCGTCGAACACCCGGCCCCGCACCAGCGCGTCCCGCAGCCGGTTCACGTCGTGCTTGACGGCCGGCAGGTCGCCGGGCACCCCGTGCGGCGGCTCCGTGAACTCGTACTCGGAGACACCCACCAGCAGCGCGCGGTTGCCCCGTCCACGCGGATCGAAGCGGGCCATCGGCCTACCTGTCGTCGTGGAGGTCCACGATGTCGATGCGGCCCGTGGGCGGATCCCCGTCCTCCACGCCGCGGCGGACGTCCCGCCACTCCTCCACGGACCGTTTGACGTACTCCAGCAGCTCCTTGAAGAGCGCGGCCCCGGCGCCGCCCGCCATCGCCACGACGATGTCCATGCCGATGCCCATCGGGGCGCCGGACTCGTCGGTGCGCGGCCGTTCCAGGATCTGGAGCTCGCCGGCGCGCACCCGCTCGTCGAGCCGCTGCTCCCGCTCCAGCCACTTGCGCAGCGCGCCGATGTCGCTCTCGCTCGCGGTCCCGTCCAGCCGTATGCGTATGCCTTGGTCGGCCACTCCATCCCCCTCCGCGACAACTCACCATCATGACAGCGGAGTTGTGCGTACGGGAGGGTTCGTACGGGACCCCTGTGCCGACGTTGTCAGTGCCATGACTTACTCTTCGCTCACTCGTCACACGCGCCCCACAGGTTCCACACATGGCTGTGCGCGTGGGCTTCCACTTTCGTTCCGGGGGGTTCGAACCAGAAGTGCGTATGCGCTCCCTCACGGCCGCCACCACACTGGCGGTCCTCTTCAGCTCGGCGGTCCTGACCGCCACGCCGGCGTCCGCGGACGCCACCAGGTCCCTGCCGGTCAAGGCCACCGGGGACATCGTGGTGGACGGCGTCCACCAGCGGGTCTTCGTCAGCGACCCGTCCAACGGCAAGATCGTCGTGACCGACTACGCCGGGACCGTCGTCAAGCAGCTGACCTCACTGCCCGGCGTCACCGGACTCGAACTGTCCGCGGACTCCGCCACCCTCTACGCCGCGGTGCGCGGCGCCGACGCGATCGCCGCGATCGACACCGCCACCCAGACCGAGACCGCCCGTTACGCGGTGACCGACCAGCCGCAGAGCCTTGCCCTGGCCGGCGGCCGCCTGTGGTTCTCCTACGGCTCCAACGGCGACGGCAACCTCGGCTCGGTCGACCTCTCGGGCACCGAGCCCGTGGTCACCACCGGCCTGGCCGACTTCTACGAGGCCCCGTTCCTCGACGCGGCCCCGGGCGCCACCACCCTGCTGGCGGGCGAGCCCGGCAGCAGCTCCGCCCTCGTGGCCGCCTACGACGTCTCGACCGGCACCCCGACCCGGACCGCCGCCGTCAGCGCCGGCTCGTACCTGAGCGACCTCGCGGTCACCCCGGACGGCGAGCACGTCGTCACGGCCAGCGGATCGCCGTACGAGCACCCGGTGTTCAAGACGTCCGACCTGAGCCAGTCCGGCACCTACCCCAGCAACACCTACCCGAACGCCGTGGCCATCGCCCCGGACGGCTCGGTCGCGGCCGGCGTCGACGGCTGGTACAACCCGGACGTCTACGTCTACAAGCCGGGCGGCACCACCTCGGTCCGCGAGTACGACTTCCCGAACACCGGCAACACCAGCGCCTCGGACGAGCTCGCCAACTCCGGCCTGGCCTGGGCGCCCGACGGCTCCCGGCTGTTCGCGGTGACGTACAACAGCGACGGCGTCTACTCGCTGCGCCGCCTCGACGCCCCCACCAAGGCCGCGACCACCATCACGGTCACCGCCCCCACCACCGCCCCCCGCGCCAAGAAGCTCACCGTCAAGGGCAAGGTGACCTCCAAGGTCGCGCTGCCCGCCGGCGTCAAGCTGACCGCGACCCGCACCGACCTGGAGAACACCTCCGGCAAGGCGCTCCCCGCGGTGACGGTGAAGTCCGACGGCACGTACTCCTTCACCGACACCCCGACCGTCGGCGGCAAGGTCAAGTACACGCTGAAGTACGCCGGTGACGCCGACCACGCGGCCGGCACCGGCTCCGACACCGTCGACGTCTCCCGCGCCAAGACGACCCTGACGCTGAACAACAACGGCAAGGTCTACGCGTACGGCAAGGACGTCAAGTTCACCGCGCACCTCGGTACGACGTACAAGAACCGCAAGGTGGAGATCTGGGCCGACCCGTTCGGCGGGGACAAGGCCAACAAGCTGGTGAAGTCCGGCACGGTCAACTCCAGCGGCAACCTGTCCGTCACCCTCGACCTCAAGCGGGACACCAAGGTCACGGCGAAGTTCCTGGGCGACGCCCGGTACGCGCCGAAGACGGCGTCGAGCACGGTCGGCGCCCAGGTGAAGGTGTCGACGGCCGTCAGCAGGCACTACAAGACGAAGTACACGTGGGGTCACACCTACCACTACTTCAAGAAGTCCACGAACCCGGTGTTCACGACCACGATGACGGCGTACCCGGGCCGCAAGCAGCGCCTGGAGTTCGAGTTCTACTACGACGGCACGTGGTACGACCTCGGCTCGCAGTACTTCGCGCTGGGCTCCGCCGGCATCTCCAAGGTGGAGCTCACCGGTGAGCACGAGACGGGCTACCGGATGCGCGTCCGCTCCTCGTACATCAACTCCTCGTCGGGCGACACCGTGAACTCGACGACGCACGGCGCGTGGAAGTACTTCATCTTCACGAGCTGATCGTCTGGAGGCGGCCCAGCTGCCTCTGCACATGGTCCAGGGCGCCCTCGCGGCGCCCCGGCACCCGCGCCCGCAAGTCGGCCAGCGCGGGCCCGAGTTCCCGGGCCCGCGCCGGGTCGTCGATCCGCCCCCACTGATGGTGGGCCCGGTCGGCGGCGGCCTCCACGGCGGGCGCGTCCGGGGCCTGTCCGGCGGCCAGCCGCGTGGTGGCCACGGACAGCCAGGCCCGGCAGCTGCGCGCCGGGTCCCCGGCGAACATCGCCAGGTCCGCCCGCACCTCGCTCCAGTGCAGCGCCTCCTCGGAGGCCGGCCCGTGCGCGCGTACGGCGTTCAGCTCGTGGTGCGCGGCCAGCGAGTCGGCGTCCCCGTGCCGCCGGGCCGCGACGGCGGCCGAGATCAGCACGTGCGGGTCGCCCGCGGCGGGCCCCTGCGCGGTCAGGACGTACCCCACGCTCTCCTGCGGGATCCGGCTCAGCGCCTGCTGGTGCAACTGCTCCAGCGGGGGCCGGTGTCCACTGCGCAGGATCGTCGCCACGGCCTTCATGTACGCGGGAGTCGACACCGTACGCCGGGACGGCGGCGGCGCGATCCGGCCGTGGACGGCGTTGTTGCGGCCCGTGTCCAGGGGGTTGGTCCGCAGCCACTCCCAGGTCTCCGGGTCGGCGTGCAGATCCAGGACGAAGCTCGTCGCGCCGGCCGGGCGCAGCCGCAGCTCGTCCCGGAACCAGTGCCAGGGGAAGCCGGTGTAGCGGACGTTCGCGGGCGTGGTGCGGGCCAGCGCGAGGTGGGGCAGGTGCTGGCGGCGGTCCAACTGGAGCTGGCCGGTGAGGAACACGGTGAGCGGACCGGGGGCCGCCGCGGCGGCTCGCAGCCGGGTGAGGACCGCCTGCGGCTCCAACGGGTCCGCCAGCTCGACCACGTTGGCCGTGTCCGTGCCGGACAGGACCGCGGGCGGTACGGCCGCGAGGACGGGGAGCACGGAGGCCGCGTCGACCAAACACCCCCTGCCCGCCGGTGCGGCGGCCAGCAGCAGCACGGTTCCGGGCATCGGTCCCTCCCCATCCCCCGTCGATCACGTACGGCAGCACCGTAACCGCTGCGGCTGCAAAGGTGGACCTCAGGACGGCGAACGTCCCTTTCCTGACGGACTGCCCGCCGGTCGCCGTACCGCGAACACCGTGGTGTCGTCGGCCAGCCGTCCTTTGCAGTGCCGCAGGGTGCCGTCGCGGACGAAGGCGACCAGCCGGTGCGGTTCGGCGACGCGCGGATCGGCGGCGACCGCGTCGGTGACCTCGGCGGCCAGCGGGTAGAACAGGCCGTCGGAGTCACGGGCCTCGGTCACCCCGTCCGTCGTGAGCAGCAGCGTCTCGCCGGCGGCCAGGGACACCCGGGTGACCGGCGGCGGTCCGTCGGCGGCGAGTTCGCCGAGGCCGATCGGCAGTCCCTCGCCGGGCGGCAGATGCCGTACGCCGCCGGGGCCGACGGCCAGCGGGGGCTCGTGGCCGAACACGATGACGTCCACCACGCCCGGGTCGTCGTCGGGGAAGCCGAGCAGCACGGCGGTGGCGAACCGGTCGCCGTCCGCGCGGCCGAGCGCCCTGATGTGCCGCCGGTGCCGCGCCAGCCGTACTTCGAGCCGGTCGGCGACGGTGGTGAGGTCCGCCTCGTGGTACGCCGCCTCACGGAACGTACCGAGCAGCGCGGCCGCGGCCTCCACCGCGGCGAGGCCCTTGCCCTGGACGTCGCCGACGAGGACGCGGGTGCCGTGCGGGCCGGGCTGGATGTCGTAGAAGTCGCCGCCGACCCGGGCTTCCACGTCGGAGGCGAGATAGACCCCCGCGTGCTCCAGGCCGCCCCAGTCCGGGGGCAGCGGACGCAGCACGGTGCGCCGGGTGGTGTCGGCGACGTCCCGCATGTGGAGCATCTGCCGCTCCGTCCTGACCCGGACGACGCAGGCCAGGACGGCGAGGACACCGCCGATGCCGACGAGGATGAAGTCGGGCAGTCCGCTCTGGTACCGGTTCGGGTACGAGGCGTCGGCGAGGAGATAGGTCAGCAGCGCGAGCACCGCGAAGGCCGCCGTGCCCCACACCCCGCAGATGGCGGCGGCGATGCCGGGCACCAGGACGACCCAGGTGATCATCTGGAACTCGCCGGCCGTGTTGAAGTCGATCAGCGTGATCCCGACGAGCATCAGCAGCGGCGGCACCCAGGCGACACTGCGGCCGCGGATCCGCAGCAGCTCACTGCGGCTGCGGACGTCGCGCTCCCGGGCGGGCCGGAGCGACCGGACGGGCCGGGTGAGCCGGGCGAGCCGCCCCTGCCGGACCGGGCGCCCGCTGACCGGGCGCAGCGCGCGCCGGCCGACGTCGTCGCCGCGCTTCATGGGGTTCAGCGAAGCACGGGGTACCGGGGGTCGCCATCCGGCACCGGGTCACGGGAGGCCCGCGGTCGCCGCCCGGCTCCGAATGCCCGCTTCCGCCGACTTGCCAGGGGCCCCGCGCAGGTGTGCCCTGGAAACCGGGGGCGAGGAGAGAGAGGAGTCCTCTCATGGCTCATGCGGCACCCGCGTCCGGCGGAATGACCCGCGGTACACCCGATGTCTTCAGCCCACGGGTCCACAAGGCGGCGCGGTACGGCATCCCCGTCGTCCTCGGCCTGGTCTACGGCTACTGGGCCGCGGCCAACCGGCGCGGCGGCGGCGAGATCACCGGCTGGAACATCCTGTTCGGCTTCGTGACCACGCTCGCGTTCATCGTGCTGTGCATCGCGGTGGCGACGTTCGCCCCGCTGCTCAAGCGCGAACTGCACTCGCTGGTGAAGTCCGGCTTCGCGGGCGCCGCGATCGGCTTCCTGTACAGCCAGACCGGCGAGAGCGTGCTGCGGTCCGCGGTCCTGGGACTGGTGGTCACGGCGGCCGTCTTCGGCGTGTTCTTCTACCGCTACTACACGCGCGAGGACGGCGCCGGAAACCGTCTGCGCTGACCCCGAGTGACGTGGGCAAAGGGGCCCGGCAGCCGCTGCCGGGCCCCTTCGTCTCCCTCTCTCACCCACCGCCCGGGAAAATGTCCCAGGCGTCCGCCGAGGACCCGGTGACGCTCCAGCTCCACGAGCCGGAGACAGTCCAGGATCCGGACCCCGACGCGCTCCATGAATCGTTCTCGTACGGGTCGTCCCAGTTGGTCCAGGAGCCGTCCTTCCACTCGGGACAGGGATCGGCGCAGTTCGGCACCGAGTGACGGCCCGTGTCGACGAAGGCGGCGCTCGCCCAGCCCTGGGCGCCTTCGAGCCAGTACCAGTACGGGTTGCCGTTGACTCTCTGCCCCTGGACCTTGCAGTCCACGCGGTCCTGGCTCCACGGCGAGAGCTGGGCGACGACGGGCGAGTGCGTGGTGGGCGCGGCTCTCACATTGAGATCTACGCCGGAGACGATGGTGCCCCAGATCGGACCGCCGGATCCGCCGCCTCCATGACCGTCGGCATAGGTCGGCGGGGTGGCGGCTGCGGCCGGGGTGCCCACTGTCGCGACGGCGAGGGTGCCGCCGGTGAGCAGGGCCGCGGCCAGGGTCCGCAGGGCCGGAGTGGTGCGCATGGATCGGCCTCCTTCTCCCCAGATCCAGGAAACACCCGTTCGGGTGAACCCTCCACCGGAGAGCTCGGCCGGGGGTGCCGTCATGCGCCCGAATGCAGTCACCCCGGTCGCGCACCCGCCCCCGGCCCCCTTGCCTGGAACCGTGCGCCCACCCCTTCGCAACGCCCTGTCGGCCGCCCTGATCGCCCTGGCCTGTCTGCTCGTGCCGTTCGGGGTGCTCGCGGCCTGGGCGACCTACGGCAGGAACGTCGAGCTCCCCCGGCTCAGGCGTCAACTCACCGACCCCTACGTGCCGTTCGAGGTCGCCGGATTCTGGCTCCCCGTCATCGCGCTGGTCCTCGCCGCCGTCGGTATCGCGGTCGCCGCCTGCCGCCGCCGCGCGGTCACGGCGACCTCGCTGGGCACGGCGCTGGGCGGCGCGTTCCTGGGCCTGGCGGTGGCGCTCGGCCGCCATCTGACCCTGACCGACCTGCACGAGCGGCACCGCCCCGCCGCCGGCGCCATCTACGACGCCCTGACCGCCACCCTGCGCACGGTCTCCTGGCTGCTGGTCGCCCTCGGCCTCACCGTGGCCTGCGCCACCTGGCTCACGGCCGCTTACGGACGACGCCGGCAAGCGTCCGCAGCGCCCGTCGCAGATCCCGCGGTGCGGCCGACGCGAGCCCGAGCCTGACCGCGTCCGGCGTCCGGTTCGGATCGACGGCGAAGGCGGGCCCCGGCGTCACGGCGATCCCGAGCGCGGCCGCAGCGGCCGTGAAGGTGTCGGCGCGCCACGGCGCGGGCAGCTCCCACCAGGCGTAATAGACCTGCGGATGAGCCCGTACGACGAACCCGTCGAGCTCCCGGGCCACGAGCCGCTGCCGCTCGGCCGCGTCCGCCCGCTTGGCCTCCACCAGCCGCCGCGCGACGCCCGCCCCGACGACCCGCACGGCCGCCTCCAGCGCGAACCGTCCCGCGCTCCACCCGCCGGAGCGGATCGCGGCGGCCACGGCGTGACGGCGCTCGCGCGGGGCGACGACGAAGCCGACGGTGAGCCCCGGCGCGACCCGCTTGGACAGGCTGTCGACGACGTGGGTGAGCCCGGGCGCGTGGGCGGCGAGGGGGTCGGGGGCGTGCGGGTGGAGGAAGGACCAGATGCGGTCCTCGACGACGGGCAGGTTCAGGTCGGCCACGGTGAGCGCGATCTCGCGGCGCCGGTCCCAACTCATCGTCAGGGAGGTGGGGTTGTGCAGCGTCGGCTGGAGGTAGAGCGCGGACAGCGGGGCGGTGCGATGGGCGGCGGCGACGGCCTGCGGCAGCGGGCCGTCCTCGTCCCCGGCCAGCGGCACCAGGGTGATGCCCAGCCGGGCGGCGATCTCCTTGACCAGGGGATACGTCAGCGACTCCACCCCCACCCGGCCGCCCGGCCTGACCAGGGAGGCGAGGGTGGCGGCGATGGCCTGACGGGCGTTGCCGGTGAACAGCACCTGAGCGGGGTCGGGTTGCCAGCCGGGGGTCGCCAGGAGCGCGGCCGCCGCCTCGCGCGCCGCCGCGGTGCCGGTGGCGGCGGCCGGGAGGAGCGCCTCGGCGAGGACGTCGGGGCGCAGCAGCGGTTCGAGGACGGGCGCGAGGAGCTCCGACTGGCCCGGCGCGGAAGGGTAGTTGAGCTCCATGTTCACGGGCGCCCGCGTCGCGTGCTCGGTCAGCGCCCGCCCGGCGGGACCGGCCGGGGCGGCCCGTACGAAGGTGCCGCGTCCGACCTCCCCCACCACCAGTCCCCGCCGTACGAGTTCGCCGTACACCCGCCCCGCCGTCGACCCGGCGATCCCGCGCCGCCGCGCGAACTGCCGTTGCGGCGGCAGCCGTTCGCCGGGTTTGAGCCGTCCGGCGGCGATGTCGTCGGCGAGCCGGTCGGCGATGCGCCGGTAGTCGTCCACAGGTCCCCCTACGTGCCACGGCGCACGATTGCACCGAGGGCAAAGATCTTATTGCACCGAGGAGTTGGGGCGATCTAGGGTCGGCGACATGGCAACCGTCCCTTTGGTCCTGGTCCATGGCCACCCCTTCGACCACACGATGTGGAACCCGCAGCGCGCGGCCTTCTCCGCCGGCCGCCAGGTGATCACCCCCGACCTGCGCGGCTACGGCACTTCACCACGAGTCCCCGAGGTCACGCGCTTCGAACAGTTCGCCCAGGACATCCGGGAGCTGCTGGACGAACTGGACGTGCGGGCGTGCGTGCTGGCCGGTCTCTCCATGGGCGGCCAGATCGTCATGGACTGCTACCGGCAGTTCCCCGAACGCGTCCGGGGCCTGGTCCTCGCCGACACGTTCCCGGCGGCGGAGACCCCCGAGGGCGTCGCGGTCCGGCACGCCATGGCGGACCGTGTGCTGCGCGAGGGCATGCGGGGCTACGCCGACGAGGTGCTGGAGAAGATGGTCGCCCCGTACGCCTCCGCCGAGGTGAAGGCCCACGTCCATCGCATGATGACGGCCACCTCCGCGCGGGGCGCCGCGGCGGCCCTGCGCGCCCGCGCCGCCCGTCCCGACTACCGCGATCTGCTCACCCGGGTCACGGTCCCCGCCCTGGTCGTCGTGGGTACGGACGACGAGTACACCCCCGTCGCCGACGCGGAGGCGATGCACGCGGCGCTGCCCTCCTCGGAGCTGGTGGTGATCGAGGGCGCCGCCCATATGCCGAATCTGGAGCGGCCGGCGGAGTTCAACGAGGCGCTCGGGGCGTTCCTGACAAAGGTCGACGCGTCCTCCTAGGCTCGGAGCGGTGAGCAGCCCCGCGAAACGGCCCGTACGGCGAAGAGCCGGCATCTGGATCGCCGCCGTGCTCTTCGCCGTCGTCAGTGTCGTCATGGGGTGCCGGCTCGCCGATGTCGACGGGATCACACCCGTCCCCCAGTTCCTCGCCTTCCTGCCCTGGCTGGTCGCGCCCACCGGGGTCGGCCTGGTCCTCGGCCTGTTCGCCCGCTGGTGGCCCGGCGTGGTGTGGAGCGTCGTCCTGCTCGGGCTGCTGGCCTGGTTCATCGAGCCGTACGGGAAGAGCGGTGAGCCCGGCGGGCCCGCGGTCGCCTCCTTGCGGGTGCTGACCTCGAACGTGGAGTTCGGGCAGGCCACCGGGGCGCTGATCGACACCGTGCGGCGGGAGAGGCCGGACCTGGTGTTCGTGCAGGAGTGCGAGTACACCTGCGACGCCGAGCTGAAGCGGACCCTCGGCGGCACCCATCCGCACCGGCGGGCCGTCGAGGGCGGCGGCTCGGCGGGGTCCGTCATCCTCAGCCGGTTCCCGCTGAGGGCGGCCGATCCGATCCCCGGCACGATGGGAATGCCCGGGGCCGTCGCCGATGTGCGCGGCCACGCCGTACGGCTCCAGCTCGCGCACCCGATGCCGCCACTGCCGGGGCAGGTGGACGTGTGGCGGCGTGAACTGGGCGCGCTGCGGGACTTCGCCGCGGAGCAGGCGGGCGGCACGACCCTGCTGGCGGGCGACTTCAACGCCTCCCAGGACCACGCCGCCTTCCGCCGCATCCTCGACACCGGCCTGCGCGACGCCGCCCGCCTCGCCGGCGACGACCGCACACCGACCTGGCCCGCCCGCACCGCGCCGACGCTCGGCGCGCAGATCGACCACGTCCTGCTGTCCTCGGACTTCTCCGCGCAGACGGCCCGCTTCCTGGATCTGGCCGACACCGACCACCGGGCCCTGCTGGTGCGGATCACCCTCCATGTACGGCCATGACATGCGGGAATGACGTGTAATAGGCGCATGTCCCGCATCGGCCTCACACCCCCCGACTGGCTGGTCCGGAACCTCCAGCCCCAGCAGGCGCCGCCCGTCAACTGGGCTGCCGTGGCCCGCGCCGCGATCGCCATGGCCCTGCCGCTGGCCGTCGGGCTGGCGGCCGGCGAAGCGGCCTACGGCGCCCTCGCCTCCATGGGCGCCCTGTCCGGCGTCATCGGCGACACCGCCGACGCGTACCGCATGCGGATCCTCAACATCGCGATCCCGCAGCTGTTCGGCGCGGTGGGGGTGACCCTGGGTTCGCTGGTGTACGGCCATGGATGGCTGGCCGTCGCGGTGGTCACGGGCGTGGCCCTCGTGTCCGGGATGATCTCGACGATCGGCGCGGTCGCCTCGGTGTCGGGTCTGCTGCTGTTGCTGAACTCCGTGGTGGGCGCGGGCCTTCCGATGCCGGGCGAGTGGTGGCTGGCGCCGGTGCTGATGACGGGCGGCGGCCTGCTGGTGCTCGTCCTCGCCCTGCTGGCCTGGCCGTTGCGCTCCGGAGTGCCGGAACGGGCGGCGGTGGCGGGGACCTACCGGACGGTGGCCGATCTGCTGACGGCGTGCGGCACCCCGGACTACGCCGAGGCCCGCCAGGCCGTCACCCAGTCCCTGAACCAGTCCTACGACCTCATCCTCGCCCGTCGCGCCCGCCACCACGGCCGCAGCCCCGAACTCACCCGTCTGCTCGCCCAGTTGAACGCGATCACCCCGGTGGTGGAGGCGGCCCCCGCGGCCCATCTGACGGGAAAGCCGCTGCCGGAGGAGGTCCCGCAGGCGGTACGCCACCTCGCCCAGGCGGTGGAGACGGGCTACACCGGGCCCATAGGGCTTCAGCTGCCGGTGGCCGTGAACGAGACGACCCGCGCCGTCGGCCACGCCCTGCGCCACGCGGCCGAGGTCGTCGCGGCCCCCGACGTGGACCCCCGGGCCATCGCCGACCGCCTCGGCCGTCCGGCCGCGCTGCGCACCCGCGCCGCACGCGCCGCACGCAACGTGGCCCTCTCGGCGGCCTCCTGGCGCTACGGACTGCGCCTGGCGCTGTGCATCGGCGTGGCCCAGACACTGGTCTCGATCGTGCCGGTGCCCCGCTCGTACTGGGTGGCGCTGACCATCACCTTCGTCCTCAAGCCGGACTTCGGCTCGGTCTTCTCACGGGCGCTGCTGCGGGCGCTGGGCACGGTGGCGGGCCTGGTGGTCGCCGCGGCGGTGCTGTCGCAGGTGCCGCGGGGCTGGTGGGACGTCCCGGTCATGCTGGTCCTGGCCCCGCTGATCCCGGCGCTGACGCCTCGCGGGTACGGCTACCAGACGGCGGCGATCACCCCCGTGATCCTGCTGCTCTCGGACGTGCTGAACCACCAGGGCACCGGGCTGCTCGTGCCGCGCCTGGTGGACTCGCTGATGGGCTGCGGGATCGCCCTGGTCGCGGGCTATCTGCTCTGGCCGGAGAGCTGGCACACCAGGGTCGGCGACCGGCTGGCGGACGCGGTCGCGGACACCGCGCGCTACGTGGAGTGCGCCTTCGCTGCCGGTGCCGTGGACCCGCCGGCCCGCGCCCGTATGCGCCGCGGCCTCTACCGCGACCTCTCGGTCATCCGCACCGAGTTCCAGCGCGCCCTGACCGAGCCCCCGCCGACCGGACGCCGGGCGGCGGCCTGGTGGCCCCTGGTCGTCGCCGTGGAACGGATCGTCGACGCGACGACGGCCGCGAGGGTACGCACCAAGCACGGGGCGCCGGTGCCTTCGGAAGCCGAGGTGGCCCAAGTGGCCCTTCAGCTCCGGGAGTTGGCGGAGGGCCTACGGGAGGCCGAGACGCTGTACTCGGTGCGCACGGATCTCACCGGGCCGTCGGGGAGCGTGCTGGAGCCGCTGCGCCAGGAGGTGGCGGCGGCTCGGGCGATCGCCTCGCCGCACTGAGCCGGCCGGCGGAGCGGCCCGAGCGGCTGGAAAGCATGCCCCTCGGGCCGAGGTCCGCAAGGAGGCGGCGCGTATCAGGAAGAGGGACGCCCCAGCGGGAGTCTCAGTAGGACGCGGTGCGGTCCTCGTAGATGCGGGCGCCGCTGTCCCACATCCCCTTCGCGTACGACGTGACATTGGCGTCGTTGACCATGCGGGTGTAGCAGCCCGTCCCATCGGTGGCCACAGAGCAGGAGTACTCGCGCCCGTCGCTGTTGCGGTGGACGGTGGCGTACGGGGTGAACTGGTCCCGCGTGTCATAGCCCGCGTTGGAGATCCGGCCCCAGGCGGCCCGACAGCTGGGGCTGTAGCGGAGTTCGAGCAGCGCCTGCCCGAGCCGCACGCTCTCCACGGTCCGCGCGTCGCCCTGGCAGTAGACAGCGGGGTCCTTGCCGTCGCAGGCCGACCCCGAGCACGTGCTGGCCGCGTGGGCCGGGGTCGCCGCGAGCAGACCGCCGCCCGCCAGCAGGATCGCGGCGGCGGTGCGCGCCCAGGTCTTGGCATTTCTCATCTGTTCTCCCGATGTCGCGTGGTCGAGCTCGTCGGCGTCACGCTGACGGGCCCCGCCGCAACAGACAAGCGGAACGGGTCCACTTGGGACGCTGACACCCTGACATGGCCCCTGAGCTGCGTGTTCGTCGAGCCACTGGGAGGAGGGTGGGAGACGGGCGGAGCGAGCGCCGGCCCCCGGAACGGCCAACTCCCTTCTCCGCCCGGCGACTTCTGGCACATTGGACCGCCGGGATCGTGACCACATCCCGAGCCGACGGAACATCGGGCCGCCGGCACCCGCCGACACGCGCCTGCACACAGCCGGGCCGGGCCAGCGCGCGCGAACATCAGGGGAGTTCATCGTGAACCAATACGAAGAGGCCGAGCGGTTCGCCGCTCAGCTGCGCGCGCTGAGAAAGAGATCCGGGCTCAGCTACGACGCTCTCGCTCAGAAGGCCGGCATCAGCCGTTCCAGCCTGCATCGTTACTGTGCGGGCACGTCCGTCCCGCAGGACTACGGCGCCGTGCACCGCATCGCCACCGCCTGCGGTGCCACCTCCGCCGAACTGCGCGAACTGCACCGGCTGTGGGCTGTCGCCGACACGGAGCGCGAGAGACGGGTGCCGCGGGAGGGGATCGCGCACGGCGATGTCGCGGCCGCGGAGCACGAGGCCGGGCGAAGACCCTCGCCGGACTCCGCCGGACCGGAATCGGCCGCCCCCACCGAGGAGGCCACCACCACCGCCCGGGAACCCGCCACCGCATCCGGGGATCCCTGCCCCCAGGAATCCGCTCCGGCCCCCGGGAGCCGGGAGCCGAGGACAGGGCCCGGTCGGCTCCCGGTGAGCCGTCGGGCCATCGCTCTGACCGCCGCGGCCGCCGTCACCGTCCTCGGGACCGTCGGCTGGGCCGTGTTCCTCTCCTCCGCCCCCGACGCTCCGGCCGAAAAGGCGGATTCACGAACCCTGTTCTCCCCCGCCTGCTCGCCTGTGGTGAGCATGGGCCAGCACGACGAGTGCGTACGGGAGGCACAGACGTTGCTCAAGCGTCATGGCGCCGTCATCGCGGTGGACGGCGACTTCGGTCCTCAGACCCTGCGCCGGGTCACGGCCTTCCAGGTCATCGTCGGCCTCCCGCCGAACGGCGTCGTCACGGCGGCCACCAAGAAGGCGCTCTACGAGTCGAAGGTCCGCATGGACACCTGGTCGCCGAAGAAGGTCCGCGAGCGTATCCGCGAGGTCTTCGACGCAACACCGGACGACGCCGTCGCCATCGCCGACTGCCAGTCCTTCCTGGACCCTCTGCACATCCTGCCGAACACCAACGGCACCAGAAACTGGGGCCTGTTCCAGATATCCGACACCCGGCTGCGTGAACTGGGCGGAACTCCCGGCAAGGCGCTGGATCCCGAATGGAACATCCAGGCCGCCAAACGCCTTTGGTCCCGCGACCAGGACTTCCACGACTGGCCGCACTGTGAGCGCGCCCTGCGGACCAAGGCTTCGGCCACTCCTTCCTGAGCCCGCACATGGGTGCGGCCGCCCTGTGCAGGAGGGCGGCCGCACCGGTGGGGGGTGGGGTCGGTTCTTGTGGGGTCAGTTCTTCCCGGGTCGGTTCTTCTGGAGGGCCTTGTCCATGGCCGCGGCGAGGCCGTTCGCCCAGAGCTGGTTCACCCGGGAGCGCTCGGCCGCGTTCGGCTGGGCGTTGGTGCAGGACGTGCCGGGGCCGCCGCCGGACATCAGCTCGCTGCACGGGCCCGAGTAGTGGTCCGGGAGGCCGAGGACGTGGCCGGTCTCGTGGGCCGTCACCCGGGTGGAGTTGTACTGCTGGTTCTGCCGGTAGTCGAGGAAGATGTAGCCGCTGCCGTGGCCGTCCGTGGAGGCGTAGGAGCCTCTGGAGTCGTTGCCCTCACGGTAGGAGAAGTCGGCGGAGGCGGCCGAGCCGGACTGGAGCTTCACGTTGGAGACCGCGCTGTTCCATATCTGGGTGCTGGAGGCTATCTGCGCGCTGAACGTGGGGGCCCGGGAGGCGTCGTAGACGACCGTCACGGCCGCCGTGCTCGTCGGGTTCGCGGCGCGTTTCTCCGCCACCGACTTCAGGACCGCCTGGAAGAAGGCGTCGGTGGCGTCCACGTTCGTGGTCGAGGTGTAGCCGACGGTCGCCGCAGTCGCGGGAACTGCCGTACTCAGGCCGAGCGTCGCGAGACTGAGGCTCAGTGCCGCCGCCATGACGGGCTTGCGCATCGATGACTCCTTGGTGGGGGGTGAGTCGTCGATGTGAGTCTCAGGGGCCGTGCGGCCGCTGTGATGATGGCAATCGGGGATAGGGCCGGGCTATCAGGGCCCCGATTCGCCTGCGTAGACGGCGATTTGTGTGTCTGGTGGAAGCTGTGAGCCCGCCTTAGTCTTCCAGGGCATGGAGCTCGAGGTGAGGCACCTTCGCGCGCTGTGCGCCATAGCCGACACCGGCAGCCTGCACCGGGCCGCCCGTCAACTGGGTGTCGCACAGCCCTCGTTGAGCACACAGCTCAGACGTATCGAACAGGAGCTGGGCGGGGCGCTGTTCCGGCGGGAACGGACCGGATGCCGGCCCACCCCGCTCGGACGGCTGGTGCTGAGCCGCGCCCGGCCGCTGGTGGCCGAGATGCGCTCCCTGGTCACCGAGGCGCGAGCCGCGGCCATGGGCGGGCCGCAGCTGCGGGTCGGGTCCACCGCCAGCAGAGCCCTGTCGGGCTGGCTGCGAAGACTCAGGGCACGCGGCCAGGAGCCCACCCTCCACATGGACGTCTCGCCCAACGCCCTGCTGCGCATGGTCGCCGACGGGCAGCTCGACGTCGCCTTCGTGCACGAGGTGGAGGGGTGCCCCCTGCGGATACCGGAGGGCCTGCGGCTGCGCGTGCTCGTGGAACGGGAGCCGCAGTTCGTGTCCCTGCCCGCCGACCATCCGGCCACCGCCAAACCCGTCGTCGACCTCGCCGACCTGGCCCAGGACCGCTGGATGATCGACCCCACCGTCGACGGCGAATGGGACGCCGTGCACCGGATGTTCCGGGCCGCCGGACTCAACCCCCGTGTCCTGCACGGCGATTACCACACGGCCGCCGCCCTGGTCGCCACCGGCGAGGTCGTCACCGTCTGCCAGCCGTCCTGTCTGCCCCGCCCCGAGATGGCCGTACGCCGGCTGCGGGGCGACCCGCTCGGCGTACGGCTGCTGCTCGCGGCCCGCACGGAGACGGACCTGGACGGGGTGCGCCCCGCGCTGGAGGAGGCGTACTGGGAGGCGGCGCGGCAGGCGCCGGCGTACCGGGAGTGGCTGGAACAGACGATTCCAGCCACTCACTGAGCGTCCTTCTTCAAGGGAGCTCAGACGCCGATGTCGTCGCCGTCCTTGCGCCACACCGCCACGACCGCCGGGCGGACGATCTTGCCCGGTCCGTCGGGCCAGACGCTCGCCGGGTTCTCCACCGTCGCCCCGCTGATCTCGCCCGGGTGCTGGACGGCGACCAGGACACGGCGGTCCTGGACGATCGGGCCGCAGGTCTCGGCGCCGATCGGCATGGTGAGGAACTGCTTGAGCTCACCGCGCCGGTCGCCCTTGGTCGCGACGCCGAAGAGGCCGTCGTGGTAGCCGAGCTGGGCGCCGTCGGTGGAGATCCACAGGTTGCCGTGCGGGTCGAAGGCGACGTTGTCCGGGCAGGAGATGGGGCTGACGCGGTCCTTGGGGAACCCGGCGAAGTAGGTGGCCGGGTCGTTCGGGTCACCGGCGACGAGGAACAGCAGCCAGGCGAACTTCGTGCTCTCGGGCCGGTTCCAGCGCTCGGTCAGCTCCAGGATCTGGCCGTGCTTGTTGGCGTTGCGCGGGTTGGCCTCGTCGGCCGGGGCGTTGCTGCCGACACCGCGGTTGGTGTTGTTGGTGAGGGCGACGTACACCTTGCCGGTGTGCGGGTTCGGCTCGATGTCCTCGGGCCGGTCCATCTTGGTCGCGCCGACCTTGTCACCGGCGAGACGGGTGAAGACGAAGACCTCGTCGGCGGTCATGCCCTCGACGTGCGAGACGGCGCCCTTGGCGGTCGCGGTGGCCAGCGGTATCCACTCGCCGCTGCCGTCGAACTCGCCGTCGGAGGGCAGCTTGCCGGTGCCGTCGATCTCGATGGCGGGGGAGTCGCCGGTGAGCTTGGCGACGTAGAGCGTGCCCTCGTCGAGCAGCGAGAGATTGTGCTCGCGGACGGCGCGACCCGTGCCCCTCTTCATGCGCTTGCTGCTGACGAACTTGTAGAAGTAGTCGAAGCGCTCGTCGTCACCGGAGTAGACGACGGGGCGGCCGTCGTCGGTGAGCCGGATGGTGGCGCCCTCGTGCTTGAAGCGGCCAAGGGCGGTGTGCTTGCGGGGGGTCGAGGTGGGGTCGTACGGGTCGAACTCGACGACGTATCCGAAGCGGTGGACCTCGTTGGGCTCCTGGGCGACATCGAACCGCTTGTCGAAACGCTCCCACTTGCGCTCGGTGGCACCCGTCCCGATGCCGTACCGCTTGTCGGTGGCCCGGCTGCTGTTGGCGAAGTACTGGTTGAAGTTCTCCTCGCCGTGCAGGCTCGTGCCCCAGGGGGTCGTTCCGCCCGAGCAGTTGTTGAGCGTGCCGAGGACCTTGGTGCCGGTGGGGTCGGCGGAGGTCTTCAGGAGGTCGGAGCCGGCGGCGGGCCCGGTGAGCCGGAATTCCGTCGTGGCCGTGACGCGACGGTTGAGGGGGTGCCGGGGTACGACGGTGAGCTTGCCGGTCTTGCGGCTCTCCTCGACGACGACCGCGGACAGGCCGTGCGCGGCCCAGGCGATCTCGACCTGCTCGCGGGTGGGGTTGGCGGCGTCGTAGCCGCGGAACATGAGCACCTCGTCGGTGTACTCGTGGTTGGCGACGAGGAGCTGCTTGCCGTGGCCCAGCGGGAGCAGGGTCAGGTAGTCGTTGTTGTACCCGAACTGACCGGCCTGGGCGGCGGCGGTCTGCTTCTCCGGGTCGAAGGCGGGCGCGCCGCGCAGGATGGGCTCGCCCCAGCGCACGACGACGTTCTGGGCGTAGCCGTCCGGGACGGTGACCTGGTCGGCGGTGTTGGGCGCGACCGGGGTGAAGCGGAGGCCGCGGGCGGCCTTGCCGCTGCCGGGCTTGTACGAGGCGGCGGTCGCGTCGGTGGCGGCGGCGGCCCGCGGCGCGTTTCCGACGACGGCGGCACCGGCCGCGGCGGTGACTGTCACGACGGCGGCGGCCTGCATGATCGACCGCCGGCTGACGGCACCGGCGATGACGTCGCCGACGTACTCGTTGGCGCTGGTGTTGGGCGCCTCGTGGAAGCAGGCGTTGCCACACCGGTACAGGCAGGTCAGGGCGGAGCGGCCGCCCGGGTGCGCGTCAGTCGGCTCGGATGACGACGTTCTGATGATCGGCAGCAGTTTGCGCATTTTGTGTTCCCCTTGCTTCCCCATGGAATCCCCTTGAATCCGCGTCACGGACGCTAGGAGCCCGTTTGTGCGACAGCGGGGACTCTCGGTGAACTGCCGGTGAATCCGAGGTAGCGGTAAGGGAGTTGGGGGGCCGGGAGAGGATGGGGGCCGGACTGTGGCCGGTTGGCGGTCTTGACGGAGGCAGGGTCCTGTGTCCGCCCCTCCCCAAGATCACCATCCCGGGCCGCTAACCTTACGTGTCCGTCCTGGCCAGGGATTTACGGGCATCAACTCACGCGAAGGGTTGCGCACATGGGCATTCTCACTCTCCTGCGGAACGCGTTCGGCCGGTCACGCAAGGGGCGTAGCGCCGAGGCAGAGGGTGCGGAAGGGACAAAGCCGACGGTGCCCTCCCCGTCGCCCGAACCCTCGACCCCGACCCCGGCCTCGGCCCAGGTCCCCGAGCAGCGTCCGTCTTCGTCGACGTCCCTGTCGACGCAGGAGGAGCACGATCTGGTATCGGCCGCGTTCGACAACGTGACGGTTCCGAAGCCGGCCGGGCCGGTGGAGGGGCGGGAGCCTGCGGCGGGCTCCGCGGAGACCGCGCCGGTGACCGCCGAGGAGGCTACGCCGGTCGCCGAGGAGCCGGTCGAGGCGTCCGCGCCGGTGGAGCAGTCCGCGCCGGTGGTCGCGGAGCCGGTCGAGGAGTCCGCGCCGGTGGTCGAGGAGACCGCCGTGGACGGGACGGCGGCCGAACCCGTCACGGAGGAGGAGCCGGCGACCGAGGAGCCGGTCGCGGTGGCCGAACCGGAGCCGGTCGCGGCGGTCGAGACCGAGCCGGTCGTGGAAACCGCACCTGAGCCGGTCGCGGAGACCCAGCCGGAGACCCAGCCGGAACCCGCCGCCGAGGAAGCCCCCGCCGAGGCCCCGGCCGCGGAAGAGGCACCCGCCGTCGAAGAGCCGGCCGCAGCTGAGGCACCCTCCGTCGAGGCGCCTGTCACGGACGAGCCCGCCCCGGAGCCCGCCGTAGCGGCCGAGGCCGACGCTGCCGTAAAAGCCGAGACCGCGGAGCCCGCCGTAGAGACGGAGCCCGAGCCGGTCGCGGTGGCTGCCGCCGAGGTCGACCCCGAACCGGCGGCAGAGTCCGCGCCGCAGCCGGCCGTCGACGAGCCCGCCACCCCCGAACCGATCGCCCCCGAACCGGTCACCCCCGAACCGATCGCCGCGGCCGCCGACGGCGAGTCCGCCCCGCAGGGGCCACCCGCGGTCGACGACGAAAGCAGCACGGGTGGTGCGGGTGGGAACACCGACGCCGAAGGCGAAGCCGTGGCGACGGTCGACCACGACGCCGCCGCCCTCGCCCTCGCCAAGGCCGGCCTCACCACCGCCCGCGCCAGGACCTACCTCGTCCTGGACCGCTCCGCGAGCATGCGCCCGTACTACAAGGACGGCTCCGCCCAGGCCCTCGCCGACCAGACGCTCGCCCTCGCCACCCACCTCACCCCGGACGCGGACACCCCCTCCGTCCACGTCGTCTTCTTCTCCACCGAGGTCGACGGCACCACCGACCTCACCCCCGCCTCCCCGAAGGACGCGATCGACGAGGCCCACGCCGGCCTCGGCCGCATGGGCCGTACCAGCTACCACGCCGCCGTGGAAGCCGTACTCGCCCATTACGACAAGACCACCCCCGACGCGAAGACCCCCGCCCTCGTCATCTTCCAGACCGACGGCGCCCCCGACGCGAAGACCCCCGCCACCCAGGCCCTCACCGACGCCGCGAAGACCCACCCCAGCGTCTTCTTCTCCTTCGTCGCGTTCGGCGAGCACGAGAACAAGGCCTTCGACTACCTCCGCAAACTGAAGACCGACACCACGGCCTTCTTCCACGCCGGCCCGACCCCCAAGGAACTCACGGACGCGGAGCTCTACGACGGCGTACTGATCGACTGGCGCCCGTAGCACGCACAGGTGGAAAACACCGACGGGGCCCGGCACTGCCGGGCCCCGTTCCGTTTCCGTCAGCCCGCCGCCAGGCCCAGCAAGGCCAACGCCGAGGCGATCAGGGAGGTCACCGGCTCCACGTCCGCACACAGCTGCCTGAGCTGGTCGAGCATCGATCCCGCCGCGCGACGCTCTCCGTCGTCGGTGATGCGCTGGTTGCGGATCAGACGTAGCAGAAGCCGACAGGTGTCGGGATCGGCGATGCCCTGTCCCCCGCGGGTCAGGACGGCGTCGAGTTCATCGAGGATCCGGGACCACTCGGCGACGGTTGTCGCCGACCCCGCGGGGATGCTCACATGGTGCGCGACAGAACCGGTCGAATGTGCCAGGTTCTGAACGTCTCCCATGGCGCCGGTGTTGTAGACACCGCTGTTGGAGCCCCCCGATGACTCACCGTCCTGTGCGTCACGCCGATTGAAGATCGTCACGAGTCGCCTCCTCCGGAAGGGGCCGTCTTTTCCATGGTCGCGGTCGAGTTCTGGGCACCGGGCTGGTTCTGGACGTCGCCCATGACCCCGGAATTGACGACACCGCTGTTCTGCAGGATGTACGTGGCCTGTTGCAGGAACGCACTGATGTCGACGTGGTGCTCTTTGAGGAAGCCCAGTGCGGCACGGAAGACACCACGCTGCATCCAGTCCACGTGCCTGCGTGCGTCGTCGAACTGGAGCATGTCGTCCATGAAGCGCGAGGAGTAGACCTCGCGCAGACTCACGGGCCCGCGTCCGGGGTCCATTGGCGCTCGGGCCGGGCGCAGGGGTGCGCGCAGCCGATTGAGCAGTGCGAAGACGTCCAGCAGCGCGTTGAGGGCTGTACGTACATGCCAGCCCGCCCCACCACGCTCGGCAGCCTTCACCCCGGTGCGCAGAGTCGGGTGTATCGGATTGATGACCTGCGCTCGGATGGTGATGCGCAGAAAATGGTGCTCGTACGCGAAGCTGACGTACAGCGCGGCAACGAGTTCACCGTCCCAGGAGACGATGCGCGTGCACAGCAGCCGGCGGGCTTCCTTCGTGGCGGAATTGGCCCCTTCCGCGCCGGTACCGAGCCGGGCGAGGGCGATCAGGGAGGCCCATTCGGCGCCGGTGATGTCGTCCCAGCGTTCCGCCGAGACCGCAGCCACGTCGAAGACGTCGAGCCTGTTCTCCGGGTGGTGGGCAGGCCGGTGGTCGATGAGGCGGCGCATCTCGCCGGCCACATGGCGATGCAGTTCGTCGGGGGTGAACGCGACGACGCCCCGACCTGCGGTACCGCCCAGGATCTCGTCGACGCTCTGAAAGGTCTGGCGTACGAGCTTCTCCTCTTCCGTCTCGTCCTTCAAGGCCTCTTTCTCAGCGGCCGAGGTGACGTCGATCCCTATGGCCTGCTCGAACCACACGTCACCCGCCCCCACCAGGTGGTGCAGACCCACGCCGTTGTCCCGCAGCCGCAGCGTGTACGGCACCACCAGGCCGTCTCTCTCACGCGGGTCGCGGCGCAGCATCCGGCGTCGCCAGGGACCTATCCACCAGCGCAGGTCGTGCGGCCCGCGTCGCTCGGCCCAGTGGGCGCGACGGAAGCCGACGTAGGCGAGGAGACGGTCGGCGTAGCAGGCTGCCCAGGCGCCACCGAACAGCACCGGCAGGACCGGGCCGAACCCGGCGGTCACACCCGTGACCACGGCCGCCGCGAGCACGCCGAGCAGCAGGACTCTGCGCAGGATGGTGAGTTTCTCGGAGCTCGCCGCGCTCTGGAGGACGGGTGTGAGGTGGAAGCCGTGGGGCGGTACGGGGTGTCCACGGCTGATGCGGCGGCGCACCCAGCGAACGTACGCGTGGCCGAGCGGCACTGGCCACTGGACGTCCGAGGGACGAAGACGTTCGGTGGCAGCCCGCAGTGCCTCGCTCCGCTTGCGCTGGTCCCGGCGGGTGAGGAATATCCAGGCGAACCTCGGGACGATGACCGCGTACGTGGTGGCCAGCCGCGCCATCGTCTCGACGTGGTCGTCACGCAGGTAGGCCGCCGCGCAGAGCCAGTGCGTCGCGTCGGAGAGGTCGGCGTGCTGTGTGCCGACAGCCGGTGCCGCGGTCTCCGTGGCCCCGCCTCCGGGTACTGCCGTCCCGCCTCCCGGAAGCGGCATGACGGGTTCCTTGCGCAGTGTGAAGCGACGCTGCCTCGGTGCCGTCAGACCTGCCGAAGATCCTGGTGAGCTGTCGTGATCAAGGTCATCGGCGCCCTCGTCCACCCGCTCGAAGTTTGTGCCCAGGCCCACTGCCCCGCCCCCTCCACTCTCCGGTGGTGGGTGACAGGGTGCAGATGCTCCCCCTTCCGGAGAAGAGGGCCTCGGCTGCGGTGGCTCCTTTTCGGCCAGTCCGTATTCGCTGCCCGGAGACCTGTCTGCGGAGTCCTTCCACCCCTCAGGACGGAAAGCGGGCGGCCCACCCATGTCGGCTACGATTTCTTGGTTCGTAAAGCGTCACGAAATCCGACCTGGGAGCAGCCCCCGATGGCTCGACACCTCATCACCAGCGCCCTTCCCTACATCAACGGGATCAAGCACCTGGGCAACATGGTGGGGTCCATGCTCCCGGCGGACGTGTACTCCCGGTACCTCCGCCAGCGCGGCCACGAGGTCCTCTACATCTGCGCCACCGACGAGCACGGCACCCCGGCGGAGCTGGCCGCGAAGGAGGCGGGGCTGAGCGTCGCCGAGTTCTGCGCGCAGGCGCACGACGCCCAGAAGGCGGTCTACGACGGCTTCGCGCTGGCCTTCGACTACTTCGGCCGCAGCTCCAGCGAGCAGAACGTCGAGATCACCCAGCACTTCGCACGCCGCCTCAACGAGAACGGCTTCATCGAGGAGCGGGCGATCCGCCAGGTGTACTCCCCCACCGACGGCCGCTTCCTCCCGGACCGCTACGTCGAGGGCACCTGCCCCCACTGCGGCTACGACAAGGCCCGCGGCGACCAGTGCGAGAACTGCACCCGCGTCCTGGACCCCACCGACCTGATCAACCCGCGCTCGGCGATCTCCGGCTCCACGGACCTGGAGGTCCGCGAGACCAAGCACCTCTTCCTCCTCCAGTCCAAGCTCCAGCACGAGGTCGAGGAGTGGGTCTCCCGCCACGAGGCCGAGTGGCCGCAGCTGGCCTCCTCCATCGCCCGCAAGTGGCTGACCGAGGGCCTGCACGACCGCGCGATCACCCGTGACCTGGACTGGGGCGTACCGGTCCCGGCGGACACGTGGCCGGAGCTGGCGGCCGAGGGCAAGGTCTTCTACGTCTGGTTCGACGCCCCGATCGAGTACATCGGCGCGACGAAGGAGTGGTCGGACCTGGACCCGGAGAACCGGGACTGGAAGTCGTGGTGGTACGACGTCGACGCCGACGTCCGCTACACGGAGTTCATGGCGAAGGACAACGTCCCCTTCCACACCGTGATGTTCCCGGCGACGGAGCTCGGCGTCCGCGAGCCCTGGAAGAAGGTCGACTACGTCAAGGCCTTCAACTGGCTGACGTACTACGGCGGCAAGTTCTCCACGTCCCAGAAGCGCGGCGTCTTCACGGACCAGGCCCTGGACATCCTCCCGGCCGACTACTGGCGCTACTTCCTGATCGCCAACGCTCCCGAGTCCGACGACTCGTCCTTCACCTGGGAGCACTTCACCGCGACGGTGAACAAGGACCTCGCCGACACCCTCGGCAACTTCGTCAACCGCGTCCTGTCCTTCTCCAAGAAGCGCTTCGGCGAGGAGGTCCCCGCGGGCGGCGAGCCCGGCGAGGCGGAGACGAAGCTGGGCGAGCAGATCGCCGAGCTCCTGGCCGAGTACGAGAACCAGATGGAAGCCCTCCAGTTCCGCAAGGCCGCGGCCGCCCTGCGCGCCCTGTGGTCCGCGGGCAACTCCTACCTGGAGGAGAAGGCCCCCTGGCTGGAGATCAAGACCGACCCGGAAGCCGCGGCCCTGACCCTCCGCACGGCGATGAACCTGATCCACCTCTACTCGGTGGTCTCGGAACCCTTCATCCCCGCCTCCTCGGCCGCCATGCGCCAGGCCTTCACCCTCAACGACGACACGGCCACCTGGATCAGCCCGACCGAGGCGAAGTCCCTCACCGCCGTCCCGGTCGGCACCCCCTTCACCGTCCCCCCGGTCCTCTTCGCCAAGCTCACGGAAGAGGACCTGGAGACGTACAAGGAACGCTTCGGCGGCGAGCCGGCCGCGTAACGCGACAAGCAACCGAGGGGCCCGGAACCGGCGTTCGGTGCCGGGCCCCTTCTCCAATGGGAAGACTGAGCCGCCATACGCAAACCCTGGAGAGGTCGCTTTCAGCGACGGTAGTATGACGTATGGTTACCGGTCTGGCTGTGGACGCCAATGGGTTTGAGCTGGTCGTTGATGACCAACGGGTCGGTCCCCGCCGGATGTTGCAGACCGCTGACATCGAGCTACTCAATGCCGTCGCCGGTCAGTATGTGGATGCCGTGCGTAACGGCTCCAAGGACCGGGCGCTGCTAGCAGTGGGACGCGAGTTGTATCGGTGGCTCGACGGCGACCTCGGTCAGTTGACGCGCCTGCTCGATGAGGCGTCAGGGCCGCTGGTGTTCGAGGTCCGAGCGCCGGCCAGGCCGTCTGCAGCTGCGTGGGCGTTACTGCGGGCCCCGTACGAGCTGCTGGCCGCTCCCGAGGGCGGGTTTCTGGCCGCCGAGGAGTCGAAGCTGTTCGCCGTGGCGCGTCGGCTCGGTCACCCGAGCGGGGCGCAGGCCCTGGACGGGTACCGACTCGGGGTGGCGTTCATGGCCTCGGCGCCCCGGGGCCAGCACGAGCTGGACTTCGAAGCCGAGGAGATGGCCATCCTCAACGCCGTTGGGGAGACGAGCGTTGATCTCGTCGTAGAGGACTCCGGCAATCCCGAGCGTCTTGGCCTACGCCTGTCCGAGCTCGGCGGGATGCCGGTGGTTCATCTGTCGTGTCACGGGCTGCACAACTGGCGCCCGGGGCCTGACGGGCCCGCCACCCCTGTCCTGCTGATGGAAGATGATCTCGGGGACGGGCGTCCGACGAGCGCGGACGCGCTGGTGCGCCTGTTGACTCCTCGGCCACGGCTGGCGTTCGTGTCGGCCTGCCTGACCGCCACCGGTGCCGACGTGGCCGGGCACGTTCCCGCCGGCGCCGGCCACCGCGGCGGTCCCTCAGCCGAGCCCGGCCTGCCGGTGGCCCACTCGATGGCCACCGGGCTGGTGGCCGCCGGGATTCCCGCGGTCATCGGCTGGGACGGCTCGGTCAGCGACCAGGCCGGCACTCGTTTCGCCGAACGCCTGTACCAGCAGCTCAGCCGCCGTGTCGAGGTGGCCGAGGCCGTCGCGGACGCCCGCCGCCATCTGCTGGCCTGTCCCGATGAACGCCAGCGCGCCGACTGGCACCTGGCGCGGCTGTGGCTGGGGCCGGCCGGTGGTGGCCCGCTGGTCGCGGGGATCCGCAAACGTCAGATGGTGCCTCCGCACCATGTGACCAAGACGTTCCTGGACCGCAAACACCAACTGCCGGTCGCGGTCGCGGAAATGTTCGTCGGCCGCCGCCCGGAAATGCAGCACACGCTGCGGGCCCTGCGCGGCGGGCAGAAGGCCGGGGTCCTGCTCCACGGGCAGGGACGGTTGGGCAAGTCGAGCCTGGCCGCCCGCATCGCCGACCGTCACCCCAACCGAGCCGTCGCGGTCGTGTTCGGCGACTACACCCCGACGGCGATCCTCGACGCCATCGCCGACGCTGTCGCCACCAACTCCGATGCCCGCACCCTCATCGAAGCGAGGCGCGCCGAGGTCCGCCAACACCCGGACCGTCTCAAGCCACTACTGATCGATCTGCTGGCCGGACCTGCCGCCCAGGAACTCGACGACGTTCGCAAACCCCTCCTGCTGATCATCGACGATCTCGAACAGATCCTGACCGCCAACCCTGACGGCCCGCACCGGCTCGATCCCGAGCACGCCACCGTGCTCGCCGACGTGCTCTCCGCGTTCGACCCGGCCAGAACCGACAGCCGACTCCTGGTGACCAGCCGCTACACGTTCACTCTCGACGGGTTGGAGGCCCGGCTGGAACCTGTCCAGTTGCAGCCGCTGTCGCCGGCGGCCCAGCTCAAGCTCCAACGTCGTCAGCAGGCCCTCGCCCCGGCCGGGTACCCGACCCAGCGCGCCCAGCTGGCCCAGCGGGCTCTCGACGTCAGTTGCGGCAACCCCGGGCTGCAGGACCTCATCGGGCTGCGCCTGGTCTACAGCGACCAGGTCGACCAGGCCCGCGCCGAGACCGCCGTCGCCGACATGGAGGCCTACCTTCACCAGGGTGACCTCCCAGCCGACAACTCCGACATCGGCGAGTTCCTGAAGAACCTGGCTCTCGACGCCCTCCTCGCCCAGGCCGGACCCGCCCACCGCGACCTGTTGCGGGCCTGCACCTTGTTCACCGTCCCGGTCCCGCACCCCGTCATCGACGTCCTTGCCACCGCTGTCGGCGGATCGGCGTCCCGCCTGTGCGGCCTCGGGCTCCTCGACGCCTTTCCCGACCAGTACCGCCCCGACATCCCGGCCTTGGCCGTCAACGCCCTCACGGCCGGACGCCTGGCCCCCCTCAACCCCGACGAGCGGGCCGCCCTCGCCACGCTGGCCGCCGAACCGCTGTACGCACAGTGGGGCGGTGCCACACCCCGGACCGCCCGCGGCAGCGACCTGGACCTGCAACTGACCCAACTGGCCCTGGCCGCCGACAACCCGACCATCACCGCCGACTGCGCCGCCAAGGCAGTGTCAGCCCTGCGGCAAGGCCCAGCCTCCACCGCCGCCGAGCTCGGCCACCACGCGATCACCCTCCTGGACCGCCACAACCACGAGGTTCCCGTCACCCTGCTACGGACTGTCGCCGACGCGGCCGTCACCAGCGGCGACGGCGACCACGCCGACACCCTGCTCCACCGTGCCATCCAGCAGACCCAGACCAGCAACGGGCAGACCAACCCGGCCGACCACGCCACAGTCCTCTACGATCACGCCAACCGCCTGATCACCCGTGGCGAGGTCGACCAAGCCGAGGACCTGCTCCACCAGGCCCGCCAACTGTTCACCGACGCCGGTGACACCCGCTCGGCCGCGGTCACCTGGGGAAAAATCGCCGACATCCTCCAGCAGCGAGGCGAGGTCGACGAGGCCTTGCGGATCCGCCACGAGGTCACCCTGCCCGCGTTCGAGCGGATCGGCGACACCCGCGAGGCCGCGGTCACCTTGGGAAAGATCGCCGACATCTTCCAGCGGCGGGGCGAGGTCGACGAGGCGCTGCGGATCCGCCGCGAGGTCGAACTGCCAGCGTACGAGCGGATCGGCGACACCCGCTCGGTCGCGATCACCTGGGGCCAGATCGCCAACATCTTCCAGCGGCGGGGCGAGGTCGACGAGGCGCTGCGGATCCGCCGCGAGGTCACCCTGCCGGCATTCGAGCGGATCGGCGACACCCACTCGATCGCGAACACCTGGGGCCAGATCGCCAACATCTTCGAGCAGCGGGGCGAGGTCGGCGAGGCGCTGCGGATCCGCCGCGAGGTCACCCTGCCGGCATTCGAGCGGATCGGTGACACCCGCTCGATCGCGGTCACCTGGGGCCAGATCGCCGACATCTTCGAGCAGCGGGGCGAGGTCGACGAGGCGCTGCGGATCCGCCGCGAGGTCACCCTGCCCGCGTTCGAGCGGATCGGCGACACCCGCGAAGCCGCGATCGCCTGGGGAAAGATCGCCGACATCTTCCAGCGGCGGGGCGAGGTCGACGAGGCGCTGCGGATCCGCCGCGAGGTCGAACTGCCAGCGTACGAGCGGATCGGCGACACCCGCTCGGTCGCGATCACCTGGGGCCAGATCGCCAACATCGTCGAGCAGCGGGGCAAGGTCGACGAAGCCCTCGAACTGCAGCTCAAGCGCTTGGAAGTCAATGAGCAGCTCGGCGATATGGACGGCATAGCGGCAGCCAACTGGGACCTTGCGCGAATCGAACTGAGTCGCCGGGATCTCAACGCGGCGGTGCCGAGGCTGGTCACCTCGTTTCAGCTCCTTCTGAAGCTTCAACGGCCGGATGGCATCGCGGTCGTCGGGGCTACCTTGGGGCAACTTCTACTGGCCGCGGGTGAACACGGGCAGGCCCGACAGATCTTTCAGACGAGCCGAGCCGCTGCCGCCAAAATCGATATGTCGGATGTTGTTGACCAGCTAGACGAGCTACTGAAAGCCACCGACGACGGAAACGAGAAATCATGATCATCGAGTTCGTCGGAGCGGACACCGAAGCCGCCGGAAAGAGCATTGCCGCGTTGACCGCGAGCTGGGGCTACCCACCCGAACCAGCTCCGACAGCGGAACCTGCGACCAATCCGGACACCAAGGGCGTCGATCCCGTCGCGGTCACTTCCCTGCTCGTGTCCATTCCATCGGCCATGCTCGCAGTCGCGGACATCGCCGACCGTATCCGCAAACGGCGCCGCGCCAGCGAGCTCATCGAACGCGCCCAACAGCTCAGCGCGCAGCAGGCAACGGTACGGCTCGTGTGCGAAGACCGCTCCGTCGACCTTGCCGCTCTCACCCCCGACCAGCTTCTGGATCTCGTCGCCGACGAACCTTCAGCGACCTGAACCCATCACACACCCGTCGGCAGCTCGCTCGCGCAACAGATCAGCGGGATCAGTTCCCGGACGCGTACGCCACGAAGTCCGCCCATGCCTCGGGAGCCAGCGCGAGGCGCGGGCTGGTGCCGTGGTACTTCGAGTCACGGACGTGAATGGTCGCCGGGGTGGTGGCGACCTCCACGCAGGAGTCGCTGTCGGGGCCACTGCTGTAGCTGCTCTTGAACCACGCCAGTTCGGAGGCGTCACCGGCTGTGGACTTGCGGATCATGTTTCTCCCAGCAGTCGTTCGACGAGGGCCAGCGACTCCCTCGGAGGCCGTGCCGTCCTCGAACTTCAGCAACTCGATCCTGCCGCTCATGCCGGGGTGCGGCGCGCTGTCCAGCGACATCACCTGAAGCGTGACGTTGGACAACCTCCCCATCTCCAGCAGACGTTCGAACTGCTGTCGCCGCACCATTGTGCCTCCGACACTGCGGTGCAGCGTCGCCTCTTCGAGGACGAAACCGAGGGCAGGAGGGGTGTCCGTTCGTAGATGGATCCAGCAGAGCCCGCGCGTGCTCAGGCGTTTGCAGCAGTCCGTGGATGTTGCTGCACTCGTACACCCCGATCTCGACCGCCTTCGCCTCCATCTTCGCCAGCGCCCGCACCTTCTTCGGGTACCGGACCTTCTTCACGTCCTCCCAAGCCGCCGAGATGAGCCCATCCGCCCCCAACACCTCGTCGGCCTTGTCCAGATACTCCTGCCGGGGAATCCGCTTCCCTCCCTCGATCTTGTAGACCAGGTCCTCGCCGTACCCGACCGCCTTCGCGAACTCGGGCACCCGCATCCCCACCGCCTCCCGCCGCAGCCTCAACTGCCGCCCCACGGTGGCGATGACGGCCACACCCCAGTCATCGTCCGGATCCACCTCCCAACCCGGCTCGCCCGCCTCCGTCTTGAGCCGCCCCGCCTCCGTGTCCACCGACATCCCGTACCCCTCCGTCGTACGACCTTGCCGCAACGCCTTTACCCGCACGCACCCTCTGGACAGCCCGGACACGTCTGGACAAGCCCTGGACAGTCGCTCTACGTACCGGCGTGATCACTCCTCACGGTAAGCGCACACAGCCACGCTGAGTGACGTGATGCAGAAACCCGACGACTGCCCCATCCGCAACTTCAGCGTCCTGCTGTCCCCGACCCCACGCGGCGCCCGCCCCGCCCGGCTGCTCGCCGCCGAGCAACTGCGCTGCTGCCACCTCCCGTTGGACCCGGCGGCGAGCGTCGTCGCCGAACTGGCGAACAACGCGGCCACCCACGGCCACGTTCCCGGCCGGAGCTTCCAACTGCTGCTCTACGTTGTGGGCGACACCCTTCGCATCGAGGTCACCGACACCGGCTACCGCAGCCCCAACCCACCACCCCCGAGAGCGAAACCGGCCGCAGCCTCGCCCTCGTAGCCGCCCTCGCCGACCGCTGGGGGGTGACCTCCGGCCTACCCCACGCAAAACGGTCTGGGCCGAACTCGAACTCACCGCCCCAGTACCGGAGTCACCGAAGCCTGACGCCCCGCACCCCGGTCCGACCTGCGCTCCCTAGGAACCACCTACCGGGGAGAAAGCACCCCACCAAGCCCCACCCCTCCCTTCCGTCGGGCAAACTCACCCCCGCGAGTGAATATGCCCAACTCGGCTGGATTTGGGACCGGTTGCCTGCCTTACGCTCAGCGCGAGCAACACAACGCAACCGCAAACATGCGACGGCCCCCGCCGGGACTAGCGATCCCAGTGCGGGGGCCTGACCACCGAGGAAGTTCGGAGCTTCCTGATGGACACCGAAAACACTAGCGCGCCCTCGCGCGCTCAGTCCCGCGTCTCAGGGGAAAACCACCCCCACGCGCGACCGCACTCCGGCGTGGTCCACGACAACGTCCGCCACACCGAGAACTTCACGGTGATCGGCAACGACCTCATCCAGCACCGGGAACTCTCCGGGCTCGCCATCGGCCTGGCGTAACATCCAGTCGGTGCGACAGGGCACCGCCGTCGACATCAAGACTCTCGCCGACCGCTTCCCTGAGGGCCCCACCCGTATCGCCGCCGCCCTGCGCGAACTCGAAGCCCATGGCGTCCTGCGCCGCACCCGCGAACGCACCCCCACCGGCCGGGTCATCACCCGCACGGTCTCCTGCAACAGGCCAGGACACCGGGCCGCCCCGTCCGAGCCCACAGAAAGGCGGCCCGTCCGACGCGCCGCCCCAGACAAGCCACCCCCACGCAAGCGCCTCCCCGCCGTACCGCAGCCCTCGTACCCCCACCCCGCCCTCCTCCAGACGGCCATCGACGTCCTCGCCGGCCTCCGCCGCCGCGACCCCCGCCTCCTCCTGTCCGCCACCGACGCCGAGCACCTCGCCCCCGGTGTCGCCGCCTGGCTGGAACGCGACCTCACCCCCACCGCCGTACGCCACGCCCTGACCGAGAACCTGCCGCCGGAACCCCTGATCCGCCCGGCGGCCTTCCTGGCCCACCGCCTGGCCGCCCAGCTCCCGCCCCCGCCACCGTTCCGGCCCCCGGCGCCACCGGCCCCGGAGCCCAGACACCCCTTCCAGACCTGCGACGGCTGCGAGCGTCCCTTCCGCGCTCCGGAACCGGGCCGCTGCCGCGACTGCCGAACCGATCTCCTGGGGGCCGCCTAGCATGGAAGCGACGATCCTTGCCCCTGGGCACAGACGAGGAGCGAGCGCCATGACCATCGCACCGGACAACGCGCGGCAGGGCGCTTCCCACCTCTACCTGGCCATGAGGGACTTTCTGCAGTCCATGGACGACACCCTCCCCGGCAAGTTCGAGATCACCAAGGAAGGGATCGTCCACGACATGATGTCGCCCGTGAGGCAGCATGAGATCACTGTGCTGCACCTGCGGAAACGCCTGGAAAAGGTGATGCCGGAGGACATCGTGGCCCACACGGGTGAACCCGATGTGGAGGCGGCGCCCGAAGGCATCATGCGTCACCCCGACGTGATGGTGATCCCCTGGGCGGACATGGAGGGTGACGGCTCCTTCGACCCTCGGACGCTGATCGCCGCCATCGAAGTCGTCTCGCGTTCCAACCCGGACAACGACTGGGCAGGCAAGATGCGGGACTACCCGCTCATGGGCATCCCCGCCTACGCGATCTTCGACCCCCGCACCGGCACCGGCGCCGTCCTCACCGACATCCACGCCACCCCCGACGGCCCGCGCTACGCGTCCCGCAAGGACTTCGTCTACGGCGAGGACGTCACCATCGGCGACTGGACCATCTCCACCCGGGGGCTGCCACGTTACGGAAGCACGGCGGCCGAACAGCCGGACGGGTCCGGGAAGCCGACCGGCTCCCCGGATCCGTCGTAGACGCCCTACTTCAGAACACCCGCCCCCGCCGAACTCCCCAGCGAAGTGGGCAGGTTCTTAACCGCCGACCCCGACTCCAAGCCCGCCGTCAGCGTCGGCGTCCAGTTCACCGTCGTCTTCAGGTCCTTCGACGACGCCGCGTTGTACGCCGCCACCAGGTCCGTCACCGTCCCGTTGACCAGGTTGCCGCTGCCCTTCACCGAACCCGTGCCGTCGCCGCTCAGGAGCTTGGCGACCTTCACGCTCGACGGGACCTTCCAGTAGTTGTTCTCCGCCACCACCTGGGCCTTGGCTCGGGAGTTGATGCTGTACTGGACCGCGTAGCCGTTCAGCGGCGTGACGTCGTAGTAGTTGTTGTAGATGTGGACCTGGCCGACGCGGGACAGCGGGGCGCGCTGGGTGATGCCCTTGTAGACGTTGTGGTGGATCGAGACCCGCAGCTTGCCCGCCGGCTCGCTGTCGCTGCTGCCGATCAGGGTCGTCTTGTCGTGGTTGGTGAACTGGTTGCGGGAGATCGTCACGAGGTCGGAGCTCTTGGTCACGTCGAGCGCGCCGTCGTGGATCTGGTACTCGCGGCCGTAGTACTTCGGGTTCGCCGAGTCCAGGTGCGGGGCGTCCGTGAACGTGTTGTGGTCCGCCCAGACATGGGTCGCGCCGCGCAGGGTCACCGAGTCGTAGTTGGAGTTCCAGTTGCCGTCGGCGCCGTCGGTCGGGTCCCACTGCGGGAAGCAGTCCTCGGTGGCGGCGAAGGTGAGGTTGCGGACGATGACGTTGTCCACGTTCTGGATCTGGAGCATGCCGCCGGTGATGCCGGCCCCCGTACCCGGGACGCCGACGATCGACGTGTTCGCGGGGACCTTGAAGACGATCCGAGCCGCCTGCTTCTTCTGCGCCGCCGCCCGCGCCGTCTCCTGCGTGCCGGACGGCAGCTTGGAGCGGCCGTACGTCGACGGGTCGTACGCCTTCAGATAGGAAGCCAGCGAATAGCCCGTGCCCGACGCGTAGTTCGCGCAGGTCAGCTTCTTGCCCGCGTCGTCCGTGTTGGCGTCGATCGTGCCCTTGATCTTGATGATCCGGGGCGTGGTGTCGGTGGCCGAGCCCAGCGCCTTGACCAGCTGGGCGCGGGTGGAGACCGTGAAGGTGTGCGCGGCGTCGGCCTTCGTGCCACCGGTCGTGCCCGTCCCCGAGGAGGCCCAGCCGTCCTTGGCGGCGAGGGTCTCGTGGTACAGGTCGACGGTCCCGGCGTTCGCGTTCAGCACGAGCGCGCCCGCGCCGACACCGGCCGCCACCACGGCGGCGGAGACGACGAGGGTGCGGCGCTTGCGGAGGGACCGGCGGTGTGCGGGAGCAGCCACGGATGAGTCCTTACGTACGTGGGAGGTAGTTCCGACTCTTCTGTGGTCGTGGAGATCCAAAAGGTTGCCGTAAAAATTTCGGCCGATCGGTGATCAACTCATGGATGGGGGGCGGAACTTGCCAGGGAAGCTACGTATGGTTTGCGCCATGGCAGTACCTGGGATCATCCCGATCGCCTACGAGCCGCACGGCCGTACCGAGGCCATCGGGCTATACGCGGACGGGCAGTTCCTCGGGTCGGTCTCGTACGCCTTCCCCAAGGGGTTCCGGCTCGACAGCGGCTGGGAGGAGCACAAGCGCCTCTACGCCGCGCTGCACACCTTCGACGCGGAGGGCAACCACCGCGACTCGCGGATCTGGTGTGCGGGGACCTGGGCCGAGCAGCAGCGCGACGGTTCGGTGCTCGGGCGGGCGCGGGCGCACCTCGCCACGCTGTTGCGCAGTCTGCCCCGGCGCACGTACACCGACATCGCCATACGGCCCTTCCAACTCGTCGTCGACGATGTCCTGTTCGGTCTGGTGACCGGGGAGGACGAGGACGAGCTGTGGGCCGAGCTGTATCCGGACAATCTGGGCTTCGGACCCCCCTGGGACGGGAGTTACGACACCTGATCTAGGCAGAGGCCCCCACAAGGCGCTATACATGCCCGAAGATCACTAGTGGGGGGTTTCATCCATGGCACTTTTCGGCAACGCGCACACCGTCGATCCGGCCCAGGCGGCATCGGACTTCGCCAAGCTCCTGGGCGCCGGTGAGGGTGTGCAGGCGGCGTACCAGCTGGTGCGGGACGTCATCATGTTCACCGACCGTCGGCTGATCCTGGTCGACAAGCAGGGGATCACCGGCAAGAAGGTCGAGTACCACTCGATCCCGTACCGCAGCATCACGCACTTCGCGGTGGAGACGGCCGGCACCTTCGACCTCGACGCCGAGCTGAAGATCTGGGTCTCCGGCAACTCCGTGCCGATCCAGAAGACCTTCACCAAGGGCGTGGACATCTACGAGGTGCAGGCGATCCTCACCCAGTACGTCGCGCGCTAGCACTACCTGCGCGGGCCGCCCCCGAAGCCTCCTTCGGGGGCGTCGCCCGCCGTCACCGTGGCGATCTCGTCGGCCCCGTCGAGATCGCCCGCCGCGTACATCCCGCCGGTCTCGCCGCCCGAGGCCGTGCCGCCCGTGTAGATCCGGTACTCCGAGCCGCTCTTGACGGCCGACGACGAGTAGACGACGTTCTGGATCGCCTTCGAGGTGACGTACGAGGCGACCACCTCGCCGTCGGAGTCGACGACGTGCAGGGTCGTCCCCGCCGCCACCGTCGAGTCGAGCGTCGCCGACAGCCATCCCTGCCCGGACTCCTCGTCCGGCGCCACGGCCATCCCCGCGCTGCCCGCGGCGAGCAGCACCCCGCCGCTCACGGTGAAGCTGCCGTTGACGTCGAGCGCCCCGTTGCCGCCCGTCTCCGGACCGTTGACCACGAGCGTGCCGCCGGTGATCTCGGCGGTGCCGTTGGAGTCGAAGCCGTCGCCGTCCGCGGAGATGACGAGGGTGCCGCCGGTGACCTTGAGGGTGTAGTCCCCCACGGACTCCCCACCGCCACCACCCGGCCCGCCACCGCCTTGCTCGGTCGAACCAGTCGTGCTCCCCCACGCGTTGACCCCGTCGTCCCCCGAGGTGACCTTCGTCGAGCCGCCCGCGACGGTGATGTCCTTGCCCTCAAGGCCCTCGTTCGACCGCGTGATCTCGACCGCGCCCTCGCCGATGACCAGGTCGCCCTCGGCGTGCACCCCGTCGTCCCCGGCCGTGACGGTCACCTCCGCCCCGTCCAGGTGCACGGCCGCGTCGCTGTGCAACCCGTCGGCGGAGGCGTCGACCGTGACAGTGCCCTTCTCCAGGACCGTGATCACGCCGGACTTCAGTCCGTGCGCGGAGGAGTCGTCAGTGGCCTTCGCGGTGACGTCGAGCGTGCCGCCGGTGACGACCAGGTCGGTGGCCGCGTCGACGCCGTCGCCCCCGGCACTCACCCGCACGGTCCCCGCCGAGACGGCGATGTAACCGGCGTCCGCGTCCTCGGTGTTGTCCGCCTTGAGCCCGTCGCCCTTGGCGGTCACCCGCACCGAGCCGCCCTTCACGACCAGGTAGTCCTTGCCGCGTACGCCGTCGTCGGCGGCCTCGACCGTGACCGTGCCGGACGCGATGACCAGGCCGTCCTTGCTCGCGATGCCGTCGTTGCCGTTCCCGTGCACGGTGAGCGAGCCCGCGCCCCCGACGGTCAGGTTCCCGGCGCTGAAGAGAGCGGCGTCGGCGTCCTCGTCCTCCTCGTAGGAGTCGGTGTCGGAGAGGGTGTTCTCGCTGCCGTCGGCCAGGACGACCACCAGCTCCTCGACCTCCGTCGCCGCGATGGCCGCACCGGAGGAGCTGGAGATGTCGACCCCGTCGAGGATCAGCGTCACCTTCTGATCGGGGGCGTCGACGAGCACCTGCCCGTCGGAGAGCCTCCCGCTGAGCCGGTACGTGCCGCCCTCGGTGAGGGTGACGCTCTTCCCGTCGAGCACGACGTCCTCGGCGCCATCGACATCCAGGTCCCCGTCATGGGCCTCCTCGTCGGCGGCGAGCACGGCGGCGGCCTTCTGGGAACCGTCGGCGGCGGCGGCACTCCCCTGTTCCGCGGACGCGGTCGTCTCCTCCGGCTCCGAGGACGCCGAGCACCCGGCCAGCGCGGCGGCGCCCAGCACGGTGGACACGACGGCGCCCATCACCTTCGTACGGATTCTCATGCGGGACTCCTTCTGGGCGGTCTGCTCGACGTACGGTGCGACGTCGCGCCCCCGAGGGGCGCGGGGCTGTGCTCGACAGGCGGCTCCGCCGCGTGGGCGCGACCGGCCCCCACCGGCCCGCGGCTCTGTCACCGCTGTCCCGGCGGAGCGCTGCGCGCGGTCGGAAATTGGCGGCGCAGCACGGGCAGCCACCGGTGGGCGGGCAGTTCGGGGCGCAGGGCGGCGAGACCCGTGCCGTACTTCGACACCGGCACGGGGCGGTGGCGCAGGGACCACAGCAGCCGGTCGGCACCGGAGCCGGCCCGGCCGGCCTTGGTCTCGACGATCGCGCGGTCGGGGGCGCGCAGCTCCGTCACGCCGTCGGGGAGGCGCCAGGTCAGGGCGGTGTCCACGGTGAGGCGGCTGTCGCTGGCGGGTAGGAGGAGGGTGGTGCGGCGGTAGGCCGTGGTCAGGGTGGGTTCCAGGCGCAGGTGCCGGATGTCGATGCCGGCCCCGGCGAGCACGTCGTCGGCGTAGGCGCGGGCCTCGGGGGACAGCCGGTGCGGATCACCGTCGTAGGGCATGCGGTCCTTGACCGTGATGCCGCGCGGGCCGCGCGTCTTGACCTCGACGAAGCACTCCCCGGAGTCCAGATAGGTGCGCAGACGCAGCTTGAAGCGGCGTCTGCGCTGCCGGGCGGCGCCGAGGTAGCCGTGCAGGCCGGGGGTGTCGAAGTACAGGGAGCGGTAGCCGAACCGCCGCTCGCCGTCGATCTCCAGGACCCGTACGTCCTCGCCCAGGCCGCCGAACAGGATGGGCAGGTCGACCAGCGGCAGGACGTACTTGCGGTCCAGGCGTGTCAGCAGCGGCGGGAGTCCGTCGAGACCGACGGGGCGCAGAAGCCCTACGGCCGTGTGGACGGAGTCGAGCGCGGTCACGCCCGTACGCCCTGTTCGGCGGGGGTGCCGGCCTCCTGCGGTACCGGGGTGCCGGAGACGATGTAGCGGACCTCGACCTGGGTGGTGTCGTTGACGAGGTCGACGCTTCTCACGGTCAGGTTGACCACCCGGCCGCCGAGCAGGACCTCCAGGTGGGCGCGCAGGGCGTCGTCGTCGGTGTAGGCGGAGTCCAGGCGCAGGCTGCGCTGACGGTGGCGGGGGAAGAGGCGGGGGTGGTCGCCGACGTACATCACGGCGACGATCAGGGCCGTCATCGCGGCGGTCAGCGGGTTGGCCTCGGCGGGGAGACCGCCGAGCAGGCCGATGGCCAGGGCGGAGAAGTAGTACGCGATCTCGTGCTGGGCGATCTCGTACGACCGCAGCCGGATGATCGACAGGACGCCGAACAGGCCCATCCCGAGCCCGATGCCCACGGACGCCGAGCTCAGGGTCATCGCCACCGCGAGCACCCCGACGTTGACTCCGAGGAAGGCGGCGACCAGGTCGCGGCGGTGGTGGCGCGGAAAGTAGACGCCGAAGACGAGCACCGAGACCGCGGCGAGGTCGGAGGCGACAAGAACCAGCTGGTGAACGGCTGTTGACGGCATGGGAGAACATTCGGGGAACGACCTGTGGGTTCCCTTTGAGAAGCGTTAAGCGACTTTAAGAAGTCTTGGTAATATCCGGCCACTTGTGCGAGGGCAGGGGCCCTCGTGACGGGAGGGGACTACACACGTGGGCAGACACGCCCTGAGACGGGGCGGTCTGGCCGCCGCCGTCTCCTCGCTCGCGGTCGCCGTGGTGGCCGCGTCCGTCGTCGCTCTGGCAGAGGGCGGCGGCACCGCGGAAGCGGCCGAGGCCGGGACCACCGCGGTGACACTGGTCGACCCGACCTCGACCACTCCGCGAGCCGTTCGCCCGCTCGTCGCCGGTGACAGCGGCTTTCTTCATCGGCAGACCGGTCACAGCGACCTGCGGTGGACCGACTACACGACCGGCCGGAGCGTCCCCGTCGTGGACGCCGACGGGGCCTACACCCCGGTCATCGCCTGCGAGTACCTCGGCACCGAATGCACGATGCCCGGCTGGTACGGATCGGACAGCGACCTCGTCGCCCTCCCGACGACCAGGTCCGACACCTACGCCACACTCTGGGATCCGGCCACGGCCACGTCCAGGAAGGTGAGCTGGACCTCCGGCAACGGCTACTACCAGGCGCTGGCCGGGGACGCGATCGTCACCACCTACTCCGTGATCGACAAGGTCGACGGCGCGTGGCGGGCCCGCAGGGTGACCGGTGACGCGACCGGTGTGCAGAGCGGGGATGTGCGCGGCGCCGACTCCACCGGCGTGCTGTGGTCACCCGGCAGCAGCGGGATCCACTACATCGACGTCGAGTCGGCCGTGAGCACCACGGTGTTCACGGACGCCGACGCCAACGCGCGATACGTGATGAGCCCGGACCGGATCGGCTGGTACTACGAGGGCACCGCCGAACTGCACCTCAAGTCCCGCACCGACCTCACCGCCGCCGAGCAGGTCGTCACCCTGCCCTCCAACCCGGGCACCCTCGACGGCGACCCCGTCCTGGTCGGCGACTGGCTGCTGCTGCCGCTGTCCTCCCGCTCGCTGGGCTCCCAGCTCCTCGCGGTCAGCGTCACCGACCCGACCGTGCAGCAGACCCTGCTGACCAGCGCCGGCGAGTACACCATGGAGTCCGGTGACGGCAGCGCCCTGGTCACCGGCGGCACCGACGCCAACGACTGGTGGGTGCAGCGGGTCAGCCAGGCCGAGGACGGCTCGCTCAAGCTGGAGAAGGTGCACCAGTCCCCGGCGGTGGAGAACGCCAAGACGGGTATCGCGCTCAGCCGCGGCAGCCTGCGCGTCGCCGAGTCGGACCGTACGACGTCGGTGCGCACCCTCACCACGAACGGCTCCACCGAGCTGACCGCGTCCGCCGCGACAGCCGGCCCCTCCGTCTCCTCCACCGCGGTCTGCCCGTACACCGACACCACCTGTGTACCGCTGTGGGGCAATCTCGACGCGGAGGACGTCTACCTCTCGACGTACTACGACGACGAGCTCGGCCTGGAGCAGAAGGCCGACCGTCTGGTGAGCATCGGCTACGTCCCGCTGGAGTTCGGCACCACGGGCGGCTCGATCGTCGACGTCTCCGACAGCTACGCGGTCTACAACTCCGGTGGCACGACGCCAATGCAGTACGTCGGCGAGTACGGCCAGGGCCAGAAGCTGAAGCGTTCCGTGCGCGCCGCCGCCCTCAACGGCTCCACCCTCTGGAGCGCCACCACGACCGCGGGCAGGCTCACCTCGTACAGCATCCCGCTGGAGAAGACCCTCTCCACGGTGACCGTCCCGGACCTGGCCTGTGTGCCGAGCGAGCTCCAGGCGGCGGGCCGCTGGGTGTACTGGGCGTGCGGGACGGACTCGGCGGGTGTGTACGACACCAAGGCCGGTACGTCGAGGGCGGTCACCCCTGGTGACGTGCTCCTCGGCGACGGCTTCACGGTCCGCCACGACCACCCGGCCGACACCCTGGTCCTGACCGAGGCGGCCACGGGCACCACCCGCACGATCGCGTCCGGCCTGGCCGCCAACGCCCTCGCGCAGGACCGGCGTTACCGCTGGACGGTCGACGAGTACACCGGCCTGGTCGCCTGGTTCGACGACTACGAGCGCACCCACGTCACCACCACCGGCATCACCCCGTCCGCGGTGACGGCCCTCGAGTCGGAGACCTACAGCTACCTGGACGCGGCGACCCCCTTCACGGCCTCCTTCGTCCTGTCCCGCCCGGTCACCTCCTGGTCGCTCACCCTCACCTCGGTGCAGACCGGCCCGACCGGCAAGGGCACCCGGACGATCACCGGCGGCGCGACCGCGGCGCGGGTGTCGGCATCCTGGAACGGCAAGACGTCCGGCGGAAGTTGGTTCCCCACCGGCTGGACCAAGTGGACCCTGAAAGCGACCGGCCTCGGCACGACCACGGCGAACACGGTCACCTCCGGCGAGGTCTTCCTCGATCACGGAGCGGCCGTACGCCACGACTACGTCAGCCCCGACGGCCCGGACGGCCGCGGCGACCTGCTCACCCTCAACTCCTCCGGCGGCCTGACGTACCACTCCGGCACCGGCACCGGGAAGTTCGGCGAGAAGACCACGGGCACCGGCTGGGCGACCACGATCAAGGCGATCCCGGTCGGCGACCTGAGCGGCGACCGCAACAACGACGTCCTCGTGCGCTACAGCAGCGGCGCCCTGCGCCTGTACAAGCCGGGCCGGGGCGCGGCCCTGAAGCCGTCGACGTCGTACACGACCCTCGCGAGCAGCGGCTGGACCCAGTACGACGTCCTGACCTCGCCGGGCGACGTGAGCGGCGACGGCCGCCCCGACCTGATCACCCGCAACTCCTCGACGGGCACGGTCTACCTCTACAAGGGCACCAGCACCGGCAAGCTCTCCGCCCGCGTGAAGCTCTACGACAACTGGAAGACGTACAAGAAGATCGTCGGCGCCGGAGACCTCAACGGCGACGGCATCGGCGACCTGCTCGCCCAGGACAAGTCCAACGTCCTCTACCGCTACGACGGCAAGGGCGACGGCACCTTCAAGGCCCGCGTGAAGCTGTTCTCGAACTGGGGCGGCTCCTACAACGCGGTCGTCGGCGTCGGCGACATCACCGACGACGGCAAGGCCGACCTCGTCTCCCGCGACACCAGCGGCAACCTGTACCGCAACAGCGGGGACGGGAAGGGGTCGTTCGGGGCGCGCACGAAGATCGCCACCGGCTGGAGCGGGTACAAGTCCCTGTCCTGACCGAGCGACGGGCCGCGCCGCCATTGACGTAACACACCAAGGGCGCCCGGGACTTGACCGTCCCGGGCGCCCTTGTGCGTGTGCGTGGAGGTGGACGGTACGGCCCCGGTACCAGCCCGGGGAGACGGTAAAAAACCGGCCCCTTTTCCTGGGGCATGCAAAAGGGACCTGAAACCGGCGGGCGATTTCAAGTCCCTTTGCGATACCCGGAGTTACCAGGCTTGCCTTACTTCGGCTGCGGCTTGCGCACCGACAGGTGCAGCTCCTTCAGCCGCGCCTCCTCCAGCTCCGTCGGCGCGCCCATCATCAGGTCCTGGGCGTTGCCGTTGAGCGGGAAGGCGATCGTCTCGCGGATGTTCGGCTCGTCCGCCAGCAGCATGACGATGCGGTCGACGCCGGGGGCGATACCGCCGTGCGGCGGGGCGCCGAAGCGGAACGCGCGCAGCATGCCGGCGAACTTCTCCTCGACGGTCTCGCGGTCGTAACCGGCGATCTCGAACGCCTTCAGCATGATCTCGGGCTCGTGGTTCCGGATCGCGCCGGAGGACAGCTCGACGCCGTTGCAGACGATGTCGTACTGCCAGCCGAGGATGTCCAGCGGGTCCTGGGTCTCCAGGGCCTCCAGACCGCCCTGCGGCATGGAGAACGGGTTGTGCGAGAAGTCGATCGCGCCGGTGTCCTCGTCCTTCTCGTACATCGGGAAGTCGACGATCCAGCAGAACCGGAAGACGTTCTCCTCGAAGTGCCCGGCACGCTTGGCGGCCTCGACCCGCACCGCGCCCATGATCTTCGAGACCTCGTCGAACTCACCGGCACCGAAGAACACCGCGTGCCCGGCGGCCAGCGAGAGCCGCTTGGTGAGCTCGGCGACGTTCTCCTCGGTGAGGAACTTCGCGATCGGGCCGGACAGCGAACCGTCCTCGGCGACCCGCACCCAGGCCAGACCCTTGGCGCCCTGCGAGACGGCGTAGTCCCCGAGCTGGTCGAAGAACTTCCGCGGCTGCGCGGAGACGTCCGGCACCGCCAGCGCCCGCACGTGCTTGCCGGCGAACGCCTTGAACTCCGAGCCCTCGAAGACATCGGTGATGTCGACGAGCTCCAGCTGGGCCCGCAGGTCCGGCTTGTCGGAGCCGTACTTCAGCATCGCCTCGCGGAACGGGATCCGCGGGAAGGGGGACGTCACATGGCGCCCGTTGCCGAACTCCTCGAACAGCTCGGTCATGAGCTTCTCGATCGGCTGGAAGACATCCTCCTGCTCGACGAAGCTCATCTCCACGTCGAGCTGGTAGAACTCGCCCGGCGAACGGTCCGCGCGCGCGTCCTCGTCACGGAAACAGGGCGCGATCTGGAAGTACCGGTCGAAGCCCGAGATCATCAGCAGCTGCTTGAACTGCTGCGGCGCCTGGGGGAGGGCGTAGAACTTGCCCGGGTTCAGACGCGACGGCACCACGAAGTCACGCGCGCCCTCGGGGGAGGTGGCGGACAGGATCGGCGTCGCCATCTCGTTGAACCCGAGAGCCGTCATCTTGTGACGAATGGCGGAGATCACCGACGTACGCAGCAGGATGTTCTTGTGCATCCGCTCGCGGCGCAGGTCCAGGAAGCGGTACTCCAGGCGCCGCTCCTCGTTGACCCCGTCCTCGGTGTTGATCGTGAACGGCAGCGGGGCGGCCGCGCCCAGCAGCTCGACCTCGGAGACCTCGACCTCGATCTCACCGGTGGGCAGGTCCGGGTTCACGTTCTCGGTTCCACGTGAAACAACGCGGCCGTCGATGCGGACCGTGGACTCCTTGGAAACCTTGTCCAGGGCCTCGTACGCGGGCGTACCCGGCCGGGCGACGAGCTGCGTGATGCCGTAGTGATCGCGCAGATCGATGAAGAGGATGCCGCCCAGGTCGCGCCGATTGTGCAGCCAGCCACTCAGCCGGACGTCGGTACCGACGTCAGAGGCGCGGAGCTCGCCGCAGGTGTGGGACCTGTACCGATGCATCGTCGTTCATCGTCCTTACATCTTGGGCTGTGCCGAGGGTCACTCCCCGACAAGGAACGGGCCATGGTGCCCGGACCTCCCAAGGGTACCGGCCGCCCCAAGATCGGCTCCCCACCATTATTCGCGCGATCCCGGCCGGGCCATCGGTGGCAGTCCTCGATCACCTCTTCTTACAGTGGGGCAATGCGCACTGGTGAGCCCCTGCCCGCCGTGGGGGACGTCCTCGCCGCCCTCGCGACCGGCCTGTGGCACTGGGACACCGCAACGGGCCAGGTCACCGTGGACGCCGAGGCCGCACGCCTGCTCGGGCTGCCCGCCGAGGCGACCACGCTCACCGAGGTCCAGGCACGCGCACGCATGCACGCCGTCGACTGGAACGAGATCACCGGCGTCATCCAGCTCGCCGTCGCCGAGGGCACCCTCGCCGAGGTCCGCATCCGGATCATGGACGAGCACAACCGGGTGGTACGGGTCGTCCGCAGCCGCTCGAATCCCTCCTACGACGCCGAGCGCCGCGCCTTCGTCCTGATCGGCACCCTGCAAGAGGTCACCGAACCGTCCCCCGGCACCCCGGCGGCCCGCAGCGCGATCACCGGCGACTGGCGCCGCTCCAGGGAGGCCTTCCTCCTGGACGCGGGCCGAGCCCTCGCGGAAGCCCGCTCCACGGAGGAGGTCCTCCGAGTCGCCGCGGGCCTGTCGATGCCCGGCTTCTCCCCGGACGGCCTCGCGGTCTTCGGCGTCGAGGGCGACCGCCTGAAGATCATCGGCCACCACGGCCAGCAGCCCGGCGACGAGGGCCCCTTCTCCCACATGGCCCTGGAGACGGACTACCCGGCGGCAGAGGTCGTCCGCACCGGCCGCGCGGTCTACCTCTCCACCCCCGAGCAGTACCGGAACCGCTACCCGGTCACCTGGCCCCTCGCCGCCCACTTCGGCCGCCAGTCCTGGGCCTTCCTCCCCCTCACGGTCGCGGGCCGCACCATGGGCGCGTGGATGGCGGCCTTCGCCTACCCCGTCGCCTTCACCCCGGACGAGAGATCCGTGCTCACGACGGTCGCCCGGATGCTCGCCCAGGCCCTGTCCCGCGCGGAGGCGGCGGAGTCGGCCAGAGAGCTCACCGACGGACTGCAACGCTCCATGCTCCCCAAGCTGGGCCCCGAGATACCGGGCATGAGCGTGGCGGCGCGTTACGTCCCCACCGGCGGCGGCCTCCAGGTGGGCGGCGACTGGTACGACATGATCCCGCTGCCCAGCGGCCGCTTCGCCCTGGTCATCGGCGACGTCCAGGGCCACGACGTCCACGCGGCAGGCCTCATGGGCCAGCTCCGCATAGCCCTGCGGGCCTACGCCTCGGAGGGCCACCGCCCCGACGCGGTCCTGTCCCGCGCCTCCCGCTTCCTGCACGGCATGACCTACGACGCCGACGACCCCGCCGACCAGCGCTTCGCGACCTGCCTCTACGTCGAGGTCGACCCCGCCACCGGCTGCCTCGACATCGCCCGCGCCGGCCACCCCGACCCCGCGATCCGCATGGCCGACGGCACGGTCCTGATCCGCCGCACCGACGGCGGCCTCCCCCTCGGCATCGACCCCGACGCCGACTACCCCACGACCCGCCTCACCCTCGAACCCGGCGAGACGATGATGGTCTGCACCGACGGCCTGATCGAGACGGGCGGCCACGACCTGGAGACGGGCTGGCAGCGGGTCCGCACGATCCTCGAAGAGCACAAGGGCGAGCTGGAGGAACTGGCGGACGCCCTGGTCCAAGCCGTCCACGGCCCCTCCTCCCACCACACCACGGGCCCCCTCGCGGACCGCCGCGAGGACGACATAGCGGTACTGCTGCTGTGCCGCGAGGGAGAGGGCTGCGGCTGCGGCGACACCGTCGTGGCAGTGCCGCGGGTCCGCCGCACGATGCTGTCCGTGGCCCAGGCCGAACCGGAACGCGTGGCGGTGGCCCGCCAACAGCTGAGGGAACTCCTCCACGACTGGCCGTCGGAGGACCAGGTGGACTCGGCGGTACTGCTGCTGTCCGAGATGCTCACGAACGTCCTGGTCCACACGGACGCGGACGCACTGCTCCTGGCAGAGGTACGCGGCGAACAGGGCGCCCGCCGCATGCACGTGGAGGTGACCGACACCAGCGACGACCTCCCCCACGTCCGCCGCCCCGGCGAACTGGCCTCCTCGGGCCGCGGGTTGATGCTCATCGAACTCCTCGCCGACACCTGGGGCGTTGACCCACGGGGCGAGGGCAAGAGCATCTGGTTCGAGCTCTACGAATCGACACCGTCGGACGCACCCGAATAGAGCCCCCACAGCTCATCCGCAACACCGAAGACGGCTGCGGTGAGCGGCACGGCCGGCAACGTCCCGAGCCGCGGTCCTGAGCGAGGCGAGGATCTGATCCGCGGTGGCGCCCGTATCACCAGCACTGATCACTTTGAGCAATCACCTGCGACACTCCGTTGCGATCACTTAGCGTTCGCAGTAACAAACAACCCCGGCCGGGTGTTAGCGCACCCGCCGGGGTCTCACCACAGGATCGAACGGACCGATCTCATGGATATCAGCGACTCTAGCGCTGCCCTGCCCACCCCCGCACGCCCCGCAGCCGTCACCGGTATGGCGATCCACGTAGGGGTGTACCTACGCCAATCCGAGCTTCGAACCACCGGCAGCGAGGCCAGCACCGCGGCTCAGCACGAAGAATGCCTGAAAGCCCTGAAGCAGTGGGACGTCCCACCGGCACACGTCGAGGTGTACGAAGACCTGGGGATCAGCGCCTTCAAGAATGTGGAACGCCCCGCCTACGAACGACTGCTGCGCGACGTACGAGCCGGTCGCATCAACGTGATCATGGTGCACTACATGTCCCGACTCAGCCGGAAGAACGCCGCGGAGACGTACGGCGAACTTCGCCCGCTGCTCGCGAACCGGGTTCGCATCATCAGCGTCGGCGAGCACCGCGAGTTCCACACCGACAACCCACTCGCCCTCATGGAGCTCTTGTTCAAGCTTCAGGCCAACCATGAAGAAAGCCTGAACAAGAGCCGTGCAATCAAGGCCGCCAAGGCCCTGGAAGCAAGCCTGGGCGGCTACACGGGCAAGCCCCCCTTTGGCTTCACCCTCGTCCGTGAGACACGCCGGTCCGCCGACGGAAAGCCGGTCAGCGTCAAGATGCTCACGCCGGACGAGGAGCATGAAGCACCCGTCGTCCGCCGCATCGTGGAGATCGTCGAGGAGTGGCTCACGACTGGCAACACGTCCGGCTCCTGCGGGCAGCTAGCCCGTCGTCTCGAAGCCGAAGGACACCTGACGCGCGGCAAAAGGACCGCGCAACAGCACTCAGAGGCACCCTGGGACAGGGGCACCGTGAAGCGCATTCTGATTGACCCACGCATCGCAGGATTCGCTTGTGAAAGCGTGTACGGAGTCCGCCGTGACGGCACACCGGACAAGAGAGTCGCCGAGTACCGGATCATCTTGGACGACAACGGCAATCCCGTAGCAGCGTTCGAGCCGATCATCAGCCCTGAGCGTTGGTACCGCGTGCAGGCGTGGGTCGAGGAGCGTCACCCCGGCGGTGGGGCCTGGCAGGGCCGGCCCTCCGGGGTCCTGTCCGCGATGAGACTCCTGTACTGCGAGTGCGGTTCATACATGACGCACGGCGGAACCGGTTCCAAGAAGCACTATCGGTGCCGCCGCCGGGTCGTGAAGCCGGGGCAGCACATGGGAACGGTGGCCATCGGCGCGAAGGGCATCGAGGAGTACCTCGCCCGCCGGGTTCTGGCTGTGATCGCGACAGCGCAGGACGACCAAGCCACCATGACCGTTCTCGCGCACGCGTCCGCACGGTATGTCCGTGAGCAGGAGCAGCAGGAGCCCCTTCAGGTCACGCAAGAACGCGATCGTCTCTTGGCCGAACGCGCAAACCTGCGGCACTCACTCCAGAAGCAACACACGGACACGAGCAAGCGTGACCTCGCGGATCGGCTGCAGGCCCTTGATGCTCGCATCGCACAACTCTGTTGCAGCGACCAAGTCCAACTGCCTTCTTCCACCTGGCTACCGTGCGAAGGCTCCGATCCCCTCGGTCCGGACTCCTGGTGGGCTAAAGCCACCCGAGACGAGAAGCGCGCCTTCTTCCGTCTCTTCCTGGACCGCGTGGAAGTCCGCAAGGCGTACCGCTACGCCGGACAAGGCGTGCCCACCGCGTCGCGCGTCAGCATCACCTGGGCGGGAGGCGTGACTCTCGACGGCTCACCGGACACCGGGAGGCTGCCCGTGTCCGCCTGAGCCTGAACAACGGCCCGAAGCCACAGGACATCGTCGGCCGGCCTACGAACCGGCCGACGATCTGCCAAGGAACTACAGCCCGCCCTCGGACATCCCGTGCACGGCCGGGATCGTCCCCAGCCGTCCCTTCTGGAAGTCCTCGAAAGCCTGCTGCAACTCCTCGCGCGTGTTCATCACGAACGGGCCGTAGTGCGCCATCGGCTCACGGATCGGCTGACCGCCCAGGAGTACGACCTCCAGGTCCGGCGCGTTGGAGTCCTGCTTCTCGTCCGCGCGGACCGTCAGGGAGCCACCGGCTCCGAAGACCGCCGTCTGGCCGAGGTGGATGGGACGTCGGTCGCTGCCGACCGAGCCGCGCCCGGCCAGAATGTAGGCCAGCGCGTTGAAGTCCTCACGCCACGGCAGCGTGATCTCCGCACCCGGCGCCAACGTCGCGTGGATCATCGTGATCGGCGTGTGCGTGATGCCGGGGCCGTCGTGGCCGTCCAGCTCGCCCGCGATCACCCGCAGCAGCGCGCCGCCGTCCGGCGAGGTCAAGAGCTGGACCTGGCCGCCACGGATGTCCTGGTAGCGCGGGTCCTTCATCTTGTCCTTGGCCGGCAGGTTGACCCAGAGCTGAAGCCCGTGGAACAGCCCACCCGACTTCACCAGAGACTCGGGCGGCGTCTCGATGTGCAGCAGGCCGGAACCCGCCGTCATCCACTGCGTGTCGCCGTTCGTGATGGTGCCGCCACCGCCGTTGGAGTCCTGGTGGATGAAGGTTCCGTCGATGATGTAGGTGACGGTCTCGAAGCCGCGGTGCGGATGCCACGGTGTCCCCTTCGGGGCGCCGGCTGGGTAGTCCACCTCCCCCATCTGATCCATCATGATGAACGGATCCAGATGCCGGTAATGAATCCCGGCGAACGCACGCCGCACCGGAAATCCCTCACCCTCGAAACCGCTCGGCGCGGTCGTGACACCGAGCACGGGACGGGCCACGGCGTCGGCCGGGGCGGCCACGCGCGGGAGCGTCAGCGGGTTCTCGACGGTCACTGCAGGCATGTCGGTACCTCCTTGGTGCGACCAGTTTAGTTGAGCGTTGAACTTTCTGCCACCCGTAACAGAGAAAACCCGGAGGGCATTCCCTCCGGGTCTCCCCGTCCGAGCCGGACCCGATCCGGACCGGTGTCAGTTGCTGAAGTACAGGTACTTCCAGGTCCCGTACGTCGTCGAGTTCACCGTGTCACCGGACGAACCGTTGACGTACACGGACCGGATCCGCGCCTTGACGCCCGACTCGCCGGGCGCCTCGAGCGTCACGGCCGACTTGCCGCTCGTGCCGAGCGGGAAGTACTGCGAGTCCAGCGTGTGCCACGCGCCCCCGTAGTAGGCCTGCAGGTCGAAGCGCTGCTCCCGGCCCGCGTAGTAGCTCATCGTCGTGGTGAGCAGCGGGTCGGTGCTCTTGTGGAACCAGTAGTACGTCGTCGAGCCGATCTTCGCCGTCTTGTAGTGCTTGGAGACAGCGGTGGAGACCTTGACCCGGGCGTAGCCCGTGACCTTCACCGTCTTCGGCTTGTAGCGGGCGTCGCCCTTGAAGACCGCGGTGACGGTGGTGTCCCGGGTCATGTCGACCCAGGCGGCGATGTTGCCGTCCGCGTTGACCGTGCCGCTCTTGATCAGCTTGTTGGGCTTGTCCGCGCCGAACGGGTTGGCCCAGATCTCGACCGAGCGGTTCTTGTACGTCGTCCCCAGATGCGCGGTGAACTTGACGTCGGTGCCGTAGTTGTACGTCTTGCCGTTGTTGTTCAGGCTGAGCGAGGTCGATGCGCGGGAGACCTCGACGGTGTCGGAGGCCTTCACCGCCGTGTGCTGCGCGTCGCCCGCGTAGGCGACCTTGTACGTGACCTTGCCGCCGGCCGGCGGGGTGTCGGTGAAGGAGTACGTGCCGTCGGCCTTGACCGTCACCGGGGCCAGCGCCTTGCCGTTCGGGCTCTCCAGGTCGGTGCGGGTCACCGTCAGCTGGGCGCCGCCCGGCAGCGGGACCGTCGCCGTGAGCTTGCCGGTGACGGTGAGCTGCTTGGCGCGGGTGGCCGTGGCGGGCGCGGCGACCGTGAGGGTGGGGACGTTGAGCGTGGTGTCGGTGAGGGCCTTGAGGGTGTAGCCGGACCCCGAGGACGAGCCCACCAGCGCGAAGATCCGCGAGGAGTCCGCGGCCCAGGCCAGGTCGGCCGTACCGCTCGTACTGGTGGGGTAGGTGCGCAGCGGCTGGGTGGCGTTGGGCTCGTAGACCGCCACCTTGTCGCCGGTCACCTGGGCGACCAGGCCGTTCGCGGCGATGTCCGCCCGCTGGCCGGACGGGTAGGAGCCGGCGAGCGTGAACTTCCCGTCGGCGTACTGGGCCCGGTCCCTGCCGTTGAACAGCACCTGTGGGGCGCCGGGGACCAGGTCGATGTCGCCGATGCCCTGGTTCAGCGAGTAGTCGCCGTTGTGCCAGGCGAGCTGCTGCGCGGTGCCGCCCGACACGTCCAGGACGGCCATCGAGTCGGTGGACAGGCCGGTCTCGCCGACGGCCAGCAGCCCGGGCGCGGTCGGATCGGTGTCCAGCAGGGCCTGGCCCCAGACCTTGCCGGAGAACTGGCCGAGCGCCACGGGATCGGTGCCGCTCGCCGGGTCCACCGCCGGGTCGACCGAGCCCAGGTCGCCGGACCACTGGTCGCCGTAGCTGAACCAGACCTTGCCGCCGGCGAAGGCGACATGGCGCGGGCCGTGGGTGGTGGCGACGGTGTAGCGGGCCTTGACGGCGAGGGTGGCCGTGTCGAGGGCCACGATCTCGTGCAGTTCCGGTGTGGCCGCGTACAGGGTGCCGCCGTCGGCCGACAGGGCCAGGTCGGTGACGCCGGGGATGCCGCTCACGGAGTCGATCAGGGTGCCGGAGTAGTCGGCGGCCAGGATCGTGCCGGAGGCGTTGTCGCCGAGGAAGACCCGCTGGTGGACGCCGTCCGCGACGAGGCCGCCGGGTGTGGTGACCACGGCGGAGGCGGCCGACGCCGAGCCGGCCGCGGCGACGCTGAGCGCCACCGAGCTGAACAGGACCGCGAGCGCCGTCGCGGCCGAGGTGCTGCGCATGCGCACAGTGATGAACCCCCACAGAGAATCCCGGCGGTGCCGGGAGGTGAAAGCGCCGCGCGGCGCCCGGACGCGGACCGCGGAGAAGCGGTGGCGTGCGGGGCGCGGCTGCCAGAGGGGAACTCTATGGCATGGCTGTGACAACCAGGGAGGGATATTCCGGCGCGACTCCTGGGGTTCGCTAGCCGTACATCCGCCGCATCGCGAACTCGACCATCTGCTCCACGGCCTTCGCGTCGAAGACCATCCGGTGCTCCCCCTCCATGTCGAGGACGAAGCCGTAGCCGGTCGGCAGCAGGTCGATCACCTCCGCCCCGGTGATCACGAAGTACTTGGACTCCTTGCCCGCGTACCGCCGCAGTTCCTTCAGCGAGGTGAACATCGGGATCACCGGCTGCTGGGTGTTGTGCAGGGCGAGGAATCCGGGGTTGTCGCCGCGCGGGCAGTACACCTTGGACGTGGCGAAGACCTGCTGGAAGTCCTCCGCCGCCATCTGGCCCGTGGTGAAGGCCCGTACCGCGTCCGCGAGGGACGGCGGGGACGGCTCGGGATACAGCGGCGGCTGCTGGCCGTACCCGCCCGGCATCTGCTGCTGCGGCGCGGCGTACTGCTGCTGCGTACCCGCGCTCTGGTCGTAGCCGTACATGGGCGCAAGCGTACCGAGAGGGCGGGGCTCGGCGGACGGCTATGGGTGTCCGGGAAACCGACAGCGACTCGACAGCCACCGTGACTGTGGTTCCGGGACCGGCGCTCGTAGCGTCGTTCCATGCGCCGACACCAGGACGACGAGATCCACGAGCACGACAGAGGGCTCTCCTACGACCTTCCCGTCCTCGCCCGCCGACGGATGATCCGGCTGATGGCGGGGGCCGGCCTGGTGCCGCTGGTCGGCTGTTCCACGGACGACGACCCCGCCTCCACCACGGCTCCCTCCACCACCGCTCCCTCCTCCACCACGGCGTCCGAGTGCGCGGCCATCCCCGAGGAGACCGCCGGCCCCTACCCCGGCGACGGCTCGAACGGTGTGAACGTCCTCAAGGAGAGCGGTGTCGTCCGCAGCGACATCAGGAGGAGCTTCGGCGACTCGGCGGGCGGCACCGCCGAGGGCGTACCCCTGACGATCACCCTCACCGTCGTCGACGTCTCCTCCGGCTGCGATACGCCGAAGAACGGCGCCGCCGTCTATCTGTGGCATTGCGACCGGGAGGGCGCGTACTCCCTGTACACCGAGGGCGTCACGGACGAGAACTATCTGCGGGGTGTGCAGGAGACCGACGAGAACGGCCAGGTCACCTTCACCAGCATCTTCCCGGGCTGTTACACCGGCCGCTGGCCGCACGTCCACTTCGAGGTCTACGGCAGCCTGGAGGACGCCACCGCGGCGACGTCGATCACCAACACCTCGCAGCTCGCGTTCCCCAAGGACGTCTGCGACACGGTGTACGCGACGGACGGTTACAGCCAGAGCGTGAACAACCTCGGGGAACTCTCCCTGAAGACGGACATGATCTTCAGCGACGGCTACGACCAGCAGATGGCGACGCTGAAGGGCGGCGTGGACGCGGGCTACACAGCCAGCCTCACGGTTCCGGTGTGAACCGTCACAGATGACCGGATCAGGGTTGCGGTTTATTACTGGCGGGTAGCATCATCGGAAAGAAGCTACTTGTTGGTACGTGAACTAGCGCGAGGATCCAGTGCCTCGCCGATCTTTCTTACGGAGCCGTCGCCATGGGGCACTACAAGTCGAATCTCCGCGACATCGAGTTCAACCTCTTCGAGGTCCTCGGGCGCGACAAGCTGTACGGCACGGGTCCGTTCGAGGAGATGGACGTCGAGACCGCGAAGAGCATCCTCGACGAGCTGACGCGCCTCGCGGAGAACGAGCTGGCGGAGTCCTTCGCGGACGCCGACCGCAACCCGCCGGTCTTCGACCCGGAGACCAACACCGCGCCGGTCCCCGCGTCCTTCAAGAAGAGCTACAAGGCCTTCATGGACTCCGAGTACTGGCGTCTGGGCCTGCCCGAGGCGATCGGCGGCACCACCGCGCCGCCGTCGCTGATCTGGTCGTACGCGGAGCTGATCCTGGGCGCGAACCCGGCCGTGTGGATGTACTCCTCCGGCCCCGCGTTCGCCGGGATCCTCTACGACGAGGGCAATGACGTACAGAAGAAGATCGCCCAGATCGCCGTGGAGAAGACCTGGGGTTCGACCATGGTCCTCACCGAGCCGGACGCCGGCTCGGACGTCGGCGCCGGCCGCACCAAGGCGATCCAGCAGGAGGACGGCTCCTGGCACATCGAGGGCGTCAAGCGCTTCATCACGTCCGGTGAGCACGACATGGAGGAGAACATCCTCCACTACGTCCTCGCCCGCCCCGAGGGCCACGGCCCCGGCACCAAGGGCCTGTCCCTCTTCCTCGTCCCGAAGTACCTCTTCGACTTCGAGACCGGCGAGCTGGGCGAGCGCAACGGCGTCTACGCCACCAACGTCGAGCACAAGATGGGCCTGAAGGCCTCCAACACCTGCGAGATGACCTTCGGCGACCAGCACCCCGCCAAGGGCTGGCTGATCGGCGACAAGCACGACGGCATCCGCCAGATGTTCCGCATCATCGAGTTCGCCCGCATGATGGTCGGCACGAAGGCGATCTCCACGCTGTCCACGGGCTACCTGAACGCGCTGGAGTACGCCAAGGAGCGCGTCCAGGGCTCCGACCTCGCCGCCTTCGGCGACAAGACCGCGCCCAAGGTCACCATCACCCACCACCCCGACGTGCGCCGCTCGCTGATGACGCAGAAGGCGTACGCGGAGGGCATGCGCGCCCTCGTCCTCTACACCGCCTCCATCCAGGACACGATCGCCGTCAAGGAGGCCGCGGGCGAGGACGCCAAGGCCGAGCACGCGCTCAACGACCTGCTCCTGCCGATCGTGAAGGGCTACGGCTCCGAGAAGGGCTACGAGCAGCTCGCCCAGTCGCTCCAGACCTTCGGCGGCTCCGGGTTCCTCCAGGAGTACCCGATCGAGCAGTACATCCGCGACGCCAAGATCGACACGCTCTACGAGGGCACCACGGCGATCCAGGGCCAGGACTTCTTCTTCCGGAAGATCGTCCGCAACCAGGGCGCGGCCCTGAACGGTCTCGCCGAGGACATCAAGAAGTTCCTGGCGCTCGGCACCGGCGGCGAGGACCTCGCGGGCGCCCGCGAGCACCTGGCCAAGGCGGCCGTCGAGCTGGAGGCCATCGTCGGCCTGATGCTGACCGACCTCGCGGCCACCGAGCAGGACGTCAAGAACATCTACAAGGTGGGCCTGAACACCACCCGCCTGCTGCTGGCCTCCGGCGACGTCGTCGTCGGCTACCTGCTCCTCAAGGGCGCCGCGGTCGCCGCCGAGAAGCTGGAGACGGCCTCCGCCAAGGACAAGGCCTTCTACACCGGCAAGATCGCGGCGGCGAAGTTCTTCGCGGCCAACGTCCTGCCCGGCGTCACCGGCGCCCGCAAGCTCGCCCAGGGCGTCGAGCTCGACCTGATGGAACTGGACGAGGCCGCGTTCTAGGACACACCCGCACAGCTCTCCCGAGGCCCGCTCCCATCACCGGGAGCGGGCCTTCGTACGTCGTTAAGGTGAACCCCATGAGCGAACCCTCCCGCTTCGACCGCGGCCACACCGACGACCTGATGTCCTTCCTGGCTGCCAGCCCCTCGCCGTACCACGCCGTGGCGAACGCCGCCGAGCGACTGGAGAAGGCGGGCTTCAGGCAGGTCGCGGAGACGGACGCCTGGGACGGGACGACCGGCGGCAAGTACGTGCTGCGCGGCGGCGCGATCGTGGCCTGGTACGTCCCCGAGGGCGCCGAGCCGCACACACCGTTCCGGATCGTCGGCTCGCACACCGACTCCCCCAACCTGCGGGTCAAGCCGCTGCCGGACGCCGGGGCGCACGGCTGGCGCCAGGTCGCCGTGGAGATCTACGGCGGACCGCTGCTGAACTCCTGGCTCGACCGCGACCTGGGCCTGGCGGGGCGGCTGACCCTGCGCGACGGCTCGACGCGGCTGGTCAACGTCGGCCGGCCGCTCCTGCGGGTCCCGCAGCTCGCCGTCCACCTGGACCGCTCGGTGGCGACGGAGGGCCTCAAGCTCGACAAGCAGCGGCACCTCCAGCCCATCTGGGGGCTCGGCGACGACATCCGCGAGGGCGACCTCATCGCCTTCCTGGAGGAGGAGAACGGGCTCCCGGCGGGCGAGGTCACCGGCTGGGACCTGATGGTGCACTCCGTGGAGCCCCCGGCCTATCTGGGGCGCGACAAGGAGCTGGTGGCCGGCCCGCGCATGGACAACCTGCTGTCCGTGCACGCCGAGGTCGCCGCGCTGGCCGCCGTCTCCAGCGGCTCGGCGCTGTCCCACATCCCCGTGCTCGCCGCCTTCGACCACGAGGAGAACGGCTCGCAGTCGGACACCGGAGCGGACGGGCCGCTGCTCGGCAGTGTGCTGGAGCGTTCGGTGTTCGCGCGCGGAGGCTCCTACGAGGACCGGGCGAGGGCCTTCGCCGGCACGGTCTGTCTGTCCTCCGACACGGGCCACGCGATCCACCCCAACTACGCGGAGCGCCACGACCCCACGCACCACCCCCGCGTCAACGGCGGCCCGATCCTCAAGGTCAACGTCAACAACCGCTACGCCACGGACGGTTCGGGCCGGGCGGTCTTCGCCGCCGCCTGCGAGCAGGCCGACGTCCCCTTCCAGTCCTTCGTCTCCAACAACTCCATGCCCTGCGGCACCACCATCGGCCCCATCACCGCGGCCCGGCACGGCATCAAGACCGTCGACATCGGCGTCGCCATCCTGTCGATGCACAGCGCCCGCGAGCTGTGCGGAGCGGACGACCCGCATCTGCTGGCGAACGCGCTCGTGGCGTTCCTGGAGGGATAGCGAGGGATGACGGGGGACTGCGAGGGATAGCCTCCGCGAGGCCGGGTACCCGCCTGCGACCGGAACCACCGGACAGGGAGGCGACACTATGGGCCTCGGCGGATGCATCATCCTCATCGCCGCGGGAGCCATTCTCACGTTCGCGACCGACTGGGAGATGCAGGGAGTCAATCTCGACCTGGTCGGCGTCATCTTCATGATCGTCGGCCTGATCGGCGTCAGCACGTTCAGCAGTATCGCCCGGCGCAGGCGGGTGGTCGTACCGCCGTCCACGACCACGGTGGTCGAGGACGACCAGCACCGGCGCGGCGGCGGCTACGGCGCCTGAACGTCCATACCGGCCAGCACGAGGGGCAGCCGGTCCGCACCGCCCTCGGCGAGACGGACCGGCACTCCCCAGTCCTGCTGGTGGACGTGGCAGGCCGGGTACTCGTTCGCAGGGTCGTCGTCGCATGAGGCGGCCATCGCGGAGACATGCAGGACGCCTTCGACGACCGCCGGATCGAGAGACAGGGTGCGGGAGAGCTCGGTGCCCGCGCCCTCGCCCTCGACGAGCAGTTCCGGCGGAGTGGAGGAGATCAGCAGACGGGTCGAGGGGCCGTACCGGGTGTCGAGCTTCTGACCCGGCGGGGCCTGGAAGACCACGTCCAACCGCAGCCTGCCCGGGGCCACTTCGGTGGCGGCGCGCTGGGTGCGATGGGCGACCGACTCCACGCGTACGGCCTCCTCCGGGAGCCGCAGCCGGGTGAGCCGGTGGCGGGCCGACTCGACGACCACGAGGTCGTCCCCGACGAGGACGGCGCCGCTGGGCTCGCGCAGATCCGTGGCCAGGGTGGTGACCTCGCCCGTCGCCGGGTCGTAGCGGCGCAGGGCGTGGTTGTACGTGTCGCTGATCGCGACCGAGCCGTCGGGCAGTGCGGTGACGCCCAACGGGTGCTGGAGCAGGGCCTGTTCGGCGGGCCCGTCGCGGTGCCCGAAGTCGAAGAGCCCGGTGCCGACGGCGGTGTGGACGGTGCCGTCGGGGTCCATCCAGCGCAGGGCGGATGTCTCGGAGTCGGCGATCCACAGCCGCTCGGGGGTGGCGGCGAGCCCTGAGGGCTGGGCGAACCAGGCCTCGGCGGCGGGCCCGTCGACCAGGCCCTCGTTGGTGGTGCCGGCCGCGACCGCGACCGTCCCCTCCTCCGGGTCGTACGTCCACAGCTGGTGGATACCGGCCATGGCGATCCACACCTTGCCGCGCCACCAGGCCACGTCCCAGGGGGAGGAGAGGTTGATCTCGCGGGCCGGTCCCGAGGTGTCGTCGCCCTGCATCCACTGGTGTCCGGTGCCGGCGAGGGTGGTGGTGCGGCCCGACTCCGGGTCGAAGCGGCGCAGCGTGTGGTTCACCGTGTCGGCGACCACCACGGAACCGTCCGGCAGCAGCGCCAGCCCCTGCGGCTCGTTGAACCGGGAGCGCACCGACGTACTGTCCGTCGTCCCCCGGTGATCCCCCTGCCCGATCCGCCGCACCACGGTCTCCCCGTCCGGCGCCAGCTCCACCAGCTGATGCCGGGTGGTGTCACTGACCAGGAGGTTCCCCGAGGGCAGCAGCACCGCCTTCCCCGGGAACCGCAGTACGGTCGCCTCCGGCTCCGGCGCCACATAGGGCCCGTCCCCGCGCCGCAGCGTCCCCTTCGCCTCGTGCTCGGCCTCCAACTCCCGCACGAGCCGCTCGATCGCGTGCACATGCCCCTCACCGGCATGCTGCGCGACGACGTACCCCTCCGGATCGACCACGACAAGCGTCGGCCAGGCCCGCACCGCGTACTGCTTCCACGTCGCCAACTCCGGATCGTCCAGCACCGGATGCTCCACCCCGTACCGCTCCACGGCGTCCACGACCGCCCCGTGCTCGGCCTCGTGCACGAACTTCGGCGAGTGGACACCGATGACGACGACGGTGTCGGGGTGCTTGCGCTCCAGCTCGCGGAGTTCGTCGAGGACGTGCAGACAGTTGATGCAGCACAACGTCCAGAAATCGAGAACGACGATGCGTCCGCGCAGGTCGGCGAGGGTGTACTGCTTCTCGCCCGTGTTCAGCCAGCCGCCCTTTCCGACGAGCTCGGGGGCGCGGACGCGAACGCGGCGGGGTGCGGAGTCGCTCATGGATCAAGAGTGCCACCCGCCACCGACAGTCACCCCAGCGTGTGCCCCGTCGTGGCGTCCACGTGGTCGGGGACGTCCTCGTGGCGGTCGCCCACCGTGAGGGTGCCCGTGGGTTCGAGGACGAGGATCGAGGAGGGGACGGGGGCGTACGGCTTGTGTTCGGTGCCTCGGGGGACCGTGAAGACCGTGCCCTTGGGGAGGACGACCGTGCGTTCGCCGGTCGGTTCGCGCAGGGCGATGTGGAGTTCGCCGTCGAGGACCAGGAAGAACTCGTCGGTGTGGTCGTGGGTGTGCCAGAGGTGTTCACCCTCGACCTTGGCGATGCGGACGTCGTAGTCGTTGACGGTGGTGACGATGCGGGGGCTCCACTGGTCGGTGAAGGAGGCGAGGGCCTTTTCCAGGGAGATCGGTTCGACGGCGGAGATCGGTTCGCTCATGTCGGTCATCGTCGGCCGTGGCCCGGCACCCCCACGAGTGCTAGGAATTGCATATGCCGCAAGGATCCTCTCAAGCGCCCGGGCGCCCGCACCGGGTCGCGGTCATCGTCGACGAGGGCACCAACCCCTTCGAAGTGGGCGTCGCCACCGAGCTGTTCGGACTGCCGCGGCCCGAGCTGGGGCTGCCGGGGCCGTTGTACGAGGTCACGCTGTGCACGCCCACGCCCGAGGTGCGGATGAACCACGGGTTCTTCACGCTGAGCGGTGTGGCGGGGCTCGAAGCCGTGGACGGGGCCGACACCCTCGTCGTGCCGGGGCGTCCGGACAACGTCGTACCGCGCGGGACGGCCGTACTCGACGCCATTCGCCGCACGCACGCGCGTGGCGCCCGTGTCATGAGCCTGTGCACCGGCAGCTTCGCGCTCGCGGAGGCGGGGCTGCTGGACGGGCGGCGCGCGACGACGCACTGGCTGTGGGCGGACGCGTTCCGCGAGCTGCATCCGAAGGTGCTCCTGGAGCCCGACGTCCTCTTCGTCGACGACGGCGGCCTCCTCACCGCCGCCGGCAGTGCCGCCGCGCTCGACCTCGGGCTGCACATCTGGCGACGCGACCACGGTGCCGAGGTCGCCAACGCCGTGTCCCGGCGGCTGGTCTTCGCCGCCCACCGGGACGGCGGGCAGCGGCAGTTCGTGGAGCGCCCGGTGCCCCACGTGCCGGACGAGTCGCTGGCGCCGTTGCTGGCGTGGGCGCGGGAGCGGCTGGGGGAGCCGCTGACGGTGGCGGAGCTCGCCGCCCGCGCGGCCGTCTCCCCCGCCACACTGCACCGCCGTTTCCAGGCCCAGCTCGGCACGACACCGCTGGCCTGGCTGACGGGGGAGCGCGTGGCGCTGGCCTGCCGGCTGATCGAGCGGGGCGAGGAACGGCTGGACGTGGTGGCCGCCCGCAGTGGCCTGGGGACGGCCGCGAACCTCCGCGCGCGCGTGCGGCGCGAGACGGGGCTCAGCCCGTCGGCGTACCGGAGGCGGTTCGGGACGTCGGCGACGGTGTCGGAAGTGCCGTGGCCTCGGTCCTGACCTGTCGCATCCAGGCCGCGGAGACCTTCTTGGGGACGCTCGCCAGCAGCCCGTCCGCCTTGGTGAGGGCCAGCGCCCGGGACCAGCCGCCCCCGCCGCAGCCGTCGGACCGGCGCAGCAGCTTCACGTCGACGGAGTCGTCGACGACAGGCGTGCCGGCACCCGCGCGGGTGACGCGGAGGCGGACCGGGGCGGTGTCGGGGTCGACGTCGTCCGGCAAGGAGAGGGACACCCGCGAGACGGCCTCCCCCTGGAGCTCGCCCTCGACGCAGTCGCCCCGCGAGCACAACGCGTAGGAGGCGCCCGCGAGAGTGCCGAAGTCCTCCTGGACGACGTACACGCCGAGCTCGGACACCACACCGACCCCGGCACAGGACGTCGGGTCGGCACATCCGGACAGGACCGCGAGGAACGCGGCCGCGGCGACGGGGACGTACACCCGTCCGATCTTCCTCATGGGGGTGTCGACCATCCCGACGGCCTATTGGTTGCGTTCCGCCGCGCGGGTCGGGGAAGCCGTAACGGCATGAGATTCCTCGTACGCGACCGGCTCCTCGGCTTCGGTGACGACTACTGGATCGAGGACGACCGGGGCAACAAGGTGTTCCTCGTCGACGGCAAGGCCATGCGGCTGCGGGACACCTTCGAGCTGAAGGACACCGGCGGGCGTGTCCTGATCGACATCCGGCAGAAGATGTTCGCCCTGCGGGACACCATGGTGATCGAGCGGGACGGCGAACCGCTGGCCACCATCAGGCGCAAGCGGCTGTCCCTGCTGCGCAACCACTACCGGGTGGCCCTGGCGGACGGCAGCACCGAACTGGACGTCAGCGGGAAGATCCTCGACCGGGAGTTCGCGGTCGAGTACGACGGTGAGCTGCTCGCCGTGGTCTCCCGGCGGTGGCTGCACGTGCGGGAGACCTACGGCGTCGACGTCGTACGGGAGGACGCGGACCCGGCGCTGCTGATCGCGGTGGCGGTGTGTGTGATCCACCTCGCCGAGAAGGAGCGGGAGTCCGACTGAGGGCTAGCGCCGGGGCGCGTCGAGGCCCAGCACCCGGTCCTTCAGCGCCGGGAACTGATCCCGTGTCACGGCCACCTTGCCGGGATCGAACTCGACGGTGAGGACCTCCTCGCCGGCGCCGGCCTCGGCCAGGACCTCGCCCCACGGATCGACCACGATCGAGTGACCGGCCTGCGGAACTCCCGCGTGCGTCCCGGCCGTTCCACAGGCGAGCACGTACGCCTGGTTCTCGACCGCCCGCGCCTGGGCCAGCAGCGTCCAGTGCGCCCGGCGGCGCTCCGGCCAGCCCGCGGGGATGACCAGGGTCTCGGCGCCGGCGTCGACGAGACCGCGGAAGAGTTCGGGGAACCGGAGGTCGTAGCAGGTGGCCAGGCCGAGGGCGGTCTCGGGCAGACGGACCGTCACCAGGTCGCGGCCCGCGCCCATCAGCACGGCCTCGCCTTTGTCGAAGCCGAAGCGGTGGATCTTGCGGTAGGCGGCGATCAGGTCGCCGGAGGGGGAGAAGACGAGAGAGGTGTTGTAGAGGGTGCCTTCGGGAGTGTGCTCCGGGATGGAGCCCGCGTGCAGCCAGACGCCCGCGTCGCTCGCGGCCTTCGCCATGGCCTCGTACGTCGGGCCCTCCAGCGGCTCGGCCTCGCTGCCGAACTCCTCGTAGGCGAACGCGCCGGTGGTCCACAGCTCCGGCAGCACGACCAGATCGGCACCGGACTGGTCCCGTACCAGAGAGGCCACTCGCCGTCGGCGCGATTCGACCGATTCGCCCTCACTTACGGCGATCTGAATCAACGAGGCGCGCACACTACCACCGTCCTGGCATTCGAGCCGTTCACACGGGCCTACGATCGTCACACGAAAGCACTGCCGGGGTGCCTCACAGCAGCGTAACTTAGCGTTCCAAGACACCCGCCGACAGCCACACCTCCCACTGGCAACGCCGCCATCACCAGCCCGTGCACCGACCGCCGAGGGGTCCCGTTCCGTGAGTCTGCATCCCACCCTCCAGCCCTACGCCGACGCCTGGACCCACTCCATCGATGCGATATCCGAGCTGGTGACGCCGCTGGTGGAGGGAGAGTGGAACCGGCGTACCCCCTGCCCCGGCTGGTCGGTGCGGGACATCGTGTCCCACGTCATCGGTCTGGACACCGAGATGCTGGGGGACCCGCGCCCCATCCACTCGCTGCCTCGCGACCTCTACCACGTCACCAATGAGCACCAGCGGTACACGGAGATGCAGGTCGACGTCCGCCGCCATCACACGGCGCCGGAGATGACCTCCGAGCTGGAGTACGTGATCATCCGCCGCAACCGCCAGCTGCGGAACGAGTCGCGGGACCCGGGGACGAAGGTGCGCGGCCCCCTCGGCAGCGAACTGACGCTCGAGGAGTCCATGCGCAAGCACGCCTTCGACGTCTGGGTGCACGAGCAGGACCTCCGCGCCGCCCTCGGCCGCCCCGGCAATCTGGACTCCCCCGGTGCGCACATCGCCCGTGACGTCCTGCTCGCCGAACTGCCCGCCGTGATCGCCGAGAAGGCCGACGCTCCGCGCAGCTCGGCGATCGTCCTCGACGTCCACGGCCCGATCGAGTTCCTGCGCACGATCCGCGTCGACATCCAGGGCCGCGGCACCCTGGAGACGGCCCCCGCCCTCGGCCCCGCCGCCACCCTCACCCTCGACTGGGAGACCTACGTCCGCCTGGCCTGCGGCCGGGTGACCGCGGACGCGGTACCGGACCGGGTGAAGGCGGAGGGCGACCCGGCACTGACGGCGGCGATCCTGCGGAACTTCACGGTGACGCAGTAGTCACGTCGAGGCGCTCCGAGGCAGTGGGTCGCAACCCGAAGGGACGGCCGCAACGTCGCATTGCGGCCGCCCCTTCACCCCTGACCGTGTGGCGTGACCGGGCATCATGGCCGTATGGCCGATCTTCGAACCGTCGCAAAGCTGCCCGCAGCCATGGACGTGTCCGCGATGAAAGACCTCGCCGACACTCATCACGCCCGTGCCGTAAGGCCGTTGGGGACGCACGAGGTCGCCGGGCATCTGGTGAAGGTGTACGGCATCGAAGCCCCCGGGCGGGTGGTCGAGGACGCGGACGCCGGGCTGGCGATCGCCGAGGCGCACCTCGCCACCGCCGGTCTGCGTGGCTCTCTCGGGGCCGCCGTGCTGCTGGTGCATGCCGGTGGGGACGGGGACTACGTGCTCGTACACACGTGGATCGAGGGGGACATGTCCGACCTCGCGGTGTTCGTCGGGCCCGTCGGTGAGCCGGAGGGGTTGCGGCCGGGGCGGCAGGGGCTGGCTCCCTGTGTGTGGGAGGCGGCCGTGCTCGCCTACGAGCGGGACGCCTGGGTGCGGCAGGTGCTGGACGGAGACGGGGAGATCGGTGCACGGCTCGCCGCCTGGTCCGCGGATGTGCTGGAGGGGGAGGTCCGGTGAGCGGCGTCCCTGTCGTACGGCGGGCGCGGGTCGGGGATCTGGCGGACGTCGTCGCGCTGATCGCCGAGCACGCCGTCTATGAGAAGGCCGAACCGCCCGCCCCCGGGCTCGAAGAGCGGTTGCGACCCCTGCTGTTCGCGAGCCCCGAGCCGCGACTGCGGTGTCTCGTCGCGGAGTTGGACGGGACCGTCGTCGGATACGCCACCTGCTCCGCCGAGGTGTCCACCTGGGACGGCGCCGAGTACCTGCACATGGACTGTCTGTTCCTGCGGGACGGGCATCGCGGGCTCGGCATCGGGGAGTCGCTCATGGACGCCGTACGGGACGAGGCGCGCGCCCTTGGGCTCGCGCAGGTGCAGTGGCAGACGCCCGCGTGGAACGACGGGGCCATCCGGTTCTACGGGCGGCTCGGGGCCGCGTCCAAGGACAAGCGGCGGTTCTTTCTGCCCGTGTGAACACAGAAGAAGGGGCCCGCCGCCGCAGGCCCCTTCCCCTCGTTCTCGCGTCTGCGCGTCAGCTGATCTTCGCGTAGCCGTAGTTGATGAGCTTCTTCACGTCCGCGGTGCGGTTGGCCTCGGAGGACGCGGTGAGGACCGTGCCGATCACCGACTCGCCGTTGAGGGTGGCGGCGAAGATGAGGCAGTACTTGGCCTCGGTGCCGGAGCCGGTCTTCACGCCGAGCGTGCCGTTCCAGCCGAGCAGGAGGTTGGTGTTCTTCCAGGCCGCCATCGTGCGGGTGGAACCGGTCTTCGTGATCGTCTTCGCCGTGTACGACTTGGTCTTCACGACGGACTTGAAGGTGGAGCTCTTCATGGCGCTGCGGGCGAGCTTCGTCAGGTCGCGCGGCGTCGAGGCGTTGGCGCCCCTGCTGATGCCGTCGAACGAGTCGAACTTCGTGTTCGTCATGCCCAGGCTCTTGGCCATGGTGTTCATCTTGCCGATGAAGCTCTTGGTGCGGGCCGCGACCGTCGTGCCGGAGCCGTACTTGTCGGCGAGCGCCATCGCGGCGTCGCAGCCCGACTTCAGCAGCATCCCGTAGAGCAGCTGGCGGACGGTGACCTTGTCGCCGACGATCAGGTTCGCGGACGAGGCGCCGTTGGCGACGATGTAGTCGCTGTACGCCTTCTTGATCGTGACCTTGGCGTCCAGGTTCAGGTTCGACTGCGACAGGACGACCTTCGCGGTCATGACCTTCGTGGTGGACGCGGTGAGCCGCTTGGTGTCGGGCGACTTCGAGAAGAGCGTCGCACCGGTGGCGCTGTTCATGAGGAAACCGCCCTTGGCGGTGATGGACGGCGTGGCGACGGCGGCCTGCGCCGGCGCCGCGGTGAGGGCTCCGGTGGCGAGCAGGGAGCCGGTGGTCACGGCCACGGCTACGGCTCGGCGGATACGGATGCCCTGAATGCCGGTAATCAAGTGAGGTACCCCGAATACGTTGAATGCCCCTGGCGTGCGGCCGAGTTGAGCCCTGAAAGTTGTTGGAGCCGCACGTGTCTGACTCGTAAGTAGCACAGAAGGTTGTGCGGCCGCTGGGGCGGATTCGGCTTTCTCTGTCAGAGGGGGCTCCTGGGGTCCTCGGGGTCCGCATGATGGACGGCCCTCTGGCATGCGTACGTGTTGTATCTATGATGTGCGCATGCCTTCAGCCCCACCCGCCCCGTCCGCCGCCCACATCAAGCAGCCGCCCGCCGCCGACCGCGTCTACGACCACGTCAAGCAGGGCGTCCTGGAGCGCCGCTACGAGGGCGGGACCCTGCTCACCGAGGGCGAGCTCGCCGAGGCCGTGGGGGTGTCGCGGACACCGGTGCGGGAGGCGCTGCTGCGGCTCCAGGTGGAGGGGCTGATCAAGCTCTACCCGAAGAAGGGCGCACTGGTCCTGCCCGTCTCCGCGCAGGAGATCGCGGACGTGGTGGAGACCCGCCAGCTCGTCGAGGAGCACGCCGCGCGCAAGGCCGTACCGGCGTCCCCGCGGCTCATCGCGCGGCTGGAGGAACTCCTCGCCCAGCAGAAGGAGCAGGCCGCCGCCGGGGATCTGGCCGACGCCGCCGTCACCGACCGCTGCTTCCACGCCGAGATCGTCCGCAGCGGGGGCAACGAGATCCTGTCCCGGCTCTACGACCAACTGCGCGACCGGCAGCTCCGCATGGGCGTCGCCGTGATGCACGCCCACCCCGACCGCATCACCAAGACCCTCGTCGAGCACGAGCAGATCCTCGACGCGCTGCGCTCCGGCGACGCGGAGGCGGTCGTCGGGCTCATCCACGGGCACGTCGAGTGGTTCTCCCACCTGGCGCGGGGCGAGGTCCGATGAGCGCCACCCTGCCGGGCGACCCGCCGGGCGGCCGCCGCGCGATGGCCGTGTGGGGCATCGGCGTCTCCGTCTACTTCGTCGCCGTCATCTTCCGTACGTCGCTGGGGGTGGCAGGGCTCGACGCCGCCGACCGCTTCCACGTCAACGCCTCCGCGCTGTCGACCTTCTCGATCCTCCAACTGCTCGTCTACGCGGGCATGCAGATACCCGTCGGCCTGCTCGTCGACCGGCTCGGCACCAAGAAGGTGCTGACCATCGGGGTGGTGCTGTTCACGGCCGGACAGCTCGGCTTCGCCTTCTCCCCCTCGTACGGCATGGCCCTCGCCTCGCGCGCACTGCTGGGCTGCGGTGACGCGATGACGTTCATCAGCGTGCTGCGGCTCGGCTCCCGCTGGTTCCCGGCCCGGCGCGGGCCGATGGTCGCGCAGCTCGCGGGGCTGGTCGGCATGGCGGGCAACCTGGTCTCCACCCTGGTCCTGGCCCGGCTGCTGCACGGCATCGGCTGGACGGCGGCCTTCGCGGGCAGCGCGGTCGCCGGTGTGGTGGTGCTGGTCCTGCTGCTGCTCTTCCTCAAGGACCACCCCGAGGGACACGAGCCGGCGCCCTTCCCGCACCAGGGCGCGGCCTACGTACGACGGCAGATCGCCGCCTCCTGGCGGGAGCCGGGCACCCGGCTCGGCCTGTGGGTGCACTTCACGACCCAGTTCCCGGCGATGGTGTTCCTGCTGCTGTGGGGCCTGCCGTTCCTGGTCGAGGCGCAGGGGCTGTCACGGGCGGTCGCCGGAGAGCTGCTGACCCTCGTCGTGCTGTCGAACATGGTGATCGGGCTGGTCTACGGCCAGGTCGTCGCCCGGCACCACGAGGCGCGGCTGCCGCTGGCGCTGGGGACCGTGGGGGCGACGGGGCTGGTCTGGGCGGTGACCCTGGCGTACCCGGGTGAGCACGCGCCGATGTGGCTGCTCGTGGTGCTCTGCGCGGTGCTGGGCGCGTGCGGGCCGGCCTCGATGATCGGCTTCGACTTCGCGCGCCCGGCGAACCCGCCGGAGCGGCAGGGCACCGCGTCCGGCATCACCAACATGGGTGGCTTCGTCGCCTCGATGACGACCCTGTTCGCGATCGGGGTGCTGCTGGACGCGACCGGGAGCAACTACCGGGTCGCCTTCTCCGCGGTCTTCGTGCTCCAGGCGCTGGGGATCAGCCAGATCCTGCGGCTGCGCAGGCGGGCGATCCGCCGGGAGCGGGAGCGGTTGGTGGCGAGCCGGGTGGAGACGGTGCACGTACCGGTGTAGGTGTCCCTGCCGCCTCGCCTCCGAACCCGCCACGTGCCCCCGCACCCGGTTCGGTCTAGTAGTAGGTGTTGCCGTCCCAGTCCGACTCGTCGCAGCCCAGCTGGTCGTCCTTCTCGTAGACGCAGACCTGGATGCGCAGCGCCCAGATGCCGCGGGTGTCCTTCAGGGAGGTCACCCAGGTGTCGGAGTGCTGGTAGCCGGCGGTGACCGAGCGCCAGGCGTAGCTGGTCACCACGCGCTCCGGGGTGAGGGACTGCACCCGGATACGGACGTGGTGCCCGTCGGGAGCGGTGTCGGTGACCGTCAGGTAGATGTCGCTGGCGACGGTCTTGCTCGCGTAGTAGAAGTCCCCGGTGCCCTGGGCCCCGGGGATCGACTCACCGACACCGCCGGCGGCCGCCGGGCTCACGGAGAAGGCGAACGCGCCGAGGGCGGCGGCGCCCACCGCGAGGATTCTGCCGAGCTTCTTCTTCATGGGTTCCCCCTGCTGTCCAAGATCGATTGCCTTGCAGGCGGGATCCTACGAGGGGCATGGCCATGCCACACCTGTGATCGCCGGCCCTGTGACAGGGGTAACAGGGACGCGCTAGCCGGCCGAGACGCCTGTCGAGACGTCGAACTGCATGTCCGGCGGGTTCTTCGGGTCGAAGTCCGTCCCGGCCTTGGGGAACTGGTTCATGATCGTGCCCTGGCCGTACGTGTTCTCGGCGTACTCGCGGTCGTCATACTGCCAACCCGCCGCCTGTAGGCACAGCTTGACCGAGTCCCAGTTCTTGAACGCGAAGTCCGGCATCTGCACCTGCTTGGGGTCGTTGTTCGACTCCTGCGGCTCGGTGCACTCGGTCGTCTCGACCGTCCGGTTCGCGTCGCCGGTCCGGTACCCCGACGGGGTCGACGAGGTGGTCGGCGTGGTGTCGCCGCCGGCGTCGTCGTCCGTCCCGCCCCCGTTCAGCGACAGCGCCGCGATCAGGCCGCCGACCGCCACGACGGAGACGATGATCGAACCGAGGACGACCGGTCTGTTGCTCTTGCGGCCGCCGCCCGAGGGCGGTGCGTGCTGGGGCGTGATGTTGTACGGCGGCGGGGTCGAGGCGTACGCGTTCGGCGCCGGCGTGGGGGCCTGGTAGCCGCCCTGCTGCGGATAGCCGTACGCGGGAGAGGGCATCGAGGGCGGCGGGGTGCCGTACGGGTTCGGCGCCGGCGTCGGCTGGTACGGCGTCTGGACCGGGCCCGGCGCCGGAGTGCCCTGGTCCACCGGCGGGAACACCGCCGAGCCCACGCCCGCCCCGCTCGACGTCTGCGCGCCGGGGACGATGCTCGGCGCGGCCGCCTGGAAGGACGCCGCCACCCGCAGGCACTCGGTGCGCATGGCCTCGGCGCTGGGGAAGCGCTCGTTCGGGTTCTTCTTCAGGGCGCGGGCGATCAGCGCGTCCACGGCGGGCGGCAGCGAGCGGTTGACCGACGAGGCGGCCACCGGCTCTTCCTGTACATGCGCGTACGCGATCGCCAGCGGCGAGTCCGCGTCGAACGGCAGCCGCCCGGTGACCAGTTGGAACAGCATGATGCCGACCGAGTAGAGGTCGGAGCGGGCGTCCACGCCGCGGCCGAGGGCCTGCTCGGGGGAGAGGTACTGAGGGGTGCCGACGACCATGCCGGTCTGGGTCATCGACGTGACACCCGACTGCATGGCGCGGGCGATGCCGAAGTCCATGACCTTGACCACGCCGCGCTTGGTCATCATCACGTTGCCGGGCTTGATGTCGCGGTGGACCAGGCCCATCTCGTGGCTGATCTCCAGCGCCGCGAGCACGTCCGCGGTGATCTTCAGCGCCTTGTCGGCGGGCATCGCGCCGTACTGCCGTACGTCCTCGTCGAGCACCGAGCCGAGCGGGCGGCCCTCGACGTACTCCATGACGATGTACGGCATCGTCATCCCGTCGAGGGTGTCCTCGCCGGTGTCGAAGACCGAGACGATGTTGGTGTGCGTGAGCTTGGCCACGGCCTGGGCCTCGCGGCGGAAACGCTCGCGGAAGGCCTGTTCACGCCCCAGTTCGGTGTGGAGCGTCTTGATCGCGACGGGGCGGTCGAGCACGGTGTCGTGCGCGAGATGCACCGAGGCCATGCCGCCCTCGCCGAGCAAGTCGCGCAGCTGATAGCGGTTGTTGGCGAGCGCCCGCCCCGCATACCGGCCGTGTGCGCCGTCCTGGCTCATCTTCCGCGTCCCCCATCGGCCATCAGGCGCCGGCCCGACTGTCGTTGATCGAATGGCTCATTCCCGGCCAAGTCTGCCCCACGGCACTGACAGGTCAAGCCGGGTGCCCGTTCCGTGACCGTACGCGAAAGAAGCGTCGCGGAAGCGTTACAGGTGCCGTACGGCCGGTACACAGAATTTGCACGACAGCGCGTGCTACCGCTTTGATGACCGGTCCGTCTCGGACCGGCCCCCGGGCTCATCCCGGACCGGAGGCTTGCGTGGAGGCTGTAGCGTGGCCGACGGAGACCGTAACAACACCGCGCGCACCGCGGGCAGAAACGACGGCGAGGACCGATGGCACAGCAGCAGCGCGCTCAGGGCCCGTCCGACCCCGAGGCGACTGGCGGCGGGATGTCAGACGCGCCGGAGATGTGGGGCAACGGCGGACTGGTCGGCGACGGCCGGTACCGACTGACACACAGACTCGGCCGGGGCGGCATGGCCGAGGTTTTCGCCGCCGAGGACGTACGTCTCGGCCGCACCGTGGCGGTCAAACTGCTGCGCGCCGACCTTGCCGAGGACCCGGTCTCCAAGGCGCGCTTCACACGCGAGGCCCAGTCCGTGGCCGGTCTCAACCACCACGCGATCGTCGCGGTGTACGACTCCGGCGAGGACTATGTGAACGGCCAGGCCGTTCCGTACATCGTCATGGAGATCGTCGAGGGCCGGACGATCCGGGATCTGTTGATCAACGCCGAGGCCCCCGGGCCCGAGCAGGCGCTGATCATCGTCTCCGGTGTCCTGGAGGCGCTCGCCTACTCGCACCAGCACGGCATCGTGCACCGTGACATCAAGCCGGCCAACGTCATCATCACCCACGGCGGCGCCGTGAAGGTGATGGACTTCGGCATCGCCCGCGCCCTGCACGGCGCGCAGTCGACGATGACGCAGACCGGCATGGTCATGGGCACCCCCCAGTACCTCTCTCCCGAGCAGGCGCTCGGCAAGGCGGTGGACCACCGCTCCGACCTGTACGCGACGGGCTGCCTCCTCTACGAACTCCTCGCGCTGCGGCCGCCGTTCACCGGTGAGACCCCGCTGTCCGTGGTCTACCAGCACGTCCAGGACATCCCGACGCCTCCGTCCGAGGTCTCCGACGCCACGCCTCCGGAGCTGGACGGCCTGGTCATGCGCTCGCTCGCCAAGGAGCCGGACGACCGGTTCCAGACGGCCGAGGAGATGCGCGGGCTGGTCCAGTACGGGCTCCAGATGCTGTACGAGCAGGGCGGTCACACCGGCACCTGGAACACCGGGCCGGTCGCGATGCACGACGGCCGGCACACCCCCTCGGGCGGCTTCGCCGGCACCGCCGTCATGCACCACCCCGGCGACGCCTCCGGCACCACGCAGATCCCGCAGCCGATCCTGCCGGGCGGCTACGGCGGCGGGGACGACGGCGGTTTCGAGGGCCACGGCAACCGGGGCAGCGGCCGCGGCAAGCTGTGGATCCTCGCCGTCCTCGCGGTGGTCGCCATAGCGGCGGGCGTCGCGCTGGCGCTGAACGGCGGCGGCGGGAACGGCGGCGGGGACGACACCACGCAGAAGCCGTCCACCTCGGCGACGCCCTCGGAAACGACCAGCGAGTCGCCGAGCGACGAGCCGACGGACGACCCGACGGACGAGCAGACCGACGACGGTTCCACAGGCACCGATCCGTCCTACTCCCCGTCCTATACGCCGTCGTACACGCCGTCCCCGACACCGACGGCGACGGCGACGGAGCCCACGGGCGATCCGACGAGCGCGGAGCCGACGGACGAGCCGACCGACACCGCGGAGCCCACGGACACCGCCGAGCCGACCGACACGAGCGGTGGTGACACCGGCGGCGACACCGGTGGCGAAGGCGACGGCACCTGACCCAGCAGACCGCCCCACGCGCGCGTACGGACCGGAAGCGGACCGTACGCGCGCGTGGCGTTTTCCCGGGCGGGCGGCTCAGTCGGCGAAGGCCTCGCACACCGCCTCGTACTCCCTTGTCCACCACACCGCGAGCGCCGAGGCCGCCGGGAACTGGGGGTCCGCGCGGGTGTCGCCGCGTTCGTAGTGCCAGCGCAGCATCCAGAAGTCGTTGAGGCGCTCCCACCACACCCGGTGCACGGCCGCCGTCAGCTCCGAGGGCGTGGCGCCCGCCGTACGCCGGTACGCGCGCGCGTACGCCCGTACCTTCCGCAGGTCGAGGGCCCCCGCGGGCCGTACGAAGAAGATCGCGGCAGCGCGTACGGCCTCCTCCGCGCGGGGCTGCACGCCCAGCCGGTCCCAGTCGACGATCGCGGCCGGGGCGTCCCCCTTGTAGAGCAGGTTGAACGGGTGGAAGTCCCCGTGCACCCACCCCACACTCCCACCCCGCGGCGGCCGCCGGTCCGCGTGTTCCTCCAGCAGCGCCCGCCGCTCCAGGAGCCGGTGCCGGGCCAGTTCGTCGAAGGAGTCGGCGGGCCGGTGCCGGCGGACTCGGGTGAGCAGGTCGTCGATGAGCGCGAAGGTATGGGCGGGGTCGGCGCTCTCGGCACGGGAGCCTGTGGTGGGCGCGGGCGTGCGGCTCTGTGCCCCGGCGCGCGGCTCGCTTCGCGCGCCCGGTACTCGCCCCTGCACCGGCATCACCCGCTCCAGGCTCGCGTGCACCACCCCGAGCAGCGCGCCCAGGCGTCCGCACTGCTCCGGTGTCAGCTGGCCACCGTGGCGGTGGCGGCCCTCGATCCAGGGGTGGAGGGCGTAGGCGTGGCCGCCGACGACCGCGACCGTGCGGCCGTCGCGGTCGGGCAGGGGCGGGGCGACCGGGACGCCCAGGACCGCGAGGCGCTCGGTGGCGCGGTGCTGGCGGGCGATGGCGGCCGGGTCGGCGGTCTCGGGGTCGAAGTGGTGCTTGAGGAAGTAGTGGCCGCCGGTCGTGCGCAGGCGGTAGCCGCGGTTCAGCAGCCCCTGGTCGACGGGTTCACAGGTGACGGCGGAGCCGGCGGCGTACTGGCTGAGGAGGGCCCGCAACGGGGGCGCGTGAGGCATGGGGGGTGGTACACAAGGGCGCGGCACGCGCCAGATGCTAGGGCACAAGCCGGGCCTGTGAGCTGGGCGTTGTCACAGCCAGTCGCTTTCGGTCACGGCATGTGCGCGAAGTGACTTTCCAGGGCGCCGTCGGTGGAGTGGACGGTGCCGAACTGCGGCTCTACGCGCAGATAGACGGGCTCATAGGGCTCTCCGTCCACGACCCTGGGCGCCGGCCCGAACCGCGCGAGCTCGGCGGCCGTCGGCTCGTACGCCGTGCACTCGCCCACGACCTGCGCGGACCACAGTCCCTCGCCCGGCCGGGCCGAGCTCAGGTTGTCCGCGCCGTACGCGACGACCCCGCCGACGCACGCCCGGTGGTAGCCGCAGATCCTGGGCAGCCGCAGCAGGACCCGCCCGTCGTCCACGACGTGCCGGGCGAAGGCGAGGAAGGGCAGGGCGCGCATGCTGGTGGCCACCCGGCCGTAGTCGGTGCGGGCGAGCAGTTCGACGGCGAGCCGTTCGTCGGAGGGCATACGACCAATGTCGGCCGTGGGCGGTTGCCGGGTCAGGGGTCTTTGGTCCCTAATACGGCGCGATACGGCCGCGACACGGCCGTCGTACCCCCGCCGTGCCCCTCAGCGACGCTCCTGCTCGACCTGCATCCGCGCCACGTACGCCGCCGCCTGCGAGCGACGCTCCATACCGAGTTTGGAAAGCAGACTCGACACATAGTTCTTGATCGTCTTCTCCGCCAGGTGCAGCCGCTCGCCGATCGCCCGGTTGGTGAGCCCCTCGCCGATCAGGTCGAGGATCCTGCGCTCCTGCTCGGTGAGGTGCGCGAGCCTGTCGTCGCTCTTGGCGGTGCCGCCGTCCCGCAGCCGTTCCAGCACGCGCGCGGTGGCCACCGGGTCGAGGAGCGACTTGCCGGCGGCGACATCACGTACGGCCGCCAGGAGTTCGCTGCCGCGGATGGCCTTCAGGACGTATCCCGAGGCGCCCGCCATGATCGCGTCGAAGAGGGCCTCGTCGTCGGCGAACGACGTCAGCATCAGGCACTTGACGTTCTCGTCCCCGGACCGGATCTCCCGGCAGACCTCCACCCCGCTGCCGTCCGGGAGCCGCACGTCGAGGACGGCCACGTCGGGCCGGGTGGCCGGGATCCTGACCAGCGCGTCGGCCGCCGTACCGGCCTCGCCGACCACCTCGATGTCGTCCTCCACCGAGAGCAGCTCATGGACGCCCCGCCGGACGACCTCGTGGTCGTCGAGGAGAAATACCCGGATTTTTCCGTCTTCGCGCACGAGGTCAGTCTCACACAGCCTCTGAGACCTCGCGCCAAGTGGCCTCTTCCCGTGACCTGGGTCACCGGGTTAACGTGCCGTTGTTCCGGCCCCCTGCAAGGCTGTGACCAGGAGTTGTTCCCGACTTTCGCGATTTACTTGGAAATCCAAGCAAAATCGCAGGTCAGGAGGGGTTTCACAGAAATGTGGAGCACTGGGTAACGTGCATTGTGCAGGGCGCTCGCCGGGGCACCTGTCACGCCTGTTCCCGACCGAGCCGCACCCACCCCGTGCGTCCGTAGGGCTTCAGGTGAGCCGCACTGGCGCCCGGCGAACCCGGGTAGCCGGACCGACGGAGGAGCACACGTGACCGTGGAGAGCACTGCCGCGCGCACATCGCGACGCAGCGCCAGTACCAAGAGCACGGCCGGCAAGCGCACGACCGCCAAGAAGCAGCCGGGCACCGAGCCCGAGCTCGTGCAGCTGCTGACGCCCGAAGGCAAGCGCGTCAAGGACGCCACGTACGACAAGTACGTCGCCGGCATCACCCCCGAAGAGCTCCGCGGTCTGTACCGCGACATGGTGCTCACCCGCCGCTTCGACGCCGAGGCCACCTCCCTGCAGCGCCAGGGCGAGCTGGGCCTGTGGGCCTCCCTGCTCGGCCAGGAGGCCGCCCAGATCGGCTCCGGACGAGCCACCCGCGAGGACGACTACGTCTTCCCGACCTACCGCGAGCACGGCGTCGCCTGGTGCCGCGGGGTCGACCCGACCAACCTGCTGGGCATGTTCCGCGGCGTGAACAACGGGGGCTGGGACCCCAACACCAACAACTTCCAGCTCTACACGATCGTCATCGGCTCCCAGACCCTGCACGCCACCGGCTACGCGATGGGCATCGCCAAGGACGGCGCGGACAGCGCGGTCATCGCCTACTTCGGCGACGGCGCCAGCAGCCAGGGCGACGTGGCCGAGTCCTTCACCTTCTCCGCGGTCTACAACGCCCCGGTCGTGTTCTTCTGCCAGAACAACCAGTGGGCGATCTCCGAGCCCACCGAGAAGCAGACCCGGGTGCCGCTCTACCAGCGCGCCCAGGGCTTCGGCTTCCCCGGCGTGCGCGTGGACGGCAACGACGTGCTGGCCTGCCTCGCGGTCACCAAGTGGGCCCTGGAGCGCGCCCGCAACGGCGAAGGGCCCACCCTGGTCGAGGCGTACACCTACCGGATGGGCGCCCACACCACCTCCGACGACCCGACCAAGTACCGGGCCGACGAGGAGCGCGTGGCCTGGGAGGCGAAGGACCCGATCCTGCGCCTTCGCCAGTACCTGGAGACCTCAAACCACGCGGACGAGGGATTCTTCGCGGAACTCGAGACCGAGAGCGAGGCGTTGGGCAAGCGAGTACGTGAAGCGGTCCGCGCCATGCCCGACCCGGACCACTTCGCCATCTTCGAGCACGCGTACGCGGACGGACACGCGCTCGTCGACGAGGAGCGCGCCCAGTTCGCCGCCTACCAGGCGTCGTTCGCAGAGGAAGAGGGGGTCTGACCATGGCAGCCGAAAAGTTGGCCCTGGCCAAGGCGATCAACGAATCGCTGCGCCGCGCCCTGGAGACGGACCCCAAGGTCCTCATCATGGGTGAGGACGTCGGCAAGCTCGGCGGTGTGTTCCGGGTGACGGACGGACTGCAGAAGGACTTCGGCGAGGAGCGGGTCATCGACACCCCGCTCGCCGAGTCGGGCATCGTCGGCACCGCGATCGGCCTCGCGCTGCGCGGCTACCGCCCGGTGGTGGAGATCCAGTTCGACGGCTTCGTCTTCCCGGCCTACGACCAGATCGTCACGCAGCTCGCGAAGATGCACGCCCGCTCGCTGGGCAAGGTCAAGCTCCCGGTCGTCGTGCGCATTCCGTACGGCGGCGGCATCGGCGCGGTCGAGCACCACTCCGAGTCCCCCGAGGCGCTCTTCGCGCACGTGGCGGGCCTCAAGATCGTCTCCCCCTCCAACCCGTCCGACGCGTACTGGATGATGCAGCAGGCCATCCATAGCGACGACCCGGTGATCTTCTTCGAGCCCAAGCGGCGCTACTGGGACAAGGGCGAGGTCAACACCGAGGCCATCCCGGGCCCGCTGCACAAGGCCCAGGTGGTCCGCGAGGGCACCGACCTCACGCTGGTCGCCTACGGTCCGATGGTGAAGCTCTGCCGGGAGGTCGCCGACGCGGCCGCCGAGGAAGGCAGGAACCTCGAGGTCCTCGACCTGCGCTCGGTGTCCCCGCTGGACTTCGACTCCATCCAGGCCTCGGTCGAGAAGACCCGCCGTCTGGTCGTCGTCCACGAGGCGCCGGTGTTCTTCGGCTCGGGCGCGGAGATCGCGGCGCGGATCACGGAGCGCTGCTTCTACCACCTGGAGGCCCCGGTGCTCCGGGTCGGCGGCTATCACGCCCCCTACCCGCCGGCCCGTCTGGAAGAGGAGTACCTGCCGGGCCTGGACCGGGTACTCGACGCCGTCGACCGTGCCCTGGCGTACTGAGGAGAGGGTCGTGACGACGATGACGGAAGCGTCCGTACGCGAGTTCAAGATGCCGGACGTGGGCGAGGGCCTCACCGAGGCCGAGATCCTCAAGTGGTACGTCAAGCCGGGTGACGAGGTCACCGACGGCCAGGTGGTGTGCGAGGTCGAGACCGCCAAGGCGGCCGTCGAACTGCCCATCCCCTACGACGGTGTCGTCCGGGAGCTCCACTTCCCCGAGGGCACCACGGTCGACGTGGGCACGTCGATCATCGCGGTGGACGTGTCGGGCGGGGCGGCTCCCGTCGAGGCACCGGCACCCGCCGCCGAACCCGAGCCGGAGGAGAAGCCCGCGGGACGGCAGCCTGTCCTCGTCGGGTACGGCGTCGCCGCGTCCTCGACCAAGCGACGCCCCCGCAAGGGCCCCCAGGTCCCGGTCCAGGAGCCCGCGCCGGTCCAGGAGGCCGCGGTCGCGATCCAGACCGAGCTGAACGGCCATGGGGCACCGGCACCGGCGCTCAAGGAGCGCCCGCTGGCCAAGCCGCCGGTGCGCAAGCTGGCCAAGGACCTCGGCGTCGACCTGACCACGGTCGTCCCGACCGGCCCCGACGGCATCATCACCCGCGAGGACGTCCACGCGGCGGTGGCCCCGGAGCCGACGGTCGTCGAGACCCCGGCGCCCGTCCCGGCCCCCGTGCGGGCACCCGCGCCCGTACCGACGTACGACACGGCACGGGAGACCCGTATCCCGGTCAAGGGCGTCCGCAAGGCGACGGCGGCGGCGATGGTCGGCTCGGCCTTCACCGCCCCGCATGTCACCGAGTTCGTGACGGTCGACGTGACCCGCACGATGAAGCTGGTCGAGGAGCTCAAGCAGGACAAGGAGATGCAGGGCCTGCGGGTCAATCCGCTGCTGCTGATCGCCAAGGCCCTGCTGGTCGCCATCAAGCGGCACCCGGACGTCAACGCGTCCTGGGACGAGGTGAACCAGGAGATCGTGCAGAAGCACTACGTCAACCTGGGCATCGCCGCGGCCACCCCGCGCGGTCTGATCGTGCCGAACATCAAGGACGCGCACGACAAGACGCTGCCGCAGCTGGCCCAGGCGCTGGGTGAGCTGGTGGTGACGGCGAAGGACGGGAAGACCTCGCCCGCCGCCATGCAGGGCGGCACCGTCACCATCACCAATGTCGGCGTCTTCGGCGTCGACACCGGCACGCCGATCCTTAACCCCGGCGAGTCCGCGATCCTCGCGGTCGGCGCGATCAAGCTCCAGCCGTGGGTCCACAAGGACAAGGTGAAGCCGCGTCAGGTGACGACCCTGGCGCTCTCCTTCGACCACCGGCTGGTGGACGGGGAGCTGGGCTCCAAGGTGCTGGCGGACGTGGCGGCGATCCTGGAGCAGCCGAAGCGGCTGATCACCTGGGCGTGAGTCGTGAGTGCCGAGAGGCATGAGTGAAGGGGCCGGCGTTCTTTCGCCGGCCCCTTCGTTTACGTGGGTTACAGGTAGGGCCCGCCCGAGCGGCCCGCGGTGGGGCCGTCCTCGCCGTCGTGGCCGACACCGGGCGGCAGGGCCCGCCGCATCTGCTCCAACTGCGCCCGCGCGGCCATCTGCTGGGCGAACAGGGTGGTCTGGATCCCGTGGAAGAGACCCTCCAGCCAGCCGACCAACTGGGCCTGCGCGATCCGCAGTTCGGCGTCGCTCGGGGTCGCCCCGTCCGTGAAGGGCAGCGAGAGCCGCTCCAGCTCCTCGACGAGCTCAGGGGCCAGACCGTCCTCCAGCTCCTTCACCGAGCTGCGGTGAATCTCCTTGAGCCGGACCCGGCTCGCCTCGTCCAGAGGAGCCGCCCGCACTTCCTCCAGAAGCTGCTTGATCATGCTGCCGATCCGCATGACCTTGGCGGGCTGCTCCACCATCTCCGTCACCGGAATCTCGCGGGAGTCCTCGTCCCCGGTGCCGCCCAGCGCCATTCCGTCCTGGCCCACGACCAGGATCTGGGGTTGCTCGGGCGACCGTTCGTTCCTCGGCATCTCCATGCCGCCATTCTCTCGCACCGGTACACCTCATCACTGGAGTGCCCCCCGTGGAGGGTGATCCACCGTTTACGGTGCGGAAGTTTCCGTCACTCGCGGGCCTGCGTGAGCCGGAGCAGCCGCACCTCACAGTGATCGAGCCAGCGCAGTTCGGCTTCCGTATGGCACACGAGCTGCTCCAGCACCAGCAGCCGGGCCACCTCGTCGGGGTGCTCGGGCGCCCGTGCGAGGGCGTCGGCCCGCTGCCGCAGATGGCTGTGCAGGGCCCGCGAGACATGCCGCCGCTGGGCCTCGACGACCTCCCGGACATCGGTACCGGCCACGCCCACCGCCATCACCAGCTTGATGGCCAGCTCGTCGCGCTGCGGAACGCCCCGCTCCACGGGCCGCGAGAACCAGGCCCGCAGCTCGGCCCGCCCCGCCTCCGTGAGCGCGTACAGCACCCGCCCCGCCGCGTCCGCGCCGTCCTGCACGACCAGCCCGTCCCGCTCCAGCCGGCCGAGCGTCGTGTACACCTGCCCGATGTTGAGCGGCCAGGTCCCGCCCGTACGCGCCTCGAACTCGGTCCGCAGCCGCGAACCGTAACGGGGGCCGCGTGCCAGGAGCGCCAGCAGTCCGTGTCGTATCGACATACCCGGATTGTGCGGCTCTTTCGGCACTTCGGCGGCGCCCGGAATGCCGGAAGTCCCGCCCGGTGTGACGCTGGTCCCGTGACGCGATGGCTGCGCACAGTGCGCACGACGGGACTGCTGCTCGCCCTGGGGGCGGGCGTGGTCGCGGTTCCGTGCGGGGCGGGCACGTCGTACGGCGTCGAGGCGGTACGGGGGGTGGGGGGCGGGGTCGTGTCGGGCACGCCAGGCGGTGAATCGCCGGCGGGCGCGCGAGGTGCCCGGCGTGGGCTTGGGGCGCCGGCTGCCGGATCGGCGGCGCGAGGGATCGGGGCGACGCCGGAGGGGGAGGCCGCCAGGTCCGCGCCGGGAGGACGGGACGGCGAGTCACCGGCCGAGCGGGAGCCGGGAGCGCCGACCGGCCGGGCGACGGCGGGGGCGCGGGGGCCCGGGTCGACGGCGGGGTCACAGGGGTCCGGTTCGACGCCGGAAGTGAAGGGGCGCGGGTCGGCGCCGGGGTCGCAGGGGTCCGGTTCGACGCCGGAAGTGAAGGGGCGCGGGTCGGCGCCGGGCGGGCATGCTGCCGGGTCCGGGACAGGAGCGCCGGATGTCGAGCCCACGCGGGGTGGGCGGGGCGGCAAGTCCGAGTCGGCTGCCCGGGGTGCCGGGGCCGCTCCGGGGGTGCGTGCCACCGCGTCCCCCTCCGGTGAGCCGTCCCGGGCCGGGAGCCGGGCGGGAGAAGGGCGGGAGAGGCCGGGGCGGCACATGGAGACCGCGGGCCCGGCGGAAGAGGAGGACGCGGCCGCGGAGGTCGGGAGCGAGGCCGACGCCGAACAGCCGACCGCCGACGATGACGCCGACGTCGTACCGGAGCCGTCGCGGGAAGCCGTACCGGCCGCCTCTGTGCCACCGCAGCAGCCCGTGCGGCAGGCCGTCGGCCGTGCCGAAAGCCCCACCGAGCCCGTCCTGCGGATCCTGCCGCTCGGCAGCGGTCTGGTCCTGATCGGGCTCGGTCTGGGGCTCGCGTTCGTCGGCCTGCGGGTGCGACGGGGGTAAGGCCCCGAGGTCCGGCGCGCCCCTACTCCACGACCAGCAGCACCTTGCCCACGTGCCCGCTCTCCTCCACCACCCGGTGTGCCGCCGCCGCGTCGCTCATCGGGATCTCCCGGTCGACCACGGCACGGACATGGCCCCCGTCCAGCAGCGGCCAGACGTGTTCCCGTACCGCCGCCACGATCGCCGTCTTCTCGGCCAGCGGGCGCGCGCGCAGCGACGTCGCGCTGATGGCGGCGCGCTTGCCCAGGAGCGCCGCGATGTTCAGCTCGCCCTTGATGCCGCCCTGCATGCCGATGATCGCGAGGCGCCCGTTGACGGCGAGGGTCTGGACGTTGCGGTCGAGGTACTTCGCGCCCATGTTGTCGAGGATCACGTCGGCCCCCGCGCCGCCGGTCGCCTGCTTCACCTCGGCCACGAAGTCCTGCTCCCGGTAGTTGACCAGGATGTCCGCGCCGAGTTGGGCGCAGTGCTCCAGCTTCTCCTTCGTGCCCGCCGTGACCGCGACCTTCGCACCGACGGCCTTCGCCAGCTGGATCGCCATCGTGCCGATGCCGCTGGAGCCGCCGTGCACGAGCAGCGTCTCACCGGGACGCAGGTGGGAGATCATGAAGACGTTCGACCAGACCGTGCAGGTCACCTCGGGCAGCGCGGCCGCCTGCCGCAGGTCGACGCCCTTGGGTACGGGCAGCAGCTGGCCGGCCGGCACGACGACCTTCTCGGCGTACCCGCCGCCCGCCAGCAGCGCGCACACCTCGTCGCCCACCGCCCAGCCGGAGACGCCGGGACCGGTCTCCAGGACCCGGCCCGAGCACTCCAGGCCGGGGTAGAGGGACGCGCCGGGCGGTGGGTTGTAGAAGCCCTGCCGCTGCAGGATGTCGGCCCGGTTGACGGCACTGGCCACCACCTCGACCAGCACCTCGCCCTCGCCGGGCACGGGATCCGGGACCTCGCTCCAGACCAACGCCTCGGGCCCACCGGGTTCAGGAATCGTGATCGCTCGCATGGGGCGACGCTACTCCTCGGCCCCCGGCCCCAGCCGCGTACGACCGGAACCTCGTCCCGCCTGGCCGGATCCTCCGTCGCTGGTCGCGGCCCTGCTCGGTCCCCGGTCGGAGCCGCGGCCGGTCCTTGGTCCGATCTCCTGAGAAATGCCTGTGCGAAACCGATGAGTTTGCGCGACCGTAAAAGTCTCCCCATGCGTAGCCCAAGCACGCGCAAGCGCCCATGCACGCGGAAGGACAACCCACCATGAGCCAGCACACCTCAGGCCTGGCCATCGAGACGGCGGGACTGGTGAAGACGTTCGGCGAGACCCGGGCCGTCGACGGAGTCGACCTCGCCGTCCCGGCCGGCACGGTCTACGGCGTCCTCGGCCCGAACGGCGCCGGCAAGACGACCACCGTGAAGATGCTCGCCACCCTCCTGCGCCCCGACGGCGGCCAGGCCCACGTCTTCGGCCACGACGTCGTCCGCGAGGCCGACGAGGTGCGCGGCCGGGTGAGCCTGACCGGTCAGTACGCCTCCGTCGACGAGGACCTCACCGGTGCCGAGAACCTGATCCTGCTCGCCCGTCTCCTCGGCCACCACAAGAAGGCCGCGCGGGTGCGCGCCGGGCAGCTCCTGGAGGCCTTCGGGCTGACGGACGCGGCGGCGAAGCAGGTCAAGCACTACTCCGGCGGCATGCGGCGCCGTATCGACATCGCCGCGTCCATCCTCAACACCCCCGACCTGCTGTTCCTCGACGAACCGACGACCGGCCTCGACCCGCGCAGCCGCAACCAGGTGTGGGACATCGTGCGCGCGGTCGTCGCCCAGGGCACCACCGTGCTGCTGACCACGCAGTATCTGGACGAGGCCGACCAGCTGGCGTCCCGGATCGCCGTCATCGACCGCGGCAAGGTGATCGCCGAGGGCACCAAGGGCGAGCTGAAGGCGTCCGTGGGCGCCGGGTCCGTCCATCTGCGACTGCGCGACCCGGCTCAGCGGCCGGAGGCGGAACAGGTGCTGCGGCTGGCGCTGGACACCGACGTACAGCTGGAGCCCGATCCCGTGGCACTGACCGCCCGCCTGGGCGGCACGACCAGCGACAGCGCGGCCGAGCAGGCCTCCCGGGCCCTCGCCGAACTGGCCCGCACCGGCATCACCGTCGACAACTTCTCGCTCGGCCAGCCCAGCCTGGACGAGGTGTTCCTCGCCCTCACCGGACACGACACCCACGACGACTCGAAGAACTCCCAGCTCGCCAAGGACGAGGAGGTCGCGGCATGAGCACCGTGACGCAGACCGAGACCAAGGACCTCGCCCCCGTCAGCGCCGAGTCCCTCGCCGCGCTGCTCGTCTCCGGGCAGCGGCCGCCACGGCCCAGCGCACTGTCGGCGTCCCTGACCTTCGGCTGGCGGGCGATCCTCAAGATCAAGCACGTCCCCGAGCAGCTCTTCGACGTCACCGCGTTCCCGATCATGATGGTGCTGATGTACACGTACCTGTTCGGGGGCGCCCTCGCCGGCTCCCCGAAGGAGTACATCCAGTTCCTGCTGCCCGGCATCATGGTGATGTCGGTCGTGATGATCACGATGTACACGGGTGTCTCGGTGAACACCGACATCGAGAAGGGCGTCTTCGACCGCTTCCGGTCGCTGCCCATCTGGCGGCCCTCGACGATGGTCGGCTATCTGCTCGGCGACGCCCTGCGCTACACGATCGCGTCCATCGTGATGCTCACCGTCGGCCTGATCCTCGGCTACCGCCCGGACGGGGGATTCGGCGGCGTGCTCGCCGGAATCGCGCTCCTGATCGTCTTCTCGTTCGCGTTCTCGTGGATCTGGACGATGTTCGGGCTGCTGCTGCGCACCGAGAAGTCGGTGATGGGCGTCAGCATGATGGTGATGTTCCCGCTGACCTTCCTGTCGAACATCTTCGTCGACCCGAAGACCATGCCGGGCTGGCTCCAGGCGTTCGTCAACAACAGCCCCATCACCCATCTGTCCTCGGCCGTCCGCGAACTGATGGCGGGCGACTGGCCCGCCGACGAGATCGCCTGGTCACTGGGGTGGGCGGGCCTGTTCGTGGCGGTCTTCGGACCGATCACGATGCGGCTCTACAACCGCAAGTAGCTGTCAGTCCTGAGAAATCGGGCGGACGTCGGGCGCGATCTGCGAGCTCGGCGTCGCCCGCACGATGGTGATCAGCCGGTCCGTCAGCTCCAGCGTCCCGACGGCGACGTCGTCGTATCCGAGCACCCGGTGCCCGCGTACGACGCTCACCACCAGGTCCTCCGTCTCCCGCGGCTTCATGCCCACCTCGGCCTTTATGACCGGCCGTTCGACGATGTCGAGCCCGCTGCCCTGCTGGATGAGGTCCTCCATCACCATGCCGGCGGCGGGACTCAGCACGGAGAGTCCGAGCAGCCGGCCGGCGGCACTGGCGCTGGTGATGACCGCGTCCGCGCCGGACTGCTTCAGCAGCGGGGCGTTCTCCTCCTCGCGCACCGCGGCCACGATCTTGGCGCCCTTGTTGAGCTGCCGGGCCGTCAGCGTCACCAGCACCGCCGTGTCGTCGCGCTGGGTCGCGATGATGATCTTCCGGGCCTTGTGCACCTCGGCCCGCTTCAGCACCTCGCTGCGCGTCGCGTCGCCGACGATTCCCGCGTAGCCGTCGGCCGTGGCCGCCTCGATCACCTTGGAACTGGGGTCGACCACGACGACCTGCTCCTTCTTCAGGCCGGTCGCACAGACGGTCTGGATCGCCGAGCGCCCCTTCGTACCGAAGCCGACGACGACGGTGTGGTCGCGCAAGGTGGACCTCCAGCGATTGAGCCGCCATTCCTCCCGGGTGCGTTCGGTGAGGACTTCGAGCGTGGTGCCGACCAGGATGATCAGGAACAGCACCCGCATGGGCGTGATGAGGAAGATGTTGGTGAGCCGGGCGCCGTCGCTGACCGGGGTGATGTCGCCGTATCCGGTGGTGGAGAGCGAGACGGTCGCGTAGTAGAAGGCGTCGAGAAGATCGACGGAGCCGTCCGAGCTGTCGTTGTAGCCGCTGTGGTCGGCGTAGACGATCAGTGCCGTGCCCACGAGGAGCAGCAAGGCCATGATCACCCGCCTGGCGACCTGCCGGAACGGGTGCTCCACCACCTTCCTCGGGAGTTTCACCCGATAGGTCACGAGATGTTCGTCCGCCTGGCGGGCGATCGCATCATGGCCCGGAAGTTTCACGTGAAACACACCTCGATTCCGGCGGACGCCCAGGGCAGGTCGAGCAGTTCCAGCTCCTGACCAGGGCGGGCACCACCGGGCGGTACGACGGCCAGCGCGTCCGCCGCCGCGATGCCGCGCAGCATGGCCGGCCCGTTGTAGTGCAGCGGGACGGCGCTGTCGCCGCGCAGGGCGACGGGGATGAGCCGGGTGTCGTACGGGTGCCCGTGTGCCTCGTCCCGCACGGGCAGGGTGTACGGCTCGGGGGCGGGGCGTGCCGCGAGCGTCCGCAGCAGCGGCTCGGCGAGCGTGAGCAGTCCGGAGACGGCGGCGAGGGGGTTACCGGGCAGGCCGACGAGGTGCTGGTTCTCCTTGGTGCGGGCCAGCAGCATGGGGTGGCCGGGGCGCACCTTGACGCCGTCGACGAGGAGTTCGGCGCCGATCCGCTTCAGCGTGGGGTGGACGTGGTCGACGGGACCGGAGGCGGTACCGCCAGTGGTGACGATCAGGTCGGCGTCGGAGGCGGTGATCGCCTTGTGCAGGGCCTGGGCAGCGTCCCCGAGCCGGCGTACGGCGATGACCTCGGCGCCCAGTCCGCGCAGCCACGGCGGCAGCATCGGACCGAGCGCGTCCCGGATGAGGCCGTCGCGCGGGAGCCCCTGGGTCAGCAACTCGTCGCCGAGGACGAGGACTTCGACGCGGGGGCGGGGGATCGCGGTGACGGTGTCGTATCCGGCGGCAGCGGCGAGCCCGAGGACGGCCGGGGTCACGAGGGTGCCGACGGGGAGGAGTTGGTCTCCGCTACGACATTCCTGGCCCCGCGGACGGATGTCCTGACCGTGACGGGTGTCGCGGGTGGCGTGCAGCCGGCCCTGGGCATCGGTACGGCCGTGCTCGCTGCGGATGACCGCGGTGGTGTCCAAGGGGATACGGGCGCCGGTGGCGATCCGGACGGCCTCCCCGTCGGTGAGCGGCCGCGGTTCCGCGTGCCCGGCCAGGACACCCTCGTCCCGTACGTCCCACGGCCCCGGTCCGGCGACCGCCCAGCCGTCCATCGCGGAGGTGTCGAAGGAAGGCAGGTCGGTGAGGGCGGTGAGGGGGGCGGCCAGGGTGAGACCGAGGGCGGTGTCGAGGGGTACGGAGATTGGGGCGCGGCGGGCGGCTCGGGTCGCGGCCCGGGCGGCGCGGCCGGCGAGGGCACGGGCCTCGGACCAGGAGGTGGCGCGGTGGTGGGTGTCGGCCTTGGTGTCGCCGGTGGGCGACGTGGGCTGCGGCGGGGGCGTCCGGTCCGCGGGGGCGCGGCCGTTGTCGCCGTTCACGAGAGCGAGCACCTCCTCTACGTCCAGATCCTCGGCGTCCTCTGCGTCCGCGCCGGTGCGGGGGGTCATCCGGCGTCCGTGTCGGGCTTGGGCTCGGCGTCGGGGGCGCTCTCCTCGGACCAGCCGAGGGCGAGGTCGGCGGCCTTGCGGGCGAGTTCGGCCACCTTCTCCGGGCCTCCCCCGGCCTGTGCGGCCGCGTAGCCGACGAGGAAGGTCGTCAGCGGCGCCGCGGGCCTGGCCACGTTGTGGGCGGCGTCGCGGGCGAGATCGAGCAGCACGCCGGTGTCGACGTCGAGATCGATGCCCAGCTCGTCCTTGACTGCGGAAATCCATTCATCCAACACGTGCCCATGCTCCCTGATGCGTGCCCTGGCGGCGGCGATGTCGTCCCAGGTGTCGCAGTCGAACGACGCGACGGGGTCCGGGACACGAGTGAGGTGGAGACCTGCGGTGAGGCGACGGAGGGGGAGGCCGGTGAGGCCCTCGTGCTCCTTGTCGAGCGCGAGCAGCTCGCGGCGGAGGGCAGTGGCGCGGTACGCGGCTACGAGCGGCTGGTCACGGCCGTCGGCGTCGGTGAGCAGCGCGCCTTCGGTGTCCCCCGTCCGCAGGGCGGTCAGCAGGTGCCGGACGGTGTCGGCGGCGAGGAACGGCAGGTCGGCGGAGAGGACGACGACGTCCGGTGCCGTGGTGTGGGTCAGCCCGGCGCCGAGCGCGGCGAGCGGGCCTCCGCCGGGTGGGTCCTCGCGGGCCCAGGTCACGGGCCGCGCGGTGGGCCGGGGATCGGCGACGAGGACGGTCGTGCGCGCGTCGGCGCAGGCCGCCAGGACCCGGTCGAGCAGCGCCCTGCCACCCACCCGCACTCCTGGTTTGTCGGCACCGCCGAGCCGCCGGGCGGCACCCCCGGCGAGCACGACGACGTCGTAAGCGGTCACCCCCCGAGTATGCGTGCCGTGGCGATCACAGGGAACGCAGGGGAGGCCGTGCAATCAGTGCGTCCGCGGTCCGTGGGATCAGTGCGTCCAAGGTCCGTGGGATCAGAGGGTGCGCAACAGCACCGCCGGCTGTTCCACGCAGTCCGCCACGTACCGCAGGAAGCCGCCCGCCGTGCCGCCGTCGCAGACGCGGTGGTCGAAGGTGAGCGACAGCTGGACGACCTGCCGCACCGCCAGCTCGCCCTCGTGCACCCACGGTTTGGGGATGATCCGGCCGACGCCGAGCATGGCGGCCTCGGGGTGGTTGATGATCGGTGTGGAGCCGTCGACGCCGAAGACCCCGTAGTTGTTCAACGTGAAGGTCCCACCGGTGAGTTCCCCCGGCGTGAGCCCTCCGGTCCGGGCCGCCTCGGTCAGCCGGGCGAACTCCGCGGTCAGCGACTCGGCGTCGCGCGCGTGCGCGTCCCGGACGACGGGCACGACCAGACCCCGCTCGGTCTGCGCGGCGAACCCGATGTGCACATGGTCGAACTGGACGACCTCCCTGGCCGCCATGTCGACGGTGGAGTTGAGCTCGGGGAACCGGGCGAGCGCGGCCGTGCAGATCCGGGCGAGGAGCGCGAGCAGGGAGATCTTCGGTCCGCCCGCCGCGTTCATCGCCGTACGCGCACGCATCAGCTCCGTCGCGTCGGCGTCCACCCAGCAGGTGGCGTCGGGGATCTCGCGCCGGCTGCGGGAGAGCTTGTCGGCCACGGCACCGCGGATGCCCTTGAGGGGGGTGCGGATGCCCCCGGGGACGGGAGCCGACGTCTGCGGCAGCGCCGTCGCCGTCGGCTCCGCGGCCTTCTCCTGCGCGGCGGCGGACCGCAGCGCGTACTCGACGTCCGCCCGCAGGATGAGCCCGTCGGGTCCGGAACCGGTCAACTCCCGCAGATCCAGGCCGTTCTCGCGGGCGAGCCTGCGCACCAGGGGTGAGATCACCGGAACCGGCCCCTCCACCACCTCGCGCACCGCGGCCTGCCCGTTCGCCGCCTGGGGCGCCGCGGGCACCCCCTGCCCCGGCCGCACCCTGCGCCGCCGCGCGGGCGCCTCGGACGTGCCGTACCCCACCAGCACGTTCCCGGAGCCCTCGCCCTTCCCGGCGGAGCCGTCGGAACCACTGGTGGAGCCGTCGGAGCCACTGGTGGAGCCGTCGGAGACAGGTGCCCCGACCGCCACCGTGATCAGCGGCGCCCCCACGGGCAGCTCCGTGCCCTCCTCGCCGTACCGGGCCGTGACCACACCGCCGTAGGGACACGGCACCTCGACCATCGCCTTGGCCGTCTCGACCTCGACGACCGGCTGGTCCACGGCGACCACGTCGCCGACCTCCACCAGCCAGCGCACGATCTCCGCCTCGGTGAGCCCCTCACCGAGGTCGGGCAGCTTGAACTCCAGGACCTGTGCCATCAGCCCTCGGCCTCCCACTGGAGACGCCCCACGGCGTCCAGGATCCGGTCCACACCGGGCAGATGGTGGCGCTCCAGCATCGGCGGCGGATACGGGATGTCGAACCCGGCCACGCGCAGCACCGGCGCCTCCAGGTGGTGGAAGCAGCGCTCCGTGACCCGGGCGGCGATCTCCCCGCCAGGACCGCCGTAGCCGCCCGACTCGTGCACGACGACCGCGCGCCCGGTCCGCCGGACCGACGCGCAGACCGTCTCGTCGTCGAACGGCACCAGGGAGCGCAGGTCGACGACTTCGAGGTCCCAGCCCTCGGCCTGTGCCGCCTCGGCGGCTTCGAGGCAGACGGGTACGGACGGCCCGTACGTGATGAGCGTGGCGCTGCGCCCCGAACGCCGCACCACCGCGCGGCCTATCGGCTCGACGTCGGCCGGGTGCTCCGGGTTCCAGGAGTCCTTCGACCAGTACAGGCGCTTGGGCTCCAGGAAGACGACCGGGTCGTCGGAGGCGATGGCGGCGCGCAGCAGCCCGTACGCGTCGGCGACGGTGGCGGGCGTGACGACATGGAGCCCCGGAGTCGCCATGTAGTACGCCTCGGAGGAGTCGCTGTGATGCTCGACGCCGCCGATGCCGCCGCCGTAGGGCACCCGGACGGTGATGGGCAGCGGCATCGCGCCGCGCGTGCGGTTGCGCATGCGCGCCACGTGCGAGATCAGCTGCTCGAACGCGGGGTAGGCGAACGCGTCGAACTGCATCTCCACGACCGGCCTGAGGCCGTACATCGCCATGCCGACCGCGGTGCCGAGGATGCCGGCCTCGGCGAGCGGGGTGTCGGTGCAGCGGTCCTCGCCGAACTCCTTGGCGAGGCCGTCGGTGACCCGGAAGACACCGCCAAGGGTGCCGACGTCCTCGCCCATGACGTGCACGGTCGGGTCGGCGGCCATGGCGTCGCGCATCGCGCGCGTGAGGGCCTGCGCCATGGTGGCGGGCTTCACCGCGACGGTGGTCATCGTTCTTCTCCCTCTGCGTGCAGCTCGGCCTGCAACAGGGCCTGCTGCTCGCGCAGTTGCGGGGTGGGCTCGGCGTAGACGTGGGCGAACAGGTCCATGGGGTCGAGCGCCGGGTCCTGGTTCATGCGTTCGCGCAGGTCGGCGGCCATGGTCTCGGCGGCGTCCCGCGCGGCCTGGATGCCGTCGTCGTCGAGGAGTCCGCGTGTGGTCAGCTCGTGCTCCAGGAGGGCGATCGGGTCGTGCTGCCGCCAGGTCTCGACCTCGGCGTCGCCGCGGTAGCGGGTCGCGTCGTCGGCGTTGGTGTGGGCCTCGACGCGGTAGGTGATCGCCTCGACGAGGGTGGGTCCGCCGCCCTCGCGCGCGTGCCGTACGGCGTCGGCGAGGACCTCGTGCACGGCGGCCGCGTCGTTGCCGTCGACCAGCCGGCCGGGCATGCCGTAGCCGACGGCCTTGTGGGCCAGCGACGGGGCCGCGGTCTGCTTGGCGAGCGGTACGGAGATCGCGAAGCCGTTGTTCTGGACGAGGAAGACGACCGGTGCCTGCCAGACGGCGGCGAAGTTCAGCGCCTCGTGGAAGTCGCCCTCGCTGGTGCCGCCGTCGCCGACCATGGCGAGCGCGACCACGTCGTCGCCCTTGAGGCGGGCCGCGTGGGCGAGGCCGACGGCGTGCGGGAGCTGGGTGGCGAGGGGGGTGCACAGGGGGGCGACCCGGTGCTCGCGCGGGTCGTAGCCGGTGTGCCAGTCGCCGCGCAGCAGGGTCAGCGCCTGGACGGGGTCCAGGCCGCGGGCGACGGCGGCGAGGGTGTCGCGGTAGCTGGGGAAGAGCCAGTCACGGTCCTCAAGGACCAGCGCGGCGGCGACCTCGCAGGCCTCCTGGCCGGTGCTGGAGGGGTAGACGGCGAGGCGGCCCTGCTTGGTGAGGGCGGTGGCCTGCGCGTTGTACCGACGGCCGCGCACCAGTTCTGCGTAGAGGCGGCGCAGCAGGCCGGGGTCGGCCTTTCCCGCCGCCTCCGTGCCGAGGACGCGGTACGGCTCCGCGTCGGGCAGCAGCGGCGCGGGGTCGGTACGGGGCTGCCAGGCGGGCGGCGGCGATGGCCGGTACGCGCCCCGCTGCTCCATGACCGTCATGACGGCACCTCCTCGTGGGAGCGGCTTCAGACGCGTCACGGCTTGTGATGCGCCTCACCTACCGATTGTTCGGTCGTCGGCACATTTTGGCTACAGGCACCCTCAGGCTGTGGACAAACGGTTCTCCACAGCCTGCAATGAACGCAGTACGTCCATGGTAGGGAGGCGGGGGGACATGGCACCTGAACAAATGGCCGAAAGCCCGGACGGCGGCCGCCCGCTGCCGCCGCCTCGCCCCCTCGACGCCATCGACGAGGACATCCTGAAGATGCTCCAGGCGGACGGCCGCGCGTCGATAAGGTCGGTCGCCGAACGCGTCCACGTCTCGCGCGCCAACGCCTACGCGCGTATCAACCGTCTCGTCGAGGACGGCGTGATCCGCGGTTTCGGCGCCCGCGTCGACCACGAACGCGCCGGTCAGGGCACGTCGGCGTACATCACCCTGAAGATCGTCCAGAACACCTGGCGCACGGTCCGCGAGCAACTCATCCAGCTGCCCGGCGCCTCCCACATCGCCCTGGTCGGCGGCGACTTCGACGTCCTGCTCCTGGTCCACACCCCCGACAACAGAGCCCTGCGCGAACTCGTCCTCACCCGCCTCCAGGCGATCCCGGAGGTGCTCAGCACCCGCACGCTGCTGGTGTTCGAGGAGGAGGACCTGGAGCCGCAGGGCTGAGTCAGTCGGCCTTCCGAAGTCCCGCGAAGACCAACTGCACCACCGCGTCCGCCACTTCGCGCTCGTTCATGCCCCGCCCGTCCGGCCGGTACCACTCCACGATCGAGTTGATCATCCCGAAGACCAGCCGCGTCGCCAGCCGTACCTCCACGTCGCCGCGCACATCCCCCTCGGCGGCCGCGGCCTTCAGCAGCTCGGCGACCCGGTGGTCGAAGTCGCGGCGCCGCTCCAGGGCCCAGCGCTCGGTGTCGGTGTTGCCGCGGACACGCAGCAGCAGCGTCACGTACGGCAGCTCGGTGATCAGCACCTCGACCATGCGCCGCACGACGTACTCCAGGCGCTCGACCGCCTGCCCCACGCGCGCGTGCTCCTCGCCGAGGATCCCGAAGAGACCGTCCAGCGCACGGCTGACCGCCCTGCGCAGCAGCTCCTCCTTGCCCGCCACGTGGTGGTAGATCGAGGACTTGGAGATACCGGCCGCCTTGGAGAGATGCTCCATGGACGTGCCGTCGTAGCCGCGCTCGATGAAGACCTGGACGGCGACGGACAGCAGCGTCTCCGGGGTGTACGTGTCGCGCTTGGCGGTGGTCATGAGGTGCTGCCCTCCCGCTTGTCGGTGGCGTACGCGTGCCGGTACAGCGCGAGGGACGGCGCGTAGCGGCCGCTGGGATCGCGCAGGTGCAGGTCGTCCAGGAGGGCGTAGGCCCAGTTGCGGCCGAGCCTGCGGCTCCACTCGAAGGGGCCCAGCGGGTAGTTCACGCCGAGGCGCATCGCGGTGTCGATGTCCTCCTCGGTCGCCACGCCCTTGGCGACGGCGTCGTGCGCCAGGTCGACGATCCGGGCGACCGTGCGGGCGACGATCATGCCGGGGACGTCCCCGATGACGCTGACGTCCTTGCCGAGCGCCTGGAAGAGGCCGATCGCCTCGGCGAGGGTCTGCTGGGCGGTGTCCTGGGAGGCGGACAGGGCGATACGGGTGGCCCGGCGGTAGTCGAGCGCGAGGTCGAAGTAGACGACGTCGCGGAACTCCACCGAGGTCTGCCCGTCGGCGAGCGCCAGCTGCCCCCCGCTCGGCAGCACCAGCCGGGTGCCGTGGTCCTCGTCGTCCTCGCGCACCGGGATGCCCGCCTCGCGGATCAGCGCGAGCAGCTCGGAGGCGGGGCCCAGATCGCCCTCGACGACGACGTACGCGGGCGGCTGCGCCGGTTCCGCGGTGTGCGGTTCGGCGGGCTCGGCGTCGGGGCCGTAGGCGTACCAGCCGTGTCCGCTCTTGCGGCCGAGCCGGCCGGACTCCACCAGCCGCCGCTGGGCGAGCGAGGGCGTGAAGCGGGCGTCCTGGAAGAAGGACTGCCAGACCGAGTGCGTGACGGACTCGTTGACGTCCTGCCCGATCAGGTCGGTCAGTTCGAACGCGCCCATCTTGAAGCCGCCCGCCTCCCGCAGCACGGCGTCGATGGTCGCGGGGTCGGCGCCCTGGGCCTCGTACACCGCGAACGCCTCGGCGTAGTAGGGCCGGGCGATGCGGTTGACGATGAAGCCGGGGGTGTCGGCACAGGCGACCGGCGTCTTGCCCCAGAGCCGTGCGGTCTCGTACGCGCGCGTGGCCGAGGTGACGTCGGTGGCGAACCCGGAGACGACCTCGACGAGCGGCAGCAGCGGCGCGGGGTTGAAGAAGTGCAGGCCCACGAAACGGCCCGGGTTGCGCAGGGCGCCACCGATGGCCGTCACCGACAGGGACGAGGTGTTGGTGGCGAGCAGACAGTCCTCACCGACGACGTCCTCCAGCTCCCGGAAGAGCTCCTGCTTGACGTCCAGCCGCTCCAGGGCCGCCTCGACGACCAGGGCGCAGTCCGCGAGGTCGGCGAGGCTGTCGGCGGCCGTGAGACGCGCGCGTGCCGCGTCCCGGTCGGCGCCGGCCAGACGCTCCTTCTCGACGAGCCGGTCGAGCCGGGCGCCGATCACGTCGGCGGCCTCCCGGGCGCGCCCGGGGGCGGCGTCGTACAGCCGTACGGGATGGCCGGCGACCAACGCGACCTGGGCGATGCCCTGGCCCATGGTGCCGGTGCCGACGACGGCCACGGGGCTGCTGAGGTCGAGTGCTGTCATGTGCGCGATCCTCCCGCACGGGGTTTTCCACAGATGCGGCGGACCCCCTTGTCCCGACCGATCGTTCGGTTACTCTAACTCTGTCTGGCTGTATCTGCCCAGGTTCTGCCCAGGTCATGAGCTCGACGAAGAGTTCACAAGACGAGGAGTTGGTCCCGCATGGCCGCCGAACTGACCGCCCACGAGCTGATCGCCAAGCACCGGCCCACCCTCGACCAGGCGCTCGAAGCGATCCGCACGCGCGCGTACTGGTCGCCGCATCCCGAACACCCCAAGGCCTACGGGGAGAACGGCAGCCTGGACGCGGCCGCGGGCAAGGCCGCCTTCGACGCCCTGCTGGGCACCCGCGTCGACCTCGGCCAGCCCGGCACGGACGACTGGGTCGGCGGCGAGACGTCGCCGTACGGCATCGAGCTGGGGGTGACCTACCCGCACGCGGACCTCGACACCCTGCTGCCCGCCATGCGCGCGGGGCAGCGTGCGTGGCGCGAGGCGGGTGCGGAGATCCGCGCGGTGGTCTGTGTGGAGATCCTCAAGCGGATCAGCGACCGGACGCACGAGTTCGCGCACACGGTCATGCACACCTCCGGTCAGGCCTTCATGATGGCGTTCCAGGCGGGCGGCCCGCACGCGCAGGACCGCGGCCTGGAGGCGGTGGCGTACGCGTACGTGGAGCAGGTCCGCACGCCCGACACCGCGGAGTGGAGCAAGCCGCAGGGCAAGCGCGACCCGCTGGCGCTCACCAAGCAGTTCACGCCGGTCCCGCGCGGCATCGGCCTGGTCATCGGCTGCAACACCTTCCCGACCTGGAACGGCTACCCGGGCCTGTTCGCCTCCCTGGCCACCGGCAACGCGGTCCTGGTCAAGCCCCACCCGCGCGCGGTGCTGCCGCTCGCGCTCACCGTCCAGGTCGCGCGTGAGGTGCTGAGCCAGGCCGGCTTCGACCCGAACCTGGTCGCGCTGGCCGCCGAGCGTCCCGGTGAGGGCATCGCCAAGACCCTGGCCACCCGCCCGGAGATCCGGATCGTCGACTACACCGGCTCGACGGCGTTCGGCGACTGGCTGGAGGCCAACGCCCGCCAGGCGCAGGTCTACACCGAGAAGGCCGGCGTCAACACCGTGCTGGTCGACTCGACCAGCAACTACAAGGGCATGCTCTCCAACCTGGCGTTCTCGCTCTCCCTCTACAGCGGCCAGATGTGCACGACCCCGCAGAACCTCCTGATCCCCCGCGACGGCATCCGTACCGACGAGGGCCCCCGCACCTTCGACGAGGTGGTCGCCGACCTCGCCCGCGCGGTGGACGGCCTGCTGGGCGACGACGCGCGCGCGAACGCGCTGCTCGGCGCGATCGTCAACCCGGACGTCAAGGCCCGCCTGGAGGCCGCGGCGGGGCTCGGCGAAGTCGCCCTCGCCTCCCGCGAGATCGCCAACCCGGAGTTCCCGGACGCGGTCGTGCGCACCCCCGTCATCGTCAAGCTGGACGGCGCCAAGCCGGACGACGAGGCCGCCTTCATGAGCGAGTGCTTCGGCCCCGTCTCCTTCGCCGTGGCGGTCGACTCCTCGGCCGACGCGGTGGAGCTGCTGCGGCGCACGATCCGTGAGAAGGGCGCCATGACGGTCGGCGCGTACACCACCGACGACGACGTCGAGCGGTCCGTGCAGGAGGTCTGCCTGGAGGAGGCGGCCCAGCTCTCGCTGAACCTCACGGGCGGGGTGTACGTCAACCAGACGGCCGCGTTCTCCGACTTCCACGGGTCGGGGGGCAACCCGGCGGCGAACGCCGCGCTGACGGACGGGGCGTTCGTCAGCAACCGCTTCCGGGTGGTCGAGGTACGCCGGGAGGCCTAGAAGCCGGCCGCGCTCCAGTGGTACAGCGTCATCGCCACACTGGTGGCCAGGTTGTAGCTGGACACCTGCGGGCGCATCGGCAGGGACAGCAGATGATCGGCACGCGCGCGCAGATCGGCCGACAGGCCGCTGCGCTCCGAGCCGAACGCGAGGACGGCGTCGTCCGGGAGCTTCGTGCCCCGGATGTCGTCGCCCTCCGGGTCCAGGGCGAACAGCGGGCCCGGAGGCAGTTCCTCGACCGTCACCCGTTCCACCGCCGTCGCGAAGTGCAGGCCGGCGCCTCCGCGCACCACCGTCGGATGCCAGGGGTCGAGCGTGCCGGTGGTGACCACCCCCGTCGCGCCGAAGCCCGCCGCCAGCCGGATCACCGCCCCCGCGTTGCCGAGGTTGCGCGGCTGGTCGAGGACCACCACCGGGGTGGTGCGCGGCATCCGGGCCAGCCGCTCCAGGTTGGCCGCGCGGGACGGCCGTACCGCCAGGGCGGCGACCGCGGTCGGATGCGGGCGCGGCACCAGCGAGGCGTACACCGGCGCCGGGACCTCGGTCAGCAGCGCGTCCAGCGCCTGTCGTACGTCGGGGGCGAGTTCGTCCGCGAGGGCGAGCGTGGCCTCCCGGTCGGTGGTGAGCGCGACCGGGATCTCGGCACCGAAGCGCACCGCGTGCTTGAGGGCGTGGAAGCCGTCGAGCAGGACGGAGAAGTCGGCGAGGCGGTGCCAGAGGCCGGCGGGGTCGGTCATGCCGTGAAGCCTACGTGCGTCTCCTCGGCGCTCTCCGGGGCGCGCGGCTCCGGCACCGGCGTAGGACCGCCCCGCCGGGCCGTCAGCCGTTCCCGCGCGCGTGCCACCCAGCCGCCCGCCCGGCGCAGGAACGACGTCGGCAGGAACACCGCGTCGGCCGCGATCATCGCCAGCGAGAAGAACGGCAGCCCGAGGACGACCGCGATCACCGCGTGCTCGGTCATCATGGCCGCCAGCAGGACGTTCTTGACCCGCCGGTTGAACAGGGTGAACGGAAAGGCCACCTGGACCGCGACGGTCCCGTACGTCACGAGCAGCACCATCGTGGCGCTGGACGACAGCGCGTCGGCGAGGGCGGGCCAGGGCGAGAAGTAGTCCAGGTGCAGCGGGTAGTAGACGGCGGTGCCGTCCTGCCAGCGCGAGCCCTGGATCTTGTACCAGCCGGCCGTGGCGTAGATCAGACAGGCCTCGGCCATGATCACGAGCAGGGCACCGTTGTGCACGATGTTGCCGACGACGTCGAGCAGGATCCGCGGCTGGTCCGTCCGCGCCAGTCGCCCGACCGTCCACCACACACCGAGCCCCAGCCACACCGCCCACAGCAGCGCGGGGATGAACGGATCGCCCTCCAGCAGCCGCCCCACCCCCGTCACCGCGATCAGCGCCAGCCCGAGCACGATCCACAGCGCCGGACCGACCCGGTCCACGACCCGCTCGCCACGCGCGCGTGCCGCGTTCTCGCGCCGCGCCCTGCGCGCGTCCAGCGACCAGACCTGGCCGCAGCGCGTGAAGACGAGGTAGACGCACATCAGGTGCAGGACGTTGTCGCCGCCGTCGCCCATGAAGATGGAGCGGTTCTGCAGCGACAGCACGCCGACCATGAAGAGCACGGACATGGTGCGGGTGCGCCAGCCGAGCAGCAGCAGGACGCTCGACAGTACGGCGAGGCCGTAGACGCTCTCGAACCAGATCCGGCCGTCCGACCAGATCAGCGCCGTGAAGGCGCCGTTGCCGGCGATCAGCTGCTCGGCGAGGTCCCAGCTCCACGGGCCGTCGGGGCCGTACAGCTCCTGGCGGTGGGGCAGCTCGCGCAGCAGGAAGAGCAGCCAGGTCGCGCTGAAGCCGATGCGGACCACGGCGCTCTGGTACGGGCCGAGCGCCGACTCGGTGACACGGGCGATGGCGGTGGAGAGCGACAGGGCGAAGCGGTTCACCGGCCACCTCCCGGCAGGTCGGCGGGCGTGACCGACCACCAGGGCAGTTCGCGGTACACGGGCTTGTCGGAGACCTGCTCCTGGCTCCATTTCGGCGGTCGCACATTGGTGGTACGGGAGCGGACCTGGACGCGTTCGACGCTGCCGTCGGACCCGGCCGCGTCGTCCCGGTCCAGGCGCATCACCACGATGCGGCGCAGATACGTCTCGGACAGGGCGCCGCGCAGACCGACGGGACGGTTGTCGGTGCCGTGCGTGGCGGTGAAGAAGTCCCACGCGCGGCGCAGCTCGTTCTGCTGGGTGTGGCTGGGCAGCAGATTGCCGTCGATGGCCCGGCCGTCCTCGGCGGACAGGTCGTACCAGCCGGTGGTCCGCACGGTGCCGTCCGCGGCGAGGACCTGGGCCCGCACCTGGACCGCGATGTTCTGTTGCAGCGGGTTCGGCGCGAAGAGCTTCCAATTCTGCTCGAACTCCGGGTAGATCCAGTCGTCGATCGCCTTGCCGTGCTGCTTGGTGACCGCGTTCGACGGGGCGACGTGCAGGAACGTCATCCCCACATGGACGCAGACGGTGACCGCCACGATCGCGAGCGCCAGCGCGGCACCGATCTGGTAGCGGAGCGAGAGGGCGGCCACACCGGTGCGGGGTGCGGTGCCGGACGGGGGAGGCGGGTCGTACGGCGACGGCCGGGGAGCCGCGTCCGCGGGCAGGGCAGCCCGCGGCCCGGCGCCCCCCTCCGGCGCCGCCGGCCCGTCGGCCGGTCTGTGCCGGGCCCCCGAGCCTGTGTCGTACGCGTCCATTCCGCCCCGATTCCCGATGTCCGCTCCGCCTTCCGGCCGCCAGGCCGCAGAGCACCCCACCACCCGCGCGCACCCCTGCACGGCGCTCGCACGGGAACGGTACTCAGGCCCTCCCGCCCGCACAGCCCGTCGGCAGGTTATCCACAGCGGTTGACACCTTACGGCGCCCGGCACACCATGGAATCGACGAACCGAACGATCGGTCGGGAGCCTGCTCCGGCAGCGCACAGGGTCGAGGGGGCCACATGGCAACAGCAGCACAGGCGTACGACAGGGAGGACGCCGTCGACCAGGACGCCTACGAGCGCGCCTTCGACGCCGCCGTGGCCGCCGAAGAGCGCATCGAACCGCGCGACTGGATGCCCGACGCCTACCGAGCGACGCTCGTCCGCCAGATCGCCCAGCACGCCCACTCCGAGATCATCGGCATGCAGCCGGAGGCGAACTGGATCACGCGCGCGCCCTCGCTGCGCCGCAAGGCCATCCTCATGGCCAAGGTCCAGGACGAGGCCGGGCACGGCCTCTACCTCTACAGCGCGGCCGAGACCCTCGGCACGGGCCGCGACGAACTGCTGGACAAGCTCCACTCCGGCCGCCAGAAGTACTCCTCGATCTTCAACTACCCCACGCTCACCTGGGCGGACGTCGGCGCGATCGGCTGGCTCGTGGACGGCGCCGCGATCACCAACCAGGTCCCCCTGTGCCGCTGCTCCTACGGCCCGTACGCGCGCGCCATGGTCCGCATCTGCAAGGAGGAGTCCTTCCACCAGCGCCAGGGCTACGAGCTGCTGCTGGCCCTGAGCAACGGCACCCCCGAGCAGCACGCGATGGCCCAGGACGCGGTGGACCGCTGGTGGTGGCCGTCCCTGATGATGTTCGGCCCGCCCGACGACGAGTCCGCGCACTCCGCGCAGTCGATGGCCTGGAAGATCAAACGCCACTCCAACGACGAGCTGCGCCAGCGCTTCGTCGACATCTGCGTCCCCCAGGCCGAGTCGCTCGGCCTCACACTCCCCGACCCGGACCTGAAGTGGAACGAGGAGCTGGGCCGGCACGACTTCGGCCCGATCGACTGGACCGAGTTCAAGAACGTCCTCAAGGGCAACGGCCCCTGCAACGAACAGCGGATCACCCAGCGCAGGCGGGCCCACGACGAGGGCGCCTGGGTCCGCGAGGCCGCCGCGGCCTACGCCGACAAGCACAGCGGCAAGCACACCGAGACGGGAGCCACGCGCGCATGACGAACACCGACTGGCCTCTGTGGGAGGTCTTCGTACGCTCCCGCCGCGGCCTCTCGCACACCCACGCCGGCAGCCTGCACGCGCCGGACGCGGAGCTCGCCCTGCGCAACGCCCGCGACCTGTACACCCGCCGCGGCGAGGGCGTCTCGATCTGGGTCGTGCCGTCCACCGCCATCACCGCGTCCTCGCCGGACGAGAAGGACCCGTTCTTCGAACCGTCCGCCGACAAGCCCTACCGCCACCCGACCTTCTACGAGATCCCGGACGGGGTGAAGCACCTGTGACCGTCGACGCGACCACGCACGCCGCCGCTCTGGCCCTCGGCGACGACGCCCTGGTGCTCTCCCACCGCCTCGGCGAATGGGCCGGCCACGCCCCCGTCCTGGAGGAGGAGGTCGCCCTCGCCAACATCGCGCTGGACCTCCTGGGCCAGGCCCGCGTCCTGCTCTCGATGGCCGGCGACGAGGATGAACTGGCGTATCTGCGCGAGGAGCGCGCCTTCTGCAACCTCCAGCTGGTGGAGCAGCCGAACGGCGACTTCGCCCACACCATCGCCCGTCAGCTGTACTTCTCCACCTACCAGCACCTCCTGTACGCCGAACTGGCCGCGGGCGAGGGCCCCTTCGCCCCGCTCGCCGCGAAGGCCGTCAAGGAGGTCGCCTACCACCGCGACCACGCCGAGCAGTGGACCCTGCGCCTCGGCGACGGCACGGACGTCAGCCAGGAGCGGATGCGGCGGGCGTGCGAGGCGCTGTGGCGGTTCACCGGCGAGATGTTCCAGCCGGTGGCGGGGGTCGACGTCGACTGGGCCGCGCTGGAGACGGCATGGCTGGCGTCCGTCACGGACATCCTGGGCCGCGCCACCCTGAGCGTCCCCGAAGGGCCGCGCACGGGCGCGTGGACGGCCGGTGCGGGCCGGCAGGGCCTGCACACCGAGCCCTTCGGGCGGATGCTCGCCGAGATGCAGCATCTGCACCGCAGCCACCCGGGGGCGTCATGGTGACCGTGACACCGCTGGAGGCGGAACTCCTTGAGGTGGCGGGCTCGGTGCCCGACCCCGAACTGCCCGTGCTCACCCTGCGGGAGCTGGGGGTCGTGCGCGCGGTGCACGTCCACGGCGAGGACACGGCCGAGGTCGAGCTGACCCCGACGTACACCGGCTGTCCGGCGATCGAGGCGATGTCCGTGGACATCGAGCGGGTGCTGCACGCCCACGGCGTCCGCGAGGTCACCGTGCGCACGGTGCTGAGTCCCGCGTGGTCGACGGACGACATCTCGGCCGAAGGCCGCCGCAAACTGCGGGAGTTCGGCATAGCCCCGCCGCGCACGCAGCGGTCGGCGGAGCCGGTGACCGTGTCCCTGGGCCCCACCCGGACGCTCGACGCCACCGACCCCGTCCGCTGCCCGCACTGCGGATCCGCCGACACCGAGCTGCTCAGCCGTTTCTCCTCCACGGCCTGCAAGGCGCTGCGGCGCTGCCTGGACTGCCGTGAACCGTTCGACCACTTCAAGGAGTTGTGATGGCCCGCTTCCACGCGCTCCCGGTGGCGGCGGTCGACCGGCTCACCGACGACTCCGTGGCCCTCACCTTCACCGTGCCGCCGGAACTCGGCGAGGCCTACCGCTACGCACCGGGACAGCACCTCGCCCTGCGCCGCACGACCGACGGCGAGGAGATCCGGCGCACCTACTCGATCTGCTCCCCGGCACCGGACGGCGAGGCCCCTCGCCGATTGCGCGTCGGGGTACGGCTGGTGGACGGCGGAGCCTTCTCGACGTACGCCCTCAAGGAGATCGCCGTCGGCGACGAACTGGAGGTGATGACGCCCGCGGGACGCTTCACCCTCGCCCCCGCGCCCGGCCTGTACGCGGCGGTCGTCGGCGGCAGCGGCATCACCCCGGTGCTGTCGATCGTGTCGACGCTGCTGGCGCGCGAGCCGCGGGCCCGCTTCTGTCTGATCCGCAGTGACCGTACGGCCGCCTCGACGATGTTCCTGGACGAGGTCGCCGACCTGAAGGACCGCTATCCCGAGCGGTTCCAGCTGGTCACCGTGCTCTCCCGGGAGGAGCAGCAGGCCGGGCTGCCGTCCGGACGGCTCGACCGGGAGCGGCTGACGGGACTGCTGCCCGCGCTGCTGCCGGTGGCGGATGTGGCGGGCTGGTTCCTGTGCGGACCGTTCGGGCTGGTGCAGGGCGCGGAACGGGCGCTACGCGAACTCGGCGTCCCCCGCAGCCGCGTCCACGAGGAGATCTTCCACGTCGACGAAGGCGCGGCCCCGGCATCGAGAACCCCCGCGCCCGCGCACAGCACGGTGACCGCCCGGCTCGACGGCCGCGGCGGGACCTGGCCCGTCCAGGACGGCGAGTCCCTCCTCGACACGGTCCTGCGCAACCGCCCCGACGCGCCCTACGCCTGCAAGGGCGGGGTGTGCGGCACCTGCCGCGCCTTCCTCGTCTCCGGCGACGTCCGCATGGACCGCAACTTCGCGCTGGAGCCGGAGGAGACCGAGGCGGGATACGTGCTGGCGTGCCAGTCTCATCCGGCGACGGAAGCGGTGGAGCTGGACTTCGACCGGTGAGGGCACCCGGGGTGGGCTGCCCCGTTCCCTTCTTCTAGAACCTGTTCTATCTTGACGGTCCGTCAGATCGGCTCACCCGCCGATCGGCTGACGCGTCGGGAGGACTGGGACCGTGGACTTCACCTTCACCGAGGAGCAGCAGGCGGCGGCCGAGGCGGCACGGGGGGTGTTCACCGGGGTCGCGCCGGACGGCGTGCCCAGCCCCGCGCTCGCCACGGGCGCCGTCGCCGACACGTTCGACCGCGAGCTGTGGAGCAGGCTCGCCGACGCGGACCTGCTGAGCCTGCTGCTGACGGAGGAGTACGGCGGGGCCGGTCTGGACGCGGTCGCGCTGTGTCTGGTGCTGGCCGAGTCGGCGAAGGTGCTGGCGCGGGTGCCGCTGCTGGAGAGCAGCGCGGCCGCGGCGGCCGTACAGGCCCATGGCACCGAGGAGTTGAGGTCCGGCCTGCTCGCCCGGGCGGGCCGCGGCGAAGTCGTCCTGACCGTCGCCGCGAGCGGCCGTACCGGCCACGACCCCGCCGAACTCGCCGTGACGGCACGGCAGGAGGGCGCGGAGTGGGTCCTGGACGGGGTGCAGACGGCGGTGCCGTGGGCGTTCGACGCGGACCACATCGTCGTACCCGCGCACACGGCGGCCGGGCGGACCGTGCTCGCGCTGGTCGCTCCCGCCGGCGCGGGGGTCGTCCTGGCCGAGCAGTTCTCCACCTCGGGCGAGCGGCTCGGCGAACTGCGGCTGGAGTCGGCGCGGATCGCGGATCGGGGCGTCGTGGACGCGGACGGGGCGTGGGAGTCGCTACGGCATCTGCTGACCGTCGGGACGTGTGCGCAGGCACTCGGCCTGGGCCGTCAGGTGCTGCGGATGACCAGTGAGTACACCAGCAAGCGGGAGCAGTTCGGCTTCCCGGTCGCCACCTTCCAGGCCGTCGCCGTGCAGGCCGCCGACCGCTACATCGATCTGAAGGCGATGGAGGCCACGCTGTGGCAGGCGGCTTGGCGGACCGGCTCCGGAACCCAGGGCGCGCTGCCGGTCTCCGGTGAGGTCGCCGTCGCGAAGATCTGGGCCTCGGAGGGCGTACGACGGATCGTGCAGACGGCACAGCATCTGCACGGCGGGTTCGGCGCCGACGTCGACTACCCGCTGCACCGGTACCACGCCTGGGCCAAGCACCTGGAACTCTCGCTCGGCCCGGCGGCCGCCCACGAGGAGACCCTGGGCGACCTGCTGGCCGCCCACCCGCTTGCCTGACGCGCGCCCGGGGTCCTAGAGGACGAACGCCGGCGAACCGTTGTCCGTGACCATCGGGCGGCCGGCGCCGTCCCAGGCCAGCATGCCGCCGTCGATGTTCACGGCGTCGATGCCCTGCTGGACCAGGTACTGGGTCACCTGCGCGGAGCGACCGCCGACACGGCACATCACATAGGCCCGCCGACCGTCCGCCACCGCCTCGGTCACCTCACCGAACCGGGCCACGAAGTCACTCATGGGCACATGCAGCGCCCCCTCGACATGCCCCGCGGCCCACTCGTCGGCCTCACGAACATCCAGAACGAGACCGTCGGCCGGAACACCGGCGACATCGACCGAGGGCAGGGAAGCTCCGAAACTCATGGCCCGAGGCTACCTGAGCGACACCCGATCCCCATGGCCACGGGATCCACGCACACCGTGCCGACACTCGAGCCCTACGGCCGTGCGACCCGTGCCCGCCCTGCCGTCATCCGATGTCCACAGGCTGGCCCGGTGCACACGCCGGCCTGGTCCGCCCGCCCGCCCGTCATACGGCCCGCCGACCGCCCGAACAGCTCCGCCCGCTGCACACGCCCGCCCCGCACACGGCCCGTCTACTGCCCGAGCAGCTCCGCCAGCTCCCGCTCCCGCTCCGCGAGCTGCGCCAGCAGCTGCTCGGCGATCTCCTCCAGAAGCCGGTCGGGGTCGTCCGGGGCCAGCCGCAGCATCGCCCCGATCGCGCTCTCCTCCAGCTCCCGCGCGACCACGCTGAGCAGTTCCTTGCGCTGGGCGAGCCATTCGAGGCGGGCGTAGAGCTCCTCGCTCGGCGTCGGCCCCTGCTCCGGCGGCTTCGGCCCGGCGGCCCACTCCTCGGCCAGCTCCCGCAGCAGCGGCTCGTCACCGCGGGCGTAGGCGGCGTTGACCCGGGTGATGAACTCGTCGCGCCGCGACCGCTCGGTGTCGTCCTGCGCCAGGTCGGGGTGGGCCTTGCGGACCAGCTCGCGATAGAGCTTGCGGGCCTCGTCGCTGGGCCGCACCCGCTGCGGGGGCCGCACCGGCTGGTCCGTGAGCATCGCCACGGCCTCCGGGAACAGCCCGTCCCCGTCCATCCAGCCGTGGAACAGCTCCTCCACCGCCGGCATCGGCATCACCCGCGCACGGGCCTCGTCCGCCTTGCGCCGGTCCTCTGGGTCACCGGTGCGCTCGGCTCTGGCCTCGGCGATCTGCGCGTCCAGCTCGTCGAGCCGGGTGTACATCGGGCCGAGCCTCTGGTGGTGCAGCCGGGAGAAGTTCTCGACCTCGACCCGGAAGGTCTCCACCGCGATCTCGTACTCGATCAGCGCCTGCTCGGCGGCCCGCACGGCCCGCTCCAGCCGCTCCTCGGGCCGGGGCGCGCCTTCCTCGGGCACCGCCCGCGTACCGCCGGCGACACCACCCTGCTCAGCTTCCGGGGTCGTCACCCGACCAGCGTAGGCCACGGCCGGACCGGCCCCTCGGACACGGCCTCTGTCAGCCCCCACGCTCATCCGGGCAATCCGCCGCCAGTCGTGCCCGAACCGGATCTCGATCTCCTCGTCCCCCAGGCGCCGCACCCGCCGCGGCTGGAGATCCTTCACACACCGCCTGCCGGAGAACGCGTAGTGGATCGGTGGCGAAGGCACGCGCCCCCGGCGGGAGTCGCTCCGCGAGCTCGGGCAGCTTCGCGAGACAGGGCCGCGGATCGACGATCACCGTGATGTTGTCCCCGTCCCGCCCGTCGAGATCCGCGGACCTCACCGAGGACCTCCCACGGGCCGCCCGCCCCTCACACCCCCATCTCCGCCGCGAGCTTCCCCGACCGCACCGCCGCCACCAGCTCCGCGTGGTCCGCCTCCGTACGGTCGGCGTACGCCACGGCGAACGCGGCCATCGCCTCGTCCAGTTCCTCGCTCTTGCCGCAGTACCCGGCGACCAGGCGCGGGTCGGCGCTGTGCGAGTGGGCGCGGGCCAGCAGCGCCCCCGTCATACGGCCGTAGTCGTCTATCTGGTCGGCGGCGAGCGCGGCGGGGTCGACGCTGCCCTTGCGGTTGCGGAACTGCCGTACCTGGAACGGCCGTCCGTCCACCGACGTCCAGCCCAGCAGGATGTCGCTGACGACCTGCATCCGCTTCTGCCCCAGGACGACCCGGCGGCCTTCGTGCTCGACGTCGGGCGCCTCGAACCCGGCGGTCACCAGGTGCGGCAGCAGCGCCGAGGGACGGGCCTCCTTCACCTGGAGCACCAGCGGCTCACCGCGGTGGTCCAGGAGCAGCACGACGTACGAGCGCGTACCGACGCTGCCCGTACCGACGACCCGGAACGCGACGTCGTGCACCGCGTGCCGGGACAGCAGCGGAAGACGGTCCTCGGAGAGCGACTCCAGGTACTCCTCCAGGGCCCCGGCCACCGCCGCGGCCTCCGCGTCCGGCACCCGCCGCAGCACCGGAGGGGCGTCGACGAAGCGGCGTCCGCCGTCCTCGGTCTGCTCGGTCGACTTCGCCGCGAACCGTCCACTGGTGTTGGCCCGCGCCTTCTCGGAGACGCGCTGGAGCGTGCCGACGAGATCGTGGGCGTCGGTGTGGGAGACGAGCTCCTCGTCCGCGATGGCGTTCCACGCGTCCAGCACCGGGAGCCTGGCCAGCAGGCGCATGGTGCGGCGGTAGGCGCCCACCGCGCCGTGCGCCGCGCTGCGGCAGGTGTCCTCGTCCGCGCCCGCCTCCCGGCCGGCGAGCACCAGCGAGGCCGCGAGCCGCTTGAGGTCCCACTCCCAGGGGCCCTGGACCGTCTCGTCGAAGTCGTTGAGATCGATGACCAGGTCGCCGCGCGCGTCCCCGTACAGACCGAAATTGGCCGCGTGGGCGTCACCGCAGATCTGGGCGCGGATCCGGGTCATGGGGGTGCGCGCCAGGTCGTAGGCCATGAGGCCCGCCGAGCCGCGCAGGAAGGCGAAGGGGGTGGCCGCCATCCGCCCGACGCGGAGCGGGGTGAGCCCGGGGATGCGATCGCGGCTGGACTCCTTGACCGCGCTCACCGCGTCGGGCCGCGAGCCGTCCAGGTCGAGGGCGCTGTGCGCAGCGCGCGGGACCCGCTTCCGCAGCGCCTTGCCCTCCTGCTTGGGCGACCCCTGCACCGGCCACTCGGCGAAGCCCCGCGCCCGCGGCAGCCTGCGTGCCGCACCCACGGACACCTCGGCGGAGACCTCCGCCTCGGCCGCCTCCGCGGAAGCCCCCGCACCGACCTCGGTCATTCCGACCGCCTCCCCGACCACGCACGTGCCCGAACATCAACTCGTGCAGACCGTACAGCCGGTGGCCGAAACGCGTCAGACCCTGTGGACAACTCCACGGCTGTGGAAAACCGACCTCGCAGCCGGCCTCCCCAGCACCAGCCCCGCAGCCGAGCCTCTCAGCACCCACCCCCAGGCCCGGCAGGCAGATACCGCTGAGCCCACTCCTTCAGCTCCACGAACGCCGGTTCCAGCGCCGCCCCCGCCTCCGTCAGCCGGTACGACACCCGCAGCGGCGGCCCCTCGTCGACCTCGCGCACCACGAGTCCCGCGGCGGCGAGCTCGGTGAGGCGGTCGGACAGCATCCGCTCGCTGATGCCGGGAATCGCCCGGCGCAGGTCGACGAAGTACGCCGGCCCCGGGGTCAGGACGGCCACGATCGGCCCGGTCCAGCGCTTCCCCAGCAGTTGGAAGACACGGGTGATCCCGACGTCCACCTGCTTGCACGCCTCGGTGCCGTGACTCTCCTCGACCGTCATGCCCTTCAGGGTACTGCGCTCACGTATGGGGATGAAAAAAAGTAAGTCCCTGTGTTATCAATAGTCGAGTACGAACTATTAGCCACGCACCGCTCCTCAGGAGACCACCATGGCCACCCTGCTGCACATCGACTCCTCCGTGTTCCCCCACGGCGCCTCCTCGTCCCGCTCCGTCACGGACGCCTTCCGCAGGACCTGGGAGGAGCAGCACCCCGAGGGCACGGTGATCTACCGCGACCTCGCCACGGACCCCGTGCCCCACATCACCGCCGACGCCCACACCGCCGGCTTCTCCGATCCGGCCACGCACACCCCGGAGCAGACAGGCGCCTTCCACGCGCGCGTGCGGCTCATCGAGGAGCTGGAGGGGGCGGACGCCGTGCTGATCGGCGCCCCCATGTACAACTTCGCGATCCCCTCGACCCTCAAGGCCTGGCTCGACAACGTGATGCTCGTGGGCCGCACCTTCATGACCGAGGACTCGAAGATCGCCGGGACCCCGGTCACCGTCGTCGCCAGCCGCGGCGGCTCCTACGCCCCGGGCACTCCGCGCGAGGGCTTCGAGTACGTGCAGAACTACCTGCGGGCGGTCCTCGGCGACTCCCTCGCCCTGGACGTCGACTTCATCGTCCCGGAGCTGACCATGGCCCCGCACAACCCGGCGATGACCGAACTGGTCCCCCTCTACGAGGCCTCCCGCGCGCGTGCCCACCAGGACGCCGAGACCAAGGCGAAGCACCTCGCCCAGCACCTGGCCGCGTAAGCCCGCGACCGGGCCGCACCGTGTGATTGTCCTCACGGCAGGCAGCGTCGTGAGGGCAACGCAAAAGCCCCGCAGGTCTGAGACCTGCGGGGCTTTCAGCTGTGCGCGAGGGGGGAGTTGAACCCCCACGCCCTTGCGGGCACTGGAACCTGAATCCAGCGCGTCTGCCTATTCCGCCACCCGCGCATTGGGTGTGTCCTCGGGCTTTTCCCCCTTGGGGCTGGCGCCTTCCGACACCCAGAACATTAGCACGCGGGCAGGGGTGGGTTCACATCCCTTATCCAGGGGCAGCCGCTCACCAGGGCCGTAGACATCCCGCACCAACCCGCTGTCCCTCCGGCTACGTATCAACACGTGTCTGTTCACGTATCAACCTCGTACCGGTACCGCCCGTCTCCCCAGGAGCCGGTCGGGGTCCACAGTCAGGTGCGGGACACTTGTCTGCGGCCGCCTCTACGATCCTTGACAGGAGAGTCGGCCGGGGGAGTTCGAAGAGGAGCTCCACAGGGAACTTCGGAGGCGTCGACACCCGTCGACGAGGCCGACAGGGGGAACCAGCCGATTGACCGGCGCGTGGATACGATCAGTAAGCAGTACCAGGTAAGGCAGTACCCGCTCTGCGGGGTGCAGGACGGCAGCAGCTACGGAGGAGGTGCCCCATGGGAGTCCTGAAGAAGTTCGAGCAGCGCCTCGAAGGTCTGGTCAACGGCACCTTCGCCAAGGTGTTCAAGTCCGAGGTACAGCCCGTGGAGATCGCGGGAGCGCTCCAGCGCGAGTGCGACAACAACGCGACGATCTGGAACCGCGACCGCACGGTCGTCCCCAACGACTTCATCGTGGAGTTGAGCACACCGGACTTCGAGCGCCTGAGCCCGTACTCCGGCCAGCTCGGCGACGAGCTCGCCGGCATGGTGCGCGACTACGCCAAGCAGCAGCGCTACACCTTCATGGGCCCCATCAAGGTCCACCTGGAGAAGGCCGACGACCTCGACACCGGCCTGTACCGGGTGCGCAGCCGCACACTCGCCTCCTCCACCAACCAGCAGGCCCCCGGCGCCGCCGCCCCGGCCGGCCGCGGCCCGGCCCCCGGCGGCTACGGCTCCGCGTCGGCCTCGGCTCCCGCCGGAGCCCCGGGCGCCCCGCCCATGCCGGCCGCGCCGCCGCCCGGCGGACGCCCCGGCGGCTACGGATACCCGCAGCCCGCGGGCGGTCAGCGGCCCCCGGCCGCGCCCGCTCCCGCAGCCGCGGCAGGCGGACGTACCCGCCACTGGATCGAGATCAACGGCGCCCGCCATCAGATCTCCCGCGCGACGCTGGTGCTGGGCCGCAGCACCGAGGCCGACGTGCGGATCGACGACCCCGGCGTCTCCCGCCGGCACTGTGAGATCCGGACCGGAACGCCCTCGACCGTCCAGGATCTCGGATCCACCAACGGCATCGTGGTGGACGGACAGCACACCACCCGCGCTACGCTCCGCGACGGCTCGCGGATCGTCGTGGGCAACACCACCATCATTTACCGGCAAGCCGAAGGGTGAAGCGGGGGCAATGTCAGAGCTGACCCTCACGGTCATGCGGCTGGGTTTCCTGGCCGTACTGTGGCTGTTCGTGATCGTGGCCGTGCAGGTCATCCGCAGCGATCTGTTCGGTACGCGTGTCACCCAGCGCGGGGCCAGGCGAGAGGCCGCCCGGCCGCAGCAGGCCCAGCGCCAGCAGGCGCCCCCGCAGCAGCGCCAGCAGCCCGCCGCCGGCCGCCGGGGCCGTAACGCCCCCAGCAAGCTGGTCGTCAGCGAGGGCACCCTCACGGGCACCACCGTCGCGCTCCAGGGCCAGACCATCACGCTGGGCCGGGCGCACGACAGCACCATCGTGCTGGACGACGACTACGCCTCCAGCAGGCACGCCAGGATCTACCCGGACCGGGACGGCCAGTGGATCGTCGAGGACCTCGGGTCCACCAACGGCACCTACCTGGACCGGAGTCGGCTGACGACCCCCACACCGATTCCGCTGGGCGCGCCGATCCGCATCGGCAAGACCGTCATCGAGCTGCGGAAGTAGTGCTACATCATGAATAGGCGCGAGCGGAGCGAGCACGCGGAGTGGGCCCCCACCCCGGGCCCCGGCGCGCTCCCGACCGGAGGGTGGGCACCGTGCGGATGTATCCGGAGCCGACGGGCGAGGTGCGCATGAGTCTGTCACTGCGCTTCGCCGCCGGATCGCACAAAGGCATGATCCGGGAGGGCAACGAGGACTCCGGATACGCCGGTCCGCGCCTGCTCGCCATCGCCGACGGCATGGGCGGCGCCGCCGCCGGTGAGGTCGCCTCCTCCGAGGCCATCTCCACCATCGTCGCCCTCGACGACGACGTGCCGGGATCCGACGTCCTCACCTCCCTCGGCACCGCCGTCCAGCGCGCCAACGACCAACTGCGCGCCCTGGTCGAGGAGGACCCCCAACTCGAGGGCATGGGCACCACGCTCACCGCCCTGCTGTGGACCGGCCAGCGCCTCGGCCTCGTCCATGTCGGCGACTCGCGCGCGTACCTGCTCCGCGACGGCGTCCTGACCCAGATCACCCAGGACCACACCTGGGTGCAGCGCCTGGTCGACGAGGGCCGCATCACCGAGGAAGAGGCCACCACCCACCCGCAGCGCTCCCTGCTGATGCGCGCGCTGGGCAGCGGCGAGCACGTCGAGCCCGACCTCTCCATCCGCGAGGTCCGCGCCGGCGACCGCTATCTGATCTGCTCCGACGGGCTGTCCGGGGTCGTCTCCCACCAGACCCTCGAGGACACCCTCGCCAGCTACCAGGGCCCCCAGGAGACCGTGCAGGAGCTGATCCAGCTCGCGCTGCGCGGCGGCGGCCCCGACAACATCACGGTCATCGTCGCCGACGTACTGGACCTGGACACCGGGGACACCCTCGCCGGGCAGCTCTCCGACACCCCGGTCGTGGTCGGCGCGGTCGCCGAGAACCAGCAGCACCCCCTGCACGACAACGGCATCATGCAGACCCCCGCGGGCCGCGCCTCCGGGCTCGGCCGCCAGGTGCCCGGACAGGGCGGAGGCGGACAGTTCGGCCCGCCCGGCTCCGGCGACGTCACCGGCTTCATCTCCACCGACGGCTTCGGCGACTACAGCGACGAGGACTTCGTCAAGCCCCGCAAGGGGCGCAAGTGGCTGAAGAGATCCTTCTACATCGCCCTCGCGCTCGCCGTCGTCGGCGGCGGCCTCTACGGCGGCTGGCGCTGGACCCAGACCCAGTACTACGTGGCGGCCAACGACGAGCACGTGGCGCTGTACCGGGGCATCAGCCAGGACCTGGCCTGGGTCTCGCTGTCGAAGGTGGAGAAGGACCACCCCGAGATCGAACTCAAGTACCTGCCGCCGTACCAGCAGAAGCTCGTCGAGGGCACCATCGCCGAAGGCGACCTCAAGACCGCCCAGAAGAAGATCGACGAGCTCTCCCTGCAGGCCTCCGCGTGCAAGAAGCGCGCCGAGCAGCAGGCCGCCGAGAGCGAGCAGAACTCCAAGACCGGCGAGGGCGAGGCCGGAGGCACCACGGGAACCACCAAGACCTCCCTCACGTCCAAGGCCTCACCTACCCCGTCCACCACGACCTCACCGTCCCCGAACGCTTCCGCCTCCCCGACCGCGCCCACTCCCACCCCTGGCCCCACCCTCTCGGACGAAGAGAAGCAGGTCGTCGGGCAGTGCGGTACGCAGTAGGCAAGCCGTGAGAGGCCCAGTCACACGATGAGCAGTACTTCCAACACGTCGACGCACCACACGTCCACGATCGGCTCGATCGGCACACCGAGCCGACGCAACACCGAGCTCGCGCTGCTGGTGTTCGCCGTCGTCATCCCGGTGTTCGCCTACGCCAACGTAGGCCTCGCCATCAACGACGAGCTGCCCACCGGCCTGCTGGGCTACGGCCTGGGCCTCGGCCTGCTCGCGGGCGTCGGCCATCTCGTCGTACGGAAGTTCGCGCCGTACGCGGACCCGCTGCTGCTGCCGATGGCCACCCTGCTGAACGGACTCGGCCTGGTTGTCATCTGGCGTCTGGACCAGTCCAAGCGACTCAGCGCCAACTACCCCGATGCGGCCCCGCGCCAGCTGCTGTACTCGGCGCTGGGTGTCGCCCTGCTGGTGGCCGTGCTGATCTTCCTCAAGGACCACCGCGTCCTGCAGCGCTACACGTACATCTCCATGGCCGGAGCCATGCTCCTGCTCGTGCTGCCGCTGGTCCCCGGCATCAGCGCCCCCACCTACGGCGCCAAGATCTGGATCAAGATCCCCGGCCTCGGCACCCTCCAGCCCGGTGAGTTCGCGAAGATCGCCCTCGCGGTGTTCTTCGCCGGCTATCTCATGGTCAAGAGAGACGCCCTGGCCCTGGCCAGCCGTCGGTTCATGGGCCTGTACCTGCCGCGCGGACGCGACCTCGGTCCGATCCTCGTCGTCTGGGTGATGTCGATCCTCATCCTGGTCTTCGAGACCGACCTCGGTACATCCCTGCTGTTCTTCGGGATGTTCATCATCATGCTGTACGTCGCCACCGAGCGGACCAGCTGGATCGTGTTCGGTCTGCTGATGTCCGCGGCCGGCGCCGTGGGCGTCGCCTCCTTCGAGCCGCACGTCCAGCAGCGCGTCCAGGCATGGCTCGACCCCATGAACGAGTACCTGCTCAGCAGGAAGGGCATCTACGGCCACACCGAGCAGTCCATGCAGGCCCTATGGGCCTTCGGCTCCGGTGGCACCCTCGGCACCGGTCTCGGCCAGGGCAACTCCGACCTGATCGGCTTCGCCGCCAACTCCGACTTCATCCTCGCAACGTTCGGCGAGGAACTGGGCCTCGCGGGCGTCATGGCGATCCTGCTGATCTACGGCCTGATCGTCGAGCGCGGTGTGCGCACGGCCCTCGCGGCCCGCGACCCGTTCGGCAAGCTGCTGGCCATCGGCCTGTCCGGCGCCTTCGCCCTCCAGGTCTTCGTCGTGGCCGGCGGTGTCATGGGCCTCATCCCGCTGACCGGTATGACGCTGCCGTTCGTCGCCTACGGCGGTTCGTCCGTCATCGCCAACTGGGCCCTGATCGGCATCCTGTTGCGCATCAGCGACACCGCGCGCCGTCCGGCGCCCGCTCCCGCCCCCAACCCCGACGCCGAGATGACCCAGGTGGTCCGCCCGTCATGAACAAGCCCCTGCGCCGGATCGCGATCTTCTGCGGACTCCTCGTGATGGCCCTGCTCATCCGTGACAACTGGCTCCAGTACGTCAAGGCCGACGAGCTGAGGACCGACACCGACAACCGCCGGGTCGCCATCGAGCGGTACGCCACCCCGCGCGGCGACATAATCGTCGACGGCAAGGCCATCACCGGGCACAAAGAGACGACCTCCGGCGACTTCAAGTTCAAGCGCACCTACAAGGACGGCGCCATGTGGGCGCCCGTCACCGGCTTCGTCTCGCAGGCCTACGGCGCCAACCAGCTGGAGTACATCGAGGACGGCATCCTCACCGGCAACGACGACCGGCTCTTCTTCCGCAACACCCTCGACATGATCACGGGCAAGGCGAAGGAAGGCGGCAACGTCGTCACCACCCTCAACGCCGCCGCCCAGAAGGCCGCGTACGACGGCCTCAAGCAGCGCGGCAAGGGCGCGGTCGTCGCCCTCGAGCCGTCCACCGGCAAGATCCTGGCGATGGCCTCCTACCCGTCGTACGACCCCGGCACGATCGCCGGCGGCGGCGAGTCGGACCAGAAGGCCTGGGAGGCCCTGGACAAGAAGAAGAACCCCGACGACCCCATGCTCAACCGGGCCCTGCGCGAGGTCTACCCGCCCGGGTCCACCTTCAAGGTCCTCACCGCGGCGGCGGCCCTGGAGAACGGCCTGTACAGCGACGCCGACGAGAAGACGAAGTCCCCGCTGCCCTGGGTCATGACGGGCACCCGGACCGAGCTGAAGAACGAGGGCAACATCCCCTGCGAGAACGCCACCCTGCGCGTCGCCCTGCAGTGGTCCTGCAACACCGTCTTCGGCAAGATCGGCGCCGACCTCGGCAACGACAAGATGCTGGAAGAGGCCAAGAAGTTCGGCTTCACCGAGGAGCAGTTCACCCCGGTCCGCTCCAGCGCCTCCGTCTTCTCCGACAACATGGAGCCCTCGCAGGTCGCCCTGTCCTCCATCGGCCAGTTCAACACCGCCGCCACCCCGCTGCAGATGGCCATGGTCGCCTCCGCGGTCGCCAACGACGGCACCCTCATGAAGCCGTACATGGTCGACGAACTCCAGGCCAGCAATGTCGACGTCATCGAGAAGACCGACCCTGAGAAGTACAGCCAGCCGCTGTCGGCGAAGAACGCGCAGATCCTGCAGTCGATGATGGAGACGGTGGTCGAGAAGGGCACCGGTAAGACGGCCCAGATCGGCGGCGACGTCACGGTCGGCGGCAAGACGGGTACCGCCCAGCACGGCGAGAACAACAGCAAGAACCCGTACGCCTGGTTCATCTCGTACGCCAAGCTCGCCGACGGCAGCAAGCCGGTCGCCGTGGCCGTGGTCGTCGAGGACGAGAAAGCGGTCCGCGAGAACATCTCCGGCAGCGGCTTCGCGGCGCCCATCGCCAAGAGCGTGATGGAGGCGGTCATCAACTCCAACAAGTGACCCCGATCACGTCCCCTTCACATCGGTGCACGTTGCGATACCGGTCCTGTATCGGGTGACGGGCTTGGCCAGGTCACACAAAGCCAGCCGGGTACGGTAGGGCCCGGACGGCAGCCTCCGACCGCACACCAGTGCCGGTCGGGACCGACGGAGAGGGCTGGTAGGTAGCTATGGAAGAGCCGCGTCGCCTCGGCGGCCGGTACGAGCTGGGCCAGGTGCTCGGCCGTGGTGGCATGGCGGAGGTCTACCTCGCGCATGACACCCGGCTCGGCCGCACCGTGGCGGTGAAGACGCTGCGTGCGGACCTCGCGCGCGACCCGTCCTTCCAGGCCCGGTTCCGCCGGGAGGCCCAGTCGGCCGCCTCGCTCAACCATCCCGCGATCGTCGCGGTCTACGACACGGGTGAGGACTACATCGACGGGGTCTCGATCCCGTACATCGTGATGGAGTACGTCGACGGCTCCACGCTCCGTGAGCTGCTGCACTCCGGCCGCAGGCTGCTGCCGGAGCGCACCCTGGAGATGACGATCGGCATCCTCCAGGCCCTGGAGTACTCCCACCGGGCCGGCATCGTCCACCGCGACATCAAGCCGGCCAACGTCATGCTCACGCGCAACGGCCAGGTCAAGGTCATGGACTTCGGCATCGCCCGCGCCATGGGCGACTCCGGCATGACGATGACCCAGACGTCGGCCGTCATCGGCACGGCCCAGTACCTCTCGCCTGAGCAGGCGAAGGGCGAGCAGGTCGACAACCGCTCCGACCTCTACTCGACCGGCTGCCTCCTCTACGAGCTCCTGACGGTCCGCCCGCCCTTCGTGGGCGACTCCCCGGTCGCGGTGGCCTACCAGCATGTCCGCGAGGAGCCCCAGCCCCCGTCGGTCTTCGACCCCGAGCTCACGCCCGAGATGGACGCCATCGTCCTCAAGGCCCTGGTCAAGGACCCCAACTACCGCTACCAGTCCGCCGACGAGATGCGCATCGACATCGAGGCGTGCCTGGACGGCCAGCCGGTGGCGGCCACCGCGGCGATGGGCTCGGTCGGCTACGGCGCCTACCCGGACGACCAGCCGACGACAGCCCTGCGCTCCACGGACGCCGGCGCCACGTCGATGCTCCCGCCCATGAGCCCGGGCGAGCCGGGCTACGGCGGCTATGACGACCGTCCGGACCGCCGTCGCCAGCAGAAGAAGAACAACACGTCCACGATCCTGCTGGTCGTCGCGGCCGTGCTGGTGCTGATCGGCGCGATCCTGATCGGGAAGTGGGCGTTCAGCGGGAACAACGCGGCCGACGACAAGGTGGCGGTGCCGACCTTCGTCGGTGAGACGCTGAAGAGCGCCAGGACCATGGCGACGAACAGTGACCTGACGCTGGCCACCACCGAGAAGACCTGCGAGGACCAGCCCAAGGGCAACATCTGCGAGCAGGACGTCGACCCGGGCACCAAGGTCGACAAGAAGTCCACCATCAACCTTGTGGTCTCGACGGGCGCCCCGAAGGTGATCGTCCCGAGCGTCATCGGCGACCAGTTCGACGACGCCAAGGCGAAGCTCGAAGGCGACGACTACGGTCTCAAGGTCGAGAAGAAGGAGAAGGAGTCTCCGGAGGAGACAGGCTCCGTCCTCGACCAGACTCCCGTCTTCAACAAGGAAGTCGAAAAGGGCTCGACGATCACCCTCACGGTCGCCATCGAGGTCCAGAAGTCGACCGTCCCCGACGTCAGCGGCCTGACCTGCGACGAGGCCAAGGCCCGGATGACGGAGAGCAACCTCAGCGGCAACTGTGTCACCGACACGGAGACCGAGGACGACAACCTGGTCAACAAGGTCATCAGCGTCGACCCGGCGGCCGGCTCCTCGGTCGACAAGAACTCGACGGTGACGATCCACCTCGGCAAGAAGGCCGAGGACGAGCAGGTCCAGGTGCCGCAGGTGACCCAGCTGAGCGTGAAGGACGCCAAGAAGGCCCTGCAGGACGTCGGCCTGTCGGTCGGTCAGATCGGCGGCTCCTCGGACGACAACGCCATCGTCCTCACCCAGGACCCGCAACCGGGCACCCAGGTCGCCCGAGGCACCGCGGTCAACATGGTGGCCGTGGCCCAGAACAACAACGGCGGCAACAACGGCGGAGGCACCTTCTTCGGCGGCACCACCGGAACGGCTGCCCGCACCGAGGACTGACCCCTGGTCGACCCCATCTGAGGGGCTGGTCGCTTCAAAGCGACCAGCCCCTCAGTGCTTCACGGGGGGCGCAGGTCGCAAGAATCTTCCGTCCGAAGTGCGCGCGGGCGGTTACGACACCAGCAACCCGCAGGCCAGCGACGTCTCTTTGCATTCCCGTCCCGGTGACCCGGTCAGCGCAGCTCCTTGGGCAAGGTCCGCTCGCTGTCCACCTTCTCCACCCGCACCAACTCGCCCCACACCACATACCGGTACCGGGACGTGTACACCGGCGTGCAGGTCGTCAGCGTGATGTACTTGCCGGCCTTCTTCCTGCCGGACTCCTTGGGGATGGCGCCGAGCACCTTGACGTTGTACTTCGAGGTCTCCGGAAGGATCGCGTACGCCTTGTAGACGTACCACTTGTCCTTCGTCTCGAAGACGATCGGGTCGCCCTTCTCGATCTTGTCGATGTTGTGGAACTTGGCGCCGTGACCGTCCCGGTGGGCCGCGAGGGAGAAGTTGCCGTCCTTGCCGGACATCGGGAGCGTCGCCTTGACCGGGTCGGTGTAGTAACCGGCGACACCGTCGTTGAGCTGCTTGGTCGACGTGCCCTTCTCGACCAGGACCTCGCCGTTCTTCATCGCGGGGACATGCAGGAAGCCGATGCCGTTCTTGGTGTTCAGCGCACCCGGCCCCGTGTCCTGGGCCCAGTTGTCACGGACCTTGTCGGCCTGTTTGCCCGCCGCGCGGTCGGCGACGACGTTCGTCCACCACAGCGAGTAGACGACGAACAGGCCGAGGATCAGGCCCGCCGTGATGAGGAGTTCACCGAAGACACTGACCGCCGTGGCGATCGGCCCCATGCCGCGGCGGCGCGGGGCGGGGGTGGTGTCGGTGACCTCGTGCTGCTCCGCGGTCGCTGCCACTGTTCATCTGCCCTTACTGGACGAGCGCATCCGGCTTGCCCTTGCTGCGCGGCCGGTCCTCGACCATCTTGCCCCAGACGATCAACCGGTACTTGCTGGTGAACTCCGGCGTGCAGGTCGTAAGGGTGATGTAACGGCCCGGCTCGGTGAAACCCGACTGCGGAGGAACCGGATTCAGCACGCTGGTGTTGCTCGGCGCCGTCACCGGCAGCGAGGACGTCATCTTGTAGACGAAGTAGTCGTCCTGCGTCTCCACGACGATCTCGTCACCCTTGCTGAGCCTGTTGATGTACCGGAACGGCTCGCCATGAGTGTTCCGATGCCCCGCGAGCCCGAAGTTCCCGGTCTTCGCGCTCGGCATGGCCGTCTTCAGCGCGCCCTCGGAGTAGTGCCCGACCATGCCCCGGTCGAGCACCTTCTTGTTGCTGACGCCCTCCGCTATCGGCACGACCACGTCCAGCTTGGGAATGTGCAGCAGCGCGAACCCCTGCCCCGGCTCGAACTCGCCCGGCGCCCGCTTCCCGCTCGCCCACTCGTTCTGGAGCGTGCTCGCCTCCTTGCCGGCCTGGGCGTGCGCCCGCACGTTCGTCCACCACAACTGGTAGGTGACGAACAGCAGCATCAGGACGCCGGTCGTGATGAACACCTCACCGACCGCCCGGCTCGCCAGCACCGCAGGACCGGGCTTGCGCGCCCGCGCCTGCCGCCGGGCCTCGACACGGGAGAGCGGCGCAGCCGACGTCTGCTCCTCCGCCGACTCCGCGGCAGGCTTCGCTCCACCCCCATGACGCCCACCACGGCGCTTGGCGGCCTTCCTGCGGGCCGCACGGCCCCCCGCAGGGGTTCCGGGGGCTCCTGTGGCGGACGAGGCGTCAGACGCCGGTCCAGACGCCGACACGGCCCCGTCTATTCGCGTCGGCGGTGGCTCCGGTATCCGCAACGCCACCGTCTCGTCGTCGGCCGGCGGCACCCAGGGCTCATCGACCCCCGCACCGCCCCCCGCGTCGTACGACGCGCTGTCGTACCACTCCCCAAGCACACCGGCACCCTCGTACGACTGCTCCCCGTACGAGGTACCGGACTCGCGCTCGGGGCGCAGTGCGGTCACGCCGAGGCCCTGCCCACCACCGGGGCCAGCCCCGCGCTTCTCGCCACCGCACCCTGGTCGCCGCACTCCACCAGCCAGTTGGCCAGCATCCGGTGCCCGTGTTCCGTCAGCACCGACTCGGGGTGGAACTGCACACCCTCGACCGGCAGTTCACGGTGGCGCAGCCCCATGATGATCCCGTCGTGCGTCCGCGCGGTCACCTCCAGCTCGCCCGGCACCGTCTCCGGTTCAGCGGCGAGGGAGTGGTAGCGGGTCGCGGTGAAGGGGGTCGGCAGGCCCGCGAAGACGCCCTTGCCCTCGTGCTCCACCAGCGACGTCTTGCCGTGCAGCAGCTCCGGCGCCCGGTCCACGACACCGCCGTACGCCACCTGCATCGACTGCATCCCCAGGCACACGCCGAAGACGGGCACCCCGGTGGCCGCGCAGTGGCGGACCATCTCGATGCAGACGCCCGCCTCCTCCGGCGTCCCGGGGCCCGGCGACAGCAGCACACCGTCGAAGCCGTCCTGGGCGTGCGCCGTGGACACCTCGTCGTTGCGCAGCACCTCGCACTCGGCGCCCAGCTGGTACAGGTACTGCACCAGGTTGAAGACGAAGCTGTCGTAGTTGTCGACGACGAGAATCCGCGCACTCACTGGTTGTCCACCGTCACATCGTTGAAGGGCAGCAGCGGTTCGGCCCACGGGAAGACGTACTGGAACAGGACGTAGACCACAGCAAGCACCAGCACGAGTGAGATCAATGCCCTCACCCACGCGTTCCCTGGCAGATGCCGCCAGATCCAGCCGTACATGCCGTCCCTTCCGTCGCACCACGGCACCAGACTCACGCCGTACCGCACCAGACTAACGGCGCAGGGCCGTCGGCTTCCCTTCCTCCACAGGCTGTGTGGAGTCCAGGTGCGCCCACACGATCAGCCGGTGACTGTGGCCCCACTCCGGATCGCACGTGGTCAGGGTGAGATAGCGGCCCGACCGCGTATACCCCGACTTACGTGGCACAGGATCGATCACCTCAACGTCCGTGGGCACGGTTTTGTAGGGCCCTTTGTCGATCCGATACGTGAACCAAGTTGTCCCGTCCGTCAGCACCACCGCGTCCCCGCGCCGCAGCTTGGGAAAGTCCTTGAAGGGGTCGCCGTACGTACGCCGGTGACCGGCCACCGAGAAGTTCCCCTTCTCCCCGAGCCGCGCGGTCCGCGCGTAGTGGCCGAGCCCCTTCTTCAGGGTGCCGACGGCCGTCCCCTCCAGCACGGGCTTGTTCCACGTGAAACCAAGCCGCGGGATGTACATGATCGCGAAGGGCTTGCCGCTCTTGTACGCCGCCGGCGCGGCCGGAGTCGCTTCGGCGCCCCCTGTGGCCTTGGGCTGCTCGACGTTCCCCTTCGCCCACTGGTCCTGGAGCTGGTCGATCTGCTCGCCCATGACGTCGTCGGCCTTCACGCCGGTCCAGAACAGCACGTAGACCACGAAGAGGACTATGACGGTGCCGACGGTGATGCAGAGTTCGCTGACGGTCCTGACGACGACACGCACCGGCGGCTCCAGAAGGGACCTACTCCACAGGCTTGGCGTACTGCAGATCCACTGTGCCCGAGTAGCCGGGCAGAGTCACCGTCCCTTCGTCCTCGACTTTCCAGCCGAGTCCGTAGACGTTGACGTACACCATGTAGTTCTGGATCGCCGGGCTCGCCGCGAGCGACTCCTTCAGCTTCTCCGGGTCCCCGACCGCCGTGATCTTGTACGGCGGCGAGTAGACCCGGCCCTGGAGGATGAGCGTGTTGCCCACGCAGCGCACGGCGCTGGTGGAGATCAGCCGCTGGTCCATGACCTTGATGCCCTGGGCGCCGGCCTGCCACAGGGCGTTCACCACGGCCTGGAGGTCCTGCTGGTGGATGACCAGGTAGTCCGGCTGCGGCTCGGGATAGCCGGGGAGCTTGGCGGTGGCGTCCGGCGGGGCGTCGTTGAGCGTGACCGAGATCGCCTCGCCCTTCAGCTTCTGCGTCCCCGCCCTCTTCTCCAGCGCCGCCAGCTTGTCGTCCTCGGCCTGGGTACTGCCGTCGTCCCGCTCGGCCAGCGCCTCGACGTCGTCCCTGAGCGTCCCGTTGGTCTCGTCCAGCTGACCGTTCTTGTGGCTGCGCTCCAGGATGAGGTCGGAGAGCTTCAGCAACGAGGCATCCGTACGGATATTGGTGCCCTTGGCCGTATTGAAGCTGGTGAAGAAGATGAGGCCCGCGAGAGCGAAGACGGCCACCGTGAGCAGCCGCACGGGACGGAAACCCCGTTTGCGGACAGGACTGGATCCGGCCTGGGGGGAGTCGGCAGAATTGCTCAACGTACCCTTATCTCCTTCGGCGCCGCGGAAGCACTACGCTAACGGACGCCCGGGGGAGCACTAAGTGTCCCCTTGTACGCTGCCCCGAGCCCGACCTAGTTACCTGCGCGGCCACGCAGCGCATCGACAGGAGAGACCCTCGTGCCGAAGTCACGTATCCGCAAGAAGGCTGATTACACGCCGCCGCCGGCGAAGCAGGCGACCAGCATCAAGCTGAACAGCCGCGCCTGGGTCGCGCCCGTCATGTTGGCCCTGTTCGTCATCGGGCTGGCCTGGATCGTCGTCTTCTATGTGACGGACGGCTCGCTGCCCATCGACAAGCTCGACAACTGGAACATCGTGGTGGGCTTCGGCTTCATCGCCGCGGGATTCGGCGTCTCCACACAGTGGAAGTAGCTCTGCCCAGGGCTATTCGCTGAGTTATCCACAGATCGCGAGAATATCCACAGGCCCTGGGGATAGAACGACGATCTGTGGATAACCCACAGAGAGTTGACGCCGGTACGACTGCCACACCGGCCCCCGCAAGCCTGTTCGCCCCCTGCCTGACCTGCGCAAACACCGGTCGACGGCAGGGGGCACAGTTGTTCGTGCACACTATGCACAAGATTCGCCACCCGCTGTGGACAACTGCCCCGCTCAGGTGAGCTGAGCCGTCCTCACCAGCGTCAATACGACGACCAGGGCCAGGACCAGAGCGCAGGTGCCGTACTGGATGAGGGCCCGTCGCTCGCGTGGGGCGTGCACCATGGCGTAGCCGATCACCACGCCTCCGACGAGGCCGCCGATGTGGGCCTGCCAGGAGATGTCGAACGCCGGGTTGAAGGTGAAGATCAGGTTGATCACCAGGAGCGCGATGATCGGCCGCATGTCGTAGTTGAGCCGGCGCATCAGGACGGCGGTGGCGCCGAACAGGCCGAAGATGGCGCCGGAGGCGCCGAGCGTGGCCGTGGTCGGGGACTCCAGCAGATAGGCCAGGACGCTGCCGGCGAGGCCGGACACCAGGTAGAGCGCGAGATAGCGGGCACGGCCGAGGGCCGCCTCCAGTGGGCCGCCGAGCCACCACAGGCTCAGCATGTTGAAGGCGATGTGCCAGATCTCCTGGTGCGTGAACATCGAAGTGACCAGGCGGTACCACTGACCGTCCGCCACCCCCGCGGTGGGTGTGAACGGGGCCGGCGGCCAGGCGCCGATGAGCACAAGATCACTGAGCAGTGCGTCCGACGTCCGAACGGCGATGAACACGGCGAGGTTGATCCCGACGAGGATCTTGGTGACCAATCGGGGGTCGGCCGCGACCGTGCCGCCGGCGATCGTGCGGGGCATCGCGGCGTCGGGGCGGTGGCCGGTGCCGGAGCCGCCGCGGACGCAGTCGGGGCACTGGAAGCCGACGGAGGCGCTGACCATGCACTCGGGGCAGATCGGGCGTTCGCAGCGGGTGCAGCGGATGCCGGTCTCGCGGTCGGGGTGGCGGTAGCAGCCGGGCAGGCCGTCGGCTTGCTGGGGGCCTCGGTCCTCCGGGCCCTGCGGGCTGCCTGGCGCCTGGTCCATCGGGTCCCCTAAGTCGTCGTATGCAATGAAACCGCCCCGCCCATCCTTACGGACGAGCGGGGCGTTTGGTTCCCTGGCGGGGCTCGGTGTATCAGCCCTTGCGGGTCTCGACGACGACCGACTCGATGACGACGTCGTTGAGGGGGCGGTCGGTGCGCGGGTTGGTCTGCGTGCCCGCGATGGCGTCGACGACCTTCTGGCTGCCCGCGTCGACGACCTCGCCGAAGATGGTGTGCTTGCGGTTCAGCCACGTCGTGGGGCCGACGGTGACGAAGAACTGCGAGCCGTTGGTGCCCGGGCCGGCGTTGGCCATGGCCAGGAGGTAGGGCCTGTCGAAGGAGAGGTCCGGGTGGAACTCGTCCTGGAACTGGTAGCCCGGGCCGCCGGTGCCGTTGCCGAGGGGGTCGCCGCCCTGGATCATGAAGCCGCTGATGACGCGGTGGAAGACCGTGCCGTCGTAGAGCCTGGCCGTGGACTTCTCGCCGGTGGCGGGGTTGGTCCACTCGCGCTCACCCGTGGCGAGCTCGACGAAGTTCCTGACCGTGATCGGCGCGTGGTTCGGGAGGAGCCGGACCTCGATGTCGCCGTGGTTGGTCTTCAGGGTGGCGTAGAGATGCTCGGCCACGATCTGCCTTCCGTCGTCTTTCTGTGACTCCCCGATCCTCGCACGGTCCACGGGATCCGTCGCTCGTCGTCCTCCTGCGGGCATCCGTTGCGGGGCGTCGCCTGCAGAAAACCGGTCGAGTAGTCCCGGGCCGGGAGCGTTCGTCGGCGATCCGTGGCATTGTCGACGACAAGCTCCCGTTGCCCCGTATTCATCCGCTATTGCATGTGATCAGTTCTTCAGCAGCGCTTGATCGGAGATCGTCCGGAGTCAGCGCCCATGACCCGGATGCCCGCCCTCACATGCCCAAGTGCCCGTTGGCAGGCATGATCCGTAAAAGGGTGGAAAGTCGAATTACCGTACGCCACCGAGGAGGAGGATTCCCGTGACCCGCATCGACAGCGTGCGCGCCGCGACCGGTTCGGCGAAGGACAGCGTGCTGCACGCCGCGGAAGTGGTGGCGCCCTACGCCGACACGGCCAAGGACAGGGCCGCTCACTACACACACGAGGCACGCGTACGGCTCGCGCCGAAGGTGTCGCAGGCGGCGGAGCAGGCCCGCGTCCAGTACGACGCGCATCTCGCGCCGCGTCTGGAACAGGCCCTGACGCATGTGCCGCCGAAGGTCGACCAGGCCGCCCATGAGGCTGCCGTCCGCACCCGCAAGGCTGCCCGGCAGGCCGCCGACTATTCACGTCCGAGGATCGAGCAGGCCGTGGCCGCGGCCGGGCCCGTGAGGGACGAGGCCGCATCCCGTGGTGCGGCCGCGCTGCTCGCGTTGCGCGGTCAGGTCTCGGCCAAGGAGATCGAGAAGCTGGCCCGTAAGCATCAGCGCCGGGCGAGGGCCGGCCGTCTCGCCAAGGCGCTGGCGATCGCGGGTGTCCTCGCGGGCGGTGCCTACGCCGCCTGGAAGTGGTGGGACAAGCAGGCCAACCCCGACTGGCTGGTCGAGCCGCCCGCCGCGACGGAGGTCCCGGAGTCGAGCCGGCTGACGTCGGTCGACGGCAGCGGCCAGTCCGTGCTCGACCCCGAGGTGCAGGCCAAGGAGGCCGAGGAGGAGGCCGCGCACCGCGACGACCGCCCCTGACGTCCGGCAGTCCGAACACCGCTGTGGGGCAGGAGACTTGAGGGTCTGCTGCCCCACAGCGATGTTTCACGTGGAACAGCGGATGCTTGCCCTCTGCACCCACGATGACGTTTGCAACGGTTCAGGTGTGCAAGTTCCGCACAGACTGTGTTGACGGTGAGCATCGCCCTGGTTACCAGCACACGCTCTCACCAGTCCCCACAAGGCCTCCACCAGCGGAAGCATCGGCTCCGCCATCTCGTCGGCTCCTCGCGCGACAGATTTCCGCACTCTGCCGACGCTCACGTTTGCGCAAATATCTGCAACGCCTCGGGCGTCTCCAAGTGACTCACGTCACCTGAGAAGCCCCTCTTCGTCCACACCCGTCGCACACGCGGATCCGTCGCGTGAAAAACCGGCACATGCAAGAACCGGTCAGACGCCGCGAAGGGCGTCTGACCGGTCCGAGGTGTGGAGCCTAGGGGAGTCGAACCCCTGACATCTGCCATGCAAAGACAGCGCTCTACCAACTGAGCTAAGGCCCCGGAAGAGGAGCGTCCGACCGGAAGTGACTCATACCGGTGGGCGTCGCAGACCAGAGTACCGGGTCGCCCCGGGTATCTCGCAAAAAGATTGGGGGTCCCGATGAACGACCACTCTCCGTAAGATGCTCGGCGTGGTTCGCTACAGCGAACCGCGGTATTTGGGGAAGCGATGGGGAGACGCAATGGACGCCGCACAGCAGGAAGCGACCGCAAGAGCGCGGGAACTGCAGCGGAACTGGTACGGGGAGCCGCTGGGGGCGCTCTTCCGTAAGCTCATCGACGATCTTGGTCTCAACCAGGCTCGTCTCGCGGGGGTGCTGGGACTGTCCGCACCGATGCTGTCGCAGCTGATGAGCGGTCAGCGGGCGAAGATCGGCAATCCGGCCGTGGTCCAGCGGGTGCAACTGCTCCAGGACCTGGCGAGGCAGGTCGCGGACGGCAGCGTCAGCGCCGCCGAGGCGACCGAGCGGATGGACGAGATCAAGAAGTCGCAAGGGGGCTCGGTGCTCAGCAACGCCACGACCACGACCAGCAGTTCGGGAGCACCGACGGTCAAGCGGGTCGTCCGTGAGATCCAGTCGCTGCTGCGGTCGGTCGCGGCCGCGGGGGACATCATCGACGCGGCGGACACCCTCGCCCCGACCCATCCGGAACTGGCAGAGTTCCTCCGGGTCTACGGCGCGGGCCGCACCTCCGACGCGGTCTCGCACTACCAGTCCCACCAGAGCTGACCCCGCGGCGGCCCGGTCACCGAAGGGGGTTCGGCAGCCGGGCCGACGGCCGAGGAGGCGCGAGGGGGTCGCGCCGCGCGGAGAGGGCACGGGAGTCGTCGCTCTTCCGGGAGGGACACGTGGGGGCGTGTCACTCACCGGCCGGGGAACGGGCCGTGTCACTCGCCGGAGAGCGGTGCGAGGGGTGTCACTCGTCCCGGAGCGGTGCGGCGGGAGTCGTATCGCTCGCGGAGGGGGAGGCAAGGGGGGAGACCGCAGGGGGAGGAGCGACGCACAGCCATGGGTGAGGTCTTCGCCGGCCGGTACGAACTCGTCGATCCGATCGGCCGTGGAGGTGTCGGCGCCGTGTGGCGCGCCTGGGACCACCGCCGCCGTCGGTATGTCGCCGCCAAGGTGTTGCAGCAGAGCGACGCGCACTCGCTGCTGCGCTTCGTCCGCGAACAGGCGCTGCGGATCGACCACCCTCATGTGCTCGCGCCCGCCAGTTGGGCCGCCGACGACGACAAGGTCCTGTTCACCATGGATCTGGTCGGCGGTGGTTCGCTGGCCCATCTGATCGGGGACTACGGTCCCCTGCCGCCGTCCTTCGTGTGCACGCTCCTCGACCAGCTGCTCTCGGGGCTGGCGGCGGTGCACGCGGAGGATGTGGTGCACCGGGACATCAAGCCCGCCAACGTGCTGCTGGAGGCCACCGGTACCGGTCGGCCCCGGCTGCGGCTGTCCGACTTCGGCATCGCGATGCGGCTGGGCGAACCGCGGCTGACGGAGACCAACCTCGTGGTGGGGACGCCGGGTTACATCTCGCCCGAGCAGATGATGGGCTCGGAGCCGGACTTCCCCGCCGATCTGTTCGCCGTCGGTCTGGTCGCGCTGTATCTCTTGGAGGGCGCCAAGCCGGACGCCAAGGCTCTCGTCCAGTACTTCGCGGCGCACGGGACGCCGAGTGCGCCCAAGGGCATTCCCGAGCCTCTGTGGCAGGTCGTGGCCACGCTGGTGCAGCCGGATCCACAGGCGCGGTTCCGCACCGCCACGGGGGCGCGCAAGGCACTCGCCGCGGCCGCGGAGCTCCTGCCGGAGCCGAGCCCCGACGACGAACTGATCGAGATCTTCGACCAACTGGGTCCGCTGCCACCGGGATTCGGACCGGCGGGACCGCTCAAACCCGCGCCGGGGGTGCGGACGGGGTCCTCGGACACGTTGCAGGCCTCGGACTTCTCGGGGCCGGGAACCGGCTCCGGGCCACGGTCCGGGCAGGTTGCCCCCGGACCGAGTGCCGGCCTCCCGCCGTCCGGGCCGACCGACGCGGGACCGAGTGCGGGCTTCCCGCCATCCGGGCAGGCCGCCCCAGAACCGAGTGCCGACCTACCCTCGCCCGTGCAGGCCTCCCCCGGACCAGGCACCGGAGTCCGGCCGCCCACCCGGGACGACGACTCCGCATGGCCCGGCACCGACTCCGTGTCGGCCGATCCGCGCCGGGGCCACGCCCCCGGTGCCGTACCCCCCGATCCCCGTCAGAGCACCGGACCGCGGTCGGCGGCGTCCCTCCCCGAGTCCTCCGGTGCCACACGGCCGCCCAGCATGTCGGACACCGGCAGCTTCCCTCTGCCACCCCCGCAGGCCACTGCCTCCTCCCCCCAGACCCGCCCCCCGCACGCCCAGACACCGGGACAGGCACAGCAGAGCGCGCAGCACCAGCCTTCCCACGTCTCCCCCGACGACCCCACGCATGTCCTGCCCTCCCCCCGACCGCAGGCGCCGCCCTATCCCACGCCGCCCCCGCCGCTCCAGCGCGCCGACGCCTCTACTGCTTCGTACACCGCTCAGGTCCCGCAGGTTCCACCTCCGGCCCAGGAAATCTCGCGGCACCGCGCAGGCAGAGGAGCGCGCAGGGCACGACGGCGCCCCGGCCCTCCGGCCAAGGTGGTCGTCCCGCTGCTGCTTCTCGCGCTGGCCTGCTACGCCGTGGGTTTCTGGGCACTGACCCGGATCTGAGTGCTCACGGCACCAGAACCCCCGCTCCTACCCGACGGCCCCGGCCGCCCTCCGCCGCGCCACCACCGTCCACGCCCCCAGGGCGACCAGCACCAGGCTCCCGCCCCCGATCCCCGCCACGGCGACCACCTTCATCACCGCATCGCCTGCCGCGCCCCCGGCCGCCGAGGCCCGGTCCTGTGCCGACACCTCGAACAGGCCCCGAGGCTCGGACGGCGCCGCGTACGCGGGTGCCGCCTCGGGCGTGCCGTCGACCCGCACCCGCAGCGTCACGCCGAACGGCTGGTCGCCGTACTTCTCGGCCATGGCCGTCGAGAGATGGAGGGCGAGGTAGTACGAGCCGGCGAACCGCATCGCTCTGTCCTGTCGGGAGGAGGCGTAGCGGTTGGCGTAGTCGACCGGGGGCAAGGGGGCGAGGGAATCCGTCCTCTGGGTGCCGTTGTAGCCGATGCCCATGTCGTCGACGGGCACGCGCGCGGGGTTGTACAGGGACACGGTGAGCGCATTGCCCACGTAGCGGCCGCGCGTGGTGCCGCCCAGTTCGGCGGTGACGTGGATCTGCCGGCCCCAGTCGACCGGCACTGTGTAGAAGAGCGTCTGTCCGGGCTCGATGTCGGTGCTCAAGACCCCCTGCTTCACCGACACCGCTTCGTCGAAGCCCGCGCCGCCCGGACGTCGTACGGCCTGGCCCGTCGGAGGCTGTGGGGGCTCGGAGTTCCAGCCCTGCGGCGCGCTCGTCGCCTCGGCCCGGTCCAGGCGTGACTCCGACACCGGGGCGAGCTCCAGGTCCCAGTCGTCAGGTGAGGCGTCCGTGCCGTCGAGGCGCTCGACGCGTACGTAGTACAGGCCGGCGCCCTTGCACAGGCTGCGCCTGGAGGAGGTCTCCCGCGCTCCCCAGGCGACGACAGGCCGAGGACTGCGGCTCGCTCCGAAGTAGCCGCTCTCGACGGAGCAGGAGCGGCTGTCGGCGTCCTGGAGGTACACCCTGATGCCGCCGGTGGCGGAAACCGTGGTGCCCGCGCGCGGGACGGCCGTGACGGAGACGTACGTGTCCGACGTCTCGTCGAGTGCGAGGCGGTAGTAGAGCTTTCCGCTCGCGGGGAGGGTGCTCCTGTATGTCTCACCGATGGCGAGGGGTTCGGCGTCCGAGGCGGTCGCGGCGCCTGTGACCGACCGGGCGTCGGGGGCGAACTCGTAGGAGGGGCCGGGTGTGCTCGCCGCGAGGGCGGTCTGTGTGGGCAGAAGGGCGGCCAGGGCCGTTCCCACGACAGCCGCGCACACGCCGCGCCACCGCTCCGTACGCCGCCCCATCACGCGTCACCCCTCGCCGTCGCCTGATCGTGGCTCATCCTGCCCGGCCGCGTCTCGCGCAACACAAAACCCCGACCGCGAGGCGGCCGGGGTCTGTTCAGAACCGGATGTCGGTACTCACGAACCCGTGGGCACGGAGTCGGTCGCCTCCGTCCACAGATCCTGCTCGGCGCGATCCGCCTGGATCTGGCGGTACACGAGGAGCCCGCCGATGGCGGCCAGTGCGACCAGGAGAAGCTTCTTCACCGTGCGACCTCGTCTTTCCTTGACGTAGGGGACCTCTGGCGCCCGACTATACACACCGACCGATACCGATCGGTGACCTGCGTCAGCCCCTCAACTTCCGCCCTGCACACCGCAGTAGAACCGGATGACGCCGCTCCGATCGGAGGGTGATCACATCTCCACCGAGGGTCACTTTGGGCTTCCTTCTCCACTCTCCTCCAGTTTTCGGGCTTCTTGCACCCATCCGAGTGGTGTTCATCTGAACATCGACGCGCCACGGGCGTCGGTCCATGATTTCGCAGCCGCCATACACATCATGAGGAAAGTACGCAAATCGCCCAACCCGAAAGTGAGGGGCCATGGCCCAGAACAAGGTCATGAACCTGTGGACCGCCATCGTCACCGCCCTCCTGGCGCTCTGCACGACGCTCGGACTCATCACCACGACCGCCTCCGCGGCCGTACCGCAGACCGAGCCGACCCGCAACAGCAGCACCGAGGCCACGGCACTGGCGCCATCCCTCTGGCCCTGGTCCTTCACCAGGTCCCTGCCCCCCACGATGAAGCAGCGCATCCGCGCCGAGGCCCACGGCAAGACCCCCAGCTGCCGCCACCGCCCGCCCGCGGACGCGGACACGGAGGAGGCCGACGGAGCCACGTCCCCTTGCGACGACTCGGCCGCCGAGCCGGCCACGCCCCTCCAGCGCTGACAGCGCGAACAGTTCGAACAGTCCGCGCGGCTCGGACGGCACGGACGGCTCGGACAGCACGACAGCACGGACAGCAGAAGGTCACGGCACCTCACCCACCGTCGCCCTCCGCGATGTAACGGCGAACTTGCGTACACGCCCGCTACATAGACGTACACACAGCGACACCCCCCGGTCTCCATCGGCCGGGGGGGCCATCATGCTTGGGTGCCTCAGATCGGTCGCAGAGTCCTCACCGCCGGTTGCAGTCGCGGAGCCGAAGGATCGCGGTGATCCTGACAGTGGAGCGTGGTTCGGCGTCGCAGCGGCGCTGTGCGGCGGTGACCGTGCTGTACAGGAAGGTGGCGGCCATGGCAGCGATATCGAGCGAGACACGGCGAGGGCATGGGGGGCCGGGCAACAGCGGGAGACTCAGCGGCGCGTCCCTGTTCGCCGGCGCCGTGATGATGCTCAGCGGGCCGCTCAGCATTCTCATGGGAGCATCCGGCATCGCGGGGGACACCTTGTTCGCCGCGTCCCAGTACGCCTATCGATTCGACCTGACGGCTTGGGGCTGGATTCACATCGTGGTCGGACTGGCACTCGTCATCGCCGGCATGGGAGTCGTGACCAACAAGAGCTGGGGGCGCGGGGCCGGTACGGCGGCCGCAGGCATCAGCCTGATCACCCAGTTCATGTTCGTCCCCTACTACCCGCTGTGGTCCATCCCCGTCATGACACTCGACCTCCTGATCATCTTCGCCCTCACGAGGTTCCATGTCGGAACCGACGGCGGCCGGTGAGCCACTCCAGTTGAACGGCAACCAAAAGACCCCCAGTCCGATGGACTGAGGGTCTTCGTGATGGTGGGGCTAACAGGATTTGAACCTGTGGCCTCATCCTTATCAGGGATGCGCTCTAACCAACTGAGCTATAGCCCCGCCGCGCTCTGCGGTGTGTGTCCCGCGCGCTGACTCCTGAAGATTAGCGCACGACACGGGCAGTCCCAAAATCGGTTGTCCGCGGCCCCTCGGGAGAGGTTTGAAACGGCGATCGGAGTTAATGCCGCCCGCTCGTCACTCGTCCTCGGCGAGCGTCAGCTCGACACCGCCGACGAAGCCCGCGGACAGGTTGTAGATGAACGCGCCGAGGGTCGCGAGAGCCGTCGCGAGGACGACGTCGATGACCGCGATGATCGTCGTGAACATCAGGACGTTCGGCAGCGACAGGAACGACTGCAGGTCGAAGCCGTTCGACTCGTTGGAGCCGGTCGCCTCGGAGATCGTGCCGCCGACGGTCGAGAAGACGCCCATCGCGTCCATGACCATCCACAGCACCGCGGCCGCCACGATCGTGCAGATGCCCAGCGCGATGGAGAGCAGGAAGCTGACCTTCATCACCGACCACGGGTCGGCCTTGGCCACCCGCAGCCGTGCCTTGCGGGTGCGCGGCGTGGTGCGCGCGCCGGTGCGCGGGCGGCGTACGGCGCCCCCGGAGACGGCGGCCTGCGCCGGGTAGGCCTGCGGCGGGTGGTACGGCCCGGCGGCCTGCTGGGGCCCGCGCTCCCCCGGCAGCGGGGACGGAGCCGGCGGCTCGGCGGAAGCCTGCTGCGGCGGCTGTGCGCCCGGAGCAGCCGGGCCCGCGCCGGCCGCGTACTGCTGGGTCTGCGGGCCTCGGGTGTCCGTCACAGTTCCCCCCTGGGATCCATGCGAGTCGGGCGAGGGTGAGTCCTTCGCAGGCGACTTGATCGCTTTGAGCTGGGTCGTGTGCGAATCTGTCGCCTGCGCGGCGGAGCCACGGCCGCCGCCGTCCGTATCCGTACCGGCCTGAGAACCGGTAGAGGTACCGGACGATCCGGCGCCCGTGGCTCCGCTCACGCTGACTCACTCCTCGTGCTACTCGGTCGAGGGCGCCTCGCCCTCGTCCGTGCCGGTGGTCGCGGTACCCTCGGCGGTCTCGTCGACGGCGTCATCGCCTTCGACCTCCTCCGCCTCGCGTCCCGCCTCGGCGTTACGTGCGATACCGACGACGGCATCGCGCTTGCCCAGGTTGATCAGTTGGACGCCCATGGTGTCACGGCCCGTCTCCCTGATCTCGTTGACTCGCGTACGAATCACACCGCCGCCCAGCGTGATGGCGAGGATCTCGTCGGTCTCCTCGACCACCAGCGCGCCGACGAGAGAACCACGGTCCTCCACGATCTTGGCGGCCTTGATGCCGAGGCCGCCGCGACCCTGGACGCGGTATTCGTCGACGGCGGTCCGCTTCGCGTACCCGCCGTCTGTGGCAGTGAACACGAACGTACCGGGTCGAACAACATTCATCGAGAGCAGCTCGTCTCCCTCACGGAAACTCATGCCCTTGACACCCGAGGTCGCACGGCCCATGGGTCGCAATGCGTCGTCCGTGGCAGTGAACCTGATCGATTGCGCCTTCTTGCTGATCAGGAGCAGATCGTCCTCGGCCGAAACAAGCTCGGCTCCGATCAGTTCGTCGTCCGAACCGTCGTCCGTCTCCCGGAGGTTGATCGCGATGACACCACCGGAACGCGGCGAATCGTAATCCTTCAGAGCCGTCTTCTTGACCAAGCCGCCCTTCGTGGCCAGCACCAGGTACGGCGCCACGTCGTAGGTGCGGATCGCGAGGATCTCGGCGATCGCCTCGTCCGGCTGGAAGGCCAGCAGGTTCGCGACATGCTGTCCACGCGCGTCACGGCCGGCGTCGGGCAGCTCGTACGCCTTCGCCCGGTAGACCCGGCCCTTGTTCGTGAAGAACAGCAGCCAGTGGTGGGTCGTGGAGACGAAGAAGTGGTCGACGATGTCGTCTTCCTTGAGCTTCGTGCCGCGCACGCCCTTGCCGCCGCGCTTCTGGGCGCGGTAGTCGTCGGTCTTGGTGCGCTTGACGTAGCCGCCGCGCGTGACCGTGACGACGATGTCCTCCTCGGCGATCAGGTCCTCGATGGACATGTCACCGTCGTAGGGGACCAGCATCGTCTTGCGGTCGTCGCCGAACTTCTCGACGATGACCGCGAGTTCCTCGCTGACGATGCCGCGCTGGCGGACCGGCGAGGCCAGGATCGCGTTGTACTCCGTGATCTTCGCCTGGAGTTCGTCGTGCTCCTGGATGATCTTCTGGCGCTCCAGGGCGGCCAGCCGGCGCAGCTGCATCTCGAGGATGGCGTTGGCCTGGATCTCGTCGATCTCCAGGAGCTCCATCAGGCCCGTGCGCGCGATGTCGACGGTGTCGCTGCGCCGGATCAGCGCGATGACCTCGTCGATGGCGTCCAGGGCCTTCAGCAGACCGCGCAGGATGTGCGCCCGCTCCTCGGCCTTGCGCAGCCTGAAGCGCGTACGGCGGACGATGACCTCGATCTGGTGCGTCACCCAGTGGCGGATGAACGCGTCCAGCGACAGCGTGCGCGGAACGCCGTCGACCAGCGCCAGCATGTTGGCGCTGAAGTTCGACTGGAGGTCCGTGTGCTTGTAGAGGTTGTTCAGTACGACCTTGGCGACCGCGTCCCTCTTGAGCACGATGACCAGACGCTGACCGGTACGGGAGCTGGTCTCGTCCCGGACGTCCGCGATGCCGCCGACCTTGCCGTCCTTCACCAGGTCGGCGATCTTCTGCGCGAGGTTGTCGGGGTTGGTCTGGTACGGCAGCTCCGTGACCACCAGGCACTGGCGGTTCTGGATCTCCTCGACCTCGACGACCGCGCGCATGGTGATCGAGCCACGGCCCGTGCGGTACGCCTCCTCGATGCCCTTGCGGCCCACGACGAGCGCGCCGGTCGGGAAGTCGGGGCCCTTGATCCGCTCCATGAGCGCGTCCAGGAGCTCCTCGTGCGAGGCCTCCGGGTTCTCCAGGTACCACTGGGCGCCGGCCGCGACCTCGCGCAGGTTGTGCGGCGGGATGTTGGTCGCCATACCGACCGCGATGCCGGCCGAGCCGTTGATCAGCAGGTTCGGGAAGCGGGCGGGCAGGACGGTCGGCTCCTGGGAGCGGCCGTCGTAGTTGTCCGTGAAGTCGACGGTCTCCTCGTCGATGTCGCGGACCATCTCCATGGACAGCGGCATCATCTTGCACTCGGTGTACCGCATGGCGGCCGCCGGGTCGTTGCCGGGAGAACCGAAGTTGCCGTTGGAGTCCACCAGCGGCATCCGCATCGACCACGGCTGCGCGAGGCGGACCAGCGCGTCGTAGATCGAGGAGTCGCCGTGCGGGTGGTAGTTGCCCATGACGTCGCCGACGACACGGGCGCACTTGTAGAAGCCGCGCTCGGGGCGGTAGCCGCCGTCGTACATGGCGTACAGGACGCGGCGGTGGACGGGCTTGAGGCCGTCCCGGACGTCCGGCAGCGCGCGGGAGACGATGACGGACATCGCGTAGTCGAGATACGAGCGCTGCATCTCCGTCTCGAGCCCGACGGGCTCGATGCGGACCGTGGTGTCACCTTCGACGCCCTCGGGCGTGACAGGGGTGTTCTCGTCGGCCATTGCTGGTGAAGATCCTTCCTGGTGCGGTCAGCTGAGACCGACTCAGATGTCGAGGAAGCGGACGTCCTTGGCGTTGCGCTGGATGAACGCGCGGCGGGCCTCGACGTCCTCGCCCATCAGGACCGAGAACAGGTCGTCGGCCTGGGCGGCGTCGTCGAGCGTGACCTGACCGAGGACGCGGTGCTCGATGTCCATGGTGGTCACGCGCAGCTCCTCGGCGTTCATCTCGCCGAGACCCTTGAAGCGCTGGATCGAGTCCTCGCGCACGCGCTTGCCGCGCTGGCGCCCCATCTCGATCAGCGCGTCGCGCTCACGGTCCGAGTACGCGTACTCGATGTCGTCCCGGCCCCACTTGATCTTGTACAGCGGGGGACGGGAGAGGTACACGTGCCCGGCCTCGACCAGCGGCCGCATGAAGCGGAACAGGAAGGTCAGCAGCAGGGTGGAGATGTGCTGTCCGTCGACGTCGGCGTCCGCCATCAGGATGATCTTGTGATAGCGGAGCTTCTCGATGTCGAAGTCCTCGTGCACACCCGTGCCGAAGGCCGAGATCAGCGCCTGGATCTCCTGGTTCTGCAGGATCTTGTCGATCCGCGCCTTCTCGACGTTGAGGATCTTGCCTCGGATCGGGAGGATCGCCTGGTACTGCGGGTTACGGCCGGACTTGGCCGAGCCGCCGGCGGAGTCACCCTCGACGATGAAGATCTCGCACTTGGTCGGGTCGTTGGACTGGCAGTCGCTCAGCTTGCCCGGCAGCGACGCCGACTCCAGCAGGCCCTTGCGACGCGTCAGGTCACGCGCCTTGCGGGCCGCCACGCGCGCGGTGGCCGCCTGGATGCCCTTGCGGACGATGTCCGCGGCCTCGACCGGGTTGCGGTCCAGCCAGTCGTTGAGGTGCTCGTAGACGGCCTTCTGCACGAAGGTCTTCGCCTCCGTGTTGCCCAGCTTGGTCTTCGTCTGGCCCTCGAACTGCGGCTCGCTCAGCTTGATCGAGATGATCGCGGTCAGACCCTCGCGGATGTCGTCACCCGTGAGGTTGTCGTCCTTCTCGCGGAGCAGCTTCTTGTCGCGCGCGTACTTGTTGATCAGGTTCGTCAGCGCCGCGCGGAAGCCCTCTTCGTGCGTACCGCCCTCATGCGTGTGGATGATGTTGGCGAACGAGTACACACCCTCGGTGTAGCCGCCGTTCCACTGCATCGCGACCTCGAGCGAGAGGTTGCGCTCCTTGTCCTCGGCCTCGAGGTCGATGATGGAGGGGTGGACCGCCTCTCCCTTACGGGAGTTGAGGTACTTCACGAAGTCGACGATGCCGCCTTCGTAGTGGTACGAGACGGTCTTGACCTCGTGCTTCTCGTCCTCGCCCGCCTCGTCCGCACCGGCGGTGGCCTTCGCCGACTCACGCTCGTCCGTGAGCTTGATGGTCAGGCCCTTGTTGAGGAAGGCCATCTCCTGGAAGCGCCGCGAGAGCGTCTCGAAGGAGTACACGGTGGTCTCGAAGATGTCCGGGTCGGCCCAGAACGTGACCGAGGTACCGGTCTCGTCGGTGGCCTCGTGCCGCTCCAGCGGAGCGGTGGGCGCGCCTGCCTTGTACTCCTGCGTCCAGCGGTAGCCGTCGGTCCTGATCTCCACGGCCAGCTTGAACGACAGCGCGTTCACGACGGAGACACCGACGCCGTGCAGACCACCGGAGACGGCGTAACCGCCGCCGCCGAACTTGCCGCCCGCGTGCAGCACGGTGAGGACGACCTCGACGGCCGGCTTCTTCTCGACGGGGTGGATGCCCACCGGGATGCCACGGCCGTTGTCGACGACGCGCACGCCGCCGTCGGCCAGGATCGTCACGTCGATGGTGTCCGCGTGCCCGGCCAGCGCCTCGTCGACGGAGTTGTCGACGACCTCCTGTACGAGGTGGTGCAGGCCGCGCTCGCCGGTCGAGCCGATGTACATACCGGGTCGCTTGCGAACCGCGTCCAGACCCTCGAGGACGGTGATGGCGCTGGCGTCGTACGAGGCGGTGACCTCGCCGTTGACGCCGACGCCGGTGGACGGGATGTTCTCGTTGGGGTTGCCGGAATCGGCCACGAAGCGCCCTTTCTGGCACAGCACGAGCCAGGCTCGTCGGCGGTTTGCCGGAGCGGCTGCGGCATGTTGCGTTGGTAAGCCTTGATCAGCGTTGCTCAGCTTGTCCCGGCGGTCCCCACGAATGGGGCGGGATTAGCTTCCAGTCTACCGGTAGCGCCGACAGTGATGGGGGTTTGCCGGTACCTGAGTCCTCATGTGCCGCCCTAAATCCTCCTCCGCCGGGTCCCCATATACAGAGCGGGGCTCCAAGAGGCTCACGGAGGCACTCAGCGCTTCGGGCTGTCAACCCTTGGCTACTTGGGAGTCAGGTCGCTGTTCGCAACCGCGTGCGGTCCTGCGACACGAAGGCCGCCGACGGTCCTTCACAGCCGTCGACGGCCCTTGATGTGATGTCTGTCACCCGAAGGTTTGCCGGTCACCCGTAGGTGTCACCAGGGCCGGTGCTGCCCGGGGCACGCAAGGGGCCGTAGCGCCGCGCGGGCCCCGCGGGCCCCTGCACCTTGATGACCCGCACGGCCCCGTGCCCGAGGTCCTCGTTGAGCCGGGCCACCAGCGTCGGCGCGAGCAACCGCAGATTGGTCGCCCAGGCCGTGGAGTCGCAGCGCACGATCAGGACCCGCTCGTCCTCGTCGTACCGCTCCGGCTCGCAGTGCTTGGCCACGTCCTCGCCGACGATCTCCGGCCAGCGCCCCATCACACCGCCCACCGCCGCCGGCGCCTCCCAACCACGCTCACCGATGAGCCGGTTGATCGCCGCGCCCAGCGCCATCGGGTCGCGCCCGTCGGCGCGCGCGCCGGAACGCAGACCGCCCCGCCGCGCCTGCTTCTTCTGCTGCGCCGCGTCCCCCCGCGCGCGTGCCTGCTCCTTGGCCGCCCTGAGCGCCACGCGCGCGAGGTCGACCCCGGACGGCTCGGGGGCCTTCTTGGGCGCCGGTTCCTGCGGACTGCTCATACGCGCTCCACCACCCCGTCGGACACCGAGTACCGCGCCCCGACCAGCAGATGCGGTACGTCGTCGTCGACCGCGGCCGTCACCAGCACCTGCTCACCGGGCGCCACCAACTCCGCCAGCCGCTCCCGGCGCCGGGTGTCCAGCTCGGCGAAGACGTCGTCGAGGATCAGCACCGGCTCATTGCCCTCCGCGCGCAGCAGGTCGTACGACGCCAGGCGCAACGCCAGCGCGTACGACCAGGACTCGCCGTGCGAGGCGTATCCCTTGGCGGGCAACTGACCGAGTTTGAGAAGCAGATCGTCCCGATGAGGGCCTACGAGGGTGACGCCCCGTTCGATCTCCTGCTTGCGGGCCTCCGCGAGCGCCGCCATCAGCTGGGCGTAGAGGTCCTCACGGGTGTGCGCCTCGCCCGGCGCCGACGGCTTGTACTCCAGGGCGATCGGGCCGCCGCCGGGGGCCAGTTGCTCGTACGCCTTGTCGGACAGCGGCTGGATCGCGGCGATCAGGTCGAGCCGCTGGGCGAGCAGCTCGGCGCCCACGCGCGCGAGGTGTTGGTCCCATACGTCGAGGGTGGACAGGTCCATGGACCGGCCGCCGTGCCGCCGGGCGAGCGCCGCGGACTTCAGCAGGGTGTTGCGCTGCTTGAGGACCCGCTCGTAGTCGGAGCGCACGCCGGCCATGCGCGGGGAGCGCGCGGTGATCAGCTCGTCGAGGAAGCGGCGCCGCTCGCCGGGGTCGCCCTTGACCAGCGCGAGGTCCTCCGGCGCGAACAGCACCGTCCGTACGATGCCGAGCACGTCACGCGGCCTGACCTGCGAGGATCTGTTGATACGGGCGCGGTTGGACTTGCCCGGGTTCAGCTCCAGCTCGACCAGCTGCTGCCGTTCGCCCTGCTTGACCTGCGCCCGGATCACCGCGCGGTCGGCTCCCATGCGGACCAGGGGGGCGTCGGAGGAGACGCGGTGGCTGCCGAGGGTGGCGAGATAGCCGACCGCCTCGACCAGGTTCGTCTTGCCCTGCCCGTTGGGGCCGACGAAAGCCGTGACGCCCGGGTCCAGTGGAACTTCGACCCGGGCGTACGAGCGGAAGTCGGCCAGCGACAGATGCGTGACGTGCATGGTCGGGCGCCGACCTCCCCCAGCTTGTGGACTGCGCCTCGGTCCTGTGGATCGCGACGCAGCCCTGTGGATTACTTCTTCTCGACCGCGTGGCCGCCGAACTGGTTGCGCAGCGCCGCGATCATCTTCATCTGCGGCGAGTCGTCCTGACGGGACGCGAACCGCGCGAACAGGGACGCGGTGATCGCCGGGAGCGGTACCGCGTTGTCGATGGCGGCTTCCACAGTCCAGCGGCCCTCGCCGGAGTCCTGTGCATAACCGCGCAGCTTGTCCAGGTGCTCGTCCTCGTCGAGGGCGTTGACCGCGAGGTCCAGCAGCCAGGAGCGGATGACGGTGCCCTCCTGCCAGGAGCGGAAGACCTCGCGCACGTCCGTGACGGAGTCGACCTTCTCCAGCAGCTCCCAGCCTTCGGCGTAGGCCTGCATCATCGCGTACTCGATGCCGTTGTGGACCATCTTCGCGAAGTGCCCGGCGCCCACCTTGCCGGCGTGCACCGAGCCGAAGTCGCCCTCGGGCTTGAGCGCGTCGAAGACCGGCTGCACCTTCGCGACGTTCTCCGCGTCGCCGCCGTACATCAGCGCGTAGCCGTTCTCCAGGCCCCACACACCGCCCGAGACACCGCAGTCGACGAAGCCGATGCCCTTGGCCGCGAGCTCCTCGGCGTGCTTCTCGTCGTCCGTCCAGCGGGAGTTGCCGCCGTCCACCACGACGTCACCGGGCTCCAGGAGCTCGGCCAGCTCGTCGACCGTCGACTGGGTCGCGGCACCGGCCGGGACCATCACCCAGACCACGCGCGGGCCCGAGAGCCTGCCCACAAGCTCTTCCAGGCTGTGGACATCGGCGAGGTCCGGGTTGCGGTCGTATCCGATGACGGTGTGGCCTGCGCGGCGGATCCGCTCGCGCATGTTGCCGCCCATCTTGCCGAGGCCGACGAGACCGAGCTCCATCAGTTGTTCCTTAGGTTGCTGTGGCGTGTGTGGCACCTTCGTACCCACGTCCGAGCCTAAACCCGGACGCTCACGCACACCTGTGGGCATACCCGCTCAAACGTATGCCCCGACCTGCGGGTTCTCTGAAGGGCTCAGCCGCTGAGGCGGACCGGCATACTGCGATCTTGTGGGGGATAACCCCCACACCCCCAGCCGCCGGCAGGACCGACCCTGCTCAGAGCGCTCAGCCGCTGAGGCGCACCGGCATGATCAGGTACTTGTAGGCCTCGTCCGCCTCGGCGTCCAGGGCCGGCTTGCCGCTGAGCAGCGCGGGCTTGGTGGACGTCGTGAAGGAGAGCTGGGCGACCGGGGAGTCGATGGCGCTCAGGCCGTCCAGCAGGAAGGTCGGGTTGAAGGCGATCGACACGTCGTCGCCCTCCAGCTGGGCGTCGACCCTTTCCACAGCCTGTGCGTCGTCGCTGGAACCGGCCTCCAGGATGAGCACGCCCTGCTCGAAGCTCAGCCGCACCGGGGTGTTCCGCTCGGCGACCAGGGCCACACGCTTGACGGCCTCCACGAAGGGGGCGGTCTCGATCACGGCGACGGAGTTGAACTCGGTCGGGAACAGCGAGCGGTACTTCGGGAGGTCGCCCTCCAGGAGGCGGGTCGTCGTACGACGCCCGGCGCCCTCGAAACCGATGAGCCCCTCGCCCGCACCCGAGCCGGAGAGCGCCAGGGTGACGCTGTCGCCGCTCGTGAGCGCCTTGGCGGTGTCCAGGAGCGTCTTGGCGGGCACCAGGGCCACCGCGGACGCCTCGGGGTTCTCCGGCTTCCACAGGAACTCGCGGACCGCGAAGCGGTAGCGGTCGGTGGAGGCCAGCGTGACGGTGTCGCCCTCGATCTCGATGCGCACACCGGTCAGGACGGGCAGCGTGTCGTCACGGCCCGCGGCGATGGCGACCTGCGCGGCGGCGGAGGCGAAGACCTCACCCGGGACGGTGCCGGTCGCGGTCGGCATCTGCGGCAGCGCCGGGTACTCCTCCACAGGCAGGGTGTGGAGTGTGAACCGCGAGGAGCCGCAGACCACGGTCGCCCGTACACCGTCTGTGGAAATCTCCACCGGTCGGTTGGGGAGCGCGCGGCAGATGTCGGCGAGGAGCCGGCCGGACACCAGGACCGTGCCCTCCTCCTCGACCTCGGCCTCCACGGACACCCGTGCCGAGACCTCGTAGTCGAAGCTGGACAGGCTCAGCTGGCCGTCCTCGGCCTTCAGCAGAAGGCCGGCGAGGACAGGCGCCGGCGGACGGGCCGGGAGGCTGCGTGCCGCCCAGGCCACTGCCTCCGCGAGTACGTCGCGTTCCACCCGGATCTTCACTGTTGCCGCCTCCTGCTGTTGCCGGCGCTTCGCTCTGCCTGGCCCTCGTCGTCTGACTCGGTGTCGTCAGCCCCGGTGAGGGGAAGGACACCGGGGAACAGTCTGACGCACCCCACTGACAGTAGGTGCCTCTCGGGGTCAAGTCGTGACGAGGGGCAGCCGGGAGCCGGACAGCGAGTTGTGCACAGGACCCACTTCGAAACGGATTCCCAGCTCTCTCTAGTTGGGAGTAGTAGTAGGGCCTGTGGAAACGGTGGATAACTGCGTTTGCGCAGGTCACACCGGAAATTTTGTCCACGGACCCTGTGGGCGGAGGCGGTGGACAACCGGCCCCTTCTGTGGAGAACGGAAAGTTCTGCACACCCCGTGCACAGGCTGAGGCGACTTCTCCCCAACGCCGTCCCCAGCTTTACCCACGTTTCCCACAGGGCAACCCGGCACCTTCGTGTGACGCCTTTCACTCGACCCGGTGAGCGGCCGCGTCGCGTTGCCGAACAGTGGACAGCGATGTGGAGAAACTGGTGATCGCTGGGGACAACGTGCCTCAGCCTGTGGGTTGTCGGTGGACAACTTCGTGCACAGCCTGTGGATCTTTTCTCTGTCCACAGTCTGTGGAGATCCTTCGTCCACGAATCCACAACCAGGTGACCTGCCCTGATGGTCTTTCAACAGAGGCGCCTGTGGACACAGTCTGGACAACTTCCCGGTCCCCAGGGTGTGGACGGGAAAAAGTCACCGAATCTGTGGAGAGAGGCCGTAACGCGGCAGCTAATCGAACACCGGGCTACGGCGTCATGAAGAAGGGCGCCCTCGGGAACTCGTCCCGGGGCGCCCTCAGCGAGGTGTCCGCGCGGCCGTCAGCCGTTCTTGATGCGGTTCGTGAGCTCCGTGACCTGGTTGTAGATGGAGCGCCGCTCGGCCATCAGATTGCGGATCTTGCGGTCCGCGTGCATGACCGTGGTGTGGTCGCGGCCGCCGAACAGCGCGCCGATCTTCGGCAGCGAGAGGTCCGTCAGCTCGCGGCACAGATACATGGCGATCTGGCGGGCGGTCACGAGCGCGCGGCCGCGCGAGGTGCCGCACAGGTCCTCGACGGTGAGGCCGAAGTAGTCGGCGGTCGCGCTCATGATGGCCGTCGACGTGATCTCGGGTGCCCCGTCGTCGCCGCCGGGGATGAGGTCCTTGAGGACGATCTCGGTCAGGCCCAGGTCCACCGGCTGCCGGTTGAGCGACGCGAACGCCGTCACCCGGATCAGCGCCCCCTCCAGCTCGCGGATGTTGCGCGAGATGCGGGAGGCGATGAACTCCAGGACCTCCGGCGGGGCGTTGAGCTGCTCCTGGACCGCCTTCTTGCGCAGGATCGCGATACGCGTCTCCAGCTCGGGCGGCTGGACGTCGGTGATCAGACCCCACTCGAAACGGTTCCGCAGCCTGTCCTCCAGCGTGACCAGCTGCTTGGGCGGCCGGTCGCTGGAGAGCACGATCTGCTTGTTGGCGTTGTGGAGCGTGTTGAACGTGTGGAAGAACTCCTCCTGCGTCGACTCCTTGTCCGCGAGGAACTGGATGTCGTCGACGAGCAGGATGTCCATCTCGCGGTACCGCTTGCGGAAGCTGTCGCCCTTGCCGTCGCGGATGGAGTTGATGAACTCGTTGGTGAACTCCTCCGAGCTCACATAGCGCACGCGCGTGCCGGGATAGAGGCTGCGCGCGTAGTGCCCGATCGCGTGCAGCAGGTGCGTCTTGCCGAGCCCGGACTCCCCATAGATGAAGAGGGGGTTGTACGCCTTCGCCGGCGCCTCGGCGACGGCCACCGCGGCGGCGTGCGCGAAGCGGTTGGAGGCGCCGATGACGAAGGTGTCGAAGAGGTACTTCGGGTTCAGGCGCGCGGTCGGCTCGCCCGGACCGGCGGCCGGTGCGGGCTGCGCGGCCAGCGGGCTCGGGGCGCCGCTGGACGCGGGCACCGAGGGGCCGCCGCGGTGCACGTGCCCGCCGCCGGAGGGCGGCTCGGGCAGGTCGCGGCGCGGGCCCGGCTGGTCGTAGTCGGAGGCGCGGCGCGACTGGTCGTAGTCCGAGGACGGGCGGGGCTTGTCGTAGTCCGGCCGCTGGTCGTCGTAGGGGGGCCGCTGCTGCTCGTAGTCGGGGCGCTGGCCCTCGTAGGGCGGGCGGTCCATCGGCTGCGGGCGGTAGTCCTGCGACGGCGAGGGGTACGAGTCCTGGGAGTACGAGTCCTGCGACGGCGGCGTCGCGTACGGGTCCCGCTCGGGGAAGCCGAGGCGCGGCTGCTGCCAGCTGTACTCGTCCTGCTGCGGGCGGGGCCAGGCGCCGGGTTCGGGGCGCTGGTACTCGCCGGGGTAGGCGGGACGCGCGGTGGGCAGCTGGTCGTTCTGTTCGGTGCGGCCCGGCCGGTGGTCGTCGGCGCGGTGGCGGCCGTAGCCCTCGTACTGCCGCTCGTTCTGGCCGTCGTACTGGTTGGAGGGGAGCTCGGGCTCCTCGTAGCGCGGCTGCTGGCGGGCGGCCGGAGGCGACGGCGGGGGTTCGCCGGCGGAGTCGTCGACGGTGATGGCGATACGGATCGGGCGGCCGCACTCGCGGCTCAGCGTTTCGCTGACGATCGGCGCGAGCCGGCCTTCGAGCACGCCCTTCGCAAATTCGTTCGGTACGGCGAGCAGGGCGGTGTCGGCGACCAGCGCGAGGGGCTGGCAGCGGCGGATCCAGTGCTCGTCCTTCGTCTCGACCCCCTGCCCACGGCCCCCGTCCAGGAGCTGCTCGAGTACTCGTGGCCACACTGCGGCAAGATCGGCAGGTACGTCAGCCACAGGGCACGCTCTCTCACGGGGTCCCACGATCGTGTGGTGGTGGGACGAGTCGGGATTCAAAGGGGGTGGGGCGGAGACATGGGAACGAATCGGAGTTCAGCCAAGGTAGTCAGGGCGACGGGTGCGGTTCAAGTTGTTGTCCCCAGCCTGTGGATAGTGTCTCCCGGTGACCCCTGGTTTGACCGGATGGCGTAGCCGCGCGTACCGTAACCAGGTCGAGTTGTCGATGGCTGCTGCCGCCTGCCTCCGATGGGCCAAGATCGCGTCAGGTGATCGGGAAGCGGTGCACTCGGGCGTAACGAGAGCTACTCGTGGGCGCACGGTGACAGCCAGGACGGCACCCGCCACCACCGATTGATTTCTGGAGCCCCCGAGTGAGCAAGCGCACCTTCCAGCCGAACAACCGTCGTCGCGCGAAGACCCACGGCTTCCGCCTGCGGATGCGTACCCGTGCCGGTCGCGCGATTCTCGCGAACCGCCGCAGCAAGGGTCGCGCCAGCCTGTCCGCCTGATCCTGATCAGGTCAATGACGTCGTGCTGCCTACCGAGCATCGGCTGAGGCGGCGCGAAGACTTCGCGACCGCGGTACGACGGGGGCGCCGGGCTGGTCGTCCGTCCCTCGTCATCCATCTTCGTAGCGGTGCCACGGACCCGCACGCGCCTGGGGAGAGCGCTCCCCCGACGCGTGCGGGTTTCGTCGTGAGCAAGGCCGTGGGCGGTGCGGTGGTGCGCAACAAGGTGAAGCGCAGACTGCGGCATCTGATGCGCGACCGGATCGAGCTGTTTCCCCCCGGTAGCCTGGTAGTCGTACGAGCGCTGCCCGGTGCGGGTGACGCCGACCATGCACAGCTGGCCCGAGACCTGGATGCCGCCATCGAGCGGTTGCTGGGAGGGGGCGCGCGATGAAGTACCCGCTGCTTGCTCTGATCAAGCTGTACCAGTGGACGATCAGTCCACTGCTGGGGCCTGTCTGCAAGTACTACCCGTCGTGCTCCCACTACGGCTTCACAGCCATCGACCGGCATGGTGCGATCAAGGGCACGGCGCTCACCGCCTGGCGCATCCTGCGGTGCAATCCGTGGTCGCTGGGCGGTGTGGACCATGTTCCGCCCCGCAAGCGCCCGCGGTGGCACGAAATGCTGCGTAACGCCTGGCGTGCACGCAAGGGCGGGCCCTCCGCCGCCGAAACGGCCATTGAAGGACAGACTCCTTCGAGCCCGGCCGCAGAGACACCGTCCCATGCCCAAGGAGCATGATTAGTGGACACGATTGCCAGCCTCTTCAGCTTCATCACGACACCTGTCTCCTGGGTCATCGTCCAGTTCCACAAGGTGTACGGCGCCCTCTTCGGCCCCGACACCGGGTGGGCCTGGGGCCTGTCGATCGTGTCCCTGGTGATCCTGATCCGTATCTGCCTGATCCCGCTCTTCGTGAAGCAGATCAAGGCGACCCGGGCCATGCAGACGCTGCAGCCCGAGATGAAGAAGATCCAGGAGCGCTACAAGAACGACAAGCAGCGCCAGTCCGAAGAGATGATGAAGCTCTACAAGGAGACGGGCACCAACCCGCTCTCCTCGTGCCTTCCCATCCTGGCGCAGTCGCCGTTCTTCTTCGCGCTGTACCACGTGCTCAACAGCATCGCGAACAACGACACCATCGGCTCGATCAACCAGAGCCTGCTGGACAGCGCGCAGAAGGCGCACATCTTCGGTGCCCCGCTGGCCGCGAAGTTCACCGACAGCTCCGCGGACGTCACCGCGCTGGACGCCAACCTGACCAGCGTCCGCATCGTGACCGCGGTCATGATCGTCCTGATGTCGGCGTCGCAGTTCTACACGCAGCGCCAGCTGATGACGAAGAACGTCGACACCACGGTGAAGACGCCGTTCATGCAGCAGCAGAAGATGCTGATGTACGTCTTCCCCATCATGTTCGCCGTCTTCGGCATCAACTTCCCCGTCGGTGTCCTCGTCTACTGGCTGACCACCAACGTGTGGACCATGGGCCAGCAGATGTACGTCATCCACAACAACCCGACCCCGGGTTCCAAGGCCCAGGCCGCGTACCTGGAGCGCCTGTACAAGCACGTCACGCACCACGGCAAGACCCGTGGCCGTGGTGAGAAGGCCATCGTCAAGGCCATCGTCGCCAAGGGCCGTGACCGCAACGAGTTCGAGCGCAAGTTCATCAACGGCCTGAACAAGGCCGGTCTCGCGGCCCAGGCGGACGGCACCGTGGTGAAGGGCGAGGCCCAGGCCGCCGCCGAGACCGAGGACGGTACGGCGACCGGTACTCCCAAGCGTCAGCAGCCGAAGCGGCAGAGCAAGTCGCAGCGGCAGTCCGGTGGTGCTTCCGGCACCCCGAAGGCGGCCGGCGAGCCCACGTCGCTCAGCAAGTCCGATGAGCCCGAGGACGCCAAGCCCGCCGCCGCTCCGGCCAAGAAGCAGTCCGGCGGCAGTACCCGCAGCAAGGCCCAGTCCGGACAGCGCAAGGGTCCGCAGCGGCCCAAGTCCCCGTCCAAGAAGTAAGAAGGAGTCCATCCCGTGACGGAAGGCACCACCTCCGCCGCTGCCGAGGGTGTAGACACCCTGTCCCGCCTGGAGCAGGAGGGCGAGATCGCGGCGGACTACCTCGAGGGTCTGCTCGACATCGCCGATCTCGACGGCGACATCGACATGGACGTCGAGGCCGACCGCGCTGCTGTGTCCATCATCAGCGACTCGGGCGGCCGCGACCTGCACAAGCTGGTCGGCCGTGACGGCGAGGTGTTGGAGGCGCTCCAGGAGCTCACGCGCCTGGCCGTGCACCGGGAGACCGGGGACCGCAGCCGGCTGATGCTGGACATCGCGGGCTACCGTGCCAAGAAGCGTGCTGAGCTCTCCGAGCTGGGTGCCAAGGCCGCCGCCGAGGTCAAGAGCACGGGTGAGCCCGTGAAGATGCAGCCGATGACGCCGTTCGAGCGCAAGGTCGTGCACGACGCGGTCAAGGCTGCCGGTCTGCGCAGCGAGTCCGAGGGTGAGGAGCCGCAGCGCTTCGTCGTTGTGCTTCCCGCCTGATCGGTCCGTACGTTCCTCCGGCCCCGTCTGTAGCGCAGACGGGGCCGAACTTTGTCAGCCTGATAGTTCTGGTGGATGTGGTGATCGGCGCCGGGTGCGCCCATCGCGGTACGGAAGGACGGTCCCCGTGACGGAGGCAGCGGAGCTTCCCCCTGCGCCCGAGCAGGCGCGCACGGTGTTTGGTGATCGCTACGCGGATGCGGTCCGGTACGCCGAGCTGCTCGCTGAGGCGGGAGTGCAGCGCGGTCTGATCGGCCCGCGTGAGGTGCCCCGGCTGTGGGAGCGGCACCTGCTGAACTGTGCGGTGCTCTCGGAGGTCGTCCCGGAGGGTGTGACGGTCTGCGACGTCGGCTCGGGCGCCGGCCTCCCCGGCATTCCCCTGGCGCTCGTCCGTGAGGACCTGAAGATCACGCTGCTGGAGCCCCTGCTGCGGCGTACGACCTTTCTGACCGAGGTCGTGGAGCTGCTGGGCCTGGACCATGTCACGGTCATGCGAGGGCGTGCCGAGGAGGTCATGGGCAAGCTGCCGCCGGTGCATGTGGTGACGGCGCGTGCCGTGGCCCCGCTGGACCGTCTGGCCGCCTGGGGCATTCCTCTGCTGCGCCCGTACGGGGAGATGCTCGCGCTCAAGGGCGACACGGCGGAGGAGGAGCTCAAGGCGGCCGGCACGGCGCTGAGCAAGCTGGGTGCTGTGGAGACGTCGGTCCTCCAGGTCGGGGAGGGCGTGGTGGATCCGCTGTCCACGGTCGTGCGGGTCGAGGTCGGGGAGAGCCCTGGCGGTGTGCGCTTCGCGGCGAAGCGGGCCAAGGCAGCCCGCACGGGAAGGGCGCGTCGACGCCGGGGGTAGCGGTCGTCCGGGTAGTCGGCGTCGAGTGCGTCGTTGATCCGTCCTGACGACGAGACGTACTCCACACAAGCTGCCAAACCTACGCACGCCGGAGTGTCGCGACAGTTCGGCCTCGACTGCTGTGCATCGTGTTTCACGTGAAACGTCGCTCACTGCTGCACGGCATCATCAGCCGTGGTCGCGCTGCGGCCGAACCCCGTGACCGGAAGCCTCTTGGGTCACTCGGAGAGGCAACGGAGTTGTCCACAGAGGTGGATTTCTCCACAGAACGCCAGGCCTCACTGGTTCACGACCCCGAAGACATGGGAGGCTCTGTTCATTGCGAGCCTGAAGTCGAGGAGAGTGAATCCTTGCGGTCCGACGCCAACATCGCGGGACCGATGACCGATCCGGTCCCCGGTCCCCGTACCGAGTCGATGGGGGACGATGTTTCACGTGAAACACCGCCCCCGATGGACGACACTCCCATCGGTCGTGCTGCCCAATTGGCGGTGGAGGCACTGGGCCGTGCCGGCGAGGGCCTGCCTCGGCCTGAGCAGACCCGTGTCATGGTGGTCGCCAACCAGAAGGGTGGCGTGGGTAAAACGACGACAACGGTCAACCTCGCCGCTTCGCTGGCGGTGCATGGCAGCCGTGTCCTCGTGATCGACCTCGACCCGCAGGGCAACGCATCCACGGCCCTGGGTATCGACCATCATGCCGAAGTGCCGTCCATTTATGACGTCTTGATCGACAGCAAACCGCTGGCCGAAGTCGTCCAGCCGGTTCCGGACGTAGAGGGCCTCTTCTGCGCCCCCGCCACGATCGACCTCGCCGGCGCGGAGATCGAGCTGGTCTCCCTGGTGGCACGTGAGAGCCGGCTTCAGCGGGCGATCCAGGCGTATGAGCACCCGCTGGACTACATCCTCATCGACTGTCCGCCCTCGCTCGGCCTGCTGACCGTCAACGCGATGGTGGCCGGTGCCGAGGTCCTCATTCCGATCCAGTGCGAGTACTACGCGCTGGAGGGTCTGGGGCAGCTGCTGCGCAACGTCGATCTGGTGCGGGGACACCTCAACCCCCACCTGCATGTCTCGACGATCCTGCTCACCATGTACGACGGCCGGACGCGGCTCGCGTCCCAGGTGGCGGACGAGGTGCGCACCCACTTCGGTGACGAGGTGCTGCGGACGAGCATTCCCCGCTCGGTCCGTATCTCCGAGGCGCCGAGCTATGGGCAGACGGTGCTGACTTACGATCCAGGATCGAGCGGTGCCCTCTCCTATCTTGAGGCGGCACGAGAAATCGCGCTGAAGGGCGTGGGGGTCGCCTATGACCCGACGCAGGCCCATATCGGCACCCAGAGCAACCCGAGCATGGTGGAGGGTATCCAGTGAGTGAGCGACGGAGGGGTTTGGGCCGTGGGCTCGGCGCACTGATCCCTGCAGCCCCGACGGAGAAGACACCGGCTCAGGCCGGGGTGGGGGGCGCTGGTTCCGCGTCTCCGACGGCCGTACCGGTGCTGACGACCGACCGCGGAGTGGCTGCGGCGAAGGTGGCCACGCTGCCGCCTGTTTCACATGAAACCGAGGAGCCGTCGGTCAACGGCTACGCGGAGACGCCCGGGCCTCCCGTGGGCGCCTACTTCGCGGAGCTCCCGCTCGACTCCATCTCACCGAACCCGCGCCAGCCGCGTGAGGTCTTCGACGAGGACGCGCTTCAGGAACTGGTCACCTCCATCCAGGAGGTCGGTCTCCTCCAGCCGGTCGTCGTCCGGCAGGTCGGTCCTGGGCGCTACGAGCTCATCATGGGCGAGCGGCGCTGGCGGGCCAGCCGTGAGGCGGGCCTGGAGGCGATCCCGGCGATCGTTCGGGCCACCGACGACGAGAAGCTTCTCCTGGACGCGCTCCTGGAGAACCTGCACCGCGCTCAGCTGAACCCGCTGGAAGAGGCCGCCGCCTACGACCAGTTGCTGAAGGACTTCAACTGCACGCACGACCAGCTGGCGGACCGCATCGGCCGTTCCCGTCCGCAGGTCTCCAACACCCTGCGTCTGCTGAAGCTCTCTCCGGCCGTCCAGCGCCGGGTGGCCGCCGGGGTCCTCTCCGCCGGACACGCTCGCGCCCTGCTCTCTGTCGAGGACTCGGAGGAGCAGGACCGTCTGGCTCACCGGATCGTCGCCGAGGGTCTTTCGGTGCGTGCCGTGGAGGAGATCGTGACCCTCATGGGGTCGCGGCCGCAGACGGCTCAGCGTTCCAAGGGACCGCGAGCCGGCGCCCGGGTCTCCCCGGCGCTGACCGACCTGGCAGGCCGTCTCTCGGACCGTTTCGAGACGCGGGTGAAGGTCGACCTGGGGCAGAAGAAGGGCAAGATCACGGTCGAGTTCGCCTCCATGGAGGACCTGGAGCGGATCCTCGGCACGCTCGCCCCCGGCGAGGGACCCGTCCTCCAGAAGAGCCTTCTGGACGGCGACGCCGAAGACACCGAGGACTGAGCCTCAGACCGGCAGGGCGTGATGCCCGGCGGTCGACGGAGCGGGCTGTGTCCGGTGGGTACCGGACACAGCCCGCTCTTTGCTTTCAGGCGGTATCGGGGCAATCACATCGTGGATACCATGCGTTTGGGTATGGCGCATCCACCCGGCAGCACCTTCAGGGGAGGGCAGGTGTCATGCGAACGGTGAGCCGCACCGGACTGGTGAGCGCGGGCCTGGGGCTGGGAGCGGTCGGCGGCTTCGTCGGCAGCCTGCTCCGGGAACGGAGCGCTCTGACAGCCGCCCGCGATGCCGCGGGCGAGGGAAGCGAGGAACAGCCTTCATGGGCCGTCGGCTCGTACCGCTCACGCTGGACAACCTTCAGGACGTTCCCAAGCGCTGTCGCTCGTGTGTCTTCTGGGAGCTGGACCCAGTCAGTGGTGAGGCCGCGCTAAAGGCGGGAACAGCCGCTCTGGAGAAGGAAGCCTGGATCTCCTCGGTCCTGCTGGACTGGGGATCGTGCGGCCGTGTCGTGTACGTCGACGAGGTACCGGTGGGCTTCGTGCTCTACGCTCCTCCGGCCTATGTCCCCCGCGCGACGGCGTTTCCCACGAGCCCCGTGTCACCTGACGCCGTGCAGTTGATGACGGCGTTCATCATGCCCGGATATCAGGGGCAGGGGCTGGGCAGAGTGATGGTCCAGACGGTGGCCAAGGACCTCCTGCGACGCGGCGTCAAGGCGATCGAGGCGTTCGGGGATGCCCGCTGGCAGGAGCCGGCCTGCCTTCTGCCCGCCGACCATCTCCTGGCGGTGGGCTTCAAGACGGTCCGTCCCCACCCTCTGCATCCGCGTCTGAGGCTGGAGCTGCGGACGACGCTCTCCTGGAAGGAAGACGTGGAGATGGCGCTGGACCGGCTTCTGGGGGCCGTACAGAAGGAACCGGCGCTACGGCCGCTGTAACGACAATGGGCCAGCCCTGACGGGCTGGCCCATTCGTGTTTCACGTGAAACGTCGCTCCGGTTTCACGTGGAACGTCACTCGGCGATGAAGTCCTCGAGGTCGCGAACGATCGCGGCCTTCGGCTTTGCGCCCACGATGGTCTTGGCGACCTCGCCACCCTGGTAGACGTTCAGGGTCGGGATGGACATGACGCCGTACTTGGCGGCCGTACCCGGGTTCTCGTCGATGTTGAGCTTGACGACCTCGATCTTGTCGCCGTATTCGGCGGCGATCGCCTCGAGGGACGGAGCGATCTGGCGGCACGGACCGCACCAGGCGGCCCAGAAGTCCACCAGGACGGGCTTGTCGTTCTTGAGGACGTCCTGCTCGAAGGAGTCGTCGGTCACGTTCTTCAGGGTGCCGGCCACGGCGGGCTCCTTAACTGGTTGTGCGGGGGTGGGGTGGAAGGGAGGGTCAGACAGCGGTCTTCTCGGGCTCCGCCTGCTCCTCGTCCGCGAGGGCGGCGAGGAAGCGCTCGGCGTCGAGGGCGGCGGAGCAGCCGGTGCCGGCCGCGGTGATCGCCTGGCGGTAGGTGTGGTCGACGACGTCGCCGGCGCCGAAGACACCCGTCAGGTTGGTCCGCGTGGAGGGGGCTTCCACCTTCAGGTAGCCCTCCTCGTCCAGCTCCAGCTGGCCCTTGAAGAGCTCGGTGCGCGGGTCGTGGCCGATCGCGATGAACAGGCCGGTCACCGGGAGGTCCGAGAGTTCGCCGGTCTTGAGGTTGCGCAGCTTCAGGCCGGACAGCTTCGGGTCGCCCTGGATCTCGGCGACCTCGCTGTCCCACACGAACTTGATCTTCGGGTCGGCGAAGGCGCGCTCCTGCATCGCCTTGGAGGCGCGCAGGGTGTCCCGGCGGTGGACGATCGTCACGGACTTGGCGAAGCGCGAGAGGAAGGTGGCCTCCTCCATCGCGGTGTCACCGCCGCCGATCACGGCGATGTCGTGGTCCTTGAAGAAGAAGCCGTCGCAGGTGGCACACCAGGAGACGCCACGGCCGGAGAGGGCGTCCTCGTTGGGCAGGCCGAGCTTGCGGTGCTGCGAGCCCGTGGTGACGATGACGGCCTTCGCCTTGTGGACGGTACCGGCGGTGTCGGTGACGGTCTTGATCTCGCCGGTCAGGTCGACGTTGACGACGTCGTCCGGGATGAGCTCGGCGCCGAAGCGCTCGGCCTGGGCACGCATGTTGTCCATGAGCTCGGGGCCCATGATGCCGTCCTGGAAGCCCGGGAAGTTCTCCACCTCGGTGGTGTTCATCAGCGCACCACCTGCGGTCACGGCGCCCTCGAAGACCAGCGGCTTCAGCGACGCGCGCGCGGTGTAGAGCGCCGCCGTGTAGCCGGCGGGCCCGGAGCCGATGATGATCACGTTACGGACGTCGCTCACGGCTTGGTTCCTCGTCTCTGGACTGCGTCAGTACGGCCGGTGGGAGCCCTCTCGGAACTCTCACCCCACCCAACGGATCCTAAGGGGCGCGCATTCCCGGTGTGTCCGGGCACACGGAGAGGCGACACGGTACGGGATACCACGCTGGACGGAGACGAAGCGTCAGCCCGTGGACCGCGTGAAGTGTCAGCCTGAGGATCGTGTGTAGGAGTGCGTCAGCAGAACCTTCGCCGAGGACGAGGAATCCGTTTCGCAGGCGGCGTCGACCACGTAGGCGTCGACGCGGCTGGTGTCCTTGGCGTCGGGCATCACCACGAGATACGCCGGGTCGCCCTCGTACGTGCCCTTCTTGGCGGCCAGGGCGTCGGCCTCGCGACCGATGCCCTGAAGGACGCAGGCAGGCACCTGAGGGAGGATCTTGTTCTTGAGCTCGTTGTCGGGGGCGGTGTTCACACCGAAACTGTCCGGGTTGCGGGAGACCGCCCCGGAGGTCTGTCCCAGAAGTGCGGAGACCTCGCTCTCGATCTTCTTCCCGGAGAAAACGTCGGCCTGCGTGGTCGGGTCGGACGGCTTGCCGTCGTTGAAGGACGACAACAGCACCGAACCGAGCCCCAGAGCGGCGACCGTGAACACCGTGCCGAGAACGGCGATCCTGCGGCGCCCGTCACGGGAGCGGCCTTTGCGGCCCGGGCCTGTGGTGGAGCTGCGGGGGCGGCCGGCGGGACGGTCCACTGGCACCGATGTTTCACGTGAAACATGCGCCTCGGTGAGCGCGGGGGCATCCGCGGTGTCGGGGGCCGTGGCGTTGAGCAGAGCCTCGGCGGCCAGTGCGGCGTCGATACGGCTCGCGACGTCGTCGGGCATGCGCGGGGGACCCGGCAGTGTGCCAAGCAGACCCCGGATCTCCTCCAGGGACGCGTGGACGTCTGCGCAGAGCTCGCATTCGTCCAGATGCCGCCGTACGTCCGTGGTCCGGGACGGGGGGAGAAGGCCTTCGGTGAGGTCGGAGATCTCCGCGACGTCCGGGTGCCCGGCCGTGTCTGTCGATGTCACGCTCGCCCACCTCCGCCCTTCACAGCAGCTGAATCGCCTGGACCTGTCTCGCGGGGACCTGTGTCATGAGGTTCCGCTGCGGGTGGGACGGATGTCCCCTGCATCCGGTTCCGTCCCCCGCCCGCTTCTCTGCTGTCACCGGTGTTTTCCGGCCGCAGATGAGTGAGGAGGGGAAGGAGTCTGGCTCTGCCGCGGGCGCAGCGGCTCTTCACCGTGCCGGTGGGGACGTCGAGCATGCGGGCCGCTTCGGCGACCGGGTATCCCTGCATGTCCACCAGGACGAGGGCTGCCCGTTGGTCGGGGGGAAGCGTGCCGAGGGCTTCCAGGAGCTGGCGGTGCAGATCATTGCGCTCCGCCGGGGCCGAGGCCGACTCGTGCGGCTCCAGGAGCTGTTCCAGGCGTTCGGTGTCGTCGACTGGGGACGTCTTGCGGGAGGCCGCCTTGCGGGCGCGGTCGAGACAGGCGTTCACCGTGATGCGGTGCAGCCACGTCGTGACGGCCGATTGGCCGCGGAACGTGTGGGCGGCCCGGTAAGCGGAGACCAAGGCGTCCTGGACGGCGTCAGCGGCCTCCTCGCGGTCTCCGAGCGTCCGCAGGGCCACCGCCCACAGGCGATCACGGTGACGCCTTACGAGTTCGCCGAAGGCGTCGGGATCGCCGTCCACATGCCAGGCGAGGAGGTCCTGATCGCTTGCGTCGCCGTATGCGGTGCCATCTGCCATCGGACCCCCTCCCCTGGGATGCGGTGAGTTGTCAGCCGGTGAACTTCACGTTGGTGATGGCCTGCTTGTAGCCGGCCTGGCTGTAGTTGGCGGAATCCGCGCCGGAGTACGGCATCGCGGTCAGCCAGACGAGCACATAGCGGCTCTTCACCGGCTTGTCGACGGTGATCCTCGCGGAGGTGCCGCTCGTCGTGACCTTGCCCAGTTCCTTCATCGAGCTGAGCGGTGTGGACGAGTCCGGTGTGTCGGTCGCGTACAGCTTGACGGTCGTGTGATTGCCGCCGTACCGGAGGGAGAGCGTCGCGGCCGACACCTCCTGGGTGGAACCGAGGTCGTAGACGATCCCGACGCCAGGCTTGATCACTATCTCCGGACCGTCGTTGTAGCTGTTGGTCCGCCATCCCGTCGTCGCACTGCCGTCGTACGTGAGACCCACGTCGCCGGGGTGCTGGGCGTCGCCCTCGGCCACGTACTCCTGGGCGCCCTCGATGCCGAGCGGCTTGGCCGGCTTCGTTTTGTCGCTGCCCTTGTCGTTGTCGTCCGTCGTCTGCGTCTGGTTGGTGTCGTCGGACTTGTTGCCCTGGTCCATGAGGGCGTCCGCGAGCTGCCAGCTGCCGAGGCCCAGCGCGGCGATGAGAAGCGCCGACACGGCCCACTTGAGGGCCCTGCCGGTGCGGCTCTGCAACGGGGGCGGAGGAGTCGCGAGCACCTGCGTGGCACCCGGGTGCGGCGCGGGGCGGCCGTACGTGCCCTGCTGGTACGTGGTGCGCTGGTACTCGGGCGGCGCGGTGAACGCCGGCTCCGGGGGGCGGATGCGAGGCATCTCGCCGATCGCCTTGACCAGTTCCTCGGGCGTGGTGCACGCGGACTCGTGGCGGGAGGCGGTGGCGCCGTCGTTGACGAGGGCGCGCATCGACAGCTCGGACAGACCGCGGTGCACGCCGGCCCGCACCTGGTCCGGGGCGATCAGACCGACGTCCTTGGGCAGCCCGGACAGACCGTAGGCGTCGCTCTCGTACGGCCAGCGCTGGGTGAGCCCGGCGTACAGCAGGGCGCCGATCGCCTCCGTGTCGGTGCGCTGCGGGGTGTCGGAAGTGATGCCGCGCAGCGCGGCGTTCACGGCGAGGCCGCGGATGCGCCACTGGCCGCTCGAAGTGCGCAGTACCGCGTTCGGGTTCAGGCGCAGATGCGCGAGGCCCTCGCGGTGGGCGGCTGCCATGGCGGCCGCGATCTGACTGACCATCTGGTAGGCGTCGTGCGGTTCCAGCGGCCCGGGGGCCAGGAGCGTGGTCAGTTCGGTGGCGTCGGGCAGCCACTCGTGGACGACGTAGACGAGGTCGTTCTCCTCGACGGCGTCCAGGACCTGGACGAAGCGAGGGTCACCGAGCAGCGCGGACGAACGGGCCGCGGCCAGGACGGAACGAGCCCGTGAGTGGTCCGCGGGCAGGATGTGGACGCCGACCGCGCGGCGGAGTTTCTCGTCGACCGCACGCCAGCTGCTGAAGCCGTCCAGACGGGTGACGCACTCTTCGAGCCGGTAGCGTCTGGCGAGCTTGTGGCCGCTGTGCAGTTCGGGCGGTGAGGCTTTCCCGGGACTTTCTGTCCCGCCACTCCCCTGTGCCTCGTTGTTGTCCGTGTCCCGCTCCCGGTTCTGGGCCACCCCGTCGGCCGTGGACTGGTCCGCCTGTGCGGTCAGCGGCTCATCGCCACTGTTGTCTGCCACGTCGACGGCAGCCGTGCTCCGTTCCGCCACCGTCGTCCCTGCCTCCCCATTCGTTGCGCGCCGACCGACTTCCGTGCGCGCCGTCCGACGCCGAACCCAATTGTGCCCACAGTCCGCCGCTATGCACGACACACGGTGGCGGACGATGGTTGTGCGCGTACCCGTTTATCAGCGCCCCAGCCGTCCGCGCACCATGCCGACCAGGGAGTTCATCTCTTCGATGCGCATCTTGCGAGCGGCCACGAAGAAGATCCCGAGCAGCACGGCCCCGCCGACGATCAGGGCGGCGAACGAGCCGATGACGCCCTGCCCGAGGGTGTGGCTGATGCCGTAGCAGACCGCGCCGCTGAGGACTGCCGCCGGTACCGAGGCGATGCACAGTCTGGCGTACGTCCGCATCACGCGAGCGCCGTCCAGGTCCCCGCCGAGCCGCTTGCGCAGGCGGCTCCAGGCGACGCCGACGCCGACGGCGTAGGCGAGGCCGTACGAGGCCGCCATGCCGACCACGGCCCAGCGGGCCGGGATCACGAAGTAGCAGACGGCGGACGCGGCGGCGTTGACGGCCGCCACGATGACCGTGTTGTAGAACGGCGTCCGGGTGTCCTCGTAGGCGTAGAAAGCGCGCAGGACGACGTACTGCACGGAGAACGGGATCAGGCCGAGACCGAAGGCCATCAGCATGAAGCCCATGTTCGTGGCCTGGTCGGCCCCCGAGGCGCCGAAGATCAGGGTGCACATCGGGATGCCGAGGGAGACGAAGCCGAAGGCGATGGGCACGATCGCGACGGCCGTGGTCCGCAGACCTTGGGAGATGTCGTCGCGGACCGCGCCGGTGTCGTTCTCCGCGGCCGAGCGCGAGATGCGGGGCAACAGGGCGGCCATGAGGGACACGGTGATGATGGCCTGCGGGAGGCCCCAGATCAGTTGGGCGTTGGCGTAGGCGGCGAAACCCGTGCCCTTCACGCCGGAGTCGATGCCGGAGGTGGTGGAGAGCTGGGTGACGACGAGGGCGCCCGCCTGGTTGGCCAGGACGAACAGGATCGTCCACTTGGCGAGCATGGCGGCCTTGCCGAGGCCGTGTCCCTTCCAGTCGAAGCGCAGCCGCATCCGGAAGCCGGTCTCCCGCAGGTACGGGATCATCGACAGCGCCTGGACCACCATGCCGAGCAGGATGCCGACGCCGAGCAGACGCTGGCCCTCCGGCGGGATGTTGGTGACCGCCATGCCGGAGCGCTCCGCGGTGCCGTACACCCAGAGGAACGTGCCGAGCGTCACGATGATGACGACGTTGTTGAGGACCGGGGTCCACATCATCGCGCCGAACTTGCCGCGGGCGTTGAGGATCTGCCCCATCACCACATGGATGCCCATGAAGAAGATCGACGGCAGGAAGTAGCGGGTGAAGGTGACCGCGACCTCGTTGGCCGCGGGGTTGCCCGCGACCGAGTTCGACAGAACACGGACCAGGAGCGGCGCGGCGAACATCGCGAGTGCGGTGAGCGCGGCGAGCACCACCATGACGAGTGTCAGCAGCCGGTTGGCGTATGCCTCGCCTCCGTCCTCGTCGTCCTTCATGGCACGCACCAACTGCGGCACGAAGACGGAGTTGAGACCGCCGCCGACGGTCAGGATGTAGATCATCGTCGGCAGCTGGTAGGCGACCTGGAAGGAGTCGCCGAGGAGGCCGAGGCCCAGTACCGACACAATCATCGCGGAACGCACGAACCCGGTGAGCCGGGACACCATCGTGCCCGCCGCCATCACCGCGCTGGACTTCAGCAGGCCGCCGGCCTTGCCCTTCTTCGCCGGAGCCGGTGCGGCCGGAGGCGGTACGGGGGCGGTGCCCAGGTTCATGGTCCTGTCCGCGGAGGGCGGCATGGGGGGCTCGGCGCCCGGGACCGGTGCCGGGGAGGGGCCGGGGACCGACGGGGGCTGGTACGGGGGTTGGCCACCGCCCTGCTGCTGGTCGCGGAAGAGGTGGGCGAAGGCGTCCGGCTCGTGGCGCTCCTCGGCGGAGTGCGTGACGAGGTCGTCGACGCCGACGTACTGGGTCGTGCGGGGATCGTCGCCGTAGGGCAGGTACTGGGTCGGCCCGTCCGGCTCGGGCGCCGGCGTCTGGGCCCACACGTGCGGGTCGGGCGCGTACGGGGACTGCTGAGGCTGGGCGTACAGCGGCTGCTGCGGCTGGTAGGTGCCCGGGGGCGGCGGAGGGTGCGCGGCGCGATCGTAGAGCGCCTCGGCGACCGGGTCCTGGGCGGAGAGGTCCTGCGCCCGGTAGGGGTCCTGCTCGTAGGCGTCCTGGAGGTACATGTCCGCGGGGGGCTGCGGCGGCACCTGGCCGTGCTCGGGCGGCGGGCCGTCCGGGTAGCCCGAGCTGCCCGCGGCCTGGCCGCGGTCACCGTCGTACGGCGCGTTCATGGTTACCCCACCTCATCGTCCCGGGCCCACCGGCGGCCACGACATCCTCAACGGTCCACTCTCTCACCCGTGCCGGACGGGTCGGCGCTTTCCGCTGCGGTGTCCGGCGCAGGGTCACTCGGCTGCTCCGGGTCGTCTGCCCCGCGCAGGGGACCGGACTCCTTCTGGAGGCGGTCCTCGGAGTCCGCGGGGTTCTCCGTGGTGTCCACGGTCTCACCGGACTCGTGGGGGTCCTCCTCCGCGGCCTCGCGGGCGGCTGCGCGCTTGCGCTGCGTGTACATCCGGAAGCCGGCGAGGACCAGCAGGAGGAAACCGCCGCCGATGACCAGCATCACCGTGGCTGTGAACTCGGTGACCTTCACGTCGAACTGAACGGGGTCGCCGTACGCCTGGCCGTCCTCCGTGAACAGCTGGGCGGTCACCGTCGCCTGGCCGTTGGCCTGGGCGGAGGTGGTGAACTTCACCGACTGGCTGTGCCCGCCGGAGACCGTGACCCGCTGCTCCTGGTACTCGCCGTCGCCGATCTTGAGGCGGGTCGGGCTCGTCGAGGTGAGCCGCAGCACCAGGTGATCGACGCCCTGCACCAGGTTGTTCTGCACGGTCACGGGGATCGTGGCGCTGCGTCCGGAGAGCTTGGTCTCGGACTTGTCGATCAGCTTGACCTGTTCGGTGAGGGAGTTGAGGTACCACTCCACACCGTCGCGATAGCGGTTCGCCTCGGCGGCGCGGCCTCGCCACGACGTGGACATCTCACGGTTCATGGCTCGCCCGAAGGGGGTCACGACCCGGGACTCGTCGGTGAGGATGACCTTGAACCTGTCGAGCTTGTCCTGCGTGGTCGCGATCTGCTCGAAGGCCCCCTTCGGCAGTTCCTGCTTGCGTAGCGCGGACGGGTAGGCGGACGCCGACGGCACCTTGGTGGTGGCACTCGTGTCCGGCTTCGCTGCGGCCGCCGACGTGAGGCCCTGGGCCTGGGACCAGTTCCCGTCCTGGAGGGCTGCGACCGCCTCGGCCATCGCCCGGGCCTGGCTCGCCGTCGCCATGCGCTGCGGGGCGACGACGATGCTGCGCTGCTTGTCGGTCTGGGCGTTGAGCGCCAGGCTCGACGCGAGGAACTTCTGGACGGCGAGCGTCGCGGCGGAGGCCTTCGTCAGATCGCCCTCGAAAGCCGTGGACAGCCGCGCGTCCGCGACCACCGCGGTCGTACCGCCTCCGATGGGGCGGGCCGCGGAGGGCGTGTACGGCAGCCCGCCGGTCTCCTGGAGGCTGTCGCTGCGCGCGATCACCTTGTCGGCGCCGGCGGAGGTGGCGACCTTGACGATCGACGGGTCGACGGCACCTTCGACGGGCCAGGCGTAGTCGGTGCTCGGCGTGACGTGGAGCACCGTCTGCACCGTCGTTGCGGCGGCGTCGGTGGCCTCCTTGAGGTGGCTCAGCGAACCGGTGACCGTCGTGCCGTTGTGGGCCAGCGAGGCCAGGTCCGGGTCGGAGAAGGGGAGGGCGACGACCTCCTTGTCCGCCACCGCCTCCTGCAACTCGGCCAGCCAGTCCCTGGCGGCCTGTTGGTGCGTGCCCGCCACGGAGCCGCTGCCCGACTCGACGCGGTAGGTACGTGTCATCGCGTCGACGGAGGCCAGCAGGTCCGGGTCGATCACCCAGGTGACGTCCAGCTCCTTGCCCAGCGACAGCATCTGCTCCAGGCGGCCGCCCGGGGAGAGCTCCTTGGCGAGGTCGTCGTTGAGGAAGACCGGCGTCTGCTGTTCGTTGGACCCCGTCTCCGCCGTCATGTGGACGGTGGAGACGAGCGGCCACAGGACCGTCGTCTTCGTCGTCGTGTCGGCGCCCTCGGGCTGCCAGGGCAGGAACGTCCGCTGGATGCCGAGCACCTGCTGCCACTGCTGTGCGGACGTCTCACCGGTCAGGGAGACGCCGAGCTGGTAGACGCCGTCAGCGCCCAGGTCCAGCTCGTCGACCGGCACGGAGATGCTGAAGGCCTGTGCGACGCCCGGGGCGAGCTTGGTGAACTTCTTGGCGTACTTGCCGCCGACGACCGTTCCGTCGAGCCCCGGCTGGAAGTCGGTGCGCTTGGCGACGGTGTCGATCGCCGAGCGGGTGCTGAGCTCGGGTCCCACGCGGAGGTCCACCTGGGCGTCGGTGACCGCCTGCTTGCCGTTGTTGGTCACGGTGCCGGACACGGTGAGCGTGTCGCCGTCCGTGGGGGCGCTGGGGGTGAGCGTGTCGAGAGCGACGGCCACCGTGCTCGAGCCGGACGCCGCCGCCGCGGGCGTGGCCGCGGGCAGCTGGAGGAGGCCGGCCAGCAGAGGCGCCCCGGCGAGCAGGGCTCCGGTGCGCCGCAGCCACCGGCGGGCAGGTGAGGGACTCATCCCCTGGAAGTCTGCCGCCTCGGCCACGCGCTCGCCCGTCCCTCGTCGTCGTCAGTGGTCGTCGGAATGTGCGTCCACGCATGGTAACGATGCGCGCTGTGGGGAAGTGCCGCGGACTGGTCCACAAGATCGGGGGAAGGGTCCGGGGCGTCCCGTATGTGTGCGTATAAAGGGGAGCGATTCCGCACGTCCGAGGGGTGAGGCTCACACCGCCGGCTGTGCAGATTTAATGGAGGCGCCCGGCGTCGCCCGGGCCACGTACCCTCTTCTGTTGTGCCGAACGCCAACGAAGACACCCCCAGTGCCCTGAGCCAGGTGCAGCTCCGCGCGGTGAGTGAACTGCTGCGGGTCGCTCCTGTCGCCGACGATCTCGCCCGCCGATTCCAGGAGGCCGGGTTCTCACTCGCCCTGGTCGGCGGCTCGGTCAGGGACGCGTTGCTCGGCCGGCTCGGCAATGACCTGGACTTCACGACCGACGCCCGCCCCGAGGACGTACTGAAGATCGTGCGCCCGTGGGCGGACTCCGTGTGGGACGTCGGAATCGCCTTCGGCACGGTCGGGGCACAGAAGGACGGCTACCAGATCGAGGTCACGACGTATCGGTCGGAGGCGTACGACCGGACCTCGCGCAAGCCCGAGGTGTCGTACGGCGACTCCATCGAGGAGGACCTCGTCCGGCGTGACTTCACCGTGAACGCGATGGCCGTCGCGCTTCCGGAGAAGGAGTTCATCGATCCGCACGGCGGGCTCGACGACCTCGCGGCGCGTGTGCTGCGTACGCCCGGCACTCCTGAGGCTTCCTTCTCGGACGACCCGCTGCGGATGATGCGGGCCGCGCGCTTCGCCGCGCAGCTCGACTTCGAGGTGGCTCCCGAGGTTGTCGCCGCGATGAAGGACATGTCCGGACGGATCGAGATCGTCTCGGCCGAACGGGTACGGGACGAGCTGAACAAGCTCATCCTCTCCACGCACCCGCGCAAGGGGCTGACCCTGCTGGTCGACACCGGACTCGCCGAGCATGTGCTGCCCGAGCTGCCGGCCCTGCGTCTGGAGAGCGACGAGCACCACCGGCACAAGGATGTCTACGAGCACACGCTGATCGTCCTTGAGCAGGCGATCGCGCTGGAGGAGAACGGTCCCGACCTGGTCCTGCGTCTGTCCGCCTTGCTGCACGACATCGGCAAGCCGCGTACGCGCCGCTTCGAGCAGGACGGCCGGGTCTCGTTCCACCACCACGAGGTGGTCGGCGCGAAGATGACCAAGAAGCGCATGACGGCGTTGAAGTACTCCAACGAGTTGGTGAAGGACGTCTCGCGGCTGGTCGAACTCCACCTGCGTTTCCACGGGTACGGCATGGGCGAGTGGACGGACTCCGCGGTCCGCCGCTACGTCCGTGACGCCGGTCCTCTTCTTGACCGCCTCCACAAGCTGACCCGGTCCGACTGCACCACGCGCAACAAGCGCAAGGCGGCCGCGCTGTCCCGTGCGTACGACGGCCTGGAGGAGCGCATCGCCCAACTCCAGGAGCAGGAGGAACTCGACGCGATCCGCCCGGACCTGGACGGCAACCAGATCATGGAGATCCTGGGCGTGGGTCCCGGCCCGGCCGTTGGCCGCGCGTACAAGCACATGCTGGAACTGCGCTTGGAGAATGGACCGATGGGTGAGGACGCTGCGGCGAAGGCACTCAAGGAGTGGTGGGCCGAGCAGGGCTGAGGCAGAGAAATGGGTTCATGTTTCACGTGAAACATGAACCCGGGATACGCCGAGGGGCGATGTTTCACGTGAAACATCGCCCCTCTTGGCGTCTGCCGTACGTCAGGACCTACTACTTGTCCTTCAGGCAGAGCAGGAAGTTACTGCCGTCGCCGGTCTCGGTGTAGACGTACTGGAAGTCCTTGGCCTCTGCGGCGCACTTCGTCTCGGCGAGGCTTCCGCTGAACGTGCCCTCGATCTTGGCCAGCACCGTGAACTCAGCCTTCGAGGAGGTGCAGTCGACGACCTCGAGGTCCGGGTCGTTGTCGTTGGTGCTGCCGCGGTGCATGCAGTCGCCCACCGCCGCCGTGTTGGCGTCGTCGCGGCTCGATATGTAACCGCCGATGGCGATACCGGCGACAGCCAGGACGATGACGATGTTCTTGATCGTCTTGAAGCTGAGCTTGCGGCGAGGCTGCTCCGGCGGAACCGGCGCGTAAGGGACGGTGCCCTGCGGGGGAACGCCCTGGCCCTGGGCGAAGGGGTTGCCGCCCTGGGGCGGGTACGGGGCCTGGGGCTGCTGGCCCTGGGCGTACGGGTTCTGGCCCTGGGGCGGCGGAGTAGTCACTTGGGTGTCCCCCTAGAACATGGGCGTGTGGCACGCATAAGGAGCGAGTAAGACGCACGTAAGTTACCGGGCCCCACTGACACTCCTGCAATCCAGGGGGACTCTGTGTCATTGATGTGACACTTACTGGCGTTCAAAGCGGGCCATAGCCACCGCAATTGCCCCGTAGATAACGGCCACTGTGACCACCAGCACCGCAGACCGCCCATCCGGCGGCAGCATCAGGGCGGCCACGGCGGCCGCGCCGACGAACGCGATGTTGAACAGCACGTCGTAGACGGAGAAGATCCGGCCCCGGAAGCCGTCGTCGACCGAGGACTGCACGATGGTGTCCGTCGCGATCTTCGCGCCCTGGGTGGTCAGGCCCAGGACGAACGCCGCGGCGAGCATGGGCGCGACGGCGAACGGGAGGCCGAGAGCCGGTTCCAGGATCGCGGCGGACGCTGCGCACACGGCGATCCAGCGGCCGGGACCGAGCTGTCCCGCCGCCCAGGGCGTCACTACGGCCGCCACGAAGAAGCCCGCGCCGGAGATGCCCAACGCCAGCCCCAACAGGGCGAGTCCGTCATCGGTGGTCGAGGAGAACTCGTACCGGCAGAGCATCAGCAGCATGACCAGCAGGGCGCCGTAGCAGAACCGCATGAGCGTCATCGTGGCGAGCGCTCGGGCGGCCTGTCGGCGCGGTGGGGAGGCGAGGTGGCGTACGCCGGCCGCCAGATCGTGCGCGGTGCCGGAGAGGGCGGCCGAGAGGCCGGGCTGGACCAACTCCTGGTCGGGGCCCAGAAGTTCCCGTGACATGCGCAGTGAGGCCAGCGCAGCGCACAGGTAGAGCGCGGCGCCCAGCAGCACCACCGCCGCGTCGGAGTCCGCGAACACCAGACGTACGACGAAGGCCAGACCGCCTCCGGCCGTCGCGGCGAGCGTTCCGGCGGTCGGGGAGAGGGAGTTGGCGATGACGAGGCGCTCGGAGTCGACGACCCGCGGCAGGGCGGCGGACAGGCCCGACAGGACGAAGCGGTTGACGGCGGTGACGCACAGCGCGGAGACGTAGAAGAGCCAGTCCGGCACGTGGCTGACCATCAGGACGGCGGTCACCGCGGCCATCAGGGCGCGCACCAGGTTGCCGTAGAGGAAGACCTGGCGGCGGCGCCAGCGGTCCAGCAGGACGCCGGCGAAGGGGCCCACCAGGGAGTAGGGGAGCAACAGGACGGCCATGGCGGAGGCGATGGCGGTGGCCGAGGTCTGTTTCTCCGGGGAGAAGACGACGTAGGCGGCGAGTGCGACCTGGTAGACGCCGTCGGCGCCCTGGGAGAGCAGACGTACGGCGAGCAGGCGCCTGAAGCCCTGGAAGCGCAGCAGGACCCGCAGGTCACGTACGACGGCCATGGCGCACAGCCTCACATAAGGACAGGGTCCCCGGGCGGTACAACCCGGGGACCCTCGACACAGCCCTGGCAGGAGCGATTTTCAGTGAGCCTCGGCGCCTTTAGCGCTCGACTTCACCCTTGATGAACTTCTCGACGTTGGCGAAGGCCTCGTCGTCGAAGTACTGGACCGGCGGGGACTTCATGAAGTACGAGGACGCCGACAGGATCGGGCCACCGATGCCGCGGTCCTTGGCGATCTTCGCGGCGCGCAGGGCGTCGATGATGACACCAGCGGAGTTCGGGGAGTCCCAGACCTCGAGCTTGTACTCCAGGTTCAGCGGGACGTCGCCGAAGGCGCGGCCCTCGAGGCGGACGTAGGCCCACTTGCGGTCGTCGAGCCAGGCCACGTAGTCCGAGGGACCGATGTGGACGTTCTTCTCGCCCAGGTCGCGGTCGGGGATCTGCGAGGTGACGGCCTGCGTCTTCGAGATCTTCTTGGACTCGAGGCGGTCGCGCTCCAGCATGTTCTTGAAGTCCATGTTGCCGCCGACGTTGAGCTGCATGGTGCGCTCAAGACGGACACCGCGGTCCTCGAACAGCTTCGCCATCACACGGTGCGTGATGGTGGCGCCGACCTGCGACTTGATGTCGTCACCGACGATCGGGACGCCCGCCTCGGTGAACTTGTCCGCCCACTCCTTGGTGCCGGCGATGAAGACCGGAAGGGCGTTGACGAAGGCGACCTTGGCGTCGATGGCGCACTGGGCGTAGAACTTCGCCGCGTCCTCGGAACCGACGGGCAGGTAGCAGACGAGAACGTCGACCTGCTTGTCCTTGAGGACCTGGACGACGTCGACCGGGGCCTCGGCGGACTCCTCGATGGTCTCGCGGTAGTACTTGCCGAGACCGTCGTGGGTGTGGCCGCGCTGGACCGTGACGCCCTTGTTCGGGACGTCGCAGATCTTGATGGTGTTGTTCTCGCTGGCACCGATGGCGTCCGAGAGGTCGAGGCCGACCTTCTTCGCGTCGACGTCGAAGGCGGCGACGAACTCGACGTCACCGACGTGGTAGTCGCCGAACTGGACGTGCATGAGGCCGGGGACCTTGGTCGCCGGGTCGGCGTCCTTGTAGTACTCGACTCCCTGGACCAGCGACGCGGCGCAGTTGCCCACGCCAACGATGGCTACGCGGACCGAACCCATTCCGGTTGCTCCCTGTGTGTATGAGTGAGGCCCTGACTGAGCGCTCACGTGGTGGTGTCGTCGGGCGTATCGGTCCGGGGAGTGTCCCCGGCCCGTGGCAGGTTGCCCGGCGCTCCAGATGTGTTGTTCTGCTGAGAGGACTGAGCGGGCCCCCCGGAGGCGGACCCCTTGAGGTCCCGTCCGGCCCGCTCGCTCTCGATGAGCTCGTTCAGCCAGCGCACTTCGCGCTCCACGGACTCCATTCCGTGGCGCTGGAGCTCAAGCGTGTAGTCGTCGAGGCGCTCCCGAGTGCGCGCGAAGGAGACGCGCATCTTGTCCAGCCGGTCCTCCAACCGGCTGCGGCGGCCTTCCAGCACGCGTACGCGTACGTCGCGTGACGTCTGGCCGAAGAAGGCGAAACGCGCGGCGAAGTGCTCGTCCTCGTACGCGTCGGGGCCGGTCTGCGAGAGCAGGTCCTCGAAGTGCTCCTTACCTTCCGCCGTCAACCGATAGACGATCTTGGCGCGACGTCCCGCGAGTGATGCGGCGAGAGCGTCTTCAGGAGCGTTCCCCGGCTCTTCGATCAACCAGCCGTTGGCGACCAGCGTCTTGAGACAGGGGTAGAGCGTGCCGTAGCTGAACGCACGGAACACACCCAGTGACGTATTGAGTCGTTTGCGCAGCTCATAGCCGTGCATCGGGGACTCGCGGAGCAGGCCGAGTACGGCGAACTCGAGGATCCCTGAGCGTCGGCTCATCCTCTCGCCTCCTCGTCCCTGACTCGCTTATCTCGCTCTGATGTATCGACTCGATACATCACGACGATAGAACGACCATCCGGATGCGACAAGTGGGGAGACGGTGAACGGGATCACATCACTTATTCATCCGAGGCAAGTTGCCTGATTTGGGGTGAACTTCGGGGCTAGGCGGGTTTTGACGGTGCGTAGTCTGTGCGGCATGCACACCACCGGGAACCGAGTGACGCCTGGGGGCGTCGTCGTCCTCGGTGCAGTACGGGTGAATGCGAAAGCGACCACATCCGTACTTCGGGGGGACCGGAAACCAGCCGCCGTTTCCAGGCGCGCAAAGGTGCGCCTGCCCGAGGAGTAGTCGTTCGATGAGCGAGCACCGTCGCAAACCGCCGCAGCCGCAGGGAGGCGGACGTGCCGCGGCCCGACGCGGCCAGTCCGGCTCGTCCTCCGGCCGCCGTGCGGCACCGCGAGGCGCCACCGAGTCTCCTTCCGACTCGTACGGGTCGGGTTCCTACGGGTCGGGAGGCGAGGAGCGGCCGTACGGCGGCCGCGCCGACGCCCGCCGCGCGGCCCAGAGAGGCGGGGGCAGCCGACGCAGAGCGCCCGAACCCGCCGGCCGTGGCGCCCGACGCGGGGGCCCGGGGGGCCCGACCGGTCCTGGACGGGGCCGAGCCGCCGCCTCCAGCAAGAACCGGTTCATCGACTATCCGCGCGCCGGCAAGTACGGCTGGCAGCGCTGGATGCCGTCCTGGAAGCTCGTCTCCGGACTGTGCCTGGCGTTCTTCGGCGGTCTGGTGGCGATCGCGGGTATCGGATACGCCATGGTCGGCATCCCCAGCGAGAACGCCGCGGCCAAGTCGGAGAACAACGTCTACTACTGGGAGGACGGCTCCCAGATGGTCGCGACGGGAGCCGGCGCGAACCGGCAGAACGTCACGATCGACAAGATTCCCAAGGCCATGCAGTGGGCCGTGATCTCGGCGGAGAACAAGAGCTTCTACTCCGACTCCGGCGTCGACCCCATGGGTATCGCCCGAGCACTGGCCAACATGGCGCGGGGCGGTGACACACAGGGTGGCTCGACGATCACCCAGCAGTACGTGAAGAACACCTACCTGAGCCAGGAGCAGACCGTCTCCCGGAAGTTCAAGGAGATGTTCATCTCCATAAAGGTGGGCACGAAGCTCACCAAGGACGAGATCCTCCAGGGCTACCTGAACACCTCCTACTACGGCCGTGACGCGTACGGCATCCAGGCCGCCGCGCAGACCTACTACGGGGTGGACGCGGAAGAGCTGTCGCCGAGCCAGTGCGCCTTCCTGGCCGCGCTGCTCAAGGGCCCGACGTACTACGACCCTGTGGACAACACGAGCTACGACCCCGCGGCGACCAAGGCGAAGAACACCGAGCGCTCCAAGTACCGCTGGAGCTGGATCCTCGAGCAGATGCACAACGACAAGCATCTGACGGACGCCGAGTACCAGACGGCCATCAAGAAGTACCCCACGCCTCAGGGGCTCAAGGCGACCAAGGGTATGACGGGCCAGATCAGCTACTTGGTCGACACGGCCAAGAAGTACGTGCTGGCCCACTCGGGCATCTCGCGGACCGAGTTCGACAAGGGCGGCTATCAGATCTACACGACCTTCGAGAAGGACAAGGTCGATGCCCTGACCAAGGCCGTGAAGAAGATCGAGAAGGAGAAGATCGACCCGGAGAAGCGTGAACTGGACAAGCACGTCCAGTTCGGTGCGGCGTCGGTCAGGCCCAAGGACGGTGCGATCGTCGCGCTGTACGGCGGTGCGGGGTACGAGAACGACCACTTCAACAACAACGCGGACACCTCGGGTGTGCCGGTCGGTTCGACGTGGAAGCCGTTCGTGCTCGCGGCGGCCATGCAGTACGGCACCTACAAGGATCCGGATGTCGGTGTCTCGCCACTGAGCAAGTACAACGGCAACGACCATTTGAAGGTCAGAAACAACGACGGCACCTATGTCCTGAAGAAGGACAACTCGGTCTTCTACCAGGAGAACGAGAGCGACTACCCCTGGGGCTACATCAGCCTCCGCAAGGCGATGGAGCAATCGGTCAACACGCCGTTCGTGCAACTCGGCATGGACGTGGGGATGAGCAAGGTGCGGGACGTGGCCAAGGCGTCCGGCATCCTGGATCAGAGCTTCGAGACGCTCAACGCGTCGTTCGCCCTGGGTACATCGACCCCCAGTGCGATCCGCATGGCTGACGCCTACGCGACGTTCGCGGCGTCCGGCAAGCACGCGGACCCGTACTCCGTGACCGAGGTCAAGAAGGACGGACAGCCGCTGTCGGGCTTCGACAAGCCGAAGGTCAAGCTGGCCATGCCCGAGAACGTGGCGAACAACGTCACGGACACTCTCGAGAACGTGATCGAGAACGGTACGGGTCAGAACGCAAAGGCTCTGGGCCGTACGGCGGCCGGTAAGACCGGTACCACCGACAGCAACAAGTCGGCCTGGTTCGTCGGATACACCCAGCAGCTGTCGACGTCCATCGCGATGTTCCGAGAGGACCCCAAGAACAGCAGGCTGCTCTCCATGAACGGCACGGCCGGTGAGGATTCCATCCACGGTGGTGACATCCCCACGTCGATCTGGACCGAGTACATGAAGGCCGCTCTGAAGAACGCCAGCGACCCCGGTTTCCCGGACGCCGAGAAGATCGGCGAGGTCCAGGACGAGGAAGGCGCTCCCTCCCCGACCCCGACCGTCACCGCGACGCCGACCCCGACGCCGAGCGCCACGCCGACCCCGACGCCGAGCCCGACCCTCACCGCTCCCTCGCCCTCGGCGACGGAGACCTGTTTCGGCTTCCAATGTGAGGACAGCGGAGGGGCGAACTCCGGCGGCACTACGGATGGAGGAACGACCTCCACACCGACAGCCACGGAGACAGACACCACCAGAGGCAACGGCAATGGTGGCATCTTCGGAGGATCGAGCGGTTAGCCGCCATATCGCCCGCCGAGGGTGTTTCACGTGAAACATGGGCCGTCGCACCCACCAGGTGCGGCGGCCCTCGGCGTATTCCCAGAGACGTACGGCAGGATGTGCCCCATGCCCAGCGCAGAATCGACGCAAGCGAGCGTGCACGAGCCGGACCCGGTGCGGCCGACCAAGGACGACGAGATCGCCGCGAACGGCAGCGAGCTGATCGGTGGTCCCATCGGGCGGCGTGCGCTGCTAGGGACGTCCTGGTGGACTCCCGTGCGCATCATCGCGCTCGTGGCGATCGGGATGTTCGCCCTCGGCCTGGTCCAGAAGGCGCCCTGCTACAACGGCGGCTGGTTCTTCGGCGCCAGCTCGCAGTACACGCACGCGTGCTACTCGGACATCCCGCACCTCTACGCGGGGCGCGGCTTCGCCGACGGTCTCGTGCCGTACTTCGACAAGCTCAACGGCGACATGGAGTACCTCGAATACCCGGTGCTGACCGGTGTGTTCATGGAGGTCGCCTCCTGGCTCACGCCCGGCAGCGGCAGCATCCAGGACCAGGAACAGTGGTACTGGATGGTCAACGCCGGGATGCTGATGGCGTGCGCCGCCGTCATCGCCGTATGCGTGACCCGTACGCACGCCCGGCGGCCCTGGGACGGTCTGCTGGTCGCTCTGGCGCCCGCCTTCGCGCTGACCGCCACCATCAACTGGGACCTGCTGGCGGTCGCACTGACGGCCGCGGCGATGCTGATGTGGTCGCGGGGCCGCTCACTCGCCTTCGGCGTCCTCCTGGGCCTCGCCACGGCCGCCAAGCTCTACCCTGTCTTCCTTCTCGGCCCGCTGTTTGTGCTGTGCTGGCGCGCGGGCAAGTGGCGGGACTTCGGAAAGGCACTGGGAGGTGCCGCCGTCTCCTGGCTGGTCGTGAACCTTCCGGTGATGCTCCTCGCCTGGGACGGCTGGTCGAAGTTCTACGAGTTCAGCCAGGAACGGGGCGTCGACTTCGGGTCCTTCTGGCTGATCCTGGCCCAGAACTCGACCGACCCGCTGAGCACCGACACGGTCAACACGCTCGCCACGCTGCTGGTGCTGTTGTCCTGCGTCGGCATCGCGGCGCTGACCCTGACCGCCCCACGCCGGCCGCGCTTCGCCCAGCTGGCCTTCCTGATCGTCGCGGCGTTCATCCTCACCAACAAGGTCTACTCGCCGCAGTACGTCCTGTGGCTGATCCCCCTCGCGGTACTGGCGCGGCCCAAGTGGCGGGACTTCCTGATCTGGCAGGCCTGCGAGGTGGCGTACTTCCTGGGGATCTGGATGTACCTCGCGTACACGACCAGCGGGGACGCCCACAAGGGCCTGCCCCAGGACGGCTATCACTGGGCCATCGGACTGCATCTGTTCGGGACGCTGTACCTGTGTGCCGTGGTCGTGCGGGACATCTGGATGCCGGAGCGGGACGTGGTGCGCCGGGCCGGTGACGACGATCCGTCAGGCGGTGTCCTCGACGGCGCGGAGGACGTGTTCGTCCTCGGTCCCGCTGCCCATCCCCCGCGCCACGCCGCCCACTTCGGGGGGCCGCAGGTGGAGTGGGGCGATCCGGCCGCTTCCCCAGACCGTTCGCTCTGAGCGAACAAGGCGTAGCCGACCCACGTAAAAGGCCGTACACGGGAGGTCCGTGTACGGCCTTTCGGCTGTCTGTGTACGGCTCTTCAGTCGTCCCTACGCCGCTCAGCGGTCGACGATGCGGTCGAACTGCGTGGTGGTGTGCCGCAGATGGGCCACCAGCTCCTCGCCGACCTTCGGCTCCGGGGCGTCGGAGGGGACGAACAGGATAGACACCTGCATGTGCGGCGGCTCCGCGAACCAGCGCTGCTTGCCGCCCCAGACGAACGGAGAAAGGTTCCGGTTGACCGTGGCGAGGCCGGCGCGGGCCACGCCCTTGGCGCGCGGCATGACGCCGTGCAGCGCCTTGGGAGCCTCCAGGCCCACCCCGTGCGACGTGCCGCCCGCCACGACGACCAGGAAGCCGTCCGAGGCCGCCTTCTGCTGCCGGTAGCCGAACCGGTCGCCCTTGGCCACGCGCGTGACGTCCAGGACCGCTCCGCGGTACTCGGTGGCGTCGTGGTCCCCCAGCCACAGCCGCGTGCCGATCCGGGCGCGGAAGCGGGTCTGCGGGAACTGCTGCTGGAGCCGGGCGAGATCCTCGGCCTTGAGGTGGCTGACGAACATCGTGTGCAGCGGCAGACGCGCCGCGCGCAGCCGGTCCATCCAGCCGATGACCTCCTCGACGGCGTCCGAGCCGTCGGTGCGGTCCAGCGGCAGGTGGATGGCGAAGCCCTCCAGGCGGACGTTCTCTATGGCGGAGTGCAGCTGCGGCAGGTCCTGCTCGCTGATGCCGTGACGCTTCATCGAGGACATCACCTCGATGACCACGCGGGCGCCCACGAGGCCGTAGACCCCGTCGATCGACGACACCGAGCGGATGACCCGGTCCGGCAGCGGCACGGGCTCCTCGCCGCGCCGGTACGGCGTCAGCACCAGCAGGTCGCCGCCGAACCAGTCCTTGATGCGCGCGGCCTCGTACGTCGTGCCGACCGCGAGGACGTCCGAGCCCAGCCGCGTGGCCTCCTCCGCCAGCCGCTCGTGCCCGAAGCCGTAGCCGTTGCCCTTGCAGACCGGGACGAGACCCGGGAACTGGTCCTGCACGTGCTTGTGGTGCGCACGCCAGCGCGCGGTGTCGACGTAGAGCGTGAGCGCCATGGCCGGACCCGGAACCTTTCTCGTGGCTGCGGTGTATCAGAGGTATGGAAGCGAACGAACGTGCCGACGCTATCGAAGCGAACAGCCGGTGTTCAGCGCCGCGACATGTAGATGTCGAGCGCCTTGTGGAGCAGCTTGTTCAGCGGGAAGTCCCACTCGCCGAGGTACTCGGCGGCCTGGCCGCCCGTGCCGACCTTGAACTGGATCAGGCCGAAGAGGTGGTCGGTCTCGTCCAGCGAGTCGGAGATGCCGCGCAGGTCGTAGACGGTCGCGCCGAGCGCGTAGGCGTCGCGCAGCATCCGCCACTGCATCGCGTTCGAGGGCCGGACCTCACGGCCGATGTTGTCGGAGGCTCCGTAGGAGTACCAGACGTGGCCGCCGACGATCAGCATCGTCGCCGCCGACAGGTTCACGCCGTTGTGGCGGGCGAAGTACAGCCGCATGCGGTTGGGGTCCTCGGTGTTGAGGGCCGTCCACATGCGCTGGAAGTACGACAGCGGGCGGGGCCGGAAGTGGTCACGCACGGCCGTGATCTCGTACAGCCGCTGCCATTCCTCGAGGTCCTGGTAGCCGCCCTGGACGACCTCGACGCCGGCCTTCTCGGCCTTCTTGATGTTGCGGCGCCACAGCTGGTTGAAGTTCTTGTGGACCTCTTCCAGGGACCGGTTCGCCAGCGGCACCTGGTACACGTAGCGGGGCTGGACGTCGCCGAAGCCGGCGCCCCCGTCCTCGCCCTGCTGCCAGCCCATCCGACGGAGCTTGTCGGCGACCTCGAAGGCGCGCGGTTCGATGAAGTCGGCCTCGATGTCGCGCAGCCGCTTCACATCGGGGTTCTGGATGCCGGCCTTGATGGAGGTGGCCTCCCAGCGCCGGATGATCACCGGCGGGCCCATCTTCACCGAGAAGGCGCCCTGGTGCTTGAGGTGCGCGAGCATCGGTTCCAGCCAGTCGGTCAGATTCGGCGCGAACCAGTTGATGACCGGGCCCTCGGGCAGATAGGCGAGGTAGCGCTTGATCTTGGGGAGCTGCCGGTAGAGGACCATGCCCGCACCGACCAGCTCGCCGGTCTTGTCGTCGAACCACCCGAGGCTCTCGGAGCGCCACTCCGCCTTGACGTCTGCCCAGGCAGGAACCTGCATGTGGCTAGCCGAAGGCAGGCTCTGGATGTACGCCAGATGCTGCTCGCGGCTGATCGTCCTCAGGGTCAGGCTCATTCGGGGCGCTCCTCGGGCTGGTGTGTCCCCATGGGTACAGGGGCTCCGGCTCTCGCGCCGAAGCCTACTGCGCCTGGCGAGCGCCCCGACTGGGCGTACGGAACCTGCGCCCCGGCCGATGGGCCGCCGAGGCGTTCCGCGGTGCTTTGTGTGGTGTTGAGGGGACGGTGCCCGTGGCGTCAGCTGATGACTCCGCCGAAGAGGCCGCCGTGCGCCATGCCGAGGAAGAAGCCGATCGCCGCGGCGCCGAGACCGAGGATCAGTCCGAAGCGCTCACGGGTCGTCTCCGAGATCCACTGGCCGTACGCGCCGGTGAGGATCCCCACCAGCCCGGTCCAGGAGCTGAGCAGGTGCAGGCTGTGGAACATCGACGTGACGAACGCCGTGATCCCCAGGACCAGGGTCACCGCGAGCAGGGTGTCCTGGAGGGGGTGGGATTTGCCGTCCGTGGCGAACAGGCCTCCGACGGTGTTGGGTCGCAATGCTTGTGCCATAGGGCACCTCCTGCGAAAGGCGGCGCATCGTAGCGCCATACACACCCGATGTGTACAGATTGTCGGTCCTGGCGGCCGGATTTCAACCGGAAGCCAAGGTGCGGGTACTCTGTACCGTCTGCACTGGTGTCTGCCCATGTCACGACCGGGTCTACCGCGAGGAAGCCCCGATTGTCAGTGGCGGCCGATACCTTTGCGTACGCATTACAACCCTCCTGCCACGGAACGACCGTGGCCGTTGAGTCCAAAGGAGGTGGGTTCCACATGCGTCACTACGAGGTGATGGTCATCCTCGACCCCGATCTGGAGGAGCGCGCTGTCGCCCCCCTGATCGAGAACTTCCTCTCCGTCGTCCGTGAGGGCAACGGAAAGGTCGAGAAGGTCGACACCTGGGGCCGTCGTCGTCTCTCGTACGAGATCAAGAAGAAGCCCGAGGGCATCTACTCGGTCATCGACCTGCAGGCCGAGCCTGCGGTCGTCAAGGAGCTCGACCGCCAGATGAACCTGAACGAGTCGGTCCTCCGGACCAAGGTCCTCCGCCCCGAGACCCACTGAGCCTCCCGCTCAGCTGATCTCGGGATTCGAGTAGCAGCAACCAAGCAGCCAGAGCAGCAAACCCGCCGAGAGGTTCCCCATGGCAGGCGAGACCGTCATCACGGTCGTCGGCAATCTTGTCGACGACCCCGAGCTGCGCTTCACCCCCTCCGGTGCGGCGGTCGCGAAGTTCCGTGTCGCGTCCACCCCCCGCACCTTCGACCGGCAGACCAATGAGTGGAAGGACGGCGAGAGCCTGTTCCTGACCTGCTCGGTCTGGCGTCAGGCGGCGGAGAACGTCGCGGAGTCGCTCCAGCGAGGCATGCGCGTCATCGTGCAGGGCCGGCTGAAGCAGCGGTCCTACGAGGACCGTGAGGGCGTCAAGCGCACGGTCTACGAGCTGGACGTCGAGGAAGTCGGCGCCAGCCTGCGCAGTGCCACGGCCAAGGTCACCAAGACTGCCGGCGGTGCCGGCCGTGGTGGCCAGGGCGGTTACGGCGGCGGTGGCGGCGGCCAGGCCGGCGGCGGCTGGGGTGGAAACTCCGGCGGCGGCCAGCAGGGCGGCGGCGCTCCCGCCGACGACCCCTGGGCGACCGGCACTCCCGCCGGTGGCAACCAGGGCGGCGGCGGTGGCGGCGGCTGGGGTGGAAACTCCGGCGGCGGCCAGCAGGGCGGCGGCTACTCGGACGAGCCCCCCTTCTAGGCCTTCGGGCCAAGGGTGGGTCGTACCCACACTTCTTGATCACACAGGAGAAACACCATGGCGAAGCCGCCTGTGCGCAAGCCTAAGAAGAAGGTCTGCGCTTTCTGCAAGGACAAGGTCACGTACGTGGACTACAAGGACACGAACATGCTGCGGAAGTTCATTTCCGACCGCGGCAAGATCCGTGCCCGCCGCGTGACCGGCAACTGCACGCAGCACCAGCGTGACGTCGCCACGGCCGTCAAGAACAGCCGTGAGATGGCGCTGCTGCCCTACACCTCCACCGCGCGATAAGGGAAGGGTGACCGACCAATGAAGATCATCCTCACCCACGAGGTCTCCGGCCTCGGTGCCGCGGGCGACGTCGTCGACGTCAAGGACGGCTACGCTCGCAACTACCTGATCCCGCGGAAGTTCGCTATCCGCTGGACCAAGGGTGGCGAGAAGGACGTCGAGCAGATCCGTCGTGCTCGCAAGATCCACGAGATCCAGACCATCGAGCAGGCCAACCAGGTCAAGGGCCAGCTCGAGGCCGTCAAGGTTCGTCTGGCCGTTCGCTCCGGCGACGCCGGTCGTCTCTTCGGTTCCGTCACCCCGGCCGACATCGCCTCGGCGATCAAGGCTTCCGGTGGCCCCGAGGTCGACAAGCGCCGCATCGAGCTCGGTTCGCCGATCAAGACGCTGGGCGCCCACGAGACGTCCGTGCGTCTGCACCCCGAGGTGGCCGCCAAGGTCAACATCGAGGTCGTCGCTGCGTGACGCTGCGCTTGGTTTGAGCAGCTGAGAAGGGCCGCACCCGACGGGTGCGGCCCTTCTTGCGTGTGGGCGGACGGGGTGGTGTTTCACGTGAAACAGAGGGTTTCACGTGAAACAGTCAGCGTGGCGCGCGTACGGTCCGGTGCGGTCCTCGGTTCAACGTGTGGCGCCGGTGACGATCCAGCGGCCCGAGCGGGACCGCAGCCAGAGGGTCAGCATGCGCACGGCCATCATCAGCGTCATCGCTCCCCAGACCGCGGTGAGGCCTCCGCCGAGTGCGGGGATGAGCAGGGCCACGGGGGTGAAGACCGCCAGGGTGAGGACCATGGCCCAGGCGAGGTAGGGTCCGTCGCCCGCTCCCATCAGGACGCCGTCCAGGACGAAGACGATCCCGCAGATCGGTTGGGCGAGCGCCACCACGAGAAGGGCGGGTAGCGCCGCGTCCTTCACCACGGAGTCGCTCGTGAACAGTGGAAGGAATGCGGGACGGGCCGCCACGACGGCGAGGCCGAGTACCACGCCGACCGCGATGCCCCACTGCACCATGCGGCGGCAGGCCTCGCGGGCGCCTTGGACGTCGCCCGCGCCGAGGTAGCGGCCGATGATGGCCTGCCCTGCGATGGCGATGGCGTCCAGGGCGAAGGCGAGCAGGCTCCACAGCGACAGGATGATCTGGTGCGCCGCGATGTCGGCATCGCCGAGACGGGCCGCCACGGCCGTGGCGATCATCAGGATCGCGCGGAGCGAGAGAGTGCGGACGAGCAGGGGGACGCCGGCCTGTGCCGAAGCCCGGATACCCGCGGCGTCGGGGCGCAGTGAGGCGCCGTGGGCGCGGGCCCCGCGGACGACCACCACGAGGTAGACGGCGGCCATACCGAACTGGGCGATGACGGTGCCCCAGGCGGAGCCGGCGATACCGAGGTCGGCGCCGTAGACAAGGCCCACGTTGAGAGCGGCGTTGGCGACGAAGCCGCCGATGGCGACGTACAGCGGTGTCTTCGTGTCCTGTAGTCCGCGCAGAACGCCGGTCGCGGCGAGGACGACGAGCATGGCCGGTATGCCGAGGGACGAGATCCGCAGATAGGTGGTCGCGTACGGGGCGGCGGTGTCCGAGGCGCCGAAGAGTTCCACCAGGGCCGGTGCGGTGGGCAGGACGACGGCGACGACGGCGGCGCCGAGCAGGAGTGCCAGCCAGATGCCGTCCATGCCTTGCCGGATGGCGGCCTGGAGGTCGTCGGCGCCGACACGTCGGGCGACGGCCGCGGTGGTGGCGTAGGCGAGGAAGACGAAGACGCTGACGGCGGTCATCAGGAGGGCCGAGGCAACGCCCAGTCCCGCGAGTTGCGCGGTGCCGAGATGGCCCACGATCGCGCTGTCGGCGATGACGAACAGGGGCTCGGCGACAAGTGCGCCGAAGGCCGGGACGGCCAGGGCGACGATCTCTCGGTCGTGCTGTCGCCGTGTGGCGCGCGAGGTCGCCGGAGCATGTGTCATGAGCACCAATCTAATCGTCCACAGGTAAGAGATGCAATGTATTAATGACCCTTACTCGCCGTGTTGTCGCGTGCGCTTCCGCGTGTCGTTCGATGTGATCTTGGTCCGACTGGGGAAGTTTTTCTTCTGCACAGCCGGTGGACGGGAAGAGTGCAGGTCAGAGGCGGTCTCGAACGAGAAGCGCGAGCTTGTTCACAGGCCTGTCCACCGTGTCGTGCACAGGTTTTGCGGAGTTCTCCACAGCATCCGGGCCGTCGTCCACATGGCCTGTGGATAACCAGATTGGCTGACGGTGCCGTCGGGCCTACCGTGGTCCGGCGCCCGCTCCGTCTGTCGGCCTGGAAACCAACACAAAACCGACGCGCCAGAACCGGAGTTGGGCCTCTTATTTGTCAGTGCCGTGCCGTAGAAAAAGAGAAGCACGGCGAGGTCCGCTCCGCGGACGGGAGGAGGTGGCTCGGTGAGCATTTCCGAGCCCTTGGACGATCCGTGGGCCGACAGCGGTCCCAGTGATCGCCTACCTGCCTCGCGCCGTCGCGGCGAGGGTGGCCGGGGTCGCGACGAGCAGCACGATCGCGGCCGGGAGAGCGGTGAATGGGACGGCGGGGGCACGTCCTTCGAACGCGTACCGCCGCAGGACCTCGACGCCGAGCAGTCCGTCCTCGGCGGCATGCTGCTGTCGAAGGACGCCATCGCCGACGTCGTCGAGGTCATCAAGGGACACGACTTCTACAAGCCGGCGCACGAGACGATCTTCCAGGCGATCCTCGACATCTACGCCAAGGGCGAGCCGGCCGACCCGATCACGATCGCGGCCGAACTCACCAAGCGCGGCGAGATCAACAAGGTCGGCGGCGCATCGTATCTGCACACCCTGGTCCAGACGGTGCCGACGGCGGCCAACGCCGAGTACTACGCGGAGATCGTGCACGAGCGCGCGGTCCTGCGCCGTCTGGTCGAGGCCGGCACCCGCATCACCCAGATGGGATACGCGGCCGACGACGATGTCGACGAGATCGTCAACCGCGCCCAGGCCGAGATCTACGCGGTCACCGAGCAGCGCACCAGCGAGGACTATCTGCCGCTCGGCGACATCATGGAGGGGGCGCTCGACGAGATCGAGGCGATCGGCTCCCGCACCGGCGAGATGACCGGTGTGCCGACCGGGTTCACGGACCTGGACTCGCTCACGAACGGTCTGCACCCGGGCCAGATGATCGTCATCGCGGCCCGTCCCGCCATGGGTAAGTCCACGCTGGCGCTGGACTTCGCGCGAGCGGCGTCGATCAAGAACAACCTGCCGAGCGTCATCTTCTCCCTGGAAATGGGGCGCAACGAGATCGCGATGCGTCTGCTGTCGGCCGAGGCGCGGGTGGCCCTGCACCACATGCGTTCCGGCACGATGACGGACGAGGACTGGACGCGCCTGGCCCGCCGGATGCCCGAGGTCTCGGCGGCGCCGCTCTACATCGACGACTCCCCGAACCTGTCGATGATGGAGATCCGCGCGAAGTGCCGCCGACTGAAGCAGCGCAACGACATCAAGCTCGTGATCATCGACTATCTGCAGCTGATGCAGTCCGGCAAGCGCTCCGAGAGCCGTCAGCAGGAGGTCTCGGACATGTCCCGTAACCTCAAGCTCCTCGCCAAGGAGCTCGAGGTCCCGGTGATCGCGCTCTCCCAGCTCAACCGTGGTCCCGAGCAGCGCACGGACAAGAAGCCTCAGGTGTCCGACCTGCGTGAGTCCGGCTCCATCGAGCAGGACGCCGACATGGTGATCCTGCTGCACCGAGAGGACGCCTACGAGAAGGAGTCGCCGCGCGCCGGTGAGGCGGACATCATCGTGGGCAAGCACCGTAACGGCCCGACGGCGACGATCACGGTCGCCTTCCAGGGCCACTACTCGCGCTTCGTGGACATGGCCCAGACCTGAGCCGCCCGTCCCGGGCCCAATGCGTTCGACGTCGCGGTGGTCCGCGGGGTGGACTGGGCCCATGACGACATCTCAGGAAGAGCTGCTTCCCGGCACACGCCGGGCGCTGCTGCACCGTATCGCCGTGGCCCAGGCCGAGGGACGTGCGCCGTCGCTGGTCGCGGCGGTCGTGCGGGACGGGCGGGCCGTCTGGCACGGCTCGCGGACGTCGGTGGAGGGGCACGGGCCGGACGAGACCGTGCAGTACCGCATCGGCTCGATCACCAAGACCTTCACCGCCGTTCTCGTGCTGCGCCTGCGCGACGAGGGACTGCTGGACCTCGGCGACACGCTGGAGAAGCATCTGCCGGGCACCGGTGCGGGGGAGGCCACCATCGCCGAACTCCTCGCGCACACGGCCGGGTTGGCGGCAGAGTCGCCGGGGCCGTGGTGGGAGCGCAGCCCGGGCTCGCTGCGTCCCGAACTGACCGACGTGCTCGGCGAGCAGCCCTTCCTGCACCCGGCCGGCCGCCGTTTCCATTACTCGAACCCCGGCTACACCCTGCTGGGCGCGCTGGTCGAGAAGCTGCGCGGTGCCTCATGGGAGGACGTCCTGCGGCGCGAAGTGCTCGAACCCCTGGGCCTCGACAGCACGAGCGCCCGGCCCAGGGCGCCGCACGCGGGTGGCTGGGCGGTGCACCCCTGGGCCGATGTGATGCTTCCGGAGCCCACCGAGGACCTCGGCCGGATGGCACCGGCGGGCCAACTCTGGTCCACCACCGGCGACGTGGCGAAGTTCGCGGCTTTCCTCGCGAAGGGCGACGACCGGGTGCTGCGCGCGGAGACGGTACGGGAGATGCGGACGCCCGCCGCTCCGGCCGAGGCCGCGGATGTCGTGGACGGTGCGACGTACGGTCTCGGGATGCAGGTGCAGAGCCGGGACGGCCGTCTGCTCGTCGGGCACTCGGGGTCCCTGCCGGGATTCCTGGCCAACCTCACCATCAGCGTGGCGGACGACGTGGCCGCGGTGGTGCTGGCCAACTGCACCTCCGGGCCACTGCTGGGTTCCGTGGGCGCCGACCTCGTACGGATCGTCGCGGAGGCCGAGCCGCGGATTCCCGAGCCGTGGCGTCCGCTGCCCGAAGTCGACGCAGCCGTGCTGGAGTTGGCGGGGCCGTGGTACTGGGGGACGCAAGCGTTCGCCCTGCGGCTGACGACCGAAGGTGGCGTCTCGCTGGATCCCCTGAGTGGCAGCGGTCGCCGTTCACGTTTCCGCAAGAACGGTGACGGCACATGGACCGGCCTGGAGGGCTACTTCGCCGGAGAGCCTCTGAGGGCCGTACGGCGGCCTGACGGCAGCGTGAGCCATCTGGATCTCGGGTCGTTCGTGTTCACGCGTCAGCCGTACGACGAGGGCGCGCCTGTGCCGGGTGGGGTGGATCCGGAGGGGTGGCGCGGTATCGGCTGAGCGGTGTGGGGGCTTGTTTCACGTGAAACAAGCCCCCACAGGAGTCAGAGCGGCAGCTTGAAGCCCACGTGTGAGGCCTCGAAGCCAAGCCTCTCGTAGAAGCGGTGGGCGTCGGTGCGGGTGGCGTCGGAGGTCAGCTGCACCAACTGGCAGTTCTGGCGACGCGATTCATCGACCGCCCACTCGATGAGCTGCGTGCCCAGACCGCTGCCGCGCTCGTCGGCGTGGATGCGGACGCCTTCGATGATCGACCGGGTGGAGCCGCGCCGGGACAGCCCGGGGATGATCGTGAGCTGGAGGGTGCCCACGACACGGTCCTCGCGGACGGCCACGACCAGGTGCTGGTTCGGGTCGGCGGCGAGCCGCTCCAGCGCGGTCAGGTAGGGGGCGAGGTCGTCCGGTGACTCGCGATGCGCGCCCAGCGGGTCGTCCGCGAGCATGGCGACGATCACGGGGACATCGGCGGCGACGGCGGCGCGTATTTCAAGATCTCCCATGCCGGCCAGCCTAGGCGGGCACGTTCAGCGACTCCACGACCCGGACCAGCGGGGCCAGCTCGGGGTTCCTGGCCGCTTCGTCGAGAGCCTCGCGCAGCGCGGTGTCATTGGTCGGCCGTGCCTCGGCGAGGAGCTTGAGACCCGCCTCGGTGACGTTGGTGTAGATCCCGCGGCGGTCGGTGGGGCACAGGTAGCGGGTGAGCAGGCGGCGGTCCTCCAGGCGGGAGACCAGCCGGGTGGTGGCGCTCTGGCTCAGGACGACGGCGTCGGCGACCTGCTTCATCTGCAGATGGCCGCCGTCTCCGTCGTGCTGCCGGCTGAGGACGTCGAGCAGGGAGTACTCGCGCACGCTCAGGTCGTGCTTCGCCTGGAGGGCCCGTTCGATATGGGCCTCGATCCTCCCGTGCAGCAGGGAGAGGGCGCACCAGCCCTGTGCGAGGGCGGTGAGTGCGGGGTCCGTCGCTGTCATCGCGCTTCCTTCGTCCCGGAACGACTGAAACCAGGATAGAGCAGGGCCGCAATAGTCGGCGCTTGCAAGTATCAGGCGTGTGCAAGTATTGTCTTCGAGTGTAAAGCGCTCCTGCAACTACCTGGAAGGTGCACACCCCCATGCCTCTCGCGCTCCTGGCCCTCGCGATCGGGGCCTTCGGAATCGGAACCACCGAGTTCGTGATCATGGGCTTGCTGCCCGAGGTCGCGGGCGACTTCGGGGTGTCCATCCCAACGGCCGGCTTCCTGGTGACGGGCTATGCGCTCGGCGTCATGTTCGGTGCTCCGCTGATGACGGTGCTCGGCACCAAGGTCTCCCGCAAGCGCATGTTGATGGTGCTGATGGGCCTCTTCATCGCCGGCAACCTGCTGTCCGCCCTGGCCCCCGCCTTCGGCGTCATGCTGGTCGGCCGGGTGATCGCCTCACTCGCCCACGGCGCCTTCTTCGGCATCGGCTCGGTCGTGGCGGCCGAACTGGTCGCCCCGGACAAGAAGGCCGGAGCCATCGCGATGATGTTCACCGGCCTCACCGTCGCCAACGTGGTGGGCGTCCCGCTCGGCACCCTTGTGGGACAGACCGTCGGCTGGCGCGTCACCTTCGCCCTCGTCGCCGCGCTCGGCGTCCTGGGCCTGGCCGGCATCGCCAAGCTCGTCCCCGACATGCCCAAGCCTCAGGGCGTGCACCTGCGCCACGAACTGGCCGCCTTCAAGAACGCTCAGGTCCTGCTCGCCATGGCGATGACGGTGCTCGGCTTCGGCGGCGTCTTCGCGGCCATCACCTACATCGCACCGATGATGACCCACGTCGCCGGGTTCGCCGACGGCTCCGTCACCTGGCTGCTCGTCCTCTTCGGCCTCGGCATGGTCGGCGGCAACCTCATCGGCGGCAAGTACGCGGACCGCGCCCTGATGCCCCTGCTGTACGTGTCGCTGGGCGCTCTGGCCGTCGTTCTCGCGCTCTTCACGCTCACCGCGCACAACAAGGTCCTCGCGGCCGTCACGATCGCGCTCATCGGCGCCCTGGGGTTCGCCATCGTCCCGCCCCTGCAGAAGCGCGTCCTCGACCAGGCGCACGGCGCCCCGACACTCGCCTCGGCGGTGAACATTGGTGCCTTCAACCTCGGCAACGCGCTCTCCGCCTGGCTCGGCGGCCTCGTGATCGGCGCCGGTCTCGGCTACACCGCTCCGAACTGGGTGGGCGCCGTCCTGGCCGCTGCCGCTCTGGGGCTCGCACTGGTCTCGGCCGCCCTGGAACGCCGGGCCGCCGCGCCCAGCGAGGTCGTGGCAGGGGCCGTACCGGCTGAGCGACGGGCCACCGTCCACCACTGAGCCGTACAGGCCCGCTGAGCCGCACCAGCCACCTTGAGCCGCACCGAACTGATGCCGGGTCCCGACGAGGGCCCGGCATCACCGCTTCGGCTGCTCTCAGCAGACCGTCGCCACGCCCCCGTTCCTCACCCCGCGGCCACCGTCACCGGCGCGAACCGCCGCCTCCAGTCACCGGGCAACTCCGAAATCCCGTAGGTCATGACCGAGTTGAAGGCCACGGACGCCAGCCCGTGGTCCTTCACCCACGTCAGCAGCTCCCCGTGCCGCACGTCGATGTCGGTACGCAGCCGAAGGTCGGTGCGGGCGGCCAGCGAGGCGATGAGCGCCTTCGCCGTCTCCGTGTCCCGGGCGACCAGCGGCCCCACGACATGGTTGTCCATGTTGCGCCATGCGCCCGCGTACCCGATGATCCGGCCGTCCTCCTCGGCGACCCTCAGCTGGTCGGCGAAGGCGGGCAGGCGCGTCACGATATGCGTGCGATCGGCGCCGAAGACCTCCTCGTCCAGCCGGAGAATGGCGGTGAGGTCCTCGGCGGTCGCCGGTCGCGTGGCGACGGCGGGCTCGTATGCGGCGGCCGTGAAGTGGCCCCGCACCATCTCCGCGCGGCCGGTGACCTTGAAGCCGAGTTCCTCGTAGAGCGGGCGGCCGTTGGGCGTCGCGTGCAGGGTCAGCGGGGCGGTGCCCATCGCCGCGATCACATGGCGCATCAGTCGGCGGCCGATGCCCTTGCGTGCATGCCGTTCGGCGACGAGCACCATGCCGATGGCTCCCAGTTCGGGGCGGTCTTGCGGCCCGTACTCGGTGACGACGCAGGCGCTGACCAGGCCGCCGTCGGGGTCGTCGATGCCGTATCCCTTCCCGGAGGTGAGGAGGAAGCCCCACTTGTGCTCCTCGCGCGGCCACCCCCGGTCCTCGGACAAGTCGGCGCAGGCGGCGAGATCGCGCGGCGTCAGTCGGCGGATGGGCAGATCGGCGAGGGAAGGTGTCGACACGCAGGTCAGGCTGTCTGACGGGTGCCCTCGGCGTCCACCTGTTTCCGGTGGGATGTACGAGGTTTTGGCCATGCCGTGGCCGACTGCACAGCGTCTGGACAGACGACCCATGTTTCACGTGAAACATGGGCGAACGGCAGGCGTCCGACGGCCTTGTGAGGCGTCGGCGGTGTTCTGCCGCAGTGCTTCAGGGGCCTCGCCGAGGCGTCGTCATCCGGCCCGGCTAGCCTCGGGCACCATGGCCAGACTTCATCTCTTCGACCTCGACGGCACCTTGCTCTACGGCACTTCCTCGCCTGTGGAGATCTCCCGGCAACTGGGGCTGGAGGCCGAGACCGTGGCGCTCGACCAGGCGATCGCGACGGGGCTGATCGAGCCGCCCGAGTATGCCGCGCGGGTGCGCGAACTGTGGGCGGAGCTCACCGAGGCCCATGTGGCGGCTGCTTTCGAGGGCGCTCCGTGGCTGGCCCGAATCCGTGACGTCTGGGAGGAGATCCGGGAGAACGGCGACTACTGCGCTGTCGTATCGCTCTCGCCGTCCTTCTTCGTCGAGCGGCTCACCACCTGGGGTGCGCACGCGGCGTACGGATCGCGCTTTCCCGCCGTGCCGTTCACCGAGCCCGTGGACCCGGCCGGAGTGCTCAGTGCCGCGGCCAAGGTCCTGATAGCCGACCGGCTGTGCGAGGAGTTCGGAGTGAGCCGGGCCGATTGCATCGCTTATGGGGACTCGTCCTCGGACAAGGACCTCTTCAGCACGGTGCCGGTCTCCGTCGCGGTCAATGCGGACAGTCATCTGTCCGGTCTCGCGACCCACGTCTACACCGGCAGAGATCTGTGGGATGCCTATGAATTGGTGCGCCGCGCCCGGTAATTGAGGGAATTGATGGTTCGCGGCTCGCCTCATTCGTGGGGGAGGAAGGCGGGACTTGTGTGCGGAGCGTTGACCGGTAGGGTCGACTCCGGTTCTCGTCCGGCGTGAGGTGCGCAGACCTGCAACATGCCCTGCCCGGACCGTGAACAAGGCAAGGCAGCCTAACGGGACGGAGAGATCGAAGACCCGCATTTTCGGTTATGCGGCCGGGGCGTCCCCACGCGGTGGGAGGCTGCGGTGAGAGCACTGCGGCCAATGTCACACTCTCGCCTTACTTGTCCGTATGGAGCGCGAATACGAGTTGAATGTGGCCGCATTGGCCGCGGCCATGAACGGGGACAGCAAGCCGTCTGCGGGGGAAAGCAGGCACATTCCGACCGAGGAAGTGCGCAGACCGACCGAAAGATGTTCGAGGCGAGGCACACCATGGACGCTCCGACCACCGCGTCGGCCGACAACGGCACTTCCGGCGGCGGGGGCGGCTGGTTCACGCCGCACACGCAGCCGGCGTCGACACCGGGTAGCGAGCAGACGGCCGAGGGCAGCCGCCTGGCGGCGCTGCGCCCGGTCGGCAGGACCCCACAGGGCCCGGACACGGCCCCACGGGCACAGGACACCCCACAGCCCGCCCCAGCCCCACAGCACGCCGCAGCCCCGTCGCCCGCTCCCGCCGCACCGCCTGCCCCGGCCGAGCAGGCGCCCCCGGTACCGACCCCCACTTCACACGCGACACCGGCCCCCGGTCCCGCGCAGCCCCCGCCCCCGGACCCCCGTGTGCCCCCACAGCGCACCAACCCGGCGCAGGCCCAGCAGGCATCCCCGGACGCGATCCTCATCCGCCGGACCATGGCGGAGGTCGCCCCCGTGGCCGACAAGGTCACCTCGTACTTCTACGCCCTCCTCTTCGTCCGCCACCCCGACCTGCGCTCGCTCTTCCCCGCCGCGATGGACACCCAGCGGGACCGGCTGCTCAAGGCGCTGCTCACCGCGGCGGAGCACATCGACAACACCCCCGTCCTCGTCGACTACCTCCAGAACCTCGGCCGCGGCCACCGCAAGTACGGCACCCGGGCCGAGCACTACCCGGCCGTCGGCGAGTGCCTGATCGGCGCGCTGAGCAAGTACGCCGAGAGGATCTGGGACCCGGAGCTGGAGGCGGCCTGGGTCCGGGCGTACACGACGATCTCGCAGGTGATGATCGACGCGGCGGCCACGGACGAACTGCGCGCCCCGGCCTGGTGGTACGCCGAGGTCGTGTCGCACGACCTCAGAACGCCGGACGTCGCGGTCGTGACCGTCCGCCCGGACCAGCCCTATCCCTTCCTCGCCGGCCAGTACACGAGCCTGGAGACGCCGTGGTGGCCGCGGATCTGGCGGCACTACTCCTTCGCCTCGGCGCCCCGCTCCGACGGCCTGCTGTCGTTCCACGTGAAGGCCGTCCCGGCGGGCTGGGTCTCCAACGCCCTGGTGCACCGCGCCCGGCCCGGTGACATCCTCCGGCTCGGGCCGCCGGCCGGTTCGATGACCGTGGACCACACCACCGACAGCGGACTGCTCTGCTTGGGCGGCGGTACCGGCATAGCGCCCATCAAGGCACTGGTCGAGGACGTCGCCGAACACGGCGAGCGGCGCCCCGTCGAAGTGTTCTACGGCGCCCGCACCGACCACGACCTGTACGACATCGACACCATGCTCAGGCTCCAGCAGTCCCACCCGTGGCTCTCGGTCCGCGCGGTCATCGACCAACTCGCGCGGGTCCAACTCCCCGACGCCATCCGCCAGTACGGCCCCTGGAACGAGTACGACGCCTTCGTCTCCGGCCCGCCCGGAATGATCCGCAGCGGTGTGGACGCCCTGAGGGACATCGGCATCCCGTCGAACCGGATACGCCATGACTCCGTGGAGGAACTCGTCGTCATCGGGGACTGATCTCAGCCCAGGTCGGGGGCGTGCATGGCACGGACGCCCTCGATGTTCCCGTCCAGGTAGTGGCGCAGGGACAGGGGAACGAGGTGCACGGAGGCGATCCCGACACGGGTGAACGGCACCCGCACGATCTCGTACTCACCGATGGGTTCGTCGATCTCGGGTCCGTGCCGCAGCGAGGTGTCCATGGACTCCAGACGGCAGACGAAGAAGTGCTGGACCTTCACCCCGGTCGCGCCGCCGTCCTCGCCGATGTGCTCGACGGTGTCGACGAAGCAGGGCACCACATCGGTGATCTTGGCTCCGAGCTCCTCGTACACCTCGCGGTGCAGGGCGTCGACGACGGTCGTGTCGGTCGGCTCGACTCCACCACCGGGTGTGAGCCAGTAGGGATCCATGCCGGGCTTGGTGCGCTTGATCAGGATCAGGTCGTCGCCATGCAGGAGAACGGCACGTGCGGTGCGCTTGACCACGGGTCGGACGGTCATGGGGGAAATGTGGCCCGGTTGGTTCCACGTGAAACATCGCGGGCCGTCATCGGCCGAGCTCACCCGGTGACCGGAAGAAAAGCGCAGGTCAGCACCAGTCCGTAGCCGCCTGAAGCAACCAGTCGTGAGCGCGCGCGATGTGCGGCATCGCCAGCGTGCCGGTACGGACCACCAGGAAGTACGTCCGCAGCGGCGGCACCGCCGGGTGGTGCAGGGCGACGACGTCGCCGCTCTCCAGGGCGGACGCACACAAATAGCTGGGCAGCACCGCGAGCCCGGCGCCCGCCACCGCGCAGGCGAGCGCCGCGCGCAGGTCGGGGACGATGACGGTGCCCGGGGCCGCCGGACGGGAGTCGAAGACGGACGCCCAGTAGCGCGAGACGAACGGCAGCGACTCGTGCACCTCGACCACCGGGAGGTTCTCCAGGGCGGACGCTCCCTTGCGGCGCAGGGTCCCGGTGCTGATCCGCTTCGCCCAGCGCGGGGAGGCGACCAAGACGTGCACTTCGTCGCAGAGCGCAGTCGCCGTGAGCAGGGAGCCGCGTGGACGGGCCGTGGTGATGGCCAGATCGTGATGCCCGGCGGCCAGCCCCTCCAGGGTTTCCTCGGCGTTCCCGAAGGAGGCGCGCAGGGCGAAGCCCTGGCCGTCCTCGCCTGTCAGCTCGGTGAGCGCGGGCAGGGCCCGCTCGGCGATGAACTCGGGGGGCCCGGCGAGGTGGAGGGTTCGTAAAGAGGACTCGTCGTCGAGGCCGGTCTCGGTGATCTCCACCAGGGCGTCCAGATGCGGCGCGGCCTTGTGGGCGAGCTCGTCGCCGATGGTCGTCGGGGTCACCCCGCGGGCCTGTCGCAGGAACAGGGGACGGCCCAACTGCCGCTCCAGCGTCCGGATCTGCGAGGTCACGGCCGGTTGGGAGAGGCCGAGCAGTGCGGCGGCGCGAGTGAAGGAGCCGGCCCGGTGCACGGTCACGAAGGTCCGCAACAAGGCCAGATCCATGCCGCGCCCTCCCCTTCGGTGGCTGCTCCTGGCCCTCCGGCCGCGCCCAACTATAAATATGTCGATAGGTCGCTGTCGCTACTGTGATTGGACACTGACACAGAGTCAACTAGCCTTGCTTGCGCGGTTCTTCGCGCGCGGAACCGAGGGCGGTCCGAGCCACGAGGGGGGAGGCTCGGACCGTCCGTTGTGCGTAGCCGGACACCGACAAGGGCGTAGAGACAGCGGTCAGTCCGCCGACTCGTCCAGCGCACGCAGCACATCCGCCACCAGGTCCTCGGGGTCCTCGGCGCCGACCGAGAAGCGCACGAAGCCCTCCGGCACCGCGTCCCCGCCCCAGCGCCCACGCCGCTCGGCCGTGGAACGCACTCCGCCGAAGCTCGTCGCGTCGTCCACGAGCCGCAGCGCGTCGAGGAAACGGTCGGCGCGCTCGCGCGAAGCCAGCGTGAAGGAGACCACGCACCCGTAGCGCCGCATCTGCTGCGAGGCGACCTTGTGGGAGGGATCGTCCGGCAGTCCCGGATACCGCAGCCCCATGACGTCCGGCCGCCCCTTCAGGGCCTCGGCGAGCACGAGCGCGGTCGCGTTCTGCCGGTCGACCCGCAGCTGGAGCGTGGCGATCGAACGGTGCGCGAGCCAGGCCTCCATGGGCCCCGGGATCGCTCCGACGATCTTGCGCCAGCGCCGTACAGCGGTCATCGCCTCGCCGTCGCGGCCGGTGACGTATCCCAGGAGGACGTCTCCGTGCCCCGTGAGCTGCTTGGTGCCGCTGGCCACCGAGAAGTCGGCGCCGAGCTCCAGGGGGCGCTGTCCGAGCGGCGTCGCGAGGGTGTTGTCGACGGCGACGAGAGCGCCACGCGCGTGTGCCGCCTCGACGAGCCGCCGGATGTCGCACACGTCAAGGCCGGGGTTCGACGGCGTCTCGATCCACAGGAGCTTCGCGCCGTCCAGCACCTCCAGCTGGGCGTCGCCGCCGGTCGGCGCGGTCCGCACCTCGATGCCGTAGGCCTCGAGCTGGGCGCGCACCAGAGGCAGCACCTGGTAGCCGTCGTTCGGCAGGACGACCGCGTCCCCGGCGCGCAGCTGGGAGAAGAGCACCGAGGAGATCGCGGCCATGCCCGAGGCGAACACCAGCGTCTGGAGGCCGTCCTGCCCGGGCGCCTCCAGCTCGCCGATGGCCCGCTCCAACAGGGTCCAGGTGGGGTTCTCGTCCCGGCCGTAGGTGTACGGACCGCCCACCTCGCCCGGCAGATGGAAGTGGGCGGCGAACACCGGGCCGGGCAGGGTGGGTTCGTTCCTGACCGGCTCGGGCAGTCCCGCCCGTACCGCGCGCGTGCCCTCGCCGTTGCCCCCGGTCGACTCGCTCATGCCACTCGTCCTTCCACGTCCTCGCGTACCGCGGCGAGCAGACCCTCGCTCGCCGCCTCCACCATCTCAAGACACTCCTCGAAGCCGTCCATCCCCCCGTAGTAAGGGTCCGGTACGTCGAGGTCGTCGACGGAGGACGGGTCATAGGAGCGCAGGAGCCGCACCTTCGCGGCGTCCTCCGGGGTCGGCGCGAGGCGGCGCAGCGCCCTGAGATGGCCGTGGTCGAGGGCGATGACGAGGTCGAGGCGGGAGAACCACGACGGCTGGAACCGGCGGGCCGTGTGAGCGCTGTCGTAGCCGTGCTCCTCGAGGACCGACACGGTGCGCGGGTCGGCGTCGTCGCCCTCGTGCCAGCCGCCCGTGCCGGCGCTGTCGACCTCGACCGTGCCGCCGAGTCCGGCTTCCTCCACGCGGGCGCGGAAGACGGACTCGGCCATCGGCGAGCGGCAGATGTTGCCGGTGCAGACGAAGCAGACGCGGTACGTCATGAGGGGATCAGTCGCCGTCGGGCAGGACGACGTTGAGCGCCCAGGACACGATCGAGATGATCAGGCCGCCCAGTACGGCGGTCCAGAAGCCGTCGACGTGGAAGCTCAGGTCGAGCTTGTCGGCCAGCCACGACGTCAGCAGCAGCATCAGCGCGTTGACGACCAGGGTGAACAGACCGAGCGTCAGGATCAGCAGCGGGAGGCTGAAGAGCGTTACGACCGGCTTGACCAGGAAGTTCACGATGCCGAAGAGCAGCGCGACGAGGATCAGGGTGCCGATCTTCTTGCCCGTGCTGTCACCGGTCAGGGTGATCTTGTCCAGCAGCCAGACGGCGACCGCCAGGGCGCCCGCGTTGGCGATCGTCTTGACTACGAAATTCTTCATGTGTCTGATCGTGGCAGAAGAGATCGGCGATCAGCAGTGTGACGAGGGCGGACGAGGGCGATGAAGGCATTCCGGCTGGACGAACTGGAGGCGGAGCGTGCCGCCAACGACGGCGCCTACCTGCAGTTTCTGCGGGAACGGAACATGTCGGTCGGCCTGTACGCGCTGGATGCCGGCGAACAGGATCCACAGAAGCCGCACAATCAGGACGAGGTCTACTTCGTTGTGAGCGGCCGCGCCGCGATCACCGTCGGCATGGAGACCACCCAGGTCGCGCGCGGCAGCGTGGTCTACGTACCGGCCGGCGTGGCCCACAAGTTCCACCACATCAGCGAGGACCTGCGGGTCCTCGTGGTGTTCTCTCCGCCCGAGAGCTGAGCCGTCACCCCGGGATTCCCTAGGGGATCAGTCAGGGGAGGACAAGGGGTGCGAGGCCCCCGCCGGGGCTCCTCCCCGCCCTAGCATCGAGTGCAGGACATCAGAAGGATCCGGCATCACGAGCCCGGGTCTTCGACCGGACCCGGCACGAGCGACGGGCGGAGAGGTAAGGACGAGAGCAATGGGAGATTTCTTCGCGGGACTGCCCTGGTGGGTGAAGTGGATCGCGGTGCCGGTCATCGCCCTGGTCGTGTTCGGCGGACTGATAGCCAGCGTCGTCGGGTTCGTCATCGGACTGCTCTTCAAGCTGCTGGTGTTCGTGGCTTTGGTCGGCGGACTGATCTACGTGGTGCGGAAGTTCACGTCGAGTTCCTCGTCGCGCGGCGACTGGTGACACGTGGGGCGACCGGCGAGCGGCATCGGTGACCGGTAACAGGAATCACCGGTTCCCTCGGGCGGGGGAAGTTTCGGTACAGGCCGAGTGCGAGCGGTGGCGGACGGTTAAAGTCCGGAATTCGACGCGGGGACGATCCCCCGTGAGCGGCGCACACCCCCTCCCGTGTCCCCCCGCACGGGCGGCCCCCTCGCGCTTCGGGAGTGACCCTTGGCCACGGTTGACACCGCACCCGCAGAACGCCTCACAGCCCCCGCACCGGTCCGAGCGGCCGTCCCGTCGCCGGAGCACCGACTCCGGCCGCCGGAACAGCCCGCAGCCACGAACCGGTCCCGCCCGAAAACACCACCCCTGGCACCGGCATCACGCCCGGCACCGGGAACAGCCCCGGCCGACTCCCCGGACCCACCGCACTCCACGACCCTCATCGGCTCCGTCCAGCGCGCGATGCGCCTGCTGGAATCCGTCGCCGAGCACGAGCACGGCGCCCCCGCCAAACAACTGGCCCGCGAGACCGGACTCGCCCTGCCCACCGCCTACCACCTGCTGCGCACCCTGGTCCACGAGGGATATCTGCACCGGGACAAGGGCCTGTTCTTCCTCGGTGAGGCGGCCGAACGGCTGAGCAGCAGCGGAGCACAGCAGAAACGTCGCAGCACGATTGCCGAGACACTGGCCCACTGGCGCGATGCCATCGGCGTACCCGTGTACTACGCGATCTACCAGGACGGCGAGATCGAGGTCATGTGCGTCTCCGACACCCCGGGGAACCCGGCGGTCGAGGAATGGGCGGACTTCCGCGAGACGGCTCACGCGCACGCCATCGGCCAGTGCCTGCTCGCTCAACTCGACGAGGACGACCGCCGCGACCACCTGGACCGCTACCCCGTTCAGGCCATCACCCCGTACACCGTGCGGGACAGCCGCACGCTGCTGCGGCGTCTGGACCGGACACGGCGGATGGAACCGGTCTTCGAACGGCAGGAGTACGCGCTGGGGACGGTCTGCGCCGCGATTCCGATCACTGTGGGCACCACCGCCGGGGCGATGGCCATCTCGCTGCCCGTCCACCAGGCCGACCGACTGGTTGACGCCAGTCGTCAGTTGCAGAGCGAGGTCGGGCGTCTTCTCGGGTCGCTCGCGATCTCTATCAGTATCTGAAAACTCACTCCTTGTGATCTCCCGTGTACGTTCAGCAAACTTCCACCACAGTCAAAGGGATCATTCCCGGCCAGTCGACGGCAGATGACGGGGTAGACGATGGGTGAGTCCGTACAGGCAGAGGTCATGATGAGCTTTCTCGTGTCCGAGGAGCTCTCCTTCCGCATCCCGGTGGAACTGCGCTACGAGACCTGCGATCCCTACGCCGTGCGGCTCACCTTCCATCTGCCCGGTGACGCGCCGGTGACCTGGGCGTTCGGGCGTGAGCTGCTGATCGACGGCGTGGGGCGGCCGTGCGGGGACGGGGACGTGCGTATCGCGCCGGCCGAGGCGGACACGCTCGGTGAGGTCCTGATCCGTCTTCAGGTCGGCGTCGACCAGGCGCTGTTCCGCTCCTCGGCGGCGCCGCTCATCGCCTTCCTCGACCGCACCGACAAGTTGGTGCCGCTGGGCCAGGAGGGGGCGCTCGGCGACTTCGACGCCCATCTCGAGGAGGCCCTGGACCGGATTCTGGCGGAGGAACAGAGCGCGGGCTGAAGCGTTACGGCCATGTGGGGGGCGTAACGCTTCAGCGCGGGCGTGGGGCCCGCGCAGGAACGCTTCTCCTCCAGGGGGCCTGGGGTAGGCCACAGGGGCTGTACGGCGCCGTACAGCCCCTGTGACAGCAGATGCAGGAGTCAGCGCTTGCGTCGCCGCCCGCGCCCGCCCCGTGCCGCGGCCGGCTGTGTGCCCGCGGACATCGACTGGGCGCCCGTCGGAGCCGGCCCTCCGCCCACCGGTGCCGCCCCGGACGGGAGCGTCGGCCGGTCGGCCGACACCACCAGAGCCGCGAGGGCGGTCGTCACCGGCACGGACGCGACCAGGCCGATCGAGCCCACCAGCGTGCGCACGATCTCCTCGGCGACGAGCTCGCTGTTGGCGACCGTCCCCACGCTGCTCTGCGCGATGGAGAAGAGCAGCAGCAGCGGCAGGGCGGCGCCCGCATACGCGAGGACGAGCGTGTTGACGACGGACGCGATGTGGTCGCGGCCGATGCGGATGCCCGCGCGGTACAGATCGCGCCAGCCCATCGACGGGTTGGCCTCGTGCAGTTCCCACACCGCCGATGTCTGGGTGACCGTCACATCGTCGAGGACACCGAGCGAACCGATGATGATGCCGGCGAGCAGCAGACCGCTCATGTCGATCGACGGGTACAGACCGTGGATCAGGCCGGTGTTGTCGTCCGTGTTGCCGGTGAGCGCGGCCCAGTCGATGAACAGCGAGCCGAGCACGCCGATCAACAGCAGCGAGATCAGTGTGCCGAGCACCGCGACGGATGTTCTCGCCGACAGCCCGTGGCACAGATACAGGGCGATCAGCATGATGGCGCTCGACCCGATCACGGCCACGACCAACGGGTTCGAACCTTGCAGGATCGCGGGCAGGATGAAGAAGTTCAGGATCAGGAAGCTGATGGCCAGCGCGACCAGCGCCATGACGCCCCGCAACCGCCCGACGACCACGACGGCGACAGCGAAGATGCCGGCGAGCAACGCCATGGGGAGCCTGCGGTTCACGTCGGTGACCGAGTACTGCAGGTCCTTGGGGGCGGAGGGCTCGTAGGCGACCACGACCTTCTCGCCCTGGTGCAACTGCCGTGACTGGTCCGGCTGCACGATCTCGGTGAACGTACGGCCCTTGTCGTCCCCGGTGTCGACGCGGATCGTCGCCTTCTTGCATTCGCCGTCGGCCTGCTGCTGAGCGGAGGAACCCTCGGCGGTGGAGGTGTCGCCGGTCGGGGTCTCGCCGGAGGCGTTCACCGACTTGCAGCTGACGTTCACGACCTCGGTGACCGTGGCCTGCTGGGTCTGCCGGTCGAAGCCGACGCCGGTGCGCTCATGACCCGGCGCGCCCCCGGGCCACAGCACGGCGAGCCCGACGATCACGGCGACGCCGAAGGGGATGAGGATCGCGGCGATGACCTTGCGCAGGTGCTGGGAGACGGGAGCCGCCGGGCCGTGACTGTGGCTGTGCGAGTGACCGTGTCCGCCGCCACCGCGACCGCCGCCGCCACTACCACCGCCCGTGCCTCCGCCGCCGGAACCGGTGCCATGCCCGTGCCCGCCACCGGCGCCGTGGTCGTGACCGCCGTCGGAACCGGGGCCCTGCTCGAACCGGCCCCCGGATTGGGGCTCCTGCTCGAACCGGCCCCCGGATTGGGGCCCCTGCTCGAACCGGCCCCCCGATCCGGGCTCCTGCTCGAACCGGCCACCCGAACCAGGCCCCTGTCCGAACCCCCGACCCGATCCGGGCTCCTGCCCGAACCCGCCCCCGGTGCCGTTTCCCTGCTCGTGCCAGTCGCCGGAGCCGGGGCCCGGGCGAGGGCCCGGGCCGTACCCCGCCCCCTGCCCGCGTGCGGGTCCGGGCCCGTTGCCGGGCCCGTTTCCGGAGCCGGGCCTACGAGGAGGCTCGGGCGGTGGGAACGGGGGCTGATGTGTCGTGGTCACCGACCGATCATCGCAAGAACGACAGGGGCCCTCTGTTCACCGCGCCCGAATTGACGCTAGCGTGGGGGGCACCTTTGTACACGCGGGAGCTCGGAGCACCGGGCTGAGAGGGCGCTGACCTCCGTCCCAGCGATGTTTCACGTGGAACATCGTCACCAGCGAGTGACGTTCCACACGAAACGTCGGCAGACGGAAGCCGCTGCGTCGACCGCCGAACCTGTTACCGGGTAATGCCGGCGTAGGGAGTAGGTCTCATGACCATCAAGGACGCGCGCACGCCTGCCTTCAGCCAGGACGAACAGCCCATTCAGGGCGAACAGTCCGCGGAGGTCGGGAAGTCCATCGGCTGGCACAAGGCGTATGTCGAGGGCTCTCGCCCCGATCTGCGCGTGCCGGTCCGTCAGGTGCATCTCACCAACGGGCAGTCGGTCACGCTGTACGACACATCGGGTCCGTACACCGACCCCCTGGTCGATACCGATGTCCGCCGGGGGCTGGCTCCGCTCCGGGAGAACTGGATCATCGCCCGCGGGGACACCGAGGAATACGCGGGCCGCCCCGTCCGTCCTGAGGACGACGGCATCAAGCACACCTCGCCGCGGGGCGGCAACCTCCGCAACCTCGACGCGGTCTTCCCGGGGCGGCCCCGGCTGCCGCGCCGCAGCCGAAACGGGCAGGCGGTCACACAGCTCGCGTACGCACGCCGCGGTGAGATCACGCCGGAGATGGAGTACGTGGCCCTGCGGGAGAACGTGTCCCCCGAGGTCGTCCGGGAGGAGATCGCGGCCGGCCGCGCGGTCCTCCCGGCCAACGTCAACCATCCGGAGATCGAGCCGATGATCATCGGCAAGCGGTTCCTGGTGAAGGTCAACGCCAACATCGGCAACTCCGCGGTGACGTCCTCCATCGAGGAGGAGGTCGAGAAGATGACCTGGGCGACCCGCTGGGGCGCCGACACGGTCATGGACCTGTCCACGGGCCGCAACATCCACACCACCCGCGAGTGGGTCCTGCGCAACTCCCCCGTCCCCATCGGCACGGTGCCGCTCTACCAGGCGCTGGAGAAGGTCGACGGCAAGGCCGAGGAGCTGACCTGGGAGATCTACAAGGACACGGTCATCGAGCAGGCCGAGCAGGGCGTGGACTACATGACGGTCCACGCGGGCGTCCGCCTGCCGTACGTGCCGCTGACGGCCAACCGCAAGACGGGCATCGTCTCCCGCGGCGGCTCGATCATGGCGGCGTGGTGCCTGGCGCACCACAAGGAGTCGTTCCTCTACGAGAACTTCGAGGAACTCTGCGAGATCCTCGCCGCGTACGACGTGACGTACTCCCTCGGAGACGGCCTCCGGCCGGGTTCGATCGCGGACGCCAACGACGAGGCGCAGTTCGCCGAGTTGAGGACGCTCGGGGAACTCAACACGATCGCCAAGCGTTTCCACGTACAGACCATGATCGAGGGTCCGGGCCATGTCCCGATGCACAAGATCAAGGAGAACATCGACCTCCAGCAGGAGATCTGCGAGGAGGCCCCGTTCTACACGCTCGGCCCGCTGACCACGGATGTCGCGCCGGCGTACGACCACATCACCTCGGGCATCGGTGCCGCGATGATCGCGTGGTGGGGCACGGCGATGCTCTGCTACGTCACGCCCAAGGAGCACTTGGGCCTGCCCAATCGTGACGACGTGAAGACCGGCGTCATCACCTACAAGATCGCGGCCCATGCGGCGGACCTCGCCAAGGGACACCCTGGCGCACAGGAGTGGGACGACGCGCTGTCGGACGCCCGCTTCGAGTTCCGCTGGGAGGACCAGTTCAACCTGGCCCTCGACCCCGACACGGCCCGCGAGTTCCACGACGAGACGCTCCCGGCCGAGCCGGCCAAGACGGCCCACTTCTGCTCCATGTGCGGGCCGAAGTTCTGCTCGATGAAGATCTCCCAGGACATCCGCCGCCGGCACGGCGGGAACCAGGAGGAGATCGAGGAGGGCATGGCACTCAAGTCGAAGGAGTTCGCGGCGAGCGGCAACAGGGTGTACCTGCCGATTGCGGACTGATCGGTCTGCCTGGGTGGGGCCCGGTGTCCTGGTGGGCCCCACTCGTCAAGGTACGAGGACGATCTTGCCGTTGGTGCGCTTCTCCTCGATCGTGCGGTGGGCCGCGGCGGCTTGGGCCAGGGGGTAGGTGTGCTGGACCGTTACCTGGAGGCGGCCTGTCTCGATGCGTTCGGTGATCTGGGCCAGCGTCTTTCCCGAAGGCTCGGCCGTGACCCAGACGTAGCGCAGGCCGCGGGCGGTGGCCTGTTGTTCGTCCGTTCCCGGGTCGATCGAGGCGCCGATGAGGAGGCCGTCCGGGCGGAGTACGTCGAGGGAGCGTGGGCCGTAGGGGCCGCCGACCAGGTCCAGGACCACGTCCACGGGAGTCACGGCGGTTCGGAAGTCGGTGGTGGTGTAGTCGATCAGTTCGTCGGCGCCCAGAGCGCGCAGGAAGCCGTGATTGGCCGACCGCGCGGTACCGATGACGTACGCGCCCAACTCCTTGGCCAGTTGGACCGCGACGTGCCCGACGCCCCCCGCCGCCGCATGGATCAGGACCCGGTCGCCGGGCTCGACCCGCGCCAGCACGGCCAGCGCCTGCCAGGCGGTGAACGCGACCAGGGGCACGGCCGCCGCGTGCACGAGGTCGAGGTTCTTGGGCGCGAGGGCCAGCGCGTCGGCCGGTACGGCGGTGAACTCGGCGTACGCCCCGCGACGGGTGACCGCCAGCATGCCGTACACCCGGTCGCCCGGCACGAACCGCGTCACACCCTCACCGACCCGCTCGACGACACCGGCCACATCGTTGCCCGGCGTCCAGGGCAGTGTGACCAGCTCCGGCACCCGGCCGGACCGGAGCACCGCGTCGCCCGGATTGACTCCGGCACCGGCGACCCGCAGCAGCACCTCCCCGGGACCGGGCTCCGGCACATCGGTCTCGGCGTAGGTGAGCACCTCCGGACCGCCGAACGCGGACTGGACGATGGCATGCATACGGGGGGCGGGCATCAGGACTCCTCGGCAGCGGGACGCGGGGCGTCGTTCCCTGTGGGCGGCGCTCTGTGCGCTCCATGCTCGGCCCGAGCGATACCCCTGCGGAAGAAGGCACTTGTCTGATACCGAGGTTCTTCGTGGATACCGGCTTTGACCTGAGAGAACACGGCGGCGTCGAGATTTTCCTGCGCGACTGCCCGACCCGTGCCGTCCTGGACGTGATCGCCAGCAAGTGGACCATGCTGGTGCTGGTGGCGCTCGAGGACGGCCACCCCATGCGCTTCGCCGAGCTGCGGCGACGGCTGGACGGCGTGACGCAGAAGGTGCTGACACAGACTCTGCGCGCGCTGGAACGCGAGGGGTTGCTGACCCGCACCGTGTATCCGACGGTGCCGCCGTGCGTGGACTACCAGTTGACCAAGCTGGGCCTGGAGGTGGGCGGCCTGGTGCAGAGCATCACCGACTGGTCGCGGGCGAACATCGCCGCCATCAGGGCGGCACGGGAGGAGTTCGACGAACGCGCCGAACGCCGGCCGTCCGGCTCCTCAACCTAGAACCGGCCCGCAACCCAGAACCGGCCCGCAACCTGGGGAACCGGTTCCGCCAGCCATGACGCCGTGCCCGCCGGACAACCGGCTTGCGCGCCCCCGAAGGCGGGTCTCCCCGCGGCGAGGGGCGCAAGCCGGGGTTACTCCGGCTGGTGCTCCGGGCCGCCGAAGTCCGGGCTGGTGTAGTCCGGGCTCGTGAAGCTGGGCCGGGCACCGGCGGAGCCGTCGTCCGGGCTGCTGAAGCCCGGACGGCCGTAACCGAGGTTCGGCATACGGCTGGTCGGCGCGGGCGGTGCCGTGCGGTGCAGGGCGGCCGCCGTGCCGGGATCGGCCAGCGCGTCCCGCAGGAACGGCAGGACGCCCCGCTCCAGCAGGGCCTCACGCCAGGCTTCCCTGGCCCGGGCCACCTCCCCGCTCAGCTCGCCGTACGGCCCGGTGTCCAGCGAGGGCCGGTTGCGCAGGGCGGTGAGCAGCAGTCCGACCGCGGCGACCAGGATCGCCAGCGCGGTCACCGCGCCGAACACCCAACCGGTGGTCAGCATGGTCTGGGCGAACGCCGGCTGCGGGTCGAGCATCTTCAGGATGTACCCGACCAGCAGGAAGATCGCCGCGGCGGTTCCGGCGAGGACGGGAGCCAGGACCGCGACGACGGCGACGGCGCCCGCGCCGGCGGTCTCGGCGACCTCTCCCATGGTGGCGGCGAGCCCCGCCGCGCCCGAGCCCGACTCCGCGGAGCCGGTTTCACGGACGGACGTCGGGGTGGACGGCGCCGGATGGCGCAGTTCCTCGCGGACCTTCACATAGTGCTGGTACTCGGTCGCCGCGGCCGCCGTGATGATCGCGGTGGCGTTGAGCGCCATGGTGCGCAGCTGTTCGGGATTGAGCCGCTGTCCCACAGCGGCCAGTTCCGGGCGGTGTGGGGCGGAGCGCAGCGCCTCATCGAGGATCCGCTCGTACTCCTGGCGGTCCTCGCTCAGCAGGTGCTGCGGAACGCTGTTCATGTGCATCCCCCGATGCTCCGTAGGGCTTGGGGCTCGCATGACTGTGAGCCGTCGGGCAGAAACGGAGGGGAGCCTGCTACGGATAAGCCGATGGTAGAGCGGTGACGGCACACGGTGACAGGGGGTTTCCAGAAATTGGGCCCTGGCCTGCGCCGTCTCTGCTCAGTCCGGCATGGGGGGTCGTCTGCCCCGTGAACGTTCAGATATCCAGGGGAAGTTGCTGGACCAGCAGCTTTCCGGCCATGGTCACACCGCCGTCCATCGCGATGGCCAGCCCTTCGGCGTAGACGTGCGGCCCTTCGACCAGCGGACCCGAGGAGTCCTCGCCGTCCTCCGAGCCGACCTCGCCCAGCAGGTAGGGGATGGGGCTGTGACCGTGAACGATCCGGGTGCCGCCGTACGTGTCGAGCAGGGAGCGCACATGGTCGGCGCCGCCTTCGTCACGGAAGGAGAAGCGCTTGGTGAACTTGCGGAACAGATCCCAGACCTCGTCCGCGTCGTTGCGCGTGATCGTCTCGCGGACGGTGTCGTTGACCGCCTCGATCGAGTCGCCGTAGTCGAGGTAGGCGGTGGTGTCCGAGTGGACGAGCAGGTGCCCGTCGACCTCCTCCATGGCGTCGAGGCGGGCCATCCACTGGAGGTGGTGGTCCTGGAGACGGTCCATGTCGGTCTTCTGCCCGCCGTTGAGCAGCCAGGCCGCCTGGAAGGTGGCGGTGCCCGCACCGGAGTTGACGGGGGTGTCGCCGAACCGCTTGGCGCCGAGCAGCAGCAGCTCGTGGTTGCCCATGAGCGCCTTGCAGTAGCCGCCGGCCGCGGCGGCCTCGGCGGACAGCCGCATCACGAGGTCGATGACGCCGATGCCGTCCGGGCCGCGGTCGGTGAAGTCGCCGAGGAACCACAGCCGGGCGGTGCCCGCGCACCAGCTGCCCGCGGCGTCGACGAGGCCCTTCTCCTGAAGGGCCGCCACCAACTCGTCCAGATAGCCGTGGACGTCACCGACGACGAACAGCGCGCCCGGCCCGACGACGGCCTGCGGGACCGCCGCGGGGTCGACGGCCACCTGAAGCGTGTCACCCCGGTTGATGACCGGCAGGTCGCGCTCGGTGGGTGTGTACTCCTCCGGGTAGTCCGCCTCGTGCGCCGGTACGACGTCGCCGGGGTGCGCGCTGTGGCCGTACGGACCGGTCTCGTGGACGTACGCGGGCACCCGGAAGTCGCGCAACGTCGCCGTCCGCTCCGCCTCGGGTCCCTGACCGGCCCCCTGAGTCATCAGACCCCTCCACCATCACGCCGCATCTGCACCGCTTCGGACTGCCTGGTCGCAGCGGCCCGCGGTGTCGTGGGCCCATCATAGGAATGCGGATCGCGCCATGTGATGACCCAGGGGTGGTGAATCGGAGCAAGACTCCTGTTCACCGCGGCTTTCGCCCCGATTGGGCAGGGCCTGTGCCATCTGCTGACGGCCCTCGTCCTACTCCTCCTCGGGCGACCGGGGCGGACTGACGGTCGTCCGGGGCGGACGGCGCTCGGACGAGGTACGCACGATCAGCTCCGTCGGTATAACCTGCTCGACCGGTTGGTCCGATTCGACCCCCTCGATGGCGTCGATGAGGAGCTGGACCACGGCCGTGCCGATACGGCGCGGCTTCAGCGAGAGCGTGGTGATCGGCGGTTCGGTGCTGGCGTACACGGTGGACTCGCTGCAGCAGACCAGAAGCAGGTCGTCCGGTACCCGCAGCCCGTAGCGGCGGGCGGCGGCGAGCAGGTCGGTGCCGTTCGGGTCGAACAGCCCGTAGACCGCGTCGGGCCGGTCCGGGCGGGCCAGCAGCCGGTCGGCGGCGACGGCGCCCGCGCACGGATCGTGCGCCGGGTAGGCCTCGTACACCGGATCCTGGCCGACCCGCTCGCACCAGCGCAGATACGCCGTGGTCGACAGATGGGTGTACGTGTCCGTCGACGTCCCCGTCAGCAGGCCGATGCGGCGGGCGCCGGCGTCGGCCAGGTGGTCGAGGATGCCGAGTACGGCGGCCTCGTGGTCGTTGTCGACCCATGCGGTGACCGGCAGCGAGCCGGCCGGGCGGCCGTCGGAGACGACCGGCAGACCCTGCCGCACCAGTTCGCTGACCACCGGGTCCTGGTCGGACGGATCGATGACGACCGTCCCGTCCAGGGCGACGTTCGACCACACGTCGTGGCGCGAGGTCGCGGGGAGGATGACGAGCGCGTAGCCGCGGGCGAGCGCGGCCGAGGTGGCGGCCCGGGCCATCTCGGCGAAGTACGCGAACTCCGTGAAGGTGAAAGGTTCATCCCCGTACGTCGTCACGGTGAGGCCGATGAGGCCCGACTTTCCGGTACGGAGGGTTCGGGCGGCGGCCGACGGGCGATAACCCAACCGGTCGGCGACCTCGCGGACATGGCGGCGGGTGGCGTCCGGGAGCCGCCCCTTGCCGTTGAGGGCGTCGGAGACGGTCGTGATGGAGACTCCGGCGGCGGCGGCAACGTCTCTGATGCCCGCACGGCCCGGCCGGCTGCCTCGGCGTGAGGTTTCCGCGCGGCTCACCTGGTGCTTCCCTGCTGCTGTCATGGCGAGCCGATAGTAGGGCTCATGCGGTGGGGTAGGGCGGGCGCATATGCACGCGTTGACAGGCACGTTTCTGCATGGTCATACCGCGTCAAACTCCTTTGAATGAAAGGGAGTTGAACGATCCAATGGCACTACGTGACTTGTCGACGCGCATGGGCCTGCCAAGTCGCCGATGTTTCGAAGAGGTCTCAACTCACCTTCACGGGTGATGCGCGCCACGGCGTGAGCCACCGGCGCATAGATATATGTGAGAGCGCCCTGTGATTCGTCTGTCTTCGTACGGTGATGCCCCTGATGCCAGTGGGGCTGATGGGGTTTGCGTCCCGCCTGTACGCAGCGGCGCCGAATCCTCATAAGGTGAGGAGTATTCGATGCCGGTGGTGGTCACAAGGAGGACTGCGGTGAGCGAGACGAGCCCCAAGCTGCGCGCCGAGCTGGAGGGTATCCCCACCTACAAGCCGGGCAAGCCCGCAGCGGCCGGCGGCCCGGTCGCCTACAAGCTGTCCTCCAACGAGAACCCCTATCCGCCGCTGCCGGGCGTGATGGAGAGCGTCACGGCCGCGGCCTCGTCCTTCAACCGCTACCCGGACATGGCCTGCACAGGCCTGATGAACGAGCTGTCGGACCGCTTCGGCGTCCCGCTCTCCCACCTGGCCACCGGCACCGGCTCGGTCGGTGTCGCCCAGCAGCTCGTCCAGGCGACCTCGGGCCCGGGCGACGAGATCATCTACGCCTGGCGGTCCTTCGAGGCGTACCCGATCATCGCGCAGGTCAGCGGCGCGACCTCGGTGAAGGTCCCGCTGACGCCGGGCGATGTGCACGACCTGGACGCGATGGCCGACGCCGTCACCGACCGGACGCGCCTAGTCTTCGTCTGCAATCCCAACAACCCGACGGGCACCGTCGTGCGCCGGGCCGAGCTGGAGCGCTTCCTCGACCGGGTGCCGAGTGACGTGCTCGTGGTGCTGGACGAGGCGTACCGGGAATTCATCCGGGACACCGAGGTGCCGGACGGCGTGGAGCTGTACCGGGACCGGCCGAACGTCTGCGTCCTGCGGACCTTCTCCAAGGCGTACGGGCTCGCCGGGCTCCGTGTCGGCTTCGCTATCGCCCACGAGCCGGTGGCGGCGGCGCTGCGCAAGACCGCGGTGCCCTTCGGCGTCAGCCAGCTCGCGCAGGACGCGGCGATCGCCTCGCTGCGTGCCGAGGACGAACTGCTCGGCCGGGTCGGCTCGTTGGTGTGTGAGCGCAACCGGGTGGTCGAGGGGCTGCGGTCCCAGGGCTGGACGGTGCCCGAGACCCAGGCCAACTTCGTGTGGCTGCGGCTGGGGGAGCGCACGGTCGACTTCGCCGCCGCGTGCGAGCAGCACGGTGTGGTGGTCCGGCCGTTCCCCGGCGAGGGTGTGCGGGTGACGGTCGGGGAGACCGAGGCGAACGACATCTTCCTGAAGGTGGCGGAAGGGTTCCGCAAGGAGCTCTGAAGCTCCGTAGGAGACGTGCGCGGACGGCGGCCAGTTCAAGATCTTGTTGAACTGGCCGCCGTCCGCGTTTACGTGACACAGGAGACACGACCCCCCTGCCGTTCGTCGAAAACCAGTACGTCATACTGGGCTTGTGAATGTGAACGCGTTCACAAGCGTGTCCCGGTTGCTCCATGATGTGTGTGACATAAGGGGCAAACTGCCGCTGTACCCACGGCGACCTAAGGAGACCTGACGACGTGGACCTGGCTTTGGCGCCGGAGACACTGGCGCGCTGGCAGTTCGGCATCACCACCGTCTACCACTTCCTCTTCGTGCCCCTGACGATCTCGCTGGCCGCCCTCACGGCCGGACTGCAGACCGCCTGGGTGCGCACGGAGAAGGAGAAATACCTCAGGGCGACGAAGTTCTGGGGCAAGCTCTTCCTGATCAACATCGCGATGGGTGTGGTCACCGGCATCGTGCAGGAGTTCCAGTTCGGCATGAACTGGTCCGACTACTCGCGCTTCGTCGGTGACGTCTTCGGTGCCCCGCTCGCCTTCGAGGCCCTGATCGCCTTCTTCTTCGAGTCGACGTTCATCGGCCTGTGGATCTTCGGCTGGGACAAGCTGCCCAAGAAGATCCACCTGGCCTGCATCTGGATGGTCTCGATCGGCACGATCCTGTCGGCCTACTTCATCCTCGCGGCCAACTCGTGGATGCAGCACCCCGTCGGCTACCGGATCAACGAGGCGAAGGGCCGGGCCGAACTCACCGACTTCTGGCTGGTCCTGACCCAGAACACCGCGCTCGCCCAGGCCTTCCACACTCTCTCGGCGGCGTTCCTCACCGGCGGCGCCTTCATGGTCGGCATCTCCGCCTTCCATCTGCTGCGCAAGAAGCACATCAGCGACATGAAGACCTCGCTGCGGCTCGGCCTGGTCACCGTCGTCATCGGCGGCATGCTCACCGCGATCAGCGGCGACACCCTCGGCAAGATCATGTACGAGCAGCAGCCGATGAAGATGGCCGCCGCCGAGGCGCTGTGGGACGGCGAGAAGCCGGCACCCTTCTCGATCTTCGCCGTCGGCGACGTCGACAAGGGCCACAACAAGGTCGCCATAGAGATCCCGGGTCTGTTGTCCTTCCTGGCCAAGGACGACTTCACCTCGTACGTCCCCGGCATCAACGACGTCAACAAGGCCGAACAGGAGAAGTACGGGCCCGGCGACTACCGGCCCAACATCCCCGTCGCCTACTGGGGCTTCCGCTGGATGATCGGCTTCGGCATGACGTCCTTCGCGATCGGCCTGCTCGGACTCTGGCTGACCCGCAAGAAGTTCCTGCTGCCGCAGGCCCTGAGGGTCGCCGACGACGAGGTGCCGCATCTCGTGCTCCTGCCCAGGGCCAAGAAGCCCCTCGGTCCGAAGCTGACCAAGTGGTACTGGCGCATCGCGGTCCTGACCATGGGCTTCCCGCTGATCGCCAACTCCTGGGGCTGGATCTTCACCGAGATGGGCCGCCAGCCGTGGGTCGTCTACGGCGTCCTGCGGACCCGTGACGCGGTCTCCCCCGGTGTCTCCCAGGGCGAGGTCCTCACCTCGATGATCGTCTTCACCTCGCTGTACGCCATTCTCGCCGTCGTCGAGGTCAAGCTGCTCGCGAAGTACATCAAGGCCGGCCCGCCCGAGCTCACCGAGGCCGACCTCAACCCGCCCACGAAGATCGGCGGCGACACCCGTGACGCCGACAAGCCGATGGCTTTCTCGTACTAGGCCGAGGGGGATCGAGTCATGGAACTTCACGACGTCTGGTTCGTGCTCATCGCCGTCCTGTGGACCGGCTACTTCTTCCTGGAGGGCTTCGACTTCGGGGTCGGCGTCCTCACCAAGCTGCTGGCCCGGAACCGGCCCGAGAAGCGGGTGCTGATCAACACCATCGGCCCTGTCTGGGACGGCAACGAGGTCTGGCTGCTCTCGGCGGGCGGCGCGACCTTCGCCGCCTTCCCCGAGTGGTACGCCACGCTTTTCTCGGGCTTCTACCTGCCCCTGCTGCTCATCCTGGTCTGTCTCATCGTCCGCGGTGTCGCCTTCGAGTACCGGGTCAAGCGGCCCGAGGAGAACTGGCAGCGCAACTGGGAGACCGCGATCTTCTGGACCTCGCTGCTCCCGGCGTTCCTGTGGGGCGTGGCCTTCGGCAACATCGTGCACGGTGTGAAGATCGACCAGGACTTCGAGTACGTCGGCAGCGTCTGGGACCTGCTCAACCCGTACGCGCTCCTCGGCGGAGTGGTGACGCTGACGCTGTTCACCTTCCACGGGGCCGTGTTCACCGCGCTCAAGACGGTCGGTGAGATCCGGGAGCGGGCGCGGAAGCTGGCGCTTCAGGTCGGGCTCGTGACGGCCGTGGCGGCGCTCGTCTTCCTGCTGTGGACGCAGGTCGAGAGCGGCGACGGCAAGAGCCTGGTCGCCATGGTCGTGGCGGTCGCCGCCCTGGTTGCCGCGCTGGTGGCCAACCAGGCCGGGCGCGAGGGCTGGTCGTTCGCGTTCTCGGGTGTCACCATCGCGGCCGCCGTGGCCATGCTCTTCCTGACGCTCTTCCCGAACGTCATGCCGTCCTCGCTCAATGAGGACTGGAGTCTCACGGTCACCAACGCCTCGTCGAGCCCGTACACCCTGAAGATCATGACCTGGTGCGCGGTCATCGCCACGCCCGTCGTGATGGTCTACCAGGGCTGGACCTACTGGGTGTTCCGCAAGCGGATCGGTACGCAGCACATCGCGGCGGACGTCGCGCACTGAGTCCGAGCCGGGAGTCCGTGCTGGGGAGTTCGGAGGGGGCATGTTTCACGTGAAACATGCCCCTACGTTCCCCGCTGAGAAGAGGGTGTGTTTCACGTGAAACCGATCGATCCGCGTCTGCTCCGGTACGCCCGTGCCACCCGGCTCTTCATGGTGGCGGTCGTCGGTCTGGGGGCCGTCGGGGCGGCGCTGGTCATCGCCCAGGCGATGCTCATCGCCGAGGTGGTGGTCGGTGCGTTCCAGCACGGTCTGTCGGTCTCTGAACTCCGTACTCCCCTGCTGCTGTTGGTGGCAGTTGCGGCCGGACGGGCGCTGGTCTCCTGGCTCACCGAGCTCGCCGCGCACCGGGCGAGCGCCGCGGTCAAGTCCGAGCTGCGGGGGCGGCTGCTGGAGCGGGCCGCGGCGCTCGGGCCCGGTTGGCTGAGCGGGCAGCGGACAGGGTCGCTGGTCGCGCTCGCCACGCGAGGAGTCGATGCCCTCGACGACTACTTCTCGCGCTATCTGCCGCAGTTGGGCCTCGCGGTGGTCGTGCCGGTGGCAGTGCTGGCGCGGATCGTCACCGAGGACTGGGTCTCGGCGGCCATCATCGTCGGCACCCTCCCTCTCATCCCGATCTTCATGGTGCTGATCGGCTGGGCCACGCAGTCCCGGATGGACCGGCAGTGGCAGATGCTGTCCCGGCTGTCCGGGCACTTCCTGGACGTGGTCGCCGGGCTGCCGACCCTGAAGGTGTTCGGGCGGGCCAAGGCGCAGGCCGACTCGATCCGGCGTATCACCGGTGAGTACCGGCGGGCGACCATGCGGACGCTGCGGATCGCCTTCATCTCCTCGTTCGCCCTGGAGCTGCTCTCGACGCTGTCGGTGGCGCTGGTCGCCGTGACGATCGGTATGCGGCTCGTGCATGGCGAGATGGACCTGTACATCGGTCTGGTCATCCTGGTGCTGGCGCCCGAGGCGTATCTGCCGCTGCGGCAGGTGGGGGCGCAGTACCACGCGGCGGCGGAGGGGCTGGCCGCCGCCGAGGAGATCTTCGAGGTGCTGGAGACGCCGGTGCCGGCGTCGGGCACCCGTGCCGTGCAGACCGGTGCGCTGTCCTTCGACAAGGTCACCGTCCGCTACCCCGGCCGGTCCGGAGACGTCGTCTCCGACGTGTCCTTCACCGTCGAGCCCGGGGAGACCGTCGCGCTCGTCGGGCCGAGCGGCGTGGGCAAGTCGACGCTGCTGAACGTGCTGTTGGGGTTCGTGCCGCCCGCCGAGGGGCGGGCGCTGGTCGGGGGAGTCGACCTCACCGAGGCCGACTTGGCGGAGTGGCGCTCACAGGTGGCGTGGGTGCCGCAGCGGCCGCACCTGTTCGCCGGGACGATCGCCGAGAACGTACGGCTGGCACGCCCCGACGCGGACGACACCGCCGTACGGCAGGCGCTCGGGGACGCGGGCGCGCTGGAGTTCGTCGACGCGCTGGCGCAGGGCGCCGACACCGCGCTCGGGGAGGACGGGGCAGGGCTGTCCGCCGGTCAGCGGCAACGGCTCGCCCTGGCCCGGGCGTTCCTCGCGGACCGGCCTGTGCTGCTGCTCGACGAGCCGACGGCGGCGCTCGACGGGGCCACCGAGGCGGAGGTCGTGGCGGCCGTACGGCGCCTGTCGGTGGGGCGGACGGTGCTGCTCGTCGTCCATCGGCCGGCGCTCTTGAGCGTGGCGGACCGGGTGGTGCGGCTGGACGAGGCCGCTGCCCCCGCTCGTACCGAGGCCGTGGCGAAGGTGCCTGCGGTTCGCGCGATCGAAGAGCGGTCCTCCGGCATCGAAGAGCGGACCGCCGGCATCGAAGGGCGGTCCGCCGCCGACGCCGCGCCCGGCGATCCGGAAGCGGCTGTGCCCGCCCGTGGTGTCCTTGCCCGTGTCCGTGCCATGGCCGCCCCCCGGCGCGGGAGCCTCGCGCTCGCCCTGCTCCTCGGGAGCCTCGCCCTCGGCAGTGCCGTCGGTCTCATGGCCACTTCCGGGTGGCTCATCTCGCGGGCCTCGCAGCAGCCGCCGGTGCTGTATCTGATGGTGGCCGTGACGGCGACGCGGGCCTTCGGGATCGGACGGGCCGTCTTCCGGTACGCGGAGCGGCTCGTGTCGCACGACGCCGTGCTGCGGATGCTCGCCGACACCCGGGTCGCCGTCTACCGGCGCCTTGAGCGGCTGGCGCCCGCCGGGCTGCGCCGGACCCGCCGCGGTGATCTGCTGTCGCGCCTCGTCGCCGATGTCGACGCCCTCCAGGACTACTGGCTGCGCTGGCTGCTGCCCGCCGGTGCGGCTCTCGCGGTGTCCGCCGCGTCCGTCGGCTTCACAGCCTGGCTGCTGCCCGAGGCCGGTGCCGTGCTCGCCGTCGGGCTGCTGGCGGCCGGTGTAGGGGTGCCGCTGGTCACCGGTGCGGTGGCCCGGCGGGCGGAGCGGCGACTGGCCCCCGCCCGCGGAGTGCTGGCGACGCGCGTGACCGACCTGCTCACCGGGACCGCCGAACTGGCCGTCGCCGGCGCGCTGCCCGCCCGTACCGCCGAAGCGCGGCAGGCCGACGGAGTGCTCGCCCGGATCGCCTCGCGCGCCGCCACCGCCACCGCGCTCGGCGACGGGCTCACCGCGCTGGTCTCCGGCCTGACCGTCGCGGCCACCGCCCTCGTGGGCGCCCAGGGCGTCGCCGACGGGCGCCTCAGCGGCGTCACCATGGCCGTCGTCGTGCTCACCCCGCTGGCCGCCTTCGAGGCCGTCCTCGGGCTGCCGCTCGCCGTGCAGTACCGCCAGCGGGTCCGCAAGAGCGCGGAGCGCGTGTACGAGGTACTGGACGCCCCCGAGCCGGTACGGGAGCCGGAGCAGCCGCGGGAGGCACCCGCGTCGCCGTTCCCGGTCGTCGTGGAAGGACTGTCCGCCCGTTACGCCGGGCAGGACCGGGACGCACTCGCCGGGCTGGACCTGACCCTCACGCAAGGCCGCCGGATCGCTGTCGTGGGCCCGTCCGGGTCCGGCAAGACGACCCTCGCGCAAGTGCTGCTGCGGTTCCTGGACGCGGAGGCCGGCTCGTACACGCTGGGCGGCGTGGACGCGTACGCGCTGGACGGCGACGACGTCCGGCGCTTCGTGGGGTTGTGTGCCCAGGACGCGCATCTCTTCGACAGCTCGCTGCGCGAGAACCTGCTGCTCGCCAAGAAGGACGCCACCGAGGACGACCTGCGCGACGCTCTCAGGCGGGCCCGGCTGCTGGAGTGGGCCGACGGTCTGCCCGACGGCCTGGACACCCTGGTCGGTGAGCACGGGGCGAGGCTGTCCGGGGGACAGCGGCAGCGGCTGGCGCTGGCCCGTGCGCTGCTCGCCGACTTCCCCGTCCTCGTGCTCGACGAGCCCGCCGAACACCTCGACCTGCCCACTGCCGACGCTCTCACCGCCGACCTCCTGGCTGCCACCGAGGGGCGTACGACGCTGCTCATCACCCACCGGCTGGCCGGTCTTGAAGGGGTGGACGAGGTGATCGTGCTGGACGAGGGACGCGTGGTGCAGCGGGGTTCCTATGCGGAGCTGGCCGCCGTGGCGGGGCCGCTGCGGGGGATGGTGGAGCGGGAGGCGGAGTCGGAGGTGCTGGCGCTCACCGCATGAGTCGCCACGAGGCGTCGGCGCTCATCGCGTGAGCCACCGCCCGCACCTCTCGACTTTCTGCATCAAAGGGGACTAATTACGCTCGGCTCATGACCGACGCCCCGTCCCCCGGTCCCCCGCTCCAGACTCTCTCGACCGAGCTGGCCGCGCGGGTGCCGCAGCTGCTGGAGGCGATGCGGTCCGTCGGCAGCGGCCTGGAGCTGCACTCCACGCTGGACCGGATCTGCGAGACCGCGGCCGGGCTGACGCAGGCCCGGTACGCGGCCATCGGTGTCGTCGACGAGGACGGCCGGGGACTCTGCGACTTCGTCTTCCACGGCGTGGACGAGGCGACCGCCCGGCGTATCGGACGGCTGCCGGACGGGCACCGGGGGCTGCTCGGCGCGCTCATCCGCGACCCGGAGCCGGTCCGGCTCGCGGACCTCACCCGGGATCCGCGCTCCTGCGGCTTCCCCGAGCACCACCCCTCGATGCGCGGCTTCCTCGGTCTGCCGATCCGGGTGCAGGGCGAGATCTTCGGGAACCTGTATCTGACGGAGAAGCGCGGCGGTGAGCCGTTCAACGACTACGACCTCGACATGGTCCGGGTGCTCGCCACGGAGGCGGGCATCGCCATCGGCAACGCCCGGCTGTACGAGGCCGCCAAGCAGCGCGAGCGGTGGATCGACGGGTCGGTCGCCGTGACCACCGCCCTGCTGTCGGGCGGGGACGTCGACGACGCCCTTCAGGTCGTCGCGGAGCAGGCCCGGCGGCTGTCGGGGTCGGCGGCCGGGATCGTGCTGCTGCCCGCCGACGAGGGCGGCCTGGAGGTCGCCGCGGTGGCCGCGGACCAGCCGTCGAACGTCCTGGGCACGGTCGTCCCGCCGGAGAGCAAGGTCGTCACCGAACTCCTCGACGGACAGGCCGTGTTCATGGACGACGCGGCCGCCGACCCACGCATGACCACCACCCTCGCGCGCGGCTACGGGCCGGCCATGATGCTGCCCCTGCACAGCGACGGCCGTGTCCTGGGCGCTCTCGTCACGCCCCGCGCACGGGGGGAGCGGCCGTTCACGGAGGGGGAACGCACTCTCGCGATCCAGTTCGCCGCGCAGGCCGCCCTCGCGCTGATGATGGCCGACGCGCAGCGCGACCGGGAACGGCTCGCGGTCTACGAGGACCGCGACCGTATCGCCCGTGACCTGCACGACCTCGTCATCCAGCGGCTGTTCGCCACCGGGATGATGCTGGAGAGCGCGCAGCGCGGGTCGGTCGTGCCCGAGGTGCGCGAGGGCGTCGGCAAGGCCGTCGACGAACTCGACGTCACCATCCAGGAGATCCGCACCGCGATCTTCGCGCTGCAACAGGGGCCCGCCGAGGTGCCCGCGGGGTTGCGCACGCGCGTGCTGCGGGAGATCAACACCGCCGCCGTGCCGCTCGGTTTCAGGCCTTCCCACCGCTTCGTCGGCCCGGTCGACGCCCTTGTCGGCGACCTCACCGGCAAGAACCTCATCGCCGCCCTGCGCGAGGCCCTCTCCAACGCCTTCCGGCATGCCGGGGCCTCCCGTATCGACGTCGTCGTCGACGCGACCGCGACCCTGCCGGGCGGGCGGAAGGGCGTACGCCTGACCGTCGCGGACGACGGTGTCGGCATCCCCGAGGGCGGCCGGCGCAGTGGCCTGAGGAACCTCAAGCGGCGCGCCGAGTCGCTGGGCGGCGACAGTCGGCACGGGCCGGGCATCGGGGAGGACGGCGGCGGCACGACGGTGGTGTGGGAGGCACCGCTCGACTGAAGAGCCACCCCATGAGCCACTTGCCCTGTGACGGGCCGTCAACAGCGATTCCGGATACGCCTGTTCAGTCGTACGACTCGGCCGAACGGAGGTGGGATTCCCCCGGCTGCACGAGCTGGACATGCCCCTGTCCCGCGCTCGGGCCACGATCGCTGACATGCGACTGCCCTGGCGTCATCCCCTGCTCCTCCCGGTCGTGCTGTGCGCGCTCGCCGTGCTCGCGGCCCGTCCCACCGACGCGGCGGAGAAGAGGCGCGACGGCGGTGACCCCGGGATCAGCGCTCAGGTGGCGCGGTTGTACGAGGACGCGGCCGTGGCGACACAGCAGTACGAGAAGGGGCGGCAGGAGGCGGAGGTGCAGCGCGCCCGGGCGCAGCGGCTTGAAGTGCTGCTCCACCGGGAGCGGCAAGAGATCGCCGTCATGCACGAGGACCTGGGCCGGATCGCACGCACCCAGTACCGCAACGGCGGTGGTCTTCCGCTGACCGCGCAGATCATCCTCGCCGGCAGCCCGGAGGAGCTGATGCGCGGTCAGCAGGTCTTCTCCCAGGCGGATCTGGCCGTGAACAACTCCATCGAGAAGAGCCGGCGTGCCGAGGAGCGGCTCGCGAAGGACGAGGCCAAGGCCGCTGCGGCGTGGCAGGCGCTGGAGAAGCGGAAGGAGGAACTCGCCGGTCTGAAGACGGACATCGAGCAGAAGCTCGAAGAGGCCCGCTGGCAGTTGCAGGGCCAGGCGGACGCGTCGGTCGCGGCGGGTGCCTGCCGGGGTGCCGTCCGGCTGGACCAGCCTCCGACGCAGGTCGTGGGCGGCTGGGTCCCTCCGGTGGAGATGTACACGCTCTCCGCGAGCTTCGGCAGCGGTGGCTCGCGGTGGGCGAACCGGCACACCGGGCAGGACTTCGCGGTGCCGATCGGCACGCCGGTGCGGTCGGTCGGTGCGGGCCGGGTGGTGAAGGTGTCCTGCGGGGGCTCGTTCGGCATCGAGATCGTGGTCGAGCACGTGGGCGGCTACTACACGCAGTACGCCCATCTCGCCGCCGTCACCGTCGACCAGGGGGACCAGGTGACGCCGGGGCAGTGGATCGGGCAGTCGGGCACCAGCGGCAACTCCACCGGACCCCATCTGCACTTCGAGGTCCGGGTCACCCCGGAGCTGGGCTCGGCGGTGGACCCGGTGCCCTGGCTGGCGGCACGCGGCGTCCCCCTCGGCTAGCGCCGCGCCAGCAGTTGCTCGATCACGACCGCCACCCCGTCGTCGTTGTTCGCGACCGTCCGCCCCGAGGCCGCGGCGATCACGTCGGGGTGGGCGTTGCCCATCGCGTACGACTGTCCGGCCCAGGTCAGCATCTCCACGTCGTTCGGCATGTCCCCGAACGCGACGACCTCCTCGTGGGAGATCCCGCGCTCGGCGCAGCACAGGGCGAGCGTGCTGGCCTTGGAGACGCCGGGGCCGCTGATCTCCAGCAGGGCGCTGGGGCTGGAGCGGGTGACGTTGGCGCGCTCGCCGATGGCGAGACGGGCGAGGGTGAGGAAGGCGTCCGGGTCGATCGTGGGGTGGAAGGCGAGGATCTTGAGGACCGGCTCGTCGGCCCCGGGACCGTCCGGCGCGAGCAGCTTCTCGGCCGGCTGGAGCTCGTCGGGGATCTCCATGTGCAGCTTCGGATAGTCCGGCTCCTGGTGGAAGCCGTACGTCTGCTCCACCGCGTACACCGTGCCCGGCGCCGCGTCCCGCAGCAGCCGTACGGCGTCCAGCGCGTTGTCCCGCGCCAGCTCCCGGACCTTCACGAACCGGTGGGCGCCGGGGCCGCCGTGCAGGTCGACCACCGCGGCGCCGTTCCCGCAGATCGCCAGGCCGTGGCCGTGGACGTGGTCGCTGACGACGTCCATCCAGCGGGCGGGGCGGCCGGTGACGAAGAAGACCTCGATGCCCGCCTCCTCGGCGGCGGCGAGGGCCGCGACCGTGCGCGGGGAGACGGACTTGTCGTCGCGCAGCAGGGTGCCGTCGAGGTCGGTGGCTATCAGGCGCGGCGGGACGGTGGAGGCCGGGGTCTCGGGCTGTCGAGTCGCTGAGGTCACCCGCTCATTCTCCCGCATATGCCCGCACGGCCGTGCGGGAGCCCGCACATGTGAGTAGTTACCGCCCCACGGGCACGATCGGTCTCCGTCGCCTCACCGCAGCTGTGCCGGCGCCTCCATGGCGATCTGCTCGAAGACCTTCTCGTCCGCGGCGAAGTCCGAGTCGGCGATCGGCCAGTGGACGACGATCTCCGTGAAGCCCAACTCCCGGTGCCGGCCCGCGAAGTCGACGAACGCGTCGAGCGACTGGAGCGGCCGGGTGCGGTCCGGGGTGAATCCGGTGAGCAGGATCTTGTCGAGCCCGGTCACATCACGGCCGATCTCCGCACAGGCGTCGGCGAGCTTCTCGACCTGTCCGCGAATGGCTTGAATCGACTGTTCAGGAGTGCCGTTCTCGTACAGCTTCGGATCGCCGGTGGTCACCCACGCCTGCCCGTGACGGGCGGCGAGCCGCAGCCCGCGCGGGCCGGTGGCCGCCACCGCGAAGGGCAGCCGGGGCCGCTGCACACAGCCCGGGATGTTGCGTGCCTCGTGCGCCGAGTAGAAGTCGCCCTCGTAGGACACCGAGTCCTCGGTCAGTAGCCGGTCCAGCAGCGGGACGAACTCCGCTAGCCGGTCGGCCCGCTCGCGCGGCGTCCACGGCTCCTGGCCGAGAGCCGTGGCGTCGAAGCCGGTGCCGCCCGCGCCGATGCCGAGGGTGACCCGGCCGCCGGAGATGTCGTCGAGGGAGATCAATTCCTTGGCGAGGGTCACCGGGTGCCGGAAGTTCGGCGAGGTCACCAGGGTGCCCAGCCGCAGATGGTCGGTGACGGCCGCGGCGGCGGTCAGCGTCGGCACGGCACCGAACCACGGGCCGTCCCGGAAGCTGCGCCAGGACAGATGGTCGTAGGTGTACGCGGTGTGGAAGCCGAGCTGCTCCGCGCGCTGCCATGCCTCGCGGCTCCCCTCGTGCCAGCGGCGGTACGGGAGGATCACGGTGCTCAGACGCAGACTCATGGTTCGAGCGTAAGTGGCCGAGCGGGTTTCACGTGAAACAGTCACCGACCGTCATCGTCCTCGGCCGCTGAGCCACGGGCTGAGCCCGACCAGGATGAACTCCTTGTGCACGCGGTCACCCGGCAGCGGGACCATCAGATAGTTGCCCGGCGGGAAGCGGCGCACCTTGACCCAGGCGTGGCCGTCGTAGAGGGCACGGAGGAAGGCGGGCACGTCGTCGCGGGCGATGTCGGGGCATTCGACGCCATCGACGGTGATCAGCGCGTCGTCGTCAGGGAACAGCCGTACGTCCACCTGGGGCCGGCCACCGAGCTCGACGTACGCCTCGTGGGGCAGGGAGCCGTCCGGGTCGGTGGTGACGCCGATGCCCGCGGCGCTGCGGCGCGAGGTCTGGTCGGCGCCGATGTCGTGGGTCACCTCGATCTCGAGCGCGTACTCGGCGGCGAGGGCGCGCAGGGCGGCGACGGCGGCCTCGGTGGTGGGCAGGTGGGTTCCACGGTGGTCCATACCATTGATCATGCCGGACGCCAGTCAGTGAGGCGCGGGAAATCTCAGGTACTCCGGCGGCACCGCTTTGGTCAGCCACACCCCGTTCGCGCTGACGTGGAAGACATGGCCGTCGCGGTGCATCGCGCCGGTGTCCACGGAGAGCACGACGGGACGGCCGCGGCGGGCCCCGACCCGGGTCGCCGTCTCGCGGTCGGCCGAGAGGTGCACGTCGTGCCGGTTCATGGGCCTGAGGCCCTCGGCGCGGATCGCGTCCAGGTAGCGGTCCACGGTGCCGTGGTAGAGGTACGGCGGTGGGGTCGCCGGGGGCAGTCCGAGGTCAACCTCGATGCTGTGGCCCTGGCTGGCGCGGATCCGGGTGCCCTCGACGGCGAAGCGCTTCTTGTCGTTGGCGGCGACCACGTGGTCCAGTTCCTCACGGGTGAACCGGAAATTGTGTGCGGCGGCCGCGGCGATCAGTACGTCGATCTCGACCCAGCCGGCCTCGTCGAGCTCCAGCCCGATCCGCTCGGGTTGATGGCGAAGGTGTTTCGAGAGGTACTTCGACACCTTCACGGTACGTCTTTCGTCCATCCGCTCAGCATGACGGGAGAGACGCGCATCACGCATTTTGTTTTGGCGCGGAGGTTTGATCCACAACCAAGTGTAGTTATCCACAGGCTACTTGGCGTTTCTGTGGACAACTCACCGTCATGTCAGCCCAGTTCGTCAAGATCAGCTGGGGGCAACCGCTTTGACGTGAGCGCGTCCAACCCCCTTGCCCGTACCTCTCGTTCAGCCGCCAGCGCGATGAACTCCGCCGCGTCCTCCGCGCCAACCAGCCCCTCCACCGCCCGCATTGTCTCCTCGGGCAGAGACACGGAGCGTGACGAAGGCGGATCCGGCCGGCCCTCGCCCGAACCCAGGTGCTGCCGAAGATGTCGTACGGCCAACAGCCTCATCGCACGGGCGAGTTCCGCGTCCACCGTCTGCTGGGCGAGCGGTCGCAGCCGGCGTACGAGTGAGGCCGCTTCGGCCGCGTCGGCGTCGGTCGGACGGTGGGGTCCGCCGAGGTAGCGGGCGAAGACGTGCTCGGTGGTGAACTCCAGGAAACGGGCGGCGATGTGCTCGACCTGACCTCTCAACTCCCTTAGATGACCGGAGATCGCGGACAGCGGCACGCCCGCCGCGTGCAACTCGACCGCCACGGCAAGCTCTTGAGGACTCGGCACGAGGAAGCAGTCCGCATCACCGGGCACCGGCTCCAGCACCCCGAGCTCCACGGCGTCGGCGACCGCCGCGTCGTCGGGTGTGCCGCCGAACCGCTCCTCCAGCTCGGCGCGCGAGATCCGTACCGCCTCCTCGTCGCTCCACGGCCCGTCGACCTCGGCGACCAGCCCGAGCACCCCGCCGAGGCCGCGACCGGCGTCCCAGGCCTCCAGGAGCTCCTTGATGGAGGCCAGGGTGTAGCCGCGGTCCAGGAGGCCGGCGATCTGGCGCAGCCGGACGAGATGGGCGTCGGAGTAGAGGTTGGCGCGGCCGCGACGCTCGGGGCGGGGGAGCAGGCCGCGGTCCTGATAGGCACGGATCGTGCGGACGGTGGCGCCGCTGAGGTGGGCGAGATCCTCGATCCGCAGCGCCGGGCCGTCCTGGACGCCGCTCACGCGACCGCCTCCGGTGTGCCGCTCACGCGACCGCCTCCGGTGTGCCGCTCATGCGACCGCCCCCGGTATGCCGCTCATGCGACTGCCTCCGGTGTCCCGCTCATGCGACCGCCTTCCGTGTGCCGCTCATCCCTCACGCTCGCCCCCGGCAGCCGCTGCGAAAACAGCACCGCGCGGCGCCACGCCCCTTCTCACGAAGGCCCCTACCTGGTTCCGCGGCTCACAGCGGTGGCTCCAGTCGTGCGATCGCCCGCACCGCGCGCGGTGCGACCCGGGACAGCAGACGCGCGCCACGGGCCTCGGGGGTCACCGGTACCACCGCCTCGTTGCGCACGACCGCCCGCAGGATCGCGTCGGCGACCTTCTCCGGCGGGTAGTTGCGCAGCCCGTACAGCCGCGCGGACCGCTTCTGGCGCCGCTTCTCCTCGTCGGCGTCCACCCCGGCGAAGCGCGCGGTGGAGGTGATGTTGGTGTTGACGAAGCCGGGGCAGATCGCGCTCACCCCGATGCCCTGACCGGCCAGTTCCGCGCGCAGGCACTCGCTGAGCATCAGCACCGCCGCCTTGGAGGTGCTGTAGGCGGGCAGCGCCCTGGAGGGCAGGTACGCCGCCGCCGACGCGGTGTTGACGATGTGGCCGCCCTGTCCGCGCTCGGCCATCTGCCTGCCGAACAGCCGGCAACCGTGGATGACTCCCCACAGGTTGACGTCGAGGACCTTCTTCCAGTCCTCGGGGCTGGTGTCGAAGAAGGAACCGCCCAGACCGATCCCGGCGTTGTTCACCAGGATGTCCACCACGCCGTACTCGGCGGCGACCTTCGCGGCGAGCTTCTCCATGGCCTGCTCGTCGGAGACGTCGACGGTCTCCGCCCAGGCCTCGGGGGAACCGATCAGCCGGGACATCTCGGCGGTACGGGCCGCGCTCTCCGCGTCCCGGTCGACGGCGATCACGCGCGCGCCGGATTCCGCGAACGCGTAGGCGGTGGCCCGCCCGATGCCGCTGCCCGCACCCGTGACCAGCACGAGCTGCCCGCCGAAGCGGTCGGCGTACTTGCCGGTGGCCGTCACCGCTTCGGGTCGCCCGCCTTCCACGGAGGTGACGAACTCCGAGATCCAGGAGGCCAGTCGGTCGGGGCGCGAGCGTGGTATCCAGTGCCTTGCCTGGAGGGTGCGGCGGGTCAACTGCGGGACCCACTGCTCCAGTTCGTCGTAGAGCCGCTCGGACAGGAACGCGTCCCCGAGCGGCGTGATGAGCTGCACGGGCGCGTGCGCGTATGCGTCCCCGCGGGGGTGGCGCAGCCTCGCTCGTACGTTGTCCCGGTAGAGCCACGCCCCGTGTGCCGCGTCCGTCGGCAGCGACGAGGTCGGGTAGCCGTCGCCGGGGACCCGCTCGACGCGCTCCAGGATGCGCGGCCAGGTCTTGCCGAGGGGGCCGCGCCAGGCCAGTTCGGGCAGCACGGGCGTGTGCAGGGCGTACACGTACCAGGACTTGGCGCCCTGGCCGAGAAGCTGGCCGACTCGGTGCGGGGTCGGGCGCTTGATCCGGCTGTCGATCCAGTGCCCGAAGTGGTCCAGGGACGGCCCGGACATCGAGGTGAAGGAGGCGATCCGGCCCTCGGTGCGCCGGACCGTGGTGAACTCCCAGCCCTGTACCGAGCCCCAGTCGTGCCCCACCAGATGCACCGGCCGGTCCGGGCTGACCGCGTCCACGACGGCCAGGAAGTCGTCCGTGAGCTTCTCCAGGGTGAACCCGCCGCGCAGTGGCCGCGGTGCCGACGAGCGGCCGTGGCCCCGGACGTCGTAGAGGACGACATGGAAGCGGTCCGCCAGCCGCGACGCGACCGGTGTCCACACCTCCTTGCTGTCGGGATAGCCGTGCACCAGGACGACCGTCGGCCACGACGGGTCCCCCAGTTCGGCGACGCACAGCTCGACGCCGCCGGTTCGCACCCGGCGCTCGCGCGCACCCTCAAGAGTCACGCCGCTCACTCCCCCTCCGCCCAGCGCCGCACGTGCGGCAGATCGTCGTCCAGCCAGAACGCGCTCTGTTCGGGGTCCTCGGAGTCGGTGACGACGAGGATCTCCTCGAACTTCGCGCCCGTGCCCCGGAAGCCGAGGTGGGGTTCGACCGCCCACAGGCCCGGCTGCGGCGGGTGGTCGGAGAAGCGGTACGGCGACCACAGTGGCGACCAGCCCTCGCGATGGCCGTGCAGCGCGTCGGCCGCCAGGCCCTTGAGGGACTCCGTGCCGAACCCGAAGACCTTCGGCGACCAGCGGCGCTCCCGCACCCGGTCCACCTTGTGCGCGATCACTCCGAAGGGGTACGCGCGGTGCCGGTTCGCGTAGCCCTGGCGGACCATGAGGCGGTCCACGTCCTGGTAGATCTCGCGCAGCGACCTCCGCTCGCGCACCTCGCGCAGGATCAGCTCGCGGTGGGCCTGGAGGTCGTCCATCAGCTTGTCCTGCACCGGGTGGACGCCCAGCGAGCCCGAGTAGCCGATGTCCGCCGTGAAGCCCTCGTAGACCGGGGCCATGTCGAGGATGAACGGCATCCCCGGCTCAAGGCGGCGGTTCGTGGGGAAGAACTGGAGCGGGACGCGGAAGTTCACGAACGCCGTGCGGTCCCCGAACCAGGCGAAGGGCAGATGGAACCAGTCCCGCACCCCGCGCTCGCGCAGCCACTCGCGCTGCATCCGCGCCGCCTCACGCTCGGTCACCCCAGGCTCCAGGCGGGCCGCGACGGCCTCGGCGCACTCGTACGCCAGCCGCTGGACCTTTCTGAACCCCCGCAGCTCAGCGGCCCGTTCGTCTGTCACTGCCGTCGTCATGCCACTCCGCCCCACCCAGTCCACGTCGACTGCGCTACGTGTCCGTAACTTGACAGCACCGAATGTGACAGTTGTTAGAGGCAGCGTCAATAGGCGGGTCGCGGCCTGGGGAAAACGCGCCCGCGTAGCTCTCAGGCATGGCATCCCCTACGGGCCCGTACGTCTGGAGGCTGACCCGAAGACAGCTCTGGGGTGTGACGACCGACGTGGCGCGGGTCACTACCTTCGAAGACGTGACTGTGATCGCGACCGAAAGCCTGAGCAAGCGGTTCCCCCGGGTGACCGCGCTTGACCGGCTCTCCGTCGACGTCGGGCCCGGTGTGACCGGACTCGTCGGAGCGAACGGAGCCGGCAAGTCCACCTTGATCAAGATCCTGCTGGGTCTGTCCCCCGCCACCGAGGGCCGCGCCGAAGTGCTCGGACTCGACGTCGCCACCAAGGGCGGCGCCATCCGCGAGCGCGTCGGGTACATGCCGGAGCACGACTGTCTGCCGCCCGACGTCTCGGCGACCGAGTTCGTCGTCCACATGGCGCGCATGTCCGGCCTGCCGCCCGCCGCCGCGCGCGAACGCACCGCGGACACGCTGCGCCATGTCGGCCTGTACGAGGAGCGCTACCGCCCCATCGGCGGCTACTCGACGGGCATGAAGCAGCGCGTGAAGCTGGCCCAGGCCCTCGTCCACGACCCGCAGCTGGTCTTCCTGGACGAGCCGACCAACGGCCTCGACCCGGTCGGCCGCGACGACATGCTGGGCCTGATCCGGCGCATCTACACCGACTTCGGCATCTCGGTCCTGGTCACCTCGCACCTGCTGGGCGAACTGGAACGCACCTGCGACCACGTCGTCGTCGTGGACGGCGGCAAGCTCCTGCGCTCCAGCTCCACCACCGACTTCACCCAGACCACGACCACCCTGGCGATCGAGGTCACCGACACCGACGCGCACTCGGACGGCACCCGCGCGGTGCGCGAGGCGCTCCACGCGCGCGGGGTGGAGGTCCTGGACGCGAACAGCGCCCTGCCGGGCGCCGGCCACATCCTGCTGCTGACCGCGCAGGGCGAGGAGACCTACGACGTCGTCCGGGACGCGGTCGCCGACCTCGGCCTCGGCCTGGTGCGCATGGAGCAGCGCCGGCATCACATCTCCGAGGTCTTCAAGGACGACCAGGACAACGGCGAGCAGCGGAAGGAGGCCGTCGGCCATGGCAGTTGAGCACCCGGTCACCGCCCCCGCAGGCGATCAGACCCGTATCCACAACATCGGCTACCGCACCTACGACGGCCCGCGCCTGGGCCGCTCCTACGCGACCCGCTCGCTCTACTCGCAGTCCCTGCGCGGCTCCTACGGCCTGGGCCGTTCGGTCAAGTCCAAGGTGCTGCCGATGCTGCTGTTCGTGGTGATGTGCGTGCCCGCGGCCATCATGGTCGCCGTCGCGGTCGCCACCAAGGCCAACGACCTGCCCGTCGACTACACGCGCTACGCGATCGTCATGCAGGCCGTCATCAGCCTCTACATCGCCTCCCAGGCACCCCAGTCCGTCTCGCGCGACCTGCGCTTCAAGACCGTGCCGCTGTACTTCTCGCGGCCGATCGAGACCGCCGACTACGTCCGCGCGAAGTACGCGGCGCTGGCCTCGGCCATGTTCATCCTCACCGCGGCCCCGCTGCTGGTGCTCTATGTGGGCGCCCTGCTGGCCAAGCTGGACTTCGCCGACCAGACCAAGGGATTCGCGCAGGGACTCGTCTCCGTGGCACTGCTCTCGCTGCTCTTCGCCGGCATCGGCCTGGTCATCGCCTCGGTCACCCCGCGCCGCGGCTTCGGCATCGCGGCCGTGATCGCCGTCATGACGATCTCCTACGGCGCGGTCTCCACGCTCCAGGCCATCGCCGACGCCCAGGGCAGCACGGACGCCGTCCCGTGGATCGGGCTGTTCTCCCCGGTCACCCTCATCGACGGACTCCAGACCGCCTTCCTCGGCGCGAGCTCGGCGTTCCCCGGAGCGGTGGGCCCGTCGAACGGCGAGGGCGTGGTCTACGCCCTGGCCGTCCTCGGCCTCATCGCCGCCTGCTACGGCCTTCTGCTGCGCCGCTACCGAAAGGTCGGACTGTGACCACGCTCAGCATCGACCACGTCTCCCGCTGGTTCGGCAACGTGGTCGCCGTCAACGACATCACCATGACGATCGGCCCCGGCGTCACCGGCCTCCTCGGCCCCAACGGCGCCGGGAAGTCCACCCTCATCAACATGATGGGCGGCTTCCTCGCCCCCTCCACCGGCACCGTCACCCTCGACGGCCAGCAGGTGTGGCGCAACGAGGCGATCTACAAGCACATCGGCATCGTCCCCGAGCGCGAGGCGATGTACGACTTCCTCACCGGCCGCGAATTCGTCGTCGCCAACGCCGAGTTGCACGGCCTGGGAGCCAAGGCAGCCCAGAAGGCGCTGGCCACGGTCGAGATGGAGTACGCGCAGGACCGCAAGATCCAGACGTACTCCAAGGGCATGCGCCAGCGCGTGAAGATGGCCAGTGCCCTGGTCCACGACCCGTCGCTGCTCCTGCTCGACGAGCCCTTCAACGGCATGGACCCGCGCCAGCGCATGCAGCTCATGGACCTGCTGCGCCGCATGGGCGACGAGGGCCGCACGGTGCTGTTCTCGTCCCACATCCTCGAAGAGGTCGAGCAACTCGCCTGGCACATCGAGGTCGTGGTGGCCGGACGCCACGCGGCCAGCGGTGACTTCCGCAAGATCCGCCGCCTGATGACCGACCGGCCGCACCGCTATCTGGTGCGCTCCAGCGACGACCGCGCTCTCGCGGCCGCGCTGATCGCCGACCCGTCGACATCCGGCATCGAAGTCGACCTGGCGGAGGGCGCGTTGCGCATCCAGGCCGTCGACTTCGGCCGCTTCACCGCGCTGCTGCCCAAGGTCGCCCGCGACCACGGCATCCGGCTGCTCACGGTCTCGCCGTCCGACGAGTCCCTCGAGTCCGTGTTCTCGTATCTGGTCGCGGCGTAGGAGGCCGAAGATGTACGACCCCACAGTCGCCCGACTCACCTACCGGGCTCTGCTCGGCCGCCGCCGGGCCCTCATCCTGGGCGCCCTGCCCGCTCTGCTGATCCTGATCGCGGTGATCGTGCGCGCTCTGGTCGGCGCCGACGACCAGACCACCGCCGACCTGCTGGGTGGGCTCGCGCTCGCCACGATGGTGCCGATCATCGGCGTCATCGCCGGCACGGGCGCGATCGGCCCGGAGATCGACGACGGCTCCGTGGTGTATCTGCTGTCCAAGCCGATCAAGCGGCCGACGATCATCTTCACCAAGCTGATCGTGGCGATCGCCGTGACGATGGTGTTCTCGGCGCTGCCGACCCTGATCGCGGGCTTCATCCTCAACGGCAACGGCCAGCAGATCGCCGTCGCCTACACGGTGGCCGCGCTGGTCTCCTCCATCGCCTACGCCGCGCTGTTCCTGCTGCTGGGCACGGTGTCCCGGCACGCGGTGGTCTTCGGCCTCGTCTACGCCCTGGTCTGGGAGGCCCTGTTCGGCTCCCTGGTCGCCGGGGCGCGCACGCTCAGCGTCCAGCAGTGGTCCCTTGCGGTGGCCCACAAGGTCGCCGGCGGGGACCTGGTCACCTCGGACGTCGGACTGACGACGGCCACGGTGCTGCTGGTCGCGGTGACCGTCCTCGCCACCTGGTACGCGGGACAGAAGCTGCGGACGCTGACGCTGGCGGGCGAGGAGTAGACGCCGGGCTTATTGACAGGGACTTCACCTGTGCCCAGGCAGACTGGGCAAAAGGGGATGCACTGCGAGGAGGAACGGGGATGGCGGACGCGCACTACGACGGGCGGGCCCGGTCCGGGGACGACACCTGGGACGACCTCGTCCTGGACGAGGACTTCATACGCTCAGCGGAGACCTCCGAGCCGTCCGCCCGGGCCCGTATGCTCACGGCACGCTGGCGTGACCAGAAGCCCGAGCCGCAGCCGTGGCGTTCCGACGAGCCGCCCGCGGGCTGGTTCTTCAGCAAGGCGCGCCGCAAGTGGTGGCGGCGGTAGGCGAACACCCGGCCGATTAAATCAGTGGCGCCCAACTCGGCGTACCGGCACGATGGTTGTGTCCACGCCGGACAGTGACTCCGGCGCCACGTTCTGGGAGAGGAGCCGGGCGATGTCCATGCACGACAGTACGTCCAGCTCCCTTCAGGGCAGTCCGCGGCGGGTTCCGGTGTAGTTACGCCGCCGTCGAACCCGCTCGTCGGGAGCTGCCCGGGGCGGCCGCTTCGAGCACGCGATGTCGCTCTCGCGTGGGCCGCCCACCCGGAGGATTGGCCGAGTGGAAAGGCACCGGCTTGCTAAGCCGCGGTCGGGGGAAACCCCGCGCACGTTCGATCCGTGCATCCTCCGCAAGACGTTAAGTGCACCCACCTAGGGGCGCGGGGAACTGCGCGACCAGCCACGACGGGCCCGCAGTCATCACACCGCCTCAACCCAGCAGACGCTCCAGGACCACTGCGATCCCGTCGTCCTCGTTCGACGCGGTCACCTCGTCGGCCACCGCCTTGAGCTCCTCATGCGCATTGGCCATGGCCACACCCCGAGCAGCCCACCCGAACATCGGCACATCATTCGGCATATCACCGAAGGCAATCGTGTCCGCGGCCTTCAACCCGAGCCGACGAGCCGCCAGCGACAACCCCGTCGCCTTCGACAACCCCAACGGCAGCAGCTCGACAATCCCCGCCCCGGCCATCGCGACGGTCACGAACCCACCCGCCGCCCGCCGAGACGCCTCCGCCAGCTCGTCGTCCGACAGCTCCGGATGCTGTATGTAGATCTTGTTCAGCGGGGCGGACCACAGATCGGCCGCATCCGTGAAGGGCGTCGTGGGCAGGTCGCCGGTGAGCGCGTACCCCTGCCCCACCAGCACCTCACCCTCGAGACCGTCCCGGCTCGCCGCGAGGTACAGCGGCCCGACCTCCGCCTCGATCTTCGCGAGAGCGACACCGGCCAGCTGCCGATCCAGCGTCACGGACGTCAGCAGACGGTGCTCGCCGGCGTCGTACACCTGCGCGCCCTGCCCGCAGACCGCGAGGCCCTCGTAGCCGAGGTCGTCCAGGATGTGCCGCGTCCACGGCACCGCGCGGCCGGTGACGACGATGTGCGCCGCACCGGCCTCGGTCGCCGCCGCGAGAGCGTCACGCGTGCGCTGCGAGACCGACTCGTCGGAGCGCAGGAGCGTCCCGTCGAGGTCGGTCGCGATCAGCTTGAACGGGAACCCCGCGGCCGTACTCACTTGGCGATCGGCTCCAGCACCTCACGCCCGCCCAGGTACGGACGCAGCACCGGCGGCACGTACACGGAGCCGTCGGCCTGCTGGTGGTTCTCCAGGAGCGCCACGATCGTGCGCGGTACGGCGCACAGCGTGCCGTTGAGCGTCGCGAGCGGCTGCACCTTCTTGCCGTCGCGCTGGCGCACCGACAGGCGGCGGGCCTGGAAGCTGTCGCAGTTGGAGGCCGAGGTCAGCTCGCGGTACTTGCCCTGGGTCGGGATCCACGCCTCGCAGTCGAACTTGCGGGACGCCGACGCGCCGAGGTCGCCCGAGGCCACGTCGATGACCTGGAAGGGCAGCTCCAGGCCGGTCAGCCACTGCTTCTCCCAGTCCAGGAGGCGCTGGTGCTCGTTCTCGGCGTCCTCGGGGGCGACGTACGAGAACATCTCGACCTTGTCGAACTGGTGCACGCGGAAGATGCCCCGGGTGTCCTTGCCGTAGGTGCCGGCTTCGCGGCGGAAGCACGGCGAGAAGCCGGCGTAGCGCAGCGGCAGCTTGTCGGCGTCGAGGATCTCGTCCATGTGGTACGCGGCGAGCGGGACCTCGGAGGTGCCGACCAGGTAGTAGTCGTCCTTCTCCAGGTGATACACGTTCTCCGCGGCCTGGCCGAGGAAGCCAGTGCCCTCCATGGCGCGCGGGCGGACCAGCGCGGGGGTGAGCATCGGGATGAAGCCGGCCTCGGTGGCCTGGGCGATCGCCGCGTTGACGAGGGCGAGCTCCAGGAGCGCGCCGACACCGGTGAGGTAGTAGAAGCGCGAGCCGGACACCTTGGCGCCGCGCTCGACGTCGATGGCGCCTAGCGCCTCGCCGAGCTCCAGGTGGTCCTTGGGCTCGAAGCCCTCGGCGCCGAAGTCGCGGATGGTGCCGTGCGTCTCCAGGACGACGAAGTCCTCCTCGCCGCCGACGGGGACGTCGGGGTGGACGAGGTTGCCGAGCTGGAGGGCGAGGCGCTTGGTCTCCTCGTCGGCCTCGTGCTGCTCGGCGTCGGCCGCCTTGACGTCGGCGGCCAGCTGGCCCGCCTTCTTCAGGAGCTCGGCCTTCTCGTCGCCGGAGGCCTTGGGGATGAGCTTGCCGAGGTTCTTCTGCTCGGAACGCAGCTCGTCGAAGCGGACGCCGGACGACCTGCGCCGCTCGTCGGCAGACAGGAGGGCGTCGACGAGCGCGACGTCCTCTCCACGGGCGCGCTGGGAGGCGCGCACTCGGTCGGGGTCCTCACGGAGCAGGCGAAGGTCAATCACGCGGCCAAGGCTACCGGTGCCTGGTGAGAGCCCACGACTCGCTATTCCGAACTACGGCTTACGTACCGTTATGGGGGAATTGCGTACCGTGTCAATAAAAGGCGTCTCACTCCCTGGAACGAGGCACGAGGTTAACGCCAGGTTGACTCGATTCCCTTGTGCGGAAGGGGACTTGGCGAGTGCTCTGTCCACAGGAATCCACACCCCGAACGAGTTATCCACAGGGTGTGCGAAAGATCTGTGGATGTCGGAAGTGATCATTCCGAATCGGCTTCACGGGGCTGAGAATTCCCGATCCAAACCCTGCTCACGCCCACTTTCGAGTGGAAATGGGTCGCTCCAAAGGATTGATCGATGGAAACGGGTGGACGAAGGGTGACCTGTGGAGCTGTGGACGAAGTTGAGGGCTGTAGGGCGATTTGTCGACTAGGTAGCGCTTCCGTGTCGACTTGTCCCCAGGTCGAGACGGCAGCCTGTGGATAACGCCTGTGGATAACAAAAAATATGCAGGTAGGAACGGCCGGAAACCCGGCGTACCCCTGCCGGACGCCTGCTAGAAACGTCCGTCCTGGCAGCGCGCCACCCAGTCCGCCGCCGCCACGAACTCCTCGTCCGACGTCCCGCGCAGCGGCGGCTGTACGTCGGCCGTGGTCACGTCCGCACGCGGGTACGAGCCGAGGTACCGCACATCGAGGCAGATCCGCTTGAGCCCCATCAGGGCCTCGGCGACCCGGCGGTCGGAGATGTGGCCCTCGGCGTCGATGCAGAAGCAGTAGTTGCCGATGCCTGCGCCGGTGGGCCGGGACTGGAGCACCGTGAGGTTGATGCCACGGGTGGCGAACTCGCCCAGCAGATCGCGCAGACCGCCGGGGTGGTCGTCGCGCTGCCACAGCACCACGGACGTCTTGTCCGCGCCGGTCGGCGCCGCCGGCCGGGCCGGCCTGCCGACCAGCACGAACCGGGTCTGGGCGTTCTCCGCGTCGTGGATGCCGCTCTCCAGCGCCTCCAGGCCGTACCGGGCGGCCGCGAACTCGCCCGCGAAGGCGGCGTCGTACTGGCCCTCCTGGACCAGCCGCGCGGCGTCCGCGTTGGAGGCGGCGGACTCCCAGTGGGCGTCCGGGAGGTTCTTCTTCAGCCAGTTGCGGACCTGCGGCTGGGCGGCCGGGTGCGCGGAGACCGTCTTGATCTCCGACAGCTCGGTGCCGGGCCTGACCAGCAGCGCGAAGGTGATCGAGAGCAGCACCTCGCGGTAGATCATCAGCGGGGCGCCCGCGACCAGCTCGTCGAGGGTGGTGGTGATGCCGCCCTCGACGGAGTTCTCGATCGGGACGAACGCGGCCTCGGCCTCGCCCGCGCGCACCGCGTCCAGCGCGGACTGCACGGAAACGTACGGGACTAGCTCCCGCGTGGCCGTCTCCGGAAGCGTGCGCAGGGCGACTTCGGTGAAGGTGCCTTCGGGACCGAGATACGCATAGCTCGCTGGCATGACCTCACCCTAATGGGCCTTGCGGAACCCGGTGCACTCGTCTCACGGCAGCCCCTCCGCTGAGTGAACCGGCGTGACCGCGGGCCGCCCCGGGCGTTCGCGTGACCCTCCCCGGACCCCACGCCCGCTCACCCCTCGAGCAGCCGCTGCCCCACGTACTCCCCCTCCGCCGCCCCACCCGGCACCGCGAACAGCCCGCTCGACTCGTGCCGGATGTACTTCGACAGGGCGTCACCGCGATCGAGCTTGCGCTGCACGGTGACGAAGCCGCGCAGCGGGTCGGCCTGCCAGCACACGAAGAGCAGCCCCGCGTCCGGCACCCCGTCCGTGCCGATGCCGTCGTGGTACGAGAACGGGCGCCGCAGCATCGCCGCCCCGCCGTTCTGGTCGGGCCGGGTGATGCGCGCGTGGGCGTTGATCGGGACGACCAGATTGCCCTTGGCATCCGTCTTCTCCAGGTCCATCTCGGTCGTCTCGGAGCCCCCGGACAGCGCCGCCCCGTTCGCCTTGCGGCGCCCGATGACGTTCTCCTGCTCGGTGACCGAGAGGTTCTCCCAGTCGTCGAGGAGCATCCGGATACGGCGTACGACGGCGTAGGAGCCGTTCGCCATCCATGACGGGTCCTTCGAACCGGACGCCGGCACGAAGATCCGCTGGTCGAAGTCGGGCTCGCTCGGCTTCGGATTGCGGGTGCCGTCGATCTGGCCCATGAGGTTGCGGGCGGTCATGGGGTGGGCGGTGGCGCCCGGCGACCGGTTGAACCCGTTCATCTGCCACCGGACGCGGGCCGTGCTCCCCGCGTCCTTCTGGATCGCGCGCAGGGCATGGAAGGCCACCAGTGCGTCGTTGGCGCCGATCTGCACCCACAGGTCGCCATTGCTGCGCGCCTTGTCCAGCTGGTCGGAGGAGAAGTCGGGCAGCGGGTCGAGGGAGACCGGGCGCTGCTTCTCCAGGCCGGTGCGCGCGAAGAAGCTGTGCCCGAACCCGAAGGTGATGGTGAGCGCCGACGGACCGGCGTCCCGCGCGACATCCGTGTCGCCGGACGCGGTCGCCTCGCCCGCCATCAGCCGCCGTGCCGTCTCCGACCAGCGCCGCAGAAGAGCCGCTGCCCCCTTGCGGCCCGCGCCCGCCGCCAGGTCGAAGGCGACGAGGTGGCCGCGGGCCTGGAGGCCCTGGAGGATGCCGGGCTGATGTTTCCCGTGAAACATCGCCTCGTCGGCACCGACCGAGGCGAGCGGCGTCGCCTCGGAGGGCCGGGCGGCATATCCGACGGCCCCGCCGGCCGCGCCGAGCACGAGTCCGGTGGCACCGGCGGTCCCGAGCAGGCGGCGCCGCGAAACGCCTTCCTTAATGACGGCGTTTTCCGAAGCGCCGTCATTAAGTGCCTGCTCGGGAGTACGGACGTCCGGGATGGACTGGTCAGCCATGGTGGTTCAGCCGATCTGCGCGTTCTTTGAGACGGTGGTCTGGTCGATGTCGGAGGTCCGCACGGTCACCGCGATCTTCCAGTCGCCCGCCACGGGGAGCTGGATGCCGCTCGCCGACCAGTGGCCGGTGGTGATGTGGTCGGGGACGACGGGCAGCGGTCCGATGTCCTGGGACTCGAGGGTGAAGGAGACCTTCACCTCGGGCACGTCGAAGCCGCGCCCATTGGGCCGCTCCACATAGACGTGCATCTCGTTGGCGCCCACGCGCGCGGGGTCGAGGTCGATCCGCACCAGGCCCTTGCCGTCCTCGCCGCCCGTGTCGAAGGGCATGTCGAGGGTCAGCGCGCCCGAGGACGAGGTGGAGGAGGAAGAGGACGACGACGTGGCCGCCTTGGCCTCCTCCTCGGTGCGGCCGGGCTCGGTCTGGGTCAGCACGGTGGTGACGGCGAGCAGGACGACGGCGACGCTCGCCTCGGCGAGCACCGAGCGGCGCAGCCCGAACCGGTCCGGGTCGGCGTCCCGCTGCCGCTTCTGCCGTGCCGTGTTGACGGCGGCCCGCTGCCGCGCGAGCTGGGCGGCCCGCTTCGAGTCGCCCTCGCCGCCACCGGAGGCCGCGGCGCCGGCACGGACGTGCTCCTTCTCCAGCTCCGCTGCGCCGGCCTCCGCCGCGCCGACCTCCACCGCGCCGGCCTCCGCCGCTGCCCCGTCGCTCAGCCGCGCGGTCCATCGCCGGGAGATCCACGCGATCCCCACCAGCAGCGTCACGAGCCCGATCTTGACGAGCAGCAGCTGTCCGTACGTCGTGTCGGTGAAGGCCGACCAGGAACCGAGCTGGCGCCACGACTGGTAGACGCCGGTGGCGACGAGGGTGAGGACGCTGCTGAACGCGAGGCGGGAGAAGCGGCGTACGGCGGAGCGCTCGATCGGGGTGTCCGCCCGGTACAGCGTCACCAGGAGGGCGGTCAGCCCGCCCAGCCAGGCCGCGACCGCCAGCAGATGCACCACGTCGACCGGCATCGCGATACCGGTCTGGAGCCCGGTCGAGGCGTGCTCGGCCATCGCCCAGCTCGCCGCGAGCCCGGCGGCCACGACGGTGCCGCCGAGGGAGAGCCCGAAGGTGAGGTCCCGCTTCTCCTGGTCCTCGCGTTTGTCGTACGCCCCGAAGAGCACGGCGATGAACAGTGCCGCCGCGGCGAGCAGCAGCAGCCGGGAGACCATCGAGGCGCCGGTCTTGGTCTGGAGGACCTGTCCGAGCAGGCTCAGGTCGAAGACGTCGCCGAGCTTGCCGCCGCTGGTGTACGAGCCGCGCAGGAGCAGCAGCAGGAGCGTGGCCGAGGTGAGCGCGAGCCACCCCGAGACGACGAGCCGTTGCAGGGCCCGTACGCCGGAACCGCGCTGCCAGCAGGCCAGTACGAAGGCGGCGCCGCCGACCATGACGATGAACCCGGCGTAGGAGACGTAGCGCCCCAGGCCGTAGAGCCAGCCGACGACTCCGCCGCCGGCGGTCGGGCCGGAGGCCGAGACGGTGGTCTTCGAGGGGGCGCCGACGGAGAAGGTGTAGGCCCCGGCGACGGGATGGCTGTCCTCGGAGACGACCTGGTAGGTGACGGTGTAGGTGCCGTCGGGCAGTCCGCTGTGCAGCTGGACGGCGTACGTCGTGCCGCTGACCTCGGACGGTTTGCCGGTGTCGACGCGCTTGCCCTTGGGGTCCAGGACCCGCAGGGAGTCGTCGGACATCGCGACCTTCTCGGAGAAGGTCAGCGAGACCTGGGTCGGGGCCTTGTCGACCACCACCCCCTGCTGGGGGTCGCTGCCGGTCAGCGCGGCGTGCGCGGAGGCCGGTCCGGCACCGGCGAGAAGCAGTCCGGTGGCCGCGAGAAACAGCAGCACCAGGTTCCGGACGCGGGGGGCGATGGTCTGCGTCAAGGTGGTCCCTCCCTCAGTGCCCGGTCTTGGGGCTGTACGTCGCGGACTTCACCGGCATCTCGACGGTGACCGGACCGGACTTCGCGAAGTGCAGTTCCACGGAGACCGTCTCGCCCTGCTTCGGCTTCCGCTTCAGGTTCTCGAACATCAGATGGTTGCCGCCGCTTTTGAACACGAGTTGACCGTGCGCCGGCACATCGAGGCTCTTGACCTCCTCCATGGCGGAGTCGACGGTCCTGTGCACGGTGACCCGGCCGACATCGCTGGTGACCGAGGTCAGGTCGTCCTTCGCGCCGCCCTTGTTGGTGATGGTGAGGAAGCCCGCCGCCATGGAGTCGGAGACCGGCTGGGGCATGTAGGCGGCGCTGACGGACAGTTCGGCCTGTCCGTCCTCGGAGCCGGAGTCCGAGCAGCCGGTCAGCACCAGGGCGCCGACCGCGGCGGCCGCGAGGAGCGGGAACCGGCTCACGGGTTCTCTCCCTTGATGAGCTTGGGGAGGTCCTTGGTGTAGTCGTCGACGGTGGCGTCCTCGCCGTAGAGGACGTATCCGCCGTCGGTCTTCGGCGAGAACGCGACGACCTGCGTGCCGTGCGTCGAGACGATCTTGCCGTTCTTGTCCTTGTGCGGCGGCTCGATGGAGATGCCGAGGGTGCGGGCGCCGGCCTGGATGGTGTCGAAGTCGCCGGTCAGGCCGACGACCTGGGAGTCGATGCCCTTGAGCCACGTGCCGAGCGCCTTCGGGGTGTCCCGGTCGGGGTCGGTGGTGACGAACACGATCCGCAGCTCGTCCTGCTGCGCCTTGGTCAGCTGCTTCTTGGCGACGGCGATGTTGTTCATCGTCAGCGGGCAGACGTCGGGGCAGTGGGTGTAGCCGAAGTAGATGAGCGTCGGCCGGCCCTTGGTCTGCTCGCGGAGGTCGTACTTCTCGCCGCTGGTGTCGGTGAGGACGAGGTCCGGCTTCTCGAACGGCTTGTCGAGGACGGTGGCGGCCTTGTCGGAACCCGCCTCCTCGGAGACCACCGAGACGGGCGAGTCGCTGTCGTCACCGCTGCCGCAGGCGGTCAGCGTCAGGGAGGCGGCGGCGAGCAGGGCGGCCGCGGCGAACGTCTTCTTGCGCATAGAAAAATGTCCCAGATGTGAAGGCTCCGGGATGCACCGGGGTCGTGCGGTCGTGCTGTACGACCCCGGTGCACCGCGCGGAAGGGTGGACCTCAGGCGTCGGTGGTGCGCCGACGGCCGGCGAGCACGCCGTAGCCGACCCCGACCACACCGACGGCGATGCCGACCACGCCGAGCACGCGCGCGGTGGTGTCACTGCTGTCGGCGGGGGCGGCCGTCTCGGCGGCGGCGTTCTCGGTGTCGTCGGACGCCTCCTCGGTCGCCGAGGCGCCGTGGTGGCCCCCCTCGGAGGCCTCGGACAGCGTCAGCACGGGAGCCGGGTTCTCGGGCTCCTCCTGGCCGTCCTCCTGGACCTCGATCCAGCGGACGACCTCGTCGTTGGAGTACGTCTGGATCGCCTTGAAGACCAGTTCGTCGGCGTCCTCGGGCAGGGCGCCGATGGCGATCGGGAACTTCTGGAAGTAGCCGGCCTCGACGCCCTTGCCGGTGGCGGTCCAGGTGACCTTGGAGACGGCCTCGGAGATCTTCTGGCCGTGCAGTTCGATCGGCTTGTCCAGCTTGGTCTTGGTGACCTTGGAGGTCCAGCCGGCGACCGGCTCCGGCATCGCCGAGGCGAGCGGGTGGTCGGTCGGGAAGCTGACCTCGAGCTTGGTGGTCGAGGCCTTGTCGCGCTCGTTGGGGACCCTGAAGTCGACGACCGCGTAACCGCCCTTGGCCGCGGTGCCCTCGGGCTGCACGGTGACGTGCGCGAACGCGGGGGAGGACAGGACGACGACGGCAGAGGCGGCGATGGCGCCGACGGCGGCGAGACGAGAAACCTTCATGAAAGAGAGCACTCCACTTCGCGTGTGATTCCGGAGTTGAAGAGGGGCACGCGCGCGCAGAGGTGCCCGATCACTCGGAAACACAGGCACGCGTGTGTGGCCGCACGACGGCGGCCCCCAACTCGGGAAGGGGTGCTCGCGTCGTGTCAGGCGGCGAGGACGAGACGGTCGGCGGCGGGCGGACCGCGCCTGATCACCGCGTGCCGGAGTGCGGTCGTACGAGGTTCAGGGGGCGTGAGCAGATCGGTGCGCGGCAGCCGCGGACCGGCCTCCGGCGCACCCGGCAGCCCGGCCCGCAGGGCGCGCACCAGCGCGAGCGCCCCGCGCAAAGACCGTACGAGCGCCCCCTGAGCGACGCCGTGCGCCGACAGTTCGGTCAGCCGCAGCAGGGCCAGGTCGCCGTGGCGCAGCAGCCAGCCGGCGGCGAGGGCCGCGAGGACGTGGCCGAGCAGCATCGGCACGGAGGGCATCAGCGAGGTGGAGGCGCCGGTGGTGGACATGGTGTCCATCGAGCCGTGCGTGTGCGTGCCCTGGTAGAGGCGTGCCTCGGTGAGGATCCGGACCGCCTGGGTGGGGCTGATCGCCGCCGCGGTGGTCCCGCAGACCAGTCGCGCGGCCTGCTCCACCAGCGAGGCGTCCGAGGGCATCGAGGACATCGACTGGGCGGCCGTACCGTGCTGTCCCAGCCCGAACAGCGTGTGCAGCACGGTCTGTCCGACCGCCAGCAGCGCCGCGATCCCGGCCAGCGAACGCGCCCGCCCGGCGAGCGGTGCCGCGACCGCGAGGACTCCGAGGAATCCCGCGCCCAGCGTCCACAGCGGAACGGCCGCGCAGGCGGCCATCGTGTGCCCGGCCGCGGCCAGCACGACACAGACCGCGGCGAACACCGCGGCCCGCAGGAGCCGGAGAACGGCTCCGGTGCGCTGGTGGGGGGCAGACATGGCGGGCTCATCATCGCACTGGGCTCACGGCGGCCATACGGCAGGTCCACAAGATGACGTACGAGTGGTACGACCAGAAGATCACCCTCTGATACGAACCGCCCCACATACCCCATGCACCGCCCGATACGCATCCCCCATATGGGCGGCGTCACGTCAACTGTGTGCTTACACCCGGCCACTGGCGGCAATAGGTAACGGTATGTCGAGCCGCGGCCGGGAGGCTGGAGCATGAGCATCTGGTGGTCACTCCATCTGCGCCGCGAAGCCGCGAGCGTGCCGCTCGCGCGACGGCTGCTCCTCGGCACGATGGAGACCGCGGGCGTCGACCCCGATGTCTCCTACGACCTCTCCGTGGCCCTCAGCGAGGCCTGCGCGAACGCCGTCGAGCACGGCGGGGACACCGGGCAGGACGGCACCTCGGAGGCGTACCGGGTCACCGCCTATCTGGACGGTGAGAAGTGTCGTATCGAGGTCGCGGACTCGGGCCCGGGCTTCGGCCGCCCCTCCCCGGTGGTCCGGCGCGCCCCCAGCGAGGCCGAGCACGGCCGCGGGCTGTGTCTGATCCAGGAGCTCGCCGACCACGTCCACATCGGCGACAAGCCGGGCCGGGGCGGTGCGGTGGTCAGCTTCGACAAGATCCTCAAGTGGAAGAAGGACGCTCCGCTCATGGCGGTGTAGCGCCCCCGCCCCCGCCCCGGGCGACGACGCGGAATTTCAGCTTCCGCAGCATTCACAGGCGGCTCTCAGCGCCCCCCAACCCACCTGACGGACACCGTCCATAGCGTCCTGGTCATGACGGGAAACCACAAGGACAAGACGATCACCAGGCGCCGCGCCATCGCCGTGACGGGCGGTACGGTCGCCGCGGGCGGCCTCGCCGTCGCCGGCTACCAGTCGGCCTTCGCCGACGACGCCACCACCGCCGACGCGACGGCCTCGGCGTCCGCCACCAGCACCGGCGGCGAGTGCATGACGCTCATGACGAGCGTCACCGAGGGTCCGTACTACCTCGACGGCGCCCTGGTCAGAAAGGACATCACCGAGGGCAAGAGCGGTGTCCCGCTGACCCTGCGCCTCACCGTCGTCGACGCCACCGACGGCTGCACCCCGGTCCCCGGCGCGGCCGTGGAGATCTGGCACTGCGACGCCTGGGGCTACTACTCCGGCTACACCACCGCCAACCCCGGCGGCTCGGCCCCCGCCGAGAGCGAGGACGGCTCGACCGCCAACGACCAGACCTACTTGCGCGGTTACCAGATCGCCAACGGCAACGGGGTCGTCAAGTTCGAGACGATCTTCCCCGGCTGGTACACCCCGCGCACCTGCCACATCCACGTCAAGGTCCACACCGGCGGCGAGAAGGAGGACGGCACCTACGAGGGCGGCAAGGTCAACTACACCGGCCAGTTCTTCTTCGACGACACCGTCGCCGAGGAGATCTTCACGCTGGAGCCCTACTCCCGGCACTCCGGCAGCTACACCACCCTCGACAACGACATGGTGTACGACGGCGGCGGCGCCTCCAGCGGTCTGCTCACCCTCAAGGCCGTCCACAAGAAGGACCCCTCCAAGGGCTACAAGGGCTTCCTGACCCTCGGCATCGATCCCGACGCCGAGAGCACGGGCGCCGGCAGCGGCGGTGGCGGCACCCCGCCGAGCGGCGCGCCGACGGGCACCCCGCCGAGCGACGCCCCGACCGGCAGTGCCTCCCCGTCGGCCTCCGCGTCCTCGTAAGGCGGCCATGAGCAGCCGCGAGGACGAAGCTCTGGCGCAGGCCGCCGTGACCGCCCTGACCGGACAGCTGGCCCTGGCCCCCAAGCCGGGGCTGCCCGATCCGCGTGACCTCGACGCCCGCGTCACCCGCCGGGACCACTGCCTGCTGCGCTGGTCGGCCAAGGCACTCGTGCCCGGCCTCGCGGCGATGGCCGCCGCCGCCCGCCGCACCGGCGAACCCACCCCCGGACTCCGTACGGAACTCGGCGCGATCGGCCGCTGCACCGAGCACTCGGTGCGCCTGGCGGGCGGCGGCCACCGAGGCGCCACGTGGGCCCTCGGCCTGCTGGTCGCCGCGGCCGCCCTGACCCCCGGGGCCGTGGCGACGGACATCGCCGCGACCGCCAAGGGCATCGCCCGGCACACCGACAAACGCGCCCCGCGCAAGCCCTCGCACGGCTCGTCGGTGTCGGCGAAGTACGGCGCCGCCGGGGCGAGGGGCGAGGCCCGGGCCGGATTTCCGCACGTACGGCGGGCGTTGGACGCCCTCGCCGCCGCCCGCGCGGCCGGCGCCACCGAGGCACAGGCCCGGCTCGACGCCCTGCTCACCGTGATGTCCACCCTCCAGGACACCGAACTCCTGTACGCCGCGGGCCCGCTCGGCCTGCGCCACGTCCAGGCGGGCGCCCGCGGAATCCTGGAGGCCGGCGGCACGTCCACCGAGGCCGGTGCCACGGCCCTGGTCGCCTTCGACGAGGACCTGCACGCGCGCGCGTGGAGCCCCCGTGGCAGCGCGGGGCTGCTCGCGGGGGCCCTGTTCCTGGACTCGCTCCCGGCGACGGTCAGTTCACGAGCACGGGCCGCCGCGTGACGTCCGGCTGGGAGGCGGTGACCCGGCGCGCCGCCGGTCCCATGGCGTACGAGGCCATCAGCGTCACCCCTCCCAGCAGCAACCAGCCCGCCGTCCCCCACCCGATCAGCAGCGTGGTCACCACGAGCGGACCCAGCGTCCGCGCCACGGTCACGCCCGTTCCGAAGAACCCCTGGTACTCACCCACCCGGCCGGCCGGGGCCAGATCGAAGGACAGCTGCCACGATCCGGCCGACTGCCCCATCTCCGCGACGACCTGGAGGACCGCTCCGGCCACCAGCACCCCGGCGGCGACCCACGGCGACGCACCGGCCGACAGCGCGAACACCGCGCACGCCGCGAGCATGACCCACCCGGCCCGCCGCACCGCGCCGACCGCCGACCCGATCCCCGTGACACCGCGCGCCATCCGCACCTGGAAGACCATCACGGCCCCCGTGTTGAGCACGAACAGCGCGGACACCAGCCACGCCGGCGCCTGTGTGCGCTCGGCGATCCACAGCGGAAGCCCGAGACTGAGCAGCGGCATCCGCAGCAGCAGGACGGTGTTGAGAGCCGTGACGGCGACATAACGGCGATCCCGTACGACACCGAGGCCGTGACGTTTCCGCACCGGCACCGGCGCCACCGACGGCAGCCGCAGCAGCACCCCCGCACACACCAGGAACGTCACCGCGTCCATCGCGAACACCGCGAGATACGCCTCCCGCGTCCCGGCCTGGATCGCCAGCCCGCCCAGCCCCGCACCCACCGCGAGCCCGGCGTTGAACGCCGACTGGAGATACGCCAGCGCCCCGGTCCGCTCCCCGGCGGGCACCAGCCCCGCCAGCAGCGTCTGCCGGGCCGCGGCCAGCCCCGACTGCGCGGCGGCGTACGCGCACGCGACCGCGACGAACGGCAGGAAACCCCGGACGAACAGGAACGACGCCACCGCGAGCCCCGCCGCCAGCGCCAGCAGCACCGCCGTACCGCGCGCCCCGCGCCGGTCCGCGAGCCGCCCCAGCGGCACACCCGCCACCGCCCCGAGCGCCCATCCGACGGTCAGCCCGAGCCCCACGCGCGCGGGGGAGAGGCCGACGACGTGCGTGAAGTAGAACGCCGAGGTCACGAGGTAGGCGCCGTCACCGACGGCATTGGTCAACTGGGCCAGAGCCAGGACGCGTTGCGGCCCCGCGGGCGGGACGAGGGAGTTCGTCATGTCTACGACGGTAGAAGGCAACTGGACCCCACTACAGACCCAATAGACGCCCCTCTTATTGACCCAATTTATTGGCCCAATCCGTCCAGCACCTTCCCCAGCACCTCCAACGCCTCGGGATACACTCGCTCCCGCGGCGTCCCGTACCCCACCACGAGCCCCTGAGGCCGCCCCTCGGCGTCCGGAGCGTGCCAGTGGTCCCCCAGGTGCCCGACGGCGAGACCCTCCGCCTCCGCCCGCGCCAGGGCCTCCTTCTCGTCCGCGACCTCCACCAGCGCGTGCAGCCCGGCCGCGATCCCCCGCACCGGCCGCCGCTCCCCGAGCCGGTGCAGCAACTGGTCCCGGCGCCGCCGGTACCGCAGCCGGCAGGCGCGCACATGACGGTCGTACGCATGACTCTCGATGAGCTCGGCGAGCGCCAACTGCCCGATGGACTCGGTGTGGTGATCGCTGTGCAGCTTGGCGTCGGCGACCGCGTCGACCAGGTGCGGCGGCAGCACCATCCACCCGAGCCGCAGCGCGGGCCCCAGCGTCTTGGAGGCGGTGCCGAGATACACCACATGCCCCGGCGCCATCCCCTGCAACGCACCGACGGGCTGCCGGTCGTAGCGGAACTCCCCGTCGTAGTCGTCCTCGACGATCAGCCCGCCACGCGTGCGTGCCCAGTCGGTGAACGCCCGCCGCCGCTCGGGATGCAACGTCACCCCGGTCGGGTACTGGTGGGCGGGAGTGAGTACGACCGCTCTCGCGTCCCCCAACTCCTCGGCACGCGCACCCTTCTCGTCGACCGGTACGGGCACGACGCTCCCGCCGCCCCTGCGCACGACCTCCCGGTGGAAGGCCAGCCCCGGATCCTCCATGGCGATCTCGCCACCGTCCAGCACGCGCGTGAGCAGCGCGAGCCCCTGCACATACCCGGACGTGATCACGATCCGCTCGGGCGGCGCGATGACCCCTCGCGCCCGCCCCAGATACCCGGACAGCGCGGCCCGCAGCTCGACGCGCCCGCGCGGATCGCCATAGTCGTACGCCAGTGAGGGCGCCGTGGCGATGGCCCTGCGCAGCGCCCGCAGCCAGGCGGCCGCCGGGAACGCCCCGACGTCCGGGCTGCCGGGCCGCAGATCGAAGCCAGGGGCACGCACGCGTGACGCCGTTCCAGGCGCTTCCTCGTCGACCGACGGCAAGGAGGCGACCTGTGTGCCGGAGCCCTGCCGAGCGGTCAGATACCCCTCGGCGACGAGCTGGTCGTAAGCCGACTTCACGGTCCCGCGCGAGACACCGAGTTCCGCGGCCAGCCGCCGGGTCGCAGGCAACCGAGCCCCGGGCGCCAGCCGCCCATCACGTACGGCATCCCGCAAGGCACGCTCGAGCCCGGCCCGCCGCCCCTCAACAGAACCGAGCTCAATATGCAGGTCCACACCAACCCCCCAGAGGCGCGCGGCTGTATCGATGTGCGGCTACCACCGCGTGGGCGCGACAAGCCCCCACAACCCCGCAGACCGCAACGAAAGGCCGGGCACCCCTTTGGTACCCGGCCGTCCAGCCCTACATCAGCCCTTCAGCGCAGCCATCCAGCTCTCGACCTCGTCCGACCGCCGAGGAAGCCCCGCCGACAGGTTCCGGTTCCCGTCCTCCGTCACGAGGATGTCGTCCTCGATCCGCACACCGATACCCCGGTATTCCTCCGGCACCGTCAGATCGTCGGCCTGGAAGTACAGCCCGGGCTCGACCGTCAGGACCATCCCCGGCTCCAGCGTCCCCTCGACATACGTCTCGGTCCGCGCGGCAGCGCAGTCGTGCACGTCCATCCCGAGCATGTGCCCGGTCCCGTGCAGCGTCCACCGCCGCTGAAGCCCCAGCTCCAGCACCCGCTCGACGGGACCCTCGACCAGCCCCCACTCGACGAGCTTCTCGGCCAGCACGTGCTGCGCGGCGTCGTGGAAGTCGCGGTACTTGCCACCGGGCTGCACCGCCGCGATACCGGCCTCCTGGGCCTCGTACACGGCGTCGTAGATCTTCTTCTGAACGGCGCTGTAGCGACCGCTGATCGGCAGCGTGCGCGTGACGTCGGCGGTGTAGAGCGTGTGCGTCTCGACACCGGCGTCCAGGAGGAGCAGGTCCCCGGAGCGCACGGGCCCGTCGTTGCGCACCCAGTGCAGCGTGCAGGCGTGCGGACCGGCGGCGCAGATGGAGCCGTAGCCGACGTCGTTGCCCTCGACCCGCGCGCGGAGGAAGAACGTGCCCTCGATGTACCGCTCGGAGGTCGCCTCGGCCTTGTCGAGGACCTTCACCACGTCCTCGAACCCACGAACCGTCGAGTCGACCGCCTTCTGGAGCTCGCCGATCTCGAACTCGTCCTTGACCAGCCGCGCCTCGGAGAGGAAGACCCGCAGCTCCTCGTCGCGCTCGGCGGTGACCTTGTCGGTCAGCGCGGCCTCGATGCCGGCGTCGTACCCGCGTACGACCCGCACCGGACCGGTCGCCTCGCGCAGCGCGTCCGCCAGCTCGCGGACGTCGGAGGCCGGGATGCCGTACAGCGCCTCGGACTCCGTCAGGGAGTGCCGGCGGCCCACCCACAGCTCGCCCTGCCCGGACAGCCAGAACTCGCCGTTCTCGCGGTCGGAACGCGGCAGCAGGTAGATGGTCGCCTTGTGCCCGTCGGCCACGGGCTCCAGGACGAGCACGCCGTCCTCGGTCTGGTTGCCGGTGAGGTACGCGTACTCGACGGAGGCCCGGAAGGGGTACTCCGTGTCGTTCGAGCGGGTCTTCAGGTTGCCCGCGGGGATCACGAGACGCTCACCGGGGAAGCGCGCCGACAGCGCGGAGCGGCGCGCGGCGGTCTCGGCGGCCTGCGGGATCGGCCGCAGGTCGTGCAGCTCGGTGTCGGCCCAGCCGGACTTCATGCTGTCGGCCAGCTCGTCGGACACGCCCGGGTACAGCCCGTTCTTGCGCTGCTTGATCGGCTCTTCGGACTCGTTCTCCGGGGTCTCCGGGTTGAGCTCGTCGGCCACGGTCATCCTCCTAGATACGGCACTGGACCCCCTCCATCGTACGGTCGTACGGAAGGGGGCCCAGGGCCGTTGGACCTGTTACCGAGAGCTACCCGGGGCGCTACTCGAAGTGCGCGGCGAGCAGGACGACGTCCTCCTCGGAGTCGGCCTGGTCCAAGCCGTCCGGCAGCACGGTGCGCAGGACGTGGTCGGCGATCGCGTCCGGGTCGTGCCGCAGCGCCTTCGGCACGCTCGCCGCCGCGGAGTGCAGCCGCGCGAAGGCACGGTCGGTGGGGTCGCCGGTACGGTGCAGCAGTCCGTCGGTGTACAGCAGAACCGTCTCTCCGGGCTCGGCCTGGAGCTCCACGCTGGGCGCCTCCCAGCAGGCGAGCATCCCGAGCGGCGCCGACACGGACGTCTCCACGAACTCCGTGCGCCGCTCCCCGACCAGCAGCGGCGGGCAGTGCCCGGCACCGGCCAGCGTGATCTTGCGCAGCGCGGGCTCGCAGTAGGCGAACAGGGCGGTCGCGGAGCGGGCCGGTTCGGTCAGCCGCAGCAGCAGCTCCAGGTCGGACAGGACGGCGACGGGGTCCTCGCCCTCCATCACGGCGTACGCCCGCAAGGACGCTCTCAGGCGGCCCATCGCGGCGATCGCGCTGGCGCCCGATCCGGTGACCGAGCCCACCGCTAGACCGAGCGCGGCGTCGGGCAGCGGCAGCGCGTCGTGCCAGTCGCCGCCGCCGCGCGGGCCGGTGCGGTGCCGGACGGCGAGCCGCACACCGGCGACGCGGGGGAGCCGGGACGGCAGCAGCTCCTCCGCCATCGTCGCCATGCACGCGCGCGTGCGCTCGACCTCGAGCAGGCGCGCCAGGTGCTCGGTCGCGTAGCGCGCGTACAGGCCCACGAGGTGGCGCTGGCGCTCGGACGGTTCGGCGGGCTCGTCGTACAGCCATACGGCGGCGCCGATCCGGCCCGCGGCGTCGGAGGCGAGCGGCAGCGCGTAGCACGCGCCGTAGCCGAGGCGGGCGGCCACCTCGCGGTGCCGGGGGTCGAGGCCGTCCTCGGCGAAGAGGTCCGGCTCGGCGATCTCGCCGTCGGCGCCCGGCAGTCCGTCGAGGATCCTGCCGTACGACATCGCACTGCGCGGCACGGTCTCGATGTGACCGAGGTCGGCGCGGGCCAGTCCCAGGCCGATCGTGGTGTCGGGGCCGAGTCCGTCGCCCGGTTCCATGACGACGAGGCCGCGCCGGGCGCCCACGAGGGCGGCTCCGGCGCGCAGGAGTTCGGTCAGGGCTTCCTGGAGTGCGTCCGTGCGGGCCAGACGTTCCGTGAGTTCGTGCAGGGTGGTGAGGTCGGAGACCCAGCCTGCGAGCCGGTCCTGGAGCAGGGCGCCCGGGGCGTTCGGGGCGTGCGGTGAAGGGACCGGAGAGGTGCCCGGGACGACGGGCGCGGGCGCGACAGTGTGTGCGGGCGAGGGAACCGTTGAATCGATTCCGGCCACTTTCGGAGGGTGAGGGGCGTTCATGGCGTCCGGCTTTCCGACCGGTGCGTATTGCTCAAAAGCATCGCAAACCCCCATGTCATTCTGCGCCGCTAGCAGTGTCTCCACATGTACACGCACTCGTGAGGGGATGTCCAGCATTGTCCTGCCGGGATTCCTGGTGTCCGTGGGTCACCGGGGTACCTCTTGCCAAAAAGCAAAGTTGGCTTAAAACTGCCTCGGGCAACGGCCTATTGCGGTCGACTGGCCTTGCTCCACTGAGCGTCACAGCGGTCGTGATGGGTACGTACTCGGAGAAGGCCAGGGGTGGTTGACATCCACCCGGAACCTGGTGACGGACCCGGGCGTCTTAACCACCGACGACCGTGCCCCATCCTCCGTGGCGGAGGCGAGGAGAAACACGCGGGACGGCAAAAACGCCAGACTTCGCCACCCCCACGCCACGCCCATGCTTTTGATAGACGCAGTGTGGGTCAGGCTGCCGCGGACGCAGCCAACGCTCGACCCATAGGGGTTCCCCTTGTCTCGGACAGGGGTGTGATGCGCCAACAGGTACGCACAGTGCAGTGATCGACACATGGTGTGATGTGGCCCACGGTGTTGCCAGCGGTGCAACGGAAAGGAACGAGCGCTCATGCGCGAGATCCTCGGAAAGGCACGCAGGCTCCTGTCCAAGCGGAACGACGGGGGGCCTGAGTTGATCAGCGCGGCCCTGACCTTCGCGACGGAATGGCAGTGGCCCGTACTCCCGGGCGCGGCACCGGACCCGCAAGGCCGGGCCCGCTGCAGCTGTCCCGACCCAGAGTGCACGGTCCCCGGCGCGCACCCCTTCGACCCCGGGCTCCTCGCGGCCACCACCGACGAGCGCATGGTGCGCTGGTGGTGGACCAACCGGCCCGCCGCGCCGATCGTCCTCGCCACCGGCGGCACGGCACCCTGCGCGGTGTCCCTGCCGGCCCTCGCGGGCTCCCGGGCGCTGGCCGCCCTCGACCGCCAGGGCATGCGCCTCGGTCCGGTGGTCGCCTCGCCCACCCGCTGGGCGATCCTCGTCAAGCCGTACTCCATGGAGCAGTTGGGCGAACTGCTGTACGCCAAGGACTTCGTCCCCGGCTCCCTGCGGTTCCACGGCGAGGGCGGCTATGTCGCGCTGCCCCCGTCCGAGACGGGTCGGGGCCCCATCCGCTGGGAGCGCGCGCCACTGCCCGGCTCGGCCTCCCCGTGGGTGCCCGATGTCGAGGCCGTGGTGGACGCGGTGGTGGACGCCCTCACTCGTACGGGTGTGAGCGCGCCCGAGTTGTAAGGGTGTCGGGCGCGCGCGGAACCAGCGGCCCGCGCGCGCTCGTTATCGTCCCTTTCATGAACCTTCGTCTGCTTGCCCTGACGGGCGTCGTGGCGTGCGCGGTCGCGCTTCCGCTGGCTGTGGCGTCCGCGGGACAGGTGGGCGAGGGGCGTCGTGCCGCCGTACGCGAGGAGACGGCCGTACGTGATCAGGCGCCCGTACGCGAAGAAGGCGCCGCACCCGGCGGGGCGCACGAGGACCACAAGGTCGCCGACCCCACCAGCTCGCCGTGGCTGCTCGGTCTGGGCCTGGCCACCGCCGCCCGCTGCGGACCCGAACTCACCTCCCCCGAGGGCATCGAGGCACAGACCTGTGTCCTGACGCAGGGCGAGGAGACCTGGGCGCGCACCTACTACCGCAACGCCACCGGCGACGGGCTGGAATCCGTCCTCAGTTTCATGGGCCCCGGCGGCCGCACCGTGCAGATGCGCTGCGCCGTGGGCGCGGACGACGAGCCGGGTACCTGCGAGACGCCCAGGGAGCGCACCCAGGGCGAACCGGGCGCGTACACGGCGGTCGCGGAGTTCGCGGGACGCGGCGGCCAGGGGCCGCTCCTGCTGCGATCCGGAAGCAACTCCGGGTCCTACACGGGCAGTTGACGCCCGGCAGCGTTCCGTAAACGGAACGGCGCACAGAAAGACCCGGTTGCTGGCGACGGGGGATGCACCAGCAACCGGGCTACTGGAACGGTAACAAGAGATCGGCTGTTCGCAAATTCGATCTCGGTTTTTCATCGGCTTTCCGGACACCGACTCGCTTGCTCCCGGCGGGAGTTGTGAGCGGATCCGGTCACCCCGCGAGCCCGGGAGCTGCTGACCGACCGGTCAGCAGCTCCAGACCCTCGAACCTGTGTGTCAGCTGAGCGTGACCTGTCGGTTGGTCAGGCCGCCACGCGCGCGACGCTCGTCCGCGGTGAGCGGAGCGTCCGAGGCCAGCGCGGCGGTGAGCCGCTCGGCGAACTCGGCCGCCGGCTTCTCCACGTCCTCCGCGGTGACCCCGCTCGGCAGGTCCCAGACCGGCACGGTGAGCCCGTGGGCACGGAAGGAACCCACGAGCCGGGTGCCCTCGCCGAGGCCCGCCCGGCCCGCCGCGTGCAGCCGCGCGAGCGCGTCCAGAAGCTGCTCCTCGGGATAGGGCATGACCCAGCGCAGGTGGTTCTTGTCCGGCGTCTCGCACCAGTAGGCGGCGTCCACGCCCTGGAGTTTGGCGGTCGGGATGGCCGCGGCGTTGGCCCGCTCCAGGGAGGCGGTCACCTCCGGGGTGGAGTTCTCCGCGTCCGGCACCCAGAACTCGAAGCCCGCGTGCACGACTGGCTCGAACGTGCCTTCGGGGTCGAGGAGGTCCTGCAGCCGCGGCCCGTCGGCGGGAGCGCGGCGGCCCTGGACCGGAGTGCCCGGCTCGGCGGTGAGGGCGCGCTGGAGGGTGTCGGCGAGATCGCGGCTGATGTCGCCCGACGCCGTGTCGTTCTGCAGACCCAGCAGCACCGAGCCGTCGTCGCGGCGCAGCGCCGGCCAGGCCATCGGCAGCACCGTGGCCAGCGACACCGAGGGGACGCCCTCGGGGAGGCCGCCCTTCAGGGTCAGCTCGACCGTGGCGGCCGGCACCAGCTCGCGCAGGGCCACCCAGTCGCCCTCGCCCGGCAGCCCCTCGAACGGGCGCTGCACCAGCTCGGTCACCGCGTGCGCGGCGGCCCGGCCGTGACAGGCCTTGTAACGGCGGCCGCTCCCGCAGGGGCAGGGCTCGCGGGCACCGACGACCGGGACCTCCCCGTCGGTGATCTGCGGGCGCTTGGCCTTTGTCTGGGGTCGCTTCTTGGCCATCGTGAGGTCTCCCGGTTACGGCTGGTCTCGTACGGCGGGAGCCTAGCCGTTCACGGGATGACCGACGGGAGCCTGTGGACAACGTGCCGGATCACCCGGGCCGTGTCGCCTCAGTCCAGCTCGGTGAACGCCTCCGCGAAGTCCAGATCGGCGATCGCCGACACCGAGGGAGCCGTGATGCGCGCGGCGAAGTCGTCGCGGCGATGGCCGGCGTCCGGATCGTGCACGTCGTCATGGACGACGACCCACACCGTGACCTCGCCGCGGGCGTCGTCCCGGACGCCCCAGTCGTCGGACAGCGCGGTGATGATGTTCAGCCCGCGGCCGCCGTGTGCGGTGACCGAGGGCGTGGCCGGAGCAGGGCGGGTGGGCCCGCCGCCGTCCGTCACCTCGACCGTGAGTCTGCCACCGGTGTCCACCCGCCAGGCGGCGCGGACATCGCCGTCCCCGGCCAGGGCCTCGCCCAGCGGCCGGCCGTGCTTGCACGCATTGCTCAGCAGTTCGGAAAGAATCAGTACGGCGTCGTCGATGACCGCTTCCGACACGCCACCCGTGCGCAGCTGAGAGCGCATCCGGTGTCTTGCTTCCCCCACGCCCGCAGGGCCATGGGGTACGGCCATGCTCGACGACGTGGGCACCTCCTGTGCCACCACCAACGCCACCCCCGAGACCTCCTTTGCCCCACGCCACGGTGTGGATGCCCCATTGGCCTGTACCGGAAACCGGCCAATCAAGGTCCGCTGACGCATTCGTAACGATCGAATACGGTCCGAACGCGCCGGAGCACACCCTGTAATCGTCTGGCTGGATTTCGTCGTCATGGCCGGGTTGGGAGAATGCGGGTGTCCGGGGTGCCCGGTCAAGGTGTCTTCACAGGTCTTTACCAGTTATCGGCGTTTTGGTTATCTGCCCAGCTGGCGCAGGACCGCGCGCGGTCGGTTGGTGATGATCGCGTCGATGCCGAGCTCGACGCAGAGATCCACGTCCTCGGGCTCGTTCACCGTCCATACGTGCACCTGGTGACCGGCTCGTTTCAGTCGCTCGATGTACGCCGGGTGATTGCGGACGATCCGGATCGAGGGCCCCGCGATCCGGACCCCCGCCGGAAGCCGACCGTCCCTCAGCCGGGGCGAGACGAACTGCATCAGATAGACCGTGGGCAGCGCCGACGAGGCGGCACGCACGCGATGCAGCGAGCGGGCCGAGAAGCTCATGATCCGCACCGGGGAGTCGGCCGCCGAGGCGGGCGCGTCCAGCCCGAACCGTTTCAGCAGCACGAGCAGCCGCTCCTCCACCTGCCCGGCCCAACGGGTGGGGTGCTTGGTCTCGATGGCCAGCTCCACCCGCCGCCCCGCGTCCGCGACCAGCTCCAGGAGCCGCTCCAGCGTGAGTACGGAGGTGTCCTCGCGGTCCTCCGGGCGGTGCTCCCAGTCGGGCTCCTCGTCCCGGTTCCGCCAGGAGCCGAAGTCCAGGGCGGCCAGGTCGGCCAGCTCCAGGGCGGACACCGCCCCGCGCCCGTTGGACGTACGGTTGACGCGTCGGTCGTGGACGCAGACGAGATGGCCGTCGGCGGTCAGGCGCACATCGCACTCGAGGGCGTCGGCGCCGTCCTCGATCGCCTTCTTGTACGCGGCCAGAGTGTGCTCCGGGGCCTCTTCGGAGGCTCCACGGTGGGCGACGACCTGAATGCTTTGCTGCCGTGCGTGGGTCACCGCGTCATGGTGCCACCGCAGCGGGGCACTCGTCGCACGAGGAGGTCGCCGAGATGCGTCTGGTTCGCCGCACATGTCCCATATAAAGGAAAGTCGTGGACCCACAGTCACCGCTTATGGTGCCCTGACGTCCCGTGGGAAAAGCTGAGGGCATACAAAAGCACATGCACAGCTGCATCGCGCCGGACCGTCGGCACAGCGTGAACGAGCGTGGCCGAGTGCGACCTTAGGACAACAGCCGTGGATCGAGGAGAAAAGCTGTGAGCACCGAGAACGAGGGCACTGCGGTACCCCCGGCCCCGTCCGCACCTCCCGTGCCGGTGGATTCCCCCGCAGCCTCCCCGCAGGGGACCGCGCCCGACAACGGCGCCCCGACGACCCCGCTCCCCACGACGCCCCCGCACGCCCCCGGCGCACCGGAGCAGGAGCTGGTCCACGCGGGCCAGGCACCGGCGTACGCCTCGGTCGGCGCGGGCGGTCCGCAGGGCGGCGCCGCCCCGGGCCAGGCACCGGACGGCTCCTGGCCGCCCCCGCCCCCCGCCACCCCGGCGTACGCCGACAGCGGCTCGGGCGGCGCGGGTGCCGGTGGCTGGGGCGCCTCCTACCAGCAGCCCGCACCGAAGTCCGGCCGCGGCCGCGGCGGCCTGATGGCGGCGGTCCTGATCGCCGCGCTGGTCGCGGGCGGCCTGGGCGGCGGACTCGGCTACACCCTGGCCAAGAACGACGACAACACCTCGTCGACCACCGTCTCCGCCTCCGACAGCGGCGGCTCCGTCAAGCGCGACGCCGGCACGGTCGCGGGCGTGGCCGCCACGGCGCTGCCGAGCACGGTCACCATCCAGGCCGAGTCCAGCAGCGGCGAGGGCGGCACCGGCACCGGCTTCGTCTTCGACACCGAGGGCCACATCGTCACCAACAACCACGTGGTGGCGGACGCGGTGGACGGCGGCAAGCTGACCGCGACCTTCCCGAGCGGCAAGAAGTACGACGCCGAGGTCGTCGGCCACGCGCAGGGCTACGACGTGGCGGTGATCAAGCTCAAGAACGCCCCGTCGGACCTCAAGCCTCTGACGCTGGGCGACTCGGACAAGGTCGCCGTGGGCGACTCGACGATCGCCATCGGCGCCCCCTTCGGCCTCTCGAACACGGTCACGACGGGCATCATCAGCGCGAAGAACCGCCCGGTGGCGTCGAGCGACGGCAGCGGTTCGAACGCGTCGTACATGAGCGCCCTGCAGACCGACGCCTCGATCAACCCGGGCAACTCCGGCGGCCCCCTCCTGGACGCCCAGGGCAATGTGATCGGCATCAACTCAGCGATCCAGTCCACCAGCGGCGGCGGCCTGGGCGGCACCAGCCAGTCCGGCTCGATCGGCCTCGGCTTCGCCATCCCGATCAACCAGGCCAAGTACGTGGCCCAGCAGCTGATCAAGACCGGCAAGCCGGTGTACGCCAAGATCGGCGCCTCGGTCTCCCTGGAGGACTCCACGGGCGGTGCGAAGATCACCGAGCAGGGCGCCAGCGGCTCCGACGCGGTCGAGGCGGGCGGCCCGGCGGCCAAGGCCGGCCTCAAGCCCGGCGACGTCATCACCAAGCTCGACGACCGCGTCATCGACTCCGGCCCCACCCTCATCGGCGAGATCTGGACCCACCAGCCCGGCGACAAGGTCAAGATCACCTACGAACGCGACGGCAAGACCAACACCGTGGATCTCACCCTGGGCTCCAGGGAGGGCGACAGCTGACCCCACGCGCGCGTGGTCACCGGTTACTCTTGTCCCCGCGCCGCCGGTGACCGGTGGTGCGGGGTGGGTTGCCCGAGCGGCCTAAGGGAACGGTCTTGAAAACCGTCGTGGCGCAAGTCACCGTGGGTTCAAATCCCACACCCACCGCGTGGATTGGCGGCCCCTGACCAGGTGAATCGGTCGGGGGCCGTCGTGCTGTGCGCTTCGGTCGTCCCCGTACGATCGCACTCGTGCCGCACCCCATGGATGCCCTGCCCCCGTACGAATTCGCCTTCCCCGGCCCCCTCCGCGACAAGCTCGTGGCCGCCGTCCTGTCCGGTGCGAAGACCTCGACGACGGGGTTGTTCAGGGCGTACGAGGTCGAGGGGGAGGCGCTGCCGCGGGTGGGGGCGCGGTTCGCGGTGGTGGATTCCGAGGAGCGGCCGGTGGCCGTCGTGGAGATCACGGACGTACGGGTGCTGCCGCTCGGTGAGGTCGATCTGGAGCATGCGGTGGACGAGGGTGAGGGGTACGCGTCCGTCGCTCAATGGCGGGCCGCGCATGAGCGGTTCTGGAACGGCGAGGAGTTGCGCGGGTTTCTGAAGGACCCGGGGTTCGTCGTCGAGGACGACACCCTGGTCGTCGCCGAGCGCTTCCGGGTCGTTCCCTACAACTCGTAGTCTTCCGCCAGTTCGTCCCATGCCATGTCCCGCAGCGTGTCCTCCGCGTCGCAGCCCGACGGCACCTGGGTGGTGGGCTGGAACCAGATGACCGTAAGGCCTGATCGGTACAGGACCGGGTCGTGGGCCGGGTTCATGGCGGTGGAGTGGAAGCTGCCCACGCACGCCACCGACGGGAGCACCTCCACCGGGCCGAACGCACCCGAGTACTGGTCCGGGTACTCGCGCGGGGGCGGGACCAGATGGACCGGCGTCCGCGGGGACTCCCGCTCGGCCGATCGCAACAGGCCCTTGATCCTCATCTCGTTGATCGGCTTGCAGGGATAGCCCTCCAGCAGCCCGCCGTACGTCGAGGAGAACCGCAGTTCGGAGAGGTCGACGCTGCGGCCGGAGGTCAGGACGAGGTGGGCCAGTGACATGGTCGGCACTCTATGGCGGTGGTGCATCGAGCTCCCGTGAATTTCATGGCCGACGCCTGTTCCCGGGGTCGGTGCTGTCCGTTCCTGCGTCCGGTGCCGCGCCCGTTCCTAGGGCCGGTGCCCCGTCATGCGTGCCGCCGACGCGATCGTCGCGCGGGCCTCGCGTTCGGTCAGGCCGGTGTTGAGGGCCGCGTCGACCAGGGGATCGACGAGGGCGGGGCCGATGCCGTCCTCGTAGGCGCGGCAGGCCGCCCAGAACAGGCGGGTGTTGCGCTGTCCCTCGTGTGCGGCGAGGACGAACTGGACCAGGCCCTGACCGTGGTCGCCGGCCGACGGGGGCGTGGGGTGGTGGGTGCGGGGCGGGGGGAGGAGGAGCCGGAGCAGGGCCGGCGGGCAGGCGGCGGGGGCCAGACGGGCCGTGCCGGGGGCCGTCGCGTACACGCCGTGGTCGGTGCGGGAGCCGGGGCCCACGAGGTAGCCGCCGGCGCCTCGGATGTCGATGCCGGGGGCGAGGCGGCCGGCCGAGTTGGGGACGACGACGTCCGGTGGGCCGCTCAGCCAGAGGTGGCGGCCGCCGCTGGGGGTCAGGACGACGACCGTGGCGGGGATCGTGAACAGGTGGCGCAGGGCCAGTTCGCGCAGGGCCGCCGAGGAGTCGGTGTCCGATTTCGTGTCGAGGTCGATGCCGATCAGGTGGTGGGGCGGGAGGCCGCAGGCGATGCCGTAGCCGGTCGCCCAGGGGGCCGCGGCGAACAGTTCGCGGATGCGGTTCGGGTCGGTGGCGGCGTCGTAGACCCCGTGGCCGAAGCGACCGCACTCGCCGTGGCAGGGCGGGGCCTCGGGGTCGTCGCGGTGGGGGGAGCGCAGGGCCGGGAGCTTCGTCCGGGACAGGGGGATGACGGCCAGGCCGCGTTCGGCGGCTGACAGGGCGTGGGCTAGGGCCAGCGTCGTGGCCTGCCGGTCTGTGGTGGCCATGGCTCCATTTTCGTACACCTGTTCGAGAAAGGGAAGTGTATTCCGGAGCGACTCGCCGGGCGGGGTGACTTGGCCGGAAAGGCGCCGGAACGCTTCACCTCTTGCGGCGCTTGGGGATGGTCTGCCCGCATCGCCCTGACCTGATTCTCCAGGTCGTGAAAGGGGTTTATCGACTTGTCCTCACGCTTCAGGGGGAATGGTCGCTTCCGGGGTGGTTCGCCGGGGATTCGGTGGGCAACTCTGGTCTCGCGACGTCGTGATCGACTCCGAGGCGGTCGGCCAACTGCCCGGGAAACAGGCTTACTTGACGTACTTCCGGCTGGAAAGCCGGGTTCTGGAGGAAGAACATGGCAAGCATCCGTACCGCCCGCGTCATCGCCGCCGTCTCCGCCCTTCCGCTCGCCGCCGCGCTCTTCACCGGCGTCGCGGCGGCGGACAACGGTGGCTTCGCGGACGACGGATCGAACGCGGGTGTCGCGAGCATCGTCGGCAGCGGTGTCGGTGGCACGAACAACGGCAACTCGTCCACCACGCAGCAGAACGCGGTGGGCTCCGGCGCCTCGAACCAGAGCAACACCGCGCAGGTCAACGGCTCCGCGTTCACGGCCATCAATCAGGGCAACGACAACACGTCCATCAACTTCACCCCGCTGTGGTGGTGACCTGAGGGGCCGCCGCTCCGGCAGCGGCTCCGGTCCCCGACCGGGTGTGCTTCATGGGGTGTGACACATCTGCGCGGCGGTGCTTCGGCATCGCCGCGCAGGCGTTTGCGGGTACGCCCGGCGGACCTCGGGGCCGGGTCGGCGGCTCCGTTCGGGCCGGTGGCCGTCCGCCTTGACAGTGCACGGCATCTGACGGACAGTCAGAAATCTTCGCCGCGTTCGTGGGAACCCCGGCGGCGGCAGCGGTGTACCAGAAGTGTCGATACGAAACGGGCGGGACGCACGGGACCACGAGGACGAGGGGGAGGCCATGGCCGACGAACTGGAGCAGCGACTGAAGGCGTACGAGGGCCGGCCCGCGGCCGTCTCCGGCACCGGCAAGGACCCCGTCAACGCGCCCATGATCCGGCACTGGTGCGAGGCCATGGGCGACACCAACCCGGCCTACTCAGGCCCGGACGCGATCGCCCCGCCCACCATGCTCCAGGCATGGACGATGGGCGGCCTCTCCGGCCACACGGGCCGCTCGTCGGCCTACGACGAACTGCTCACCCTTCTCGACGAGGCGGGCTGCACCTCGGTCGTCGCCACCGACTGCGAGCAGGAGTACATCCGCCCCCTGCGCCCCGGCGACGAGATCACCTTCGACGCGGTGATCGAGTCGGTGTCCTCCCGCAAGACGACGAAGCTCGGCACAGGTCACTTCGTCACGACCCGTATGGACATCCGTGTCGGCCCCGACCTCGCCGGCACCCACCGCTTCCGCATCCTCAAATACGCCCCCGCGCGACAGCACGGGCCGGACAAGGCGCCCCGCCGCCCCCGCCCCGTCATCAACCGCGACAACGCCGGCTTCTGGGAGGGCGTCCGCGAACACCGCCTTCTCATCCAGCGCTGCACCGCCTGCGGCACCCTGCGCCACCCCTGGCTGCCCGGCTGCAACACCTGCGGCCACCCGGAGTGGGACACCGTCGAGGCGAGCGGCACCGGCACGGTCCATTCGTACGTCGTCATGCACCACCCGCCCTTCCCGGCCTTCGACCCGCCTTACGCGGTCGGCCTGATAGAGCTCACGGAAGGCGTGCGGATGATCAGCAATGTGACCGGGGTGCCGTACGACAAGGTGCGTATCGGCATGCCGGTGCGGCTCGAATTCAAGGAGTACGACGAGGAGTTGGTGCTCCCGGTCTTCCGCGCCGAGGAAGGTTCGTACGGGAAGGGTTCGCACGAGGAGGGGTCCCATGTACGTCGGTGAGCAGCTCCCTGCGCGGGAGATCCCGGTCACCCGCACGCTGATCGTCGCCGGCGCCGTCGCCTCCCGCGACTACCAGGACGTCCACCACGACGCGGAGTCGGCCCGGCAGAAGGGCTCCCCCGACATCTTCATGAACATCCTGACGACCAACGGCCTCGTCGGCCGCTACATCACGGACCACTTCGGCCCCACGGCCGAGCTGCGCCGAGTCGCCATCCGGCTGGGCGCCCCCAACTACCCGGGGGACACCATGGTGTTGACGGGCACGGTCGAGGAGGTCGAGGGCGACACCGCGACCGTGAGGGTGGTCGGGGAGAACGGCATCGGCAGACATGTCACGGGCACGGTGACAGTCACCGTCCCGCCGGACGCACCGCCGGGGGCGCCGCCCGGTGTGCCGTCGGAGAGGCCGTCGGGGTCGGTCTCGGGAGGTGCCCGATGAGCGTCCGTACCCGGGACTCCCTCGGCGGGCGGTCGGCGATCGTCGGCATCGGTGCCACCGAGTTCTCCAAGGACTCGGGCCGCAGCGAGCTGAAGCTCGCCGTGGAGGCGGTGCGGGCCGCGCTGGACGACGCGGGACTGACGCCGGCCGACGTGGACGGGATGGTGACGTTCACGATGGACACCAACCCGGAGATCACCGTGGCCCAGGCCTGTGGGATGGGCGAGCTGTCCTTCTTCTCCCGCGTCCACTACGGCGGCGGGGCGGCCTGTGCGACGGTCCAGCAGGCGGCGCTGGCGGTGGCGACGGGCGTGGCGGAGGTGGTGGTCTGCTACCGCGCCTTCAACGAACGCTCGGGGCGTCGCTTCGGCTCGGGCGTGCAGCACCGGGAGCCCTCCGCGGAGGGGGTCGCGCTCGGCTGGTCCCTGCCGTTCGGGCTGCTCACTCCGGCGTCCTGGGTGGCGATGGCGGCCCAGCGTTATCTGCACACCTACGGTCTGACCCCGGAGGCCTTCGGGCAGGTGGCCGTCACCGCCCGCGGACACGCGGCGACCAACCCGGCGGCGTACTTCCACGGCCGTCCGATCACCCTCGCCGACCACGCCGCCTCACGCTGGATCGTCGAGCCGCTCCGCCTCCTCGACTGCTGCCAGGAGACGGACGGCGCCCAGGCCCTTGTCGTCACGTCCCTGGAGCGGGCACGTGATCTGCCGAACCCGCCGGCGGTCGTGGCCGCTGCGGCTCAGGGAGCGGGCCGGGCCCAGGAGCAGATGACCAGCTTCTACCGCGACGACCTGACGGGCCTGCCGGAGATGGGGGTCGTGGCCCGCCAGTTGTGGCGTACCTCGGGGCTCGCCCCGGCCGACATCGACGTGGGGATCCTGTACGACCACTTCACACCGTTCGTGCTGATGCAGCTGGAGGAGTTCGGGTTCTGCGGGAAGGGCGAGGCGGCGGACTTCGTGGCCGGGGAGCGGCTGCCGCTGAACACCCATGGAGGGCAGCTGGGGGAGGCGTATCTGCACGGGATGAACGGGATCGCGGAGGGAGTGCGTCAGATACGGGGGACGGCGGTGAACCGGATATCCGGCGCGGGCCGGGTCCTGGTGACGGCGGGGACGGGCGTGCCCACCTCGGGGCTGATCCTCTCCGGGGAAGACTGAGGCACCGGAAAGCGGGCCCGTCTGCGAGGACGGGCGTACCCCTCAGGGGTCGTCCCGCAGTAGTCCCCACCCCCTCGTCCACCCTCAGGAGGTGGAGCCACCCCCACCCCTACAACCTGAGGCGGACTCGTCTTCGGGACCTGCGGCCGATGAGCGGGAGGCCCCCTCGCTCCTAGCGTGGAGCCATGACCACACCCGTCTGCACCAGCGCTTTGGACCTCGCGGTACCGGCGAGGCAGACCCGCCCGTACGCGACGTACCCCTCCTTCTCGTCGTACGTGAAGGCCCGCCAGCCGGTGCTGCTGCGTACCGCCCGGTCGCTGACCGCGAACCCGTGCGACGCGGAGGACCTGCTGCAGACCGCGCTCACCAAGACCTATGTCGCCTGGGAGCGGATCGAGGACCACCGGGCGCTGGACGGCTATGTGCGTCGGGCGCTGCTGAACACACGCACATCGCAGTGGCGCAAGCGCAAGGTGGACGAGTTCGCGACCGACGAGATCCCGGAGCCCGAGCCGACGCCCGGCGGGGACGACCCGGCCGAGCAGCAGGCGCTGCACGACGCGATGTGGCGGGCGATCATGAAGCTGCCGGCCCGGCAGCGGGCGATGGTCGTCCTCAGGTACTACGAGGACCTGAGCGAGGTCCAGACCGCCGAGGTGCTCGGGGTGTCGGTGGGCACGGTGAAGTCGGCGGTGTCCCGGGCGCTGGGCAAGCTCCGGGAGGACCCGGAGCTGGGATTGGTCCGCTAGAGGCACCTGCCCCGGCGGGTCGTGGAGTGTCGACAGCCAGACCCTGCCCCTCCCGAGGCCCCCGGTCGGCTCTGAGACGGGCGGTGCGGTCTCTCGATAGCGGCACGGCACTGTGAACGCAACGTGACGTGATCGATCACCGCTGCCTAGTGACATACCGCGTGGTATGTGAGCAGAATCAGCGCAACCCTTACCACCGCGTAGGCAATGTCGCCCCGGGAGGACGCCGTGCTGAGCACGATGCAGGACGTACCGCTGCTGATCTCGAGGATCCTGACTCACGGGTCCACGATCCACGGCACATCGCAGGTGACCACCTGGACCGGTGAGGGCGAGCCGCACCGGCGTTCCTTCGCCGGCATCGGCGCCCGTGCGGCCCAGCTGGCGCACGCGCTGCGCGAAGACCTCGGCGTCGCGGACGACGAGCGGGTCGCGACCCTGATGTGGAACAACTCCGAGCATGTCGAGGCCTACTTCGCGATCCCGTCCATGGGCGCGGTCCTGCACACGCTGAACCTCCGGCTCCCGGCCGAGCAGCTGGCGTGGATCGTCAACCACGCGGCCGACCGGGTCGTGATCGCCAACGGTTCGCTGCTGCCGCTGCTCGTCCCGCTGCTGCCGCACCTCAAGACGGTCGAGCACGTGGTGGTGTCGGGTCCGGGCGACCGTTCCGGGCTCGCGGCCACCGACGTGCAGGTGCACGAGTACGAGGACCTGATCGCCGGGAAGCCGACGGCGTACGACTGGCCCGAGCTGGACGAGCGCCAGGCCGCCGCGATGTGCTACACGTCCGGCACGACGGGCGACCCCAAGGGCGTGGTGTACAGCCACCGTTCGATCTACCTGCACTCCATGCAGGTCAACATGGCCCAGTCGATGGGACTCACCGACCAGGACACGTCCCTCGTGGTCGTCCCGCAGTTCCACGTCAACGCCTGGGGTCTGCCGCACGCCACCTTCATGACCGGCGTGAACATGCTGATGCCGGACCGCTTCCTCCAGCCCGCGCCGCTCGCCGAGATGATCGAGACGGAGAAGCCGACCCACGCGGCGGCCGTCCCCACCATCTGGCAGGGCCTGCTCGCCGAACTGACCGCCAAGCCGCGGAACGTCTCCTCCCTCGGCCAGGTCACCATCGGGGGCTCCGCCTGTCCGCCCTCCCTCATGGAGGCCTTCGACAAGCTCGGCATGCGGGTCTGCCACGCCTGGGGCATGACGGAGACCTCCCCGCTCGGCACCATCGCGCGTCCGCCGGCCCATGTGGTGGGCACCGAGGAGGAGTTCGCGTACCGCCTCACCCAGGGCCGTTTCCCGGCCAGCGTCGAGGCCCGCCTCACCGGACCCGGCGGCGAGCGCCTGCCCTGGGACGGCGAGTCCGCGGGCGAGCTGGAGGTCCGCGGCCCGTGGATCGCCGGCGCCTACTACAACGGCCCGGACGCCGAAGCGCTGCGCCCCGCCGACAAGTTCAGCGAGGACGGCTGGCTGAAGACCGGAGACGTCGGCACCATCTCCGCCGACGGCTTCCTCACCCTCACCGACCGCGCCAAGGACGTCATCAAGTCCGGCGGCGAGTGGATCTCCTCGGTGGAGCTCGAGAACGCCCTGATGTCCCACCCGGACGTCACCGAGGCCGCCGTCGTCGCCGTCCCCGACGACAAGTGGGGCGAGCGTCCGCTGGCCACGGTCGTCCTCCGCGAGGGCTCCACCGCCGACTTCGACGCCCTGCGCACCTTCCTCGCCGAGGAGGGCCACATCGCCAAGTGGCAGCTCCCGGAGCGCTGGACGATCATCGAGTCGGTGCCGAAGACGAGCGTGGGCAAGTTCGACAAGAAGGTGCTCCGCAAGCAGTACGCCGAGGGCGCGCTGGACGTCACCAAGCTCTGACCCGAGCTCGGACATACGCGAGATGCCGGGCAGGGAATCGACATCCCCGCCCGACATCCCCGCCCGGCATCCCAGCCCGGCATCGTCGTACGACCACCACGGTCACCTGCGTAGGAACAACGCCGTCACCGTCGTACGGCAGTCACCCCCCACCCCAGCCCCAGCCACACACCCGCCACCATGACCACTCCGCCCCACCCGAAGTGGGTGAAGGCGAGGCCTGCCAGGGCCGAGGCGAGGGCGCCGCCGGCGAAGCCGGAGACGACGTAGGCGCTGTTGGCGGTGGCCGGGGTGGAGGTGGTGGTGAGGGCGAGGGTCTGGTTGGCGATGTGCGCGGCGACCAGGGCGGCGTGGACGGCGATCGCGGCGACGAAGAGCGCCACCAGGACATGGCCGCCGAGCCAGAAGAGCGGGACGGACGCGGCGGCGAGCACATACGCGGTGCGCACCACCTTCGCGGCGCCGAAGCGGTCGACCAGCCCGCCGGCCAGCGGGGCCACCACGCTCGCGGACAGTCCGAAGAGGCCGAAGAGACCGGCGGTGGCGGTCGAGAGGTCGTAGGGCTCGCCGGTCAGCAGCAGGGCGAGCGAGGTCCACAGGGCGCTCCAGGCGCCGTACATCCCGGCCTGCCGCACACACGCGCGCCACAGGTCGGGCGAGCGGCGCACCAGGCCCGGCATCGAGGCGAGGCCGGAGAAGAGGCCGCCGCCGTCCTTCGGGGTCCCCGCGCGTGAGGGCAGGACGGACGCCGTCAGCAGTCCCAGGATCGCGGTGAGGACCGCCGCACCGGCGAACACCGGGCGCCAGCCGAAGGCGTCGCCGGCCAGACCGCCGAGCACGCGGGCCGCGACGATGCCGGTGAACAGGCCCGCGATGACGGCGGCGACATGGCGGGCGCGGCGGTCGGCGGGGGCGCGTTCGGCGACCAGGGGGACAAGGAGCTGGGGGACGACCGTCGCGGCGGAGGCGACGAAGACCGCGGCGGCGAGGGCGGTGGTGCCGGGGGCCGCGGCGGCGACGGCCAGGGCCGCGGTCGTGGCCAGGGAGAGACCGGCGACCAGACGGCGGCGGTTGACGCGGTCTCCGAGCGGGGCGAAGAACAGCAGTCCGGCGGCGTAGCCGAACTGGGCGACCGAGGCGATCCAGGCGACGGCCGAGGGGGCCGAGCCGAAGTCGTGCGCGATGAGGGGGAGCAGCGGGGCGGCGAGGTAGATGTTGGCGGCCGTGACCGCGGTGCACAGGGCGATGAGGACGAGGAAGAGACGGGCGCGGGCGGGCTCCCTGGTGGGGGTCCGGGCGACCGTTTCGGTGGTGATCGTCGATGACGACATGGGCGGCGGGATCCTTCGAGGTCGGGTGCGGCCAGGGGTCGGCTCCGGTAACCAACCAGTTGGTTGGATGGCAGCAAGAACACCCTGCACCTCCCCCGAATTCCCTGTCAACCAAACGGTTGGTTACTTCCCCCGCTACCCTTGACCCATGGCAGTGAGAGACCCCGAGGCCACCCGGGCCCGGATCTTCGAGGCGGCGGTCGCCGAGTTCGCCCGCCATGGCATCGCCGGCGCCCGCATCGACCGCATCGCCCGCGAGGCCAAGGCCAACAAGCAGCTGATCTACGCCTACTTCGGCAACAAGGCGGAGCTGTTCACCCGGGTCCTGGGGAAGGCGATGCTCGATCTGGCCGTCGCCGTCCCGGTCGACGCGGACGACATCGAGGGCTGGATCGACGGCGTCATGGACTACCACGTCGCCCACCCCGAGGTGCTGCGCCTGCTCTTCTGGGAGGGCCTGGAGTACGGCATGACCGAACTGCCCGACGAGGCCGAGCGCCAGGAGCACTACCGGGAGAAGGTCGCCACCATCCAGGACGGCCAGGACCGCGGTGTCGTCTCCGACGCGATCCCCGCCCGCGACCTCCTCTTCCTCCTCATCGCCCTGGCCAACTGGGCCGCCGTCGTCCCGCAGATGCGCCGCATCGTGGTCGGCGGCGAGGAGGACGACCGCGAGCGGCTACGGGCGTCGGTACGGGAGGCTGCGCGGAGGCTGGTGGCGAAGTAGGGGGCGGCCCGGTCACGGCCGGCCCCTGTGCCCCTAGTTCGTCCCGATCCGCGCCAGCAGGTCCACGATCCGTGCCTGTACCTCGCCGCTGGTGGACCGCTCCGCCAGGAACAGCACCGTCTCGCCGGACGCGAGCCGTGGCAGGTCCGCCTGGTCGACGGCGGCGGTGTAGACGACGAGCGGGGTGCGGTTGAGCTGGCCGTTGGCGCGGAGCCAGTCGACGATGCCGGCCTGGCGGCGGTGCACCTGGTGCAGGTCCATCACGACCAGGTTCGGCCGGAACTGCCCCGCCAGCGCCACCGCGTCCGCGTCGCTCGCGGCCCGCGCCACCTGCATCCCGCGCCGCTCCAGCGTCGCGGTCAGCGCCAGCGCGATCTCCGCGTGCTCCTCGATCAGCAGCACCCGCGGCGGATGCTGCTCGCTGTCGCGCGGCGCCAGCGCCTTCAGGAGTACGGCGGGGTCGGCACCGTACGCCGCCTCGCGCGTCGCCTGTCCGAGCCCCGCGGTCACCATCACCGGCACCGAGGCGGCCACCGCGGCTTGCCGCAGCGACTGGAGCGCGGTCCGGGTGATCGGCCCGGTCAGCGGATCCACGAACAGCGCGGCCGGGAACGCGGCGATCTGCGCGTCCACCTCCTCGCGCGAGTGCACGATGACGGGCCGGTAGCCGCGGTCGCTGAGCGCCTGCTGCGTGGTGACGTCCGGCGCGGGCCACACCAGCAGCCGGCGCGGGTTGTCCAGCGGCTCCGGCGGCAGTTCGTCGTCCATGGGCTGCGGCCGCGGGGTGTCCGCGATCTCGACGGCCCCGCCGGGACCGTCCAGCGGCTCGGGACCCTCGGCGGCGTTCTCGTCCGGTGCGCCTATGGCGTACGACCGTCCGGTGCCCTCGGTCATCTGCGCGAGCCGGGACTGTCCGGCCATCGAGGGCTGGGGCTGCCCGGCCGGCGGCGAGGGCTGGGCCGGTGCGGGGGTCTGCTCCGCCGTCGGATGCGGGCGTCCGGCGGCCGGGTCGGGTGGCGTGCCGAGCTTGCGGCGACGGCCGGAACCCCCGGGCTGATGCGGCGCGGGCGTCGCCGTCGGCTGCTGGACCTGGGCCGCCTGCCGGGTGAACGGCACGCCCTGCCCCAGCGTCCGCACGCTGAAGGCCCGCCCCTGCGTCGAGTTCGGGTCGACGGGCGCCGCGGCCTCCGCGGGCAGCGGCTGCGCCGGGCGTGCCTGCGCGGCCGCCTCGGGGGGCAGCGCGGTGCCGGGGGCCGGGGTGCCGGCGGACGGCACGGGCCGCGGGGCGTTCGCCGCTACGGCGGTGTCGTCGCCGGCGGGCCACGGTTGGGGGGCCGGAGTGCCCAGGGGCACCTGACCGGGAGCGGCCTCGGCGGGCAGCGGCTGCCCGGCGAGGGTGTGTCCGGAGGGTGCCTGAGCGGGCAGCGCGGTCTGACCGGTGGCGTTCTGCGCGGGTACGGCGGCGGGCCGGGCGGTCTGGGCGGGGACCGGCTGAGCGGTCTGCTGCCCTGCGGTCATCTGCTGAGCGGTCTGCTGCCCGGCGGTCATCTGCTGTGCCGGAACGCCCTGCTGCTGTGCCGGGACCCCCTGCGCGGGCGTCCCACCGGCCTCCGCGGGCGCGCCCACGGCCCGTCGGCGCCGGCCTGTGGGCGCGGACGCGGGGTGCGGCTGCGGCGGGGTGTGGTCGCCGGACTGGTCGTGCGGCACAGCGTCGTGCCGGCCGTCGTCGACGAGCCCGGCGGCGGGAACGGCGGTGGGAACAGCGGGGGGAACGGCCTGCCCCGGGACCTGGACGGCGACCTGAGCGCCCGGCACCTGCGCGGGTACGGCGGGCGCGCCGGGCGCCTGCCCGGGAAGCGCGGCCTGGACCGGAACCTGTGCGGGTACGGCGATCTGACCCGGCAACTGGCCGGGAGCGGCGACCTGGGCGCCGGCTGTCTGCGCGGGCACGGCGACCTGACCGGGGACACCGCTCTGCCCCTGCCCCGGAATCTGCGCCTGCCCGGCCACGGCCGCCGGCTGATCCGCGCCGCCCGGCCCCTCCGTGGTGCCCTCGGCCCGGTCCGCGTCCGCGGGCGGCAGGGCGAACACCGAGCGGGGCGCGGCTTCCTGTGCGGCGGCCCGCTCGTTCGCGGCGGCCAGGGCGCGGCGCCGACGTCCGGTCGGCTGTGCCCCGTCGCCCTCGGCGGCGGGTTCGGCGGACGCGACCGCGGGCAGCGCAGGCGGCAGCGCGTGCTGCTCACCGGAGCCCGAGCCCTGACCGGAGTCCCGTCGGGCACGGCGGCCGCCCGCGGGCGCGGGCACACCCTGCGGCGGCACGGTCCCGCCCAGCCCGCTCCCCACGGCCGCGGTCCCCGCGGCGTACTCGGCGGCGGTGACGACGGCACCCTCGGACACACCGTCGCCCGTATCGACACCCTCGGCCATGTCCGCGTCGGCACCCTCGGCCGGCCTGCCCCGCCGCCGCCCGGTGCCACCGGAGCCGGACTCCACGCCGGACGCCAGCGCCGGAAGGGCCGGAGCCTGCTCCGTACGCCTCCTGCGACGCCCGGTGGGCGTGCCCTCGGCCCCTTCGGATTCGGGGTCCGCGCCGATGCCGGAGGCCTCGTCGCCCTCCAGGAACGCGTCGACGGACGACCGCCGCGCCCGGCGCCGTCCGCCCCCGCCGTCGGTCCCGGCAGGCGGCTCGATCGCGGCCGGACCGGCGGCCGCGACGGCTCCCGCCCCACCGCCGATGGGCACTTCGAGGACGTACGCGCTGCCGCTCATCCCCGGCACTTCATGTGTCTGGAGCACACCACCGTGGGCGCGCACGATCCCGCGCACGATCGGCTCGTGCACCGGGTCTCCCCCGGCGTACGGCCCGCGCACCTCGATGCGTACGACCTCGCCGCGCTGTGCCGCCGCCACGACGACGGTGTTGTCCATGTAACCGCCCGCCGACACGGGCGCGTTGCCGGTCGCGTCGACGCCGGCGACGTCCGCGACGAGGTGGGCGAGGGCCCGGGCCAGGAGCTGCGGGTCGACCTCGGCCTCGATGGGCGGGGCGTGCACGGCGAACTGCACGCGCCCCGGTCCGATGAGCTCCACGGCCCCGTCGACGCCCGCCGCGACCACGGCGTCGAGCATCACTTTCGTCCGCGTGATCCCGTCGTTGCCGGTGTCGAGGCGCTGGTAGGCCAGGACGTTGTCGATGAGCTGGGTGATCCGCGAGTACCCCGCGGACAGGTGATGGAGCACCTGGTTGGCCTCGGGCCACAGCTGCCCGGCGTCGTCCGCGGCCAGCGCCGCCAGCTCGCGGCGCAGTTCGTCGAGGGGCCCGCGCAGGGAGGTCCCGAGCAGGGTGAGGAGCTGCTCGTGGCGCCCGGCGAGCGCCTCGTACCGGTCCTTCTCCCGCTCGCCCAGGGAGGCGTACCGCTCCTCGCCCGCGGCGAGTTCCTCCTCGTGCTGCTCCTGGAGCTCCTCGACCTCGGTGACGTGCTTCTGGCGCAGCGCGGTCAGCTCGGAGGCGTGCTCCTCGGCGAGCCGCTCCAGCTCCTGCGCGTGCCGCCGCTCGGCGGCGTCCTTCTCCTCGGCGAGCTGGTCGTAGGGCCGCCGGTCGGTGAAGGTCATGACCGCCCCGACGAGCTGGTCGCCGTCCCGCACCGGCGCGGTCGTCAGGTCGACCGAGACCTTCTCGCCCTTCTTCGACCACACCACCTGCCCGCGCACCCGGTGCTTGCGCCCGGAGCGCAGGGTGTCGGCGAGCGGGGACTCCTCGTACGGGAACGGGGTGCCGTCCGCACGGGAGTGCAGCATGAGTTCGTGCAGCTCGCGGCCGCCGAGGTCGCTGGCCCGGTAGCCGAGTATCTGGGCGGCGGCCGGGTTGACGAGCACGATCCGCCCGTCGGTGTCCGTACCGACCACACCCTCGGATGCGGCCCGCAGGATCATCTCGGTCTGCCGCTGCGAACGCGCCAGCTCGGCCTCGGTGTCGACGGTCCCGGTGAGGTCCCGTACGACGAGCATCAGCAGCTCGTCGCTGCCGTAGCCGTAGTTGTCGTAGGCCTGCTGGCCGTTCTCGAGATTGGCGCTGGTGACCTCGACCGGGAACTCGGCCCCGTCGGTGCGCCGCGCGATCATGCGCGTCGGCTTGGTCTGTCCGCGCGGGTCCATGTGGTCCGGCCGCCGCATCGACCCCGGGATCAGCTTGGAGTCGAACTCGGGCAGCAGATCGAGCAGCCCGCGCCCGACCAGAGCCGTACCCGGCGCCTCGAAGGCCTCGAGGGCGATGGTGTTGGCGTTCACGACGGTCCCGTTGGCGTTGACCAGGACCAACGCGTCGGGCAGCGCGTCGAGTATGGCTGCGAGGCGAGCAGCGCCTCGGGATGGCCTGCTGCTCACGAGACGCTTCCTCCCTGTTACCGCACCTTGCCGACCGCTCGGGCCATCTTGCCAACCGGCCCGCGACGTGTCACGCGAGGGAGTCTAAGGGCACCGGTTGTGCCGGGGGCCCCGGATGAGAGGGAGGTCGCACGACGAAGTGACGTAGAACGTGTGACCGCACGCGCGACCACCTGCTTCTACGCCGCGGGACCGCCGCGAGACCACCATGGGACTTTCGTGCGACTTCCGCGGGACTTTCAGGCGCCCTGTTTCCGCCATGAAATGCCTGTGCGAGGTACGTCCCGCCTACCGGCCCATGGCGGGCAGCACGGGAACGAGCCGGTCCCAACGGCCGATCTGACAGCCGTCGCTCCGGTCGTACCGCGCGTCGACGGGCCGCCCGCCCCAGGTCCCGGTGACATGCGCGGTGGCCGGCCCGCCGTACTGCATGGTGCACAGGCTCCGCTCCGGTACGGGGGCGAAGGTGTCCTTGCCCCAGCGCGTCCCGCGGTCGAGCGCGGCGCACGCGCCGCCGGCGTCGGGGTGGGTGCCGCCGCCGGGATGGCAGTACAGCTCGAAGGTCCCGTCCTTGCCGGCGCCCGCGTTGCGCACGGTGACGGTGAGGTGGTCGCCGGCGCGGTCGTCGTCGCGGGCGGGCGGGGGCATGAGGGTGTGGGCGGAGGCGGGTACGGCGGTGACGGAACCGGCGGCGACGAGCGTGGAGGCGCCGAGGACGAGGAGCCGGGCGAGCCGGGAGGACTGGAGCATGACCTGACTAACGCGCCCCGCCCCGCCCGGTTGCGCCACCCCGCTCACACCGCCGGTAGGGCTTTGCCCTGCGGCCCGCCTGCCTAGTACCGTGGGAGGCGATTGGTGACACCACGCTCGACTGTGTCATCATCTGCACGCACCACTCGCGCTCGCGCGGGCGGCTGTGCTGGAGGCGTCGCCTAGTCCGGTCTATGGCGCCGCACTGCTAATGCGGTTTGGGACTTCAATCCCATCGAGGGTTCAAATCCCTCCGCCTCCGCGCTTGATCACGAAGCCCCGGTCCATCGGCCGGGGCTTCGTCGTTGCCACCAGGCCCTCTCAGGGTGTTTCCGCAGCTCACAAGGGGTACGGCAAACGGATTTCACATGGCGGCGGCAGTCATGTAATGTTCTTCCTGTCGCCGCGAGCGGCCCGGAAGGGCAAGGAACGGCGGGAAAACAGAACAAGCACTCGTAGCTTAACGGATAGAGCATCTGACTACGGATCAGAAGGTTGCAGGTTCGAATCCTGCCGAGTGCACACAGGTCAAAGGCCCCGGAGAGATCCGGGGCCTTCGGCGTTTCAGGGGCGTACAGCAGCGGAGCACCGCAACGGGCTTGGACTAGTCGATGCCTGTCCCGCCCATAGCGTCCGACAGCCTGCCGATGGCGGCGCGCACCCCCTCCTCGTTCGCTGGTGGTCTACGTCCAGCTCCCCGCGCTCGAAGTCGACGGACTTCCACCGCCGGCACCCGGACCGGCGGCATCCGCCTCCACAAGGAGGACGGCGCGGCGCTGTGGGCGTTCGGGGCGACGGAGACCAGGGTCAGAGTCGTCGAGTGGCTCGCGTGTCGTGCGCGGCGACGACCCGGACGCCCTGATCGGCGTGTCCGGGCCGGTGTGACCTCAGCAGACGGACATGGTGTTGAAGTCGTACGTCGCCGCGTTCGGGAAGTTCCAGAGAAGTACAGCAACCGCGGCAACTGACTATGACCATCAGTCAGCGTGAGAGGCAGAACAGGGGCTTCTCGCGTTGTCGTGTGTACGAGAAGAGGCCCCGGCGGGATGTCCGGGGCCTCTGGCGTTCTGGGTGTGGCGGTAAGAAAGGGGCGGGTTCAAGCTGCGGCTCCCGCCAGGCGGTGGAACGCCTCGGTGGTGCGGGGGTGGGCCAGTTCGTCCAGGAGGTGGCGCCACTCGGGGTCGGCCGCGGCGGGGTGGGCCTGGTCCCAGGCGGTGAGGAGCGGGGCGAGTTCGCTCTCGTGCGCGGGCTCGGTCACAGCGGTCGCGGTGGTGTTCGGCTCGGGGGAGGGCAGTGACTGCATCGGATTTCCTTCCGGGGAGGTGATCTGTGCCTCGGGCTGTGCCTCGGTTCTGTGCCTCTCGGATCCTCTGCTGTCCACGATGCCCCCGTCGGCCTTCAGTCGCCATGGAGCGACCTACCGGGTGGGAGGTGCAGCTAGCCGTACCCGAGGAGACCGCCAGCCCCCCTCGACCGGTTCTCGAGAACGGCCGGTACGTCGGACGAGGTCCCGCCAGAAGGGGACCGTGGCCCTCGGCCGCCAGGACGCGTCCACCTCGCCCCGGGCCTCGTCGAACTCCTGGTGGACGCAGTCGTACCGGTCGAGTCCGTAGTAGATGACGTCGGTCCCCCACATCGACAACACCGGGCGTCCGAAGGTGCCGCAGCCCGCGGGCAGGCAGCGGTGGGCGTACAGGGGCACCATCCGCGGCGCGTCCGCCGGCCGGCGCCGTGCCACCTCCAGTGCCGCCGACCCCGTCGGACGGGCGCGGGCCCCAGTCCTCGTGCCGGAAGCCGCCGGGCTCCACCGAGCCGCTAACTCCCCGGACCGGCCAGGCGGTTGCTCGCGTGGGAACGGGGCCCAGGGGCAAGTGGCGTGCTGTCCCGGCCCGTTGGCAGCGCTGGTAGCGAACATTTGTACTTGTGTTAACTGTTCGAATACGCATACTTTCTCGCGTCATGACCATGACGCGAAGAGCGATCATCAAGGGCATGGCGGCCGCCCCCTTCGTCGGTGCCGCCGGCAGCCTGCTCGCCCCCACCGCCGCGCACGCCGCGACCATCGACGCCGGCCAGTACTCCCTGACCAGCCGCTCCTCCAACAGCCACGGCGAATTCGCCGCCCTGGCAGCCGGGTTGGCGGCCAGTCTGACCAAGGTGGACGCGACCACCGTCATAGCCGACACCAACCGCAGCGCCGACGTGCTCAGCAGCGCCCCCAGCACCTCCGAGGCCTTCCAGGCCGGCTTCGCCTGGGACGACGACGACCAGATCGTCGACTACTGGATACCCCAGGGCGTCACCACCAGCGCCGACGCCTACGGCAACGGGCTCTACCCCGAGGGCGGCAGCAACAAGGTCATCCTGGTCTCCTGGTACTTCGAGACCGACCCCAACGAGGACAAGATCGACGACTACGCCCTCGACAAGGGCATGCGGCTCACCTTCGTCGACTACAACACCCCCTCCGCACCCACCTATCGGCACGTGCTGCTGGTCGAACCGGTGAGGACCAGTACGGGCGCGTACTCCTTCAACCCCGTCCGTAAACACGCCGGCGGCATCATGTGGTACGGCAACCTGCTGTACGTCGTCGACACGTACAAGGGCCTGAGGATCTTCGACCTCAACACCCTCTTCACCGTCGCCACCGCGGAGAAGGACGTCTGCGGTCTGCACACCGACGGCCAGTACTACGGGTACGGCTACAAGTACGTCCTCCCGCAGAGCCACGCCTACGACAACGCGGGTACCTGGCTGCGCTACTCGGCGATCGGGCTCGACCGCGCCAGCACCCCCGACAGCCTGGTGATAGGCGAGTACTCGCTCTCCGGCGTCGTCGACTACGACGAGCCGGGCGACCCCTTCCTCGGCTCGACCGAGCCCACCAACACCGTGCCCAAGGTGGTCCGCTGGGATCTCGACTACACCGACCGGCACCCGGGTTCGCTGACCGCGACCGAGGCCGTCACCGTCGCCCAGCAGAAGATCCAGGGCGTCGTCTCCCGCAAGACCAAGCACTACCTCTCGGTGAGCGCCGGCAAGTCCACCGCGGGCATGCTGCGCACCTTCACCTCCGGCGCGAACAGCGCGAGCACGGTCGCCGACCTCGCCATAGGCTCCGAGGACCTCAGCTACCACAGCAGCGGTGCGTCGGGCTGGTCGTACAGCGAGTCCGTGATCTGGAACACCAGCGAGTACGTCAACAAGCGGTACGTGTACGCGGTCCGGGCCGACGGCTCCTGAACGCGTGAGCGGAGGCCCCGGGAGATCCCGGGGCCTCCGACGTGCCGCCGAGGAGTTCAGCGGGCCAGCAGCAGGTCGCCGTGCCGGACGCGGCTGCCACGCACGGGACGTACCGCCGCGGCCTCGGTCTCCTTGCGACCGGCGAAGACGAACAGCCGCAGCACCAGGAACCGGCCGATCCCGGCGAGGCCCGAGGCACCGAGGTAGACCGCCTGCTCCCAGACCAGGCTGGGCGAGGACTGCACGGTGTGCAGGACGAACATCGCGGCGCAGGTCACGACGTAGGCGGCGGTCGCCGAACCGGCCGACTGGAGGTGGCGGCGCAGCCCCGCGCGGCCACCGGTGCCGAAGGTGAACAGGGCGTGCAGTTCGGTGCAGAGGATCGTCGACGCGACCGTGATCACCGCGTTCGCCGCCGCCCAGGGCATCAGCAGCGCCAGCAGCGGAACCGCCGCGCTGGACAGGACGCCGACCCCGCCGCCGCACACCACGAACCGGACGAAGGAAGCGAGCGGGCCCACCGGCTTGGCCTCTGTGCGCTGCGTCTCCATGACGGTTCCTTCCGGGCGGGGCGCGAATCTGACGGACCACAGCTGACCCCGGCTCGGCTTCAGGGGGGTTTCACCCCGGCTTCAGCCCGGATCAGCGTGGTTCCACGATCTCGTCGCGCGCCCGCCGGAACGAGGGTGTCCCCTACCGAACCGATGGTGGAGCCAGCCCCACCATCGCCCTGGGCCCCGCCCTACCGGGGAGCGGCCGCAACCCGCCCACCTGCGCCGTCACATGGAACCGCCGTACGCCTCCGCTACGACCGCTGGTCGCCGTCCTGCTCCCGGAGCTCCTCGATGTACTCCAGCGCCAGGCCCGTCGTACGCGTGAACCAGTCGTTCAGTACGGCGATCTCGCCCGCGGAGTAGTCGGCGAAGAGGGTGTTGAGGCGGGCGTAGTAGGGGCCGTAGAGGGCCTCGACGCGAGTGACCGCGGCCGGGACGGCGGCGACGCGCACCCGGCGGCGGTCGTCGGGGTCGGGCCGGCGGGTGATGAAGCCGCCGCGTTCCAGGCGGTTGAGGATGCCGGTCATCGCACCCGTCGTGACATGGGCGTGCTCCGCGAGGTCGCCCGCGGTGAGCAGATTCTCGCCGGCCTTCAGGACACAGCCGAAGCAGAGGAGGTCGGTGACGTTCAGGCCCAGCCGCTGGGCCATCTCCTGCTGGCCGAGCAGGTGTGCCGCGATGAGGGAGTCCATCGACGACAGCGCCTGGGCCGGGGTGGTGGCGGGGCGGGGCTCGGCTTGCATCTGGTGATTACCTTAGATCGTGAGAGGTTTCGGTGCTAAATTTCTTACGTCGTGAGATGTTCTGTCGCTGTGAGCGGGAGGGAAGAACGTGAGTGCGCACCAGTATGACGAGGGGCACACGGTCGCGGGGTGGACCGGATTCGCCGTGGCCATCGTCGGTACGGCCGTTCTGGGACTCGGGATGATCATGGTGTCCGCCCTGGTGCTGGCGGCGGGGCTCGCCGTCGTCGTGGTGAGCGTCCTCGTCACGTGGGCCCTGCACCTCACCGGCTGGGGCAAGCCGCCGGGGCGCCGGCCCCGGGCGGAGTGGGGGATGCGGGTGCGGGACAGCTCGGCGCGCGCCGGGCATCCGGGGTGCGTGGGGTGCCGGCTGGCCGGGCGGGGGCGGGTCGGGAGCGCGGCGGTGGAGCCGATCGTGGTTCCGGGGGAGCCGGAGCCCGCGGGGGCGGTCGGTCGCTGAAGCGCCGCGCTGTCACGTCTGCGCTGCTCAGAGCTCGTTGTCAGTGCCGGCCTCTACTCTCGTCGGTGATGGCACAGGCATGGAAGTGCTCGGGGCTGCGGTGGACGGCGGACGGTCCCGTGCTGGCGTGGGAAGGCGGGCGGCGCAGTGTGCTGACCTGGGGGAAAAGGGTGGCCTTCGGGGTCGCGGACGGGGGTGTGCGGACATGCGTGGGAGCGCGGGGGCATGCGTGTCCGGTGCGGGCGGCCGTGTCGGGGCGGGGCACGGGGGCGCGGTGCGAGGAGTGTGCGCGGCTGGACCGGGCGCACTCCGTGGCCGCCGACACCATCGCGGACGATCCACGGCCGTACCACGTCTATCTGGCCTGGTTCGGACCCGGCATGACCAAGGTCGGGATCACCGCCGAAGAACGGGGCTCCGCGCGGCTGCTCGAACAGGGTGCCGTGAGTTTCACCTGGCTCGGCGTCGGCCCGCTCATGGCGGCCCGGCGGACGGAGGAACTGCTGCGGGCCGCCCTGCGGGTGCCTGACCGCATTCCCTACGCCGACAAGCGGGCGGTGCGGTCCGCGCTGCCCGGCACCGAGGCGGAGCGGGCCGCCGAGATCCGCGAGCTGCACGCACGGGCCGTGGGGCTGGGCGGGTGGCCGGAGTCGCTGCGGGCCGAGCCCTGCCAACCCATCGACCACGTGCGGGTGTTCGGGCTGGCGGACCTGGTGGACCCCGCCGGTGTGGTCGCCGAACTCGTCGCCGGGGGCTCGGTGGGCGGCCGGCTGGTCGCGGCCGCCGGGCCCGATCTGCATCTGGAGACCGGGGGCGGAGTGGTCGTGCTGGACACGCGGTTGATGACGGGGTGGGGGCTGATCCCCGTCGACACCGAGGAACTCACGGTCCCGGTGCGGGAGTTCAGGCGGGAGACAGGGGTGCAGGACGGACTGTTCTGACAAGCCGGACGGCCGGCCGGAGGCGGATGGTAAAGACTCGGATCCCTCCCGGATCCCTTTCGGCAAGGTGCCTGGACGCGGCGCCCGGCCGGGACCGATCGTGGACGACATGAGCGATCACCGAATTGCACCTGTCACCCCTGCCCCTGCCCCTGCCCCTGCCGCTGCTCCTGCCTCCAGCCCTACCACCCCCGCCCTTCCCGTCCCCGCCCACCAACCTCCGTACTACGCCGTCGTCTTCACCTCCCTGCGCACCGACGAGACCACCGGATACGACGCCACCGCGGAGCGTATGGGCGAGCTGGTCCAGGAGGTCCCCGGCTTCCTCGGCGAGGACTCGGCCCGCACCCCGGGCGGGCTGTCGATCACCATCGCCTACTTCCGGGACCTGGCCGGCATCGAGCAGTGGCGTCGGAACGCGGAGCACCGGGAGGCCAAGGAGCACGGGCGGGCGCACTGGTACGAGCGGTACGTGATCCACATCGCCCGGGTCGAGCACAGTCACGGCTTCCAGCGGGCGGTCGCCGAGGGGCCGGGGCGCTGAGAAGGCAAGGAGCCTCCAGGGCGTTCCCTGAGAGGTCCCTGTGAGTTTCTCAGGAAAATCACAGGTTGTGGAAAGCGTGTTCTCAGAGGATCCAGACAGTGTGTCCACATGACCACGACCTCGCCCCAGGGGCGCACCGAACTGCTGAGGCCGGACGGGAGCCCCGTCCGAGTGCTTGTGGTGGACGACGAGTTGTCGATCACCGAACTGCTGTCCATGGCCCTTCGCTATGAGGGATGGCAGATCCGGAGTGCGGGAGACGGCACCGGTGCCATCCAGACCGCTCGGGAGTTCCGGCCCGACGCCGTCGTTCTCGACATGATGCTGCCGGACATGGACGGTCTGACCGTCCTGGGCCGCATGCGCCGTGAGCTGCCGGACGTTCCCGTCCTCTTCCTCACCGCGAAGGACGCCGTCGAGGACCGGATCGCCGGGCTCACCGCCGGCGGCGACGACTACGTCACCAAGCCGTTCAGCCTCGAAGAGGTCGTGGCCCGGCTGCGCGGGCTGATCCGCCGCTCCGGTGCCGCCGACCGGCGTTCCGACTCCGTGCTGGTCGTCGGTGACCTCACCCTCGACGAGGACAGCCACGAGGTGTCGCGGGCGGGTGAGTCCATCCACCTGACCGCGACCGAGTTCGAACTCCTGCGGTTCCTGATGCGCAATCCCCGGCGTGTCCTCAGCAAGGCGCAGATCCTCGACCGTGTGTGGTCCTACGACTTCGGCGGCCAGGCCAACGTGGTCGAGCTCTACATCTCCTACCTCCGCCGCAAGATCGACGCCGGACGTGAGCCCATGATCCACACCCGGCGTGGTGCCGGATACCTGATCAAGCCCGCCGCCTCATGAGCGGACGACGACGACCGCGTACGCAGAAGAAGCGACTGGGCAAGCCGCGCACCCTGCGGACGCGGCTCGTCGTCGCGTCCGTGGTGCTGATCGCCGTCGTGTGCGCGGTGATCGGCACGGTGACGACGCTGGCGCTCCGGTCGCATCTGTACGACCAGCTCAACGACAAACTGGGTGAGGTCGCGGCGCGCGTGGCCCCCCGGGACTTCGGCGGGCCGCCCGGCAGCAATCTGACCGACGAGCAGAAAAGGGAGTCGCTCCCGGAGACCAAGCTCTCCGATTTCGTCACCAAGGGCGGGCAGCCGGACGGCACGATCGCGGCCAAGATCGAGAACGGCACCATCACCAGCGCCCAGCGCGGGGTGAAGTCCGACTCCTCCAACAACTTCTCGATGACCCCCAAGCCGCTCACCGAGGCCCAGACCGAGGTGCTCAACTCCGTCCCCCAGGACCGCGAGACACACACGGTCGACCTGCCTGGACTGGGCACGTACCAGGTCACGTACGCCACCAACGACAAGTACTCCTACTACGTGGCCATCCCCACCAAGGAAGCCGACAGCACGATCAACACGCTCATCCTCGTCGAGGTGAGCGTCACCGCCGCCGGCCTGGGCGCCGCCGTGATCGCCGGATACGTCCTCGTCGGCCTCGCCACCCGCCCCCTGCGCCGAGTCGCCGCGACAGCGACCCGCGTCTCCGAACTCCCCCTCCACACCGGCGAGGTGAACCTCAGCGAGCGGGTCCCGGAGGCGGAGTGCGATCCGGACACCGAGGTCGGCAAGGTCGGCGCCGCGCTCAACCGCATGCTCGACCACGTCCACGCGGCCCTGCACTCCCGCCAGCAGAGCGAGATGCGCGTACGGCAGTTCGTCGCCGACGCCAGTCATGAGTTGAGGACCCCCCTCGCCTCCATCCGCGGCTACGCGGAGCTCACCAGACGCGGCAGAGAGCAGATCGGCCCCGACACCCGGCACGCCCTCGGCCGTATCGAGTCCGAGGCGGGCCGGATGACGTTGCTGGTCGAGGATCTCCTCCTGCTCGCCAGGCTCGACGCCGGCCGGCCCCTCCAGTTCGAGCAGACCGACCTCATCCCGCTCGTCGTGGACACCATCAGCGACACCCGCGCGGCCGGCATGGACCACAACTGGCGCCTGGACCTGCCCGACGAACCCGCCCTCGTCTCCGGCGACGCCGCACGCCTCCAGCAGGTGCTCATCAACCTGCTCGGCAACGCCCGCAAGCACACCGAGCCCGGCACCACCATCACCGCCCGTATCCAGCGGCGCGGACCCTGGATGTGCGTGGACGTCGAGGACAACGGCCAGGGCATCCCGCCCGATCTGCTGCCGCATGTCTTCGAGCGGTTCGCGCGCGGTGACTCCTCGCGGTCCAGGGCCTCCGGGTCCACCGGGCTCGGGCTCGCCATCGTGCAGGCCGTGGTGACGGCGCACGGCGGTGCCGTGACCGTGGACAGCGTTCCGGGGCGGACCGTGTTCACCGTGCATCTGCCCGCGCTCGCCCCGGTGGTTCCCCGCCCGGCGCCCGAAACGAATTGGCAATCGCACTCACAGGTGCAGCACAGTGCCGGCACATGGGTGCAACAGGGCACCTGACCAGAGTCGTTGGCATGCGAACCGACTCTTCTCCCGGCAATCTGCCGGCGCGGGAGCACCTCCCGGCCGGAGACGCCGGTGCGCCTGTCCTGGACGTAGTGATCCCCGTCTACAACGAGGAGAAGGACCTCCAGCCGTGTGTGCTGAGACTGCACGAGCACCTCAAGCGCACCTTCCCGTACGCGTTCCGCATCACGATCGCGGACAACGCGTCGACGGACACCACCCCCCAGGTGGCGTCACGGCTGGAGGCGGAGATCGCCGAGGTCTGCAACTTCCGCCTGGAGCAGAAGGGTCGCGGTCGCGCCCTGCGCACCGTGTGGTCCGCCTCGGAAGCCCCGATCCTCGCCTACATGGACGTGGACCTGTCCACCGACCTCAACGCCCTGCTCCCGCTGGTGGCCCCGCTGATCTCGGGCCACTCCGACCTGGCGATCGGATCGAGGCTCGCCCGCTCCTCCCGAGTGGTGCGCGGCCCCAAGCGGGAGTTCATCAGCCGCTCGTACAACCTGATCCTGCGCGGCTCGCTCCAGGCCCGCTTCTCGGACGCGCAGTGCGGCTTCAAGGCGATCCGGCGTGATGTCGCCCAGGTGCTGCTGCCGATGGTCGAGGACACCGGCTGGTTCTTCGACACCGAGATGCTCGTCATCGCCGAGCGCGCGGGACTGCGTATCCACGAAGTGCCCGTCGACTGGGTCGACGACCCGCACTCCACCGTCCACATCGTCAGGACGGCGACCGAGGACCTCAAGGGGGTGTGGCGGGTGGGCAAGGCCCTGGCCACCGGCTCCCTGCCGCTGGACCGGATCACCCGGCCGTTCGGCGACGATCCGCGCGACCGCGAGATCCAGGACGTACCGAAGGGGCTGGCCCGCCAGCTCGTCGGGTTCTGTGTGGTCGGCGGTCTGTCGACCCTCTTCTACCTCCTGCTCTACAGCGGCTTCCGGCAGTTCGGAGGCTCGCAGATCGCCAACGCCCTCGCCCTGCTCGTCTCGGCCGTCGCCAACACGGCCGCCAACCGCCGGCTGACCTTCGGGGTGCGCGGCCGGGGCAGTGCCGTCAAGCACCAGGCCCAGGGTCTGGTCGTCTTCGGCATCGGCCTCGCACTGACCAGTGGCTCCCTCGCCGCCCTCAACGCGGCCAGCAGCGACCCGGCGCACTCCACCGAACTGGCGGTGCTGATCGCCGCCAACCTCGCGGCGACCGTGCTGCGCTTCCTGCTCTTCCGCGCCTGGGTCTTCCCCGAGCGCCGCGAGTCGACGGTGGTGGCCTCGCACCAGCCGGCCCCCACCCCCTCCTCGCCGACCTGCTCCACCCGGCAGTTGCCCCCTCCGCCGCTGCCGCAGCGCCCGACGGCGCCCCAGTACTCGTACGACACCACGTTCCGCGCCGGTGAAGCCGTGGACCAGAACCGGCGGGACGCCACCGTGCGGCTACAGCCGGTGCGCCCTTCCGACAACACCCCGGGGGACCCCCGATGACCATCACCAGTACGGCTGTCCAGGAGTCCTCGGCTCCCGCGGCCCCGCCCGCCCCTGAGGCCGGTGAGCCCCAGCAGCCCTTCGTCAGGAGACTGTGGCGCGGCCGCCCCGAGGACCCCCGCTGGGCACGCCCCGCGTTCTGGGGTCTGCTGGTGGCCACCGCGGCGCTCTACTTCTCCAACCTGAGCGCCTCCGGCTACGCCAACTCCTTCTACTCGGCGGCCGTCCAGGCCGGCACCAAGAGCTGGAAGGCGATGTTCTTCGGCTCGCTGGACGCGGGCAACGCCATCACCGTCGACAAGCCCTCGGCCTTCATGTGGCCGATGGAGATCGCGGCCAGGATCTTCGGCCTGAACTCCTGGACGATCCTCGGCCCCGAGGTCCTCATGGGCGTCGGCACGGTCGCGGTCGTCTACGCCTCCGTACGCCGCCGCTTCAGCCCCGCGTCCGGTCTGATCGCGGGCGCCGTGCTCGCGCTCACCCCCGTCGCGGCGCTGATGTTCCGGTTCAACAACCCGGACGCGATGCTGGCCCTGCTGATGGCGCTGGCCTGCTACTTCGTCGTCCGCGCCGTCGAGGACGGCAGGACGAAGTGGCTGGTGTACGCCGGTGTGGCGATCGGGTTCGCCTTCCTCGGCAAGACCCTGCAAGCCTTCCTGATCCTTCCGGCCCTGGCGATCGTGTACGCCGTCGTCGCCCCGGTGTCCCTGAAGAAGCGCTTCGGACAGCTGGCCGCGGGCACGCTCGCGCTGATCGTGTCAGGCGGCTGGTGGGTCGCGATCGTCGAGCTGTGGCCGGCCGCCTCCCGCCCCTACATCGGCGGTTCGCAGAACAACTCCTTCCTTGAACTGACCTTCGGCTACAACGGTCTCGGCCGCCTCAACGGCGAGGAGACCGGCAGCGTCGGCGGTGGCGCCACCGGTACCGGCACCGGGCAGTGGGGCGAGACCGGCTGGGACCGGATGTTCAACTCCGAGATCGGCGGCCAGATCTCCTGGCTGCTCCCGGCGGCCCTGATCCTGCTGGTCGCGGGCCTGGTGGCGACGCGCAGGCTCAAGCGGACGTCGGTGACCCGCGCTTCGTTCCTCGTCTGGGGCGGCTCGCTGCTGATCACCATGGTCGTCTTCAGCTACATGGCGGGCATCTTCCACCAGTACTACACGATCGCCCTCGCCCCCTACATCGCCGCCGTGGTCGGCATGGGCGCGGGCACCCTGTGGGAGAAGCGCGCCGGGATGTGGGCCTCGCTCACCCTCGCGGCCTCCGTCGTCGCGGCCTCGGCCTGGGGTTACGTCCTCCTCAACCGCACCCCCGACTACCTGCCCTGGCTGAAGTGGCTGGTGCTCGTCGGCGGTCTGGTCGCGGCCCTCGGCCTGGTCTTCGTGGCCAAGCTCGGCCGGCAGCTCGCGCTCGGCGCGGCGGCCGTCGGCATCGTGGCCGCGCTGGCCGGCCCGACGGCGTACACACTGAGCACGGTCAGCTCCGCGCACACCGGCTCCATCCCGACGGCCGGCCCGGCCGGCGCGAGCATGATGGGCGGCGGCGGTGGCCGGGGCGGCGGTCCCGGCGGTGGCGGTGGCGGTATGGGCGGCTTCGGCGGCCAGAACCAGCAGAACGGCAACGGCAACACCCAGGGCCAGGGCCAGCAGGGCAACGGCTTCCCGGGCGGCGGCTTCGGCGGCGGGATGCCCGGCGGCGGAGGCATGGGCGGTCTGATCAACGGCGCCACCGTCTCCGACGAGGCCAAGAAGCTGCTGGAGGCCGACGCCGACGACTACACCTGGGCCGCGGCCACGACCGGCGCCCAGAACGCCGCGAGCTACCAGCTCGCCACCGACGAGTCGGTCATGGCGATCGGCGGCTTCAACGGCACCGACCCGTCCCCGACGCTGGCGCAGTTCAAGGAGTACGTGGCGGACGGCAAGATCCACTACTACATCTCCTCCGGCACCGGCGGCGGCATGGGCGGCGGCAGCGACGGCACGTCCTCGCAGATCGCCAGCTGGGTCGAGGCCAACTTCAAGAAGGTGACGGTGGGTTCGTCCACCTTCTACGACCTGACGCAGCCGACGAGCAGCAGCTGACGGCTCGCTGAAAGGGGAGGGCGGTGACTTCGGTCGCCGCCCTCCTTTTCGTACGGCGAGAGGGCGGCGAGAGGGCGGCGAGAAATCGCGTTGTACGCCGTATAGGAACTGTTCTACGGTGTACAACATGTCCGCTCCCGCACCCGTCACCGTCGCCCAGGGCCACCCCCAGCGCTGGCTCATCCTCGGCGTCATCTGCCTCGCCCAGCTCACCGTCGTCCTCGACAACACCGTCCTGAACGTCGCGATCCCCTCCCTCACCGAGGAACTCGGCGCGGCCACCTCGGACATCCAGTGGATGATCAACGCGTACTCCCTGGTGCAGTCAGGCCTCCTGCTCACCGCCGGCAGCGCCGCCGACCGCTACGGCCGCAAGAAGATGCTGATCGCGGGCCTGACCCTGTTCGGCGCGGGCTCGCTGACGGCCGGACTGGCCGACAGCACGGGCCAGTTGATCGCCGCGCGGGCCGGGATGGGCGTCGGCGGCGCACTGCTGCTGACCACCACGCTCGCCGTCGTGATGCAGATCTTCGCGCCCGAGGAGCACGCCAAGGCGATCGGCATCTGGGCGGCGGTCAACGCGCTCGGCTTCGCCTGCGGCCCCCTGCTCGGCGGCTTCATGCTGGACCACTTCTGGTGGGGCGCGATCTTCCTGATCAACCTCCCGGTCGCGGCGATCGGCCTCGTCGCCGCCATCACCCTGGTCCCCGAGTCCAAGAACCCGCGCGGTGACCGCCCCGACCTCCTCGGCGCCCTCCTGTCGACCATCGGCATGGCCTCCCTGGTGTTCGCGATCATCTCCGGGCCCGGGCACGGCTGGACCTCGGGCCGGGTGCTGACCTCGGCGACCGTCGCGGTCGTGGTGCTCGCCGGGTTCGCGTACTGGGAGAGCCGGATCGAGTACCCCATGCTCGACCTGCACTTCTTCACCAACCGCCGCTTCACGGGCGCCATCGCGGGCGCGGTGCTGATCACCTTCGGCATGGGCGGCTCGCTCTTCCTGCTCACCCAGCACATGCAGTTCGTCCTCGGATACGGCCCCCTGGAGGCCGGTCTGCGCACGGCCCCGCTCGCCCTCACGATCGTGGCCCTCAACTTCTCCGGGCTGGCGGCCAAGCGGGCGACCAGGCTGGGGAATCCGGCCGCGATCGGACTGGGCATGGTGCTGATGTCGGCCGGACTGGTGTCCATCGCGACGGTGGCCTCCGGCGGTTACACCGGGACGCTGCTGGGGCTGCTGCTGATCGGTGCGGGTGCGGCGGTCGCCAACCCGGCGATGGCGCACGCGATCATGAGCTCCATACCGCCGGAGAAGGCGGGGATCGGGGCGGGGATCAACGGCACGGTGGCGGAGTTCGGACAGGGGCTGGGAGTGGCGGTGCTGGGTGCGGTGCTGAGCTCTCGGTTCGCGGCGCTGATTCCGGTGGCGGCGAGTTCCCTGCCGGCGGCGTTGGCCGCGGCGGGGTCGGATTCCGAGAGGGCGCGTATCACGGACGCCTACTCCTCGGGGCTGGAGACCAGTTTGTTGGTGGGGGCGGTGGCTGTGTTGCTGGGTGGGTTGGTCGCGGCGGCGTTGTTGCGGCGGGCTGAGCGGGAAGAGGTCGCCTAGGAGCTCGGGGGGTGCGGATTGTCTCGCGACTGCGGGCCGGTTGTGGCTGGTCGCGCCCACGCGGCGGAGCCGCAAATTGATACAGCCCCCGCCCCTTCGGGGGCGCTTAAGCTGACCGGCAATTGGCAAGACCAGGAAGGTGCGCCATGGTGAAAGCGGGCCCGCGGACCAGCGTGTGGCTGGAGGGCGGCAAGTCGCGGCGTGGCGGTCAGCCCTCCGGGCTCGACCGTGAGCGGATCACCGACGTCACCGTCCGGCTCCTGGACGCCGAAGGGCTCGCCAAGTTCTCCATGCGGCGGCTCGCGAGCGAGCTCAACGTCACCGCGATGTCCGTCTATTGGTACGTCGACACCAAGGACGACCTTCTCGAACTCGCCCTCGACGCGGTCTGCGGCGAACTGACCCTGCCCGACCTGGAGGCCGACGAGGACTGGCGCGACCAACTGCGCCAGCTCGCCCGCGGCTATCGCACCCTCCTGGTCCGCCACCCCTGGGTCTCCCCGCTGAGCGGGACCTTCCTCAACATCGGCCCCAACTACCTGGCGTTCGCCCAGGTCATCCACCACGTCATCCGCCGCACCGGCCTGCCGGCCCACGGCCTGGCCGCCGCCATCTCCGCCGTCTTCCAGTTCGTGTACGGCTTCGGCACGATCGAGGGCCACATCATCGCCCGCTCCACCGACGTCGGCATGACCCCGGACGAGTACTTCCGGCACGCCATGAGCACAGTGACCCAGGCCCCGGGGGCCGCCGAGATCGTCAAACAGTCCGAGGACATCATGGCGGCCCGCGGCGGCGACACGGTCGAGGAAATGTGGGAACGGGACTTCGACTTCGCCCTGGACCTCTTGGTGGCCGGGATCGAAGCGATGGTCAAAAGAGAGGGTGACTGAACCCACCTAGGGGCGCGGGGAACTGCGCGAGAAACCACGAACAACCGGCACTCGCACACTCACCGAACCCCCCGAGCTCTCAGGCGCCCGGCGAAGCCAACCGCGCCGGGAACCCGCCGGTGGCGACAGGCCCCCACTTCACCGGCGTGACCCGAATGATCGACTTCCCCTGCTTCACCATCGCCTCCCGGTACTCGTCCCAGTCCGGATGCTCCCCCGAGATGTTCCGGAAGTACTCCACCAGCGGCTCGACGGACGCGGGCGAGTCGATGACCTCCGCGGTGCCATCGACCTGCACCCACGGCCCGTTCCAGTCGTCGCTCAGCACGACGACACTGACCCGCTCGTCCCGCTTCGCGTTCCGCGTCTTCGCCCGCTCCGGATACGTGGACATCACGATCCGCCCCGAGTCGTCGACCCCGCAGGTCAGCGGTGACGCCTGCGGGCTCCCGTCGGCCCGGCGGGTCAGCAGCAGGGCCCGGTGCCGGGGCCGTACGAAGTCCAGCAAGTCGTCGAGGGAGACAGTGGTGTTCGTCGCGATGTTGGGTGCCATGCCCTCAGCCTAGGCCTGCGGAGGCAGTGAGTCCCCTTGCACCGCCTGGATGTCCAGCTCCACCTTCAGCGTCGTACCGATCGCGGCGATCCCCGCCTGCACGACCTGGTTGTAGTTCATGGCGAAGTCCTCCCGCCGCAGCTGAGCCGTGGCCCGGAAGGCCGCCCGCGTCCCGCCCCATGGATCGGCGCCCGTCCCCAGATAGGCGAGGTCGAGGTCGACGGTTCGTACGACCCCGTGCAGTGACAGCTCCCCGTGCACGGTCCAGCGATCCGACCCCGCCACGGTCAACCCCGAGGACCGGTAGGTGATCTCGGGAAACCGCTCCACGTCCAAGAAGTCCGCCGACTTCAGGTGCCCGTCCCGCATCGCGTTCCCCGTGTCGATGGAGTCGGCCCGGATCACCGCCTCCACCCGGGACTTGGTGACGTCGTCCGGCGCGACCTCGATCGAGGCGGCGAAGTCCGTGAACCGCCCGTGCACGCTGGAGATCCCCAGATGCTGGGCCACCGCACCCACCGTGGAGTGCGCCGGGTCCACGGTCCACGGCCCCGGCGGCGGCAGCTCGGTCCCGCCCTGCCGGGCCAGCGTCACCGTGCCGACCTCGGCGCGGCCGCTCGCGGTGACGATCGCACTGGCGGCGGCGGGCGCGTATCCGACGGCGGTGACGATGACGGTGTACGCCCCGGGCGGCAGCGGGTTGACGTCCCGTACCGCGCCCTCGATGTCGGCCTCGACCCGCAGCACCTGCGAGCCCGTCATGTCGGTCAGCGTGACGACCGCGTGCGACACGGCCCATCCGTCCCGCGTACGGATCCTCGCGGTCAGTCCCATCTCACGTACTCCTTCGAGAATGCGACCGGCCCGCGGCGGGGCACGCACCTCCGCTCAGAGCGCGCGCCCACCCGCCACGGGCCGGGGTTCAGATGCCGGGCCGTCCCGGCCTTGGCGGAGCGGGGTCCGGACGCACATCTGCCGCGCACCGGACCCCGCTCACCTGGGCCCTGCTACTCGCCGGGGTGGGCGAGCTCGATGTCATGGCCGTCGGTTCCGCGACCGCCCACCGTGAGGGCCGTCGCCACCGGCGGGTAGCCCGTGGCGATGACCGTGTAGTCGCCGCCGTCCAGGTCGGTGAAGGCGTACGCCCCGTCCGACCCGGTCGTCGCGGTCCCTACGACATTGCCGGCCGCGTCGACGAGCGTGACCCGCGCGTCGGCCAGCGGTCCGTGCGGAGCCCGTACGACGCCCTGGACCTGGGCTCCGGACTCCAGCTCGACCTCGATCCGGGTGACGCCCGTGCCGCCGACCTCGACGGGCAGGGCGCGCGGCCGGTACCCGGCGGCGTTCACCGCGACGGTCACCGCACCCGGCACCAGCTCGGCGAAGCCGAACTCGCCCTGCTCACCGGTGGTCCCGGTGGCCAGCAGATCACCGCGGACGTCGGTCACGATGACCATGGCGTCCTTGACGGGCAGCGCGCTGTCCGCGGCCCGCACCACACCGCTCAGTCCGCTCGTGCCGCTGAGCAGGATGTCGTACGCCACCGGCTCACCGTTGACGACGACCGTGGACGCCTGCGGCTGGAAGCCGTCGGCGGAGGCGATCAGGACGTACGAGCCCACGCCCGGCGCGTCCACACCGTAGGAACCGTCCGCCTGCGTCACCGACCGGCCGAGCTGCCGTCCGGCGAGGGAGATCAGCGTGACCGCGGCCTGCGGGACGGGCGCGCTCTCGGCGCCGCGGACGTAGCCGCGGACCGGGATTCCGCCGCCGGAGGAGGCCGCGGGAGCTTCCACGGTCGCCACGGCGGCCGGCTTCTGCGTGCCGTCGGCGGCGGGCTGCGTCTGGGAGGTGGTGGCCCAGCTCGGGACACGCTCCTCGGCGGCGGCCGGAGCCTCGGCCACGGTCTCCTCGGCAGGCGCGGCCTCCTGTGCCAGCGCGCCCTTTGTCCGCAGCGGGACCTCCTTGATGAACAGCGTGATCAGGAAGGCGACCGCCGCCAGGGCCGCCGCGATCAGGAACACGTCCGCGATGCCGTGGCCGTACGCGCTCTCCATGACCGTGCGCAGCGGCGCGGGCAGCTTGTCCATGTCGGGGATCTCGCTGGACGAGCTCGAACCGCCCGCGAGGGAGGCGTACTTGGGGCCGAGGGCGGCGATGCCGTCCGTGGCGTAGTCGGTGATCTTGTTGGCCATCACGGCACCGAGCACCGAGACACCCATCGCACCGCCGAGGGACCGGAAGAAGGTGACCGTGGAGCTGGCGGAGCCGAGGTCGGAGGGCTCGACCTGGTTCTGCGTGCACAGCACCAGGTTCTGCATCATCATGCCGATGCCGAGACCCAGCAGGGCCATGAAGATCGCGGTCTTCCAGTAGTCCGTGTCGTAGCGGATGGTGCCCAGCAGACCGAGGCCCGCCGTGATGAGCACGCCACCGCTGACCAGCCAGGCCTTCCAGCGCCCGGTACGGGTGATGAACTGCCCCGAGACCGTGGAGGAGACGAACAGACCGGCGATCATCGGGATGGTCAGCACGCCGGACATGGTCGGGGACTTGTCGCGGGCCAGCTGGAAGTACTGGGCGAAGAAGACCGTGCCGGAGAACATCGCGGTGCCCACGAACATCGAGGCGATCGACGACAGGGTGATGGTCCGGTTGCGGAACAGCCGCAGCGGGATGAGCGGCTCGCTGGCCTTCGACTCGACGAGCACGAAGATCAGGGCGAGGGCGATGGAGCCGCCGACCATGGCGTACGTCTGCCAGGACAGCCACTCGTACTTGTCACCGGCGAAGGTGACCCAGACCAGCAGCAGCGAGACCGCGGCGGCGACGAAGAACGCGCCGGCCCAGTCGACCTTCACGTCCCGCTTCACGACCGGCAGGTGCAGGGTCTTCTGGAGCACGATCAGCGCGATGACGGCGAAGGGCACACCGACGTAGAAGCACCAGCGCCAGCCCAGCCAGCTGGTGTCGGTGATGACACCGCCGAGCAGCGGGCCGCCGACGGTGGCGACGGCGAAGGTCGCGCCGAGGTAGCCGGAGTAGCGGCCGCGCTCGCGCGGGGAGATCATCGCGGCCATCACGATCTGCGCGAGGGCGGACAGACCGCCGACGCCGATGCCCTGGACCACCCGGAAGGTGATCAGCATGCCGGCGTTCTGGGAGAGGCCCGCGGCGGCCGAACCCAGCACATAGATGACGAGCGCTATCTGGACGAGCGCCTTCTTGCTGTAGAGGTCGGCGAGCTTGCCCCACAGGGGGGTGGAGGCCGTCATCGACAGCAGGGCGGCGGTGACGACCCAGGTGTAGGCGGACTGGCCGCCGCCGAGGTCGCCGATGATCTCCGGGAGGGCGTTCGAGACGATCGTGGACGACAGGATCGCCACGAACATCCCGAGCAGCAGGCCCGAGAGGGCCTCCATGATCTGCCGGTGTGTCATGGGGGCGTGCTCGGAGTGCGCGGTGCCTCCCCCGTGCTTGGCGTGAGCCCGCACACCGGCTGGTGTGGTCGTTGCCATGGGCTTCCTTTGCTTATGTGGTCGCGGGTGTACGGGTGGTCTCTTCGCATACGCGAGGGGCGGCGGCACGGCAGTCGTCGAAACTGGCCCTGAGCCGGGCCATGAGGCCGGTCAGCTGGGCCACCTCTTCGTCGCTCCAGTCACCGAGCCGCTCGGCGAGCAGCTCGCAGGTCCGTCGCGACAGCCTTTCGAGCTGGGCCAGACCCGCGGGGGTGAGGTGCAGGATGCGGGAGCGCTTGTCCGCCGGGTCGGGGGACCGGTCGATCCAGCCCCGCTCGGCGAGATGCGCCGCGTGCCGGCTGGTCACCGACATGTCGACGGCGAGCAGCTCCGAGAGCTTGCTCATGCGCATGTCCCCATGACGGGCGAGCAGCGTCAGCACGGCGGCGGAACCGGCGGGGCAGTCGGACGGCAGGATCCGCCCCATCTCCCTCTTCACGGCACCGAAGGCACTGAACTGACGCATCAGCTCCTCGTACTGCGCCTGCCCGGCCATCACACCTCCCGTATTCGTTGCTTGGGGCAACCATAGGAAGTGTTGGTTGCTACAGGCAAATAAAAAGGCGGGCGATCGCCATAAAAACTTGGCAAAGGCAAGTATTGCGAGAGTAAACAGGCAGGTGAAGGTCGAACGCGGATGACCGCACCCACCCCAGGGGCGCGGGGAACTGCGCGACCAGCCACGACGGGCGCCGCACCCGGCGACGTATCCGCACCCCCACGGCGCGGCCCCGCACTTGGGCAGCCCCCGCGGATTCGCTAGTGTCTCGAGGCATGGCTAACACCCAGGGCCCCCAGGGCACCCACGACCCCGCCGGCAACACCCAGATGTTCCGCGCGTTCGTCGACGAGGCCCCGCAGGGCCCGCAGCAGACGGCAGCCGCCGCCGGCCCCCGCATCGGCCTGATCATCGGCGTCGTCGTCGCCGTGGCGATCGTCGCGGCAGTGGCCTGGCTGGCGCTCAAGTAGGCAACCGTCGGCTCACTTCCACCGCACGTCGACGTCCCGCGTCTCGATGTGCATCCCGAGCGGCACCCTCCACGCGTCGACGCACACCGTCCAGGTCCTCTCCTCGCGCGCCCCGGCCCCGATCGGCGCCGGAAGCGCCACGGCCGACTCGACGGTCCCCCAGTCGACCCCGAGCGCGCCGATGATGTGCGTCCCGAAGGTCACGGTGCCCGAACGCACCGCGCTGCCCCCGGAGTTGCGGAAGACCAGGGTCACCTTCTCGCACCAGCGCTGATCGGTGGCCGCCCGCGCCGGATCGCTCACGGTCAGGACGGCGGGGGCGGGTGCCGCCGTGGGGCTGTCGTCGGTGGACGGTGAACTCGTGGGCGTACGAGTGGACTTGGCGCCGCCGGCCGAAGAAGGGGCGGGGCTGCTCGGCGTTCCGCCGGTGCCTGGGCTTGTTCCCGGCGCGCTCGATGCCGAGGACCGGTCCGGGGTCCTCGCGCCTGAACTCCCCTCCTCCTCCGAAGAGTCGGCCCCGTCCAGCGGTACGACCCGCACACTCCCCGTCGGCCGCACCGACACCCGGGGCGATCCACCCGCCGCGCCGACCGCGACGTACCCGTCGTCACCGCCCCCGCCGCCGCAGGCACCCAGCAGCGCGCCCAGACAGGCGACGGCCGCCGACGCGCCGATCGCGGCGCCCCGACGGCCATGTGTCCATGTCGTCGCCCGAAGCATCGCGCCAGTGTGGCTGACACTCCGTCAGTAAGGAAGTCCCGTGCGGCACTTCTGCCCGCCCTGGACCGTCAGTCCGAGATCAGACCCTCACGCAGCTGCGCCAGCGTCCGGGTCAGCAGCCGGGAGACGTGCATCTGGGAGATGCCGACCTCCTCGCCGATCTGCGACTGGGTCATGTTGGCGAAGAAGCGCAGCATGATGATCTGGCGCTCGCGGGGCGGGAGCTTGGCGAGCAGGGGCTTGAGGGACTCGCGGTACTCGACGCCTTCGAGTGCCGTGTCCTCGTAGCCGAGCCGGTCGGCCAGGGAGCCCTCGCCGCCGTCGTCCTCCGGGGCCGGGGAGTCCAGCGAGGAGGCGGTGTACGCGTTGCCGACCGCGAGGCCGTCGACGACGTCCTCCTCCGACACGCCCAGCACCACGGCGAGTTCGGCGACGGTCGGGGAGCGGTCCAGCTTCTGGGAGAGCTCGTCGCTGGCCTTGGTGAGGGCCAGCCGCAGCTCCTGGAGGCGGCGCGGGACGCGCACCGACCAGGACGTGTCGCGGAAGAACCGCTTGATCTCGCCCACGACCGTCGGCATCGCGAACGTCGGGAACTCCACGCCGCGTTCGCAGTCGAAGCGGTCGATCGCCTTGATCAGGCCGATGGTGCCGACCTGGACGATGTCCTCCATCGGCTCGTTGCGCGAGCGGAAGCGGGCCGCCGCGTAGCGCACCAGTGGGAGGTTGAGCTCGATGAGGGTGTCCCGGACGTACACGCGCTCGGGGCTGTTCTCGTCGAGGGCGGCGAGCCGCAGGAAGAGGGAGCGGGACAGGGTGCGGGTGTCGAGGGCCCCCGAGGTCACCGGCAGGGCCGGGGCCTCTACGGCGACCTCGACAGCCGGGTTGTCGTCGAGCGCGGGCGCAGCCTCGCTCTTGGTGAGCGTGAGCACCTTCGAGCTGCCCTGGTCTGCGGACATGCCACCCCCTTTGGGTCGCGGGACGGTCGCGGCGAACGCTCCATCGAGGAACGCCAGCCTTCACCTGAATACCGGAGCCGAAGCCCCGGCAAACGCTCTGCCGGAAGAATGTCACATGTCGGCAACACGCTGTAGTGACATGTCGACATGTAAGACGTGAATCCGCCCTGGATAAAGGGGGTCTGACGGTTTTTCGGCGCAGAAGTGTCGGGAACGGCCCTGGTGAGCGATTCGCTCGCGCCGGTTACGCCTCGATCCTGCTTGCGAACTGCGACGTTCCGGAACGCGCTCCCGTGCGCCTCTTATGCATCGATCCGATTGGCGGATCGCAGCCGCTGGAAGCTACGCGCGAGTAGCCGCGAGACATGCATCTGGGAGACACCGAGTTCCGCGCTGATTTGGGACTGGGTGAGATTGCTGTAGTAGCGAAGGAGAAGGATTCGCTGCTCCCGCTCCGGCAGTTGGACCAGCAGATGCCGTACGAGGTCGCGGTGCTCCACGCCGTCCAGCGCCGGGTCCTCGTAGCCGAGCCGGTCCAGGAGTCCGGGCAGTCCGTCGCCCTCCTGCGCGGCCTCCAGCGAGGTGGCGTGGTACGAACGTCCGGCCTCGATGCAGGACAGCACCTCATCCTCGCCGATGCGCAGCCGCTCGGCGATCTCGGCGGTGGTGGGGGTGCGACCGAAGGCGGTGGTCAGGTCCTCGGTGGCGCCGTTGACCTGCACCCACAGCTCGTGGAGCCGGCGGGGCACGTGGACGGTCCGCACGTTGTCGCGGAAGTACCGCTTGATCTCGCCCACGACGGTCGGCATCGCGAAGGTGGGGAACTGCACGCCCCGGTCCGGGTCGAAGCGGTCGATGGCGTTGATGAGCCCGATCGTGCCGACCTGGATCACGTCCTCCATCGGCTCGTTGCGGGAGCGGAACCGGGCGGCCGCGTAGCGCACCAGCGGGAGGTTGGCCTCGATGAGCGCCCCGCGGACCCGGTTGTGCTCCGGCGTGCCCGGTTGGACCTCTTTGAGCTGGGCGAAGAGCACCTGGGTGAGCGCCCGGGTGTCGGCGCCGCGGCTGCGCTGGGGGGCGGCGGGCGCCGGGGTCTGGGCGGGCGCCTCGTCCTGGGGCGGCGCAGTACTGGCCGACACGGTCAACGCCACCTCTTCATCGGTCTTCATCGGTCAACTCATCCGTCAAAAGCGGTCATAGCATCACAAGACATGTGCACTGTGTGCAAGCACCGCATAACGCCGTGTTGAGGGAAGAGTTGGGGCACAAGACGCACGAAAGCCCCCCGCCGTTCCGGCGAGGGGCCATCCGAGGTGAGGGGAGCTCAGTACGCGTAGTCCGCGATCACCCAGGTGGCGAACTCCTTCCAGAGCGCCACCCCCGCCTGGTGCTCCGGGTGCTCCACGTACCGCCGCAGCGCCTCCGCGTCCTCGAACCCCGAGTTGATGGCGAAGTCGTAGGCGATGGGCCGGTCACTGAGGTTCCAGCCCAGTTCCCAGAAGCGGATGTCCTCGATCTTGCCGTCGAGGGCACGGAAGGCCTCGACGCCCTTCACGACCCGCGGGTCGTCGCGCTCGACGCCCTCGTTGAGCTTGAAGAGGACAAGGTGGCGGATCATGTGCGCTCCCAGCTTCCGATCAGCCGCTACTGCGCCCCGTCGGCGAGCCAGGTGAAGAAGTCACCGATGGCCTTGGCGGCGTCCGATATGCCCTCGAACCCTATCTGGACGTAGTCCGCGGCCTTGGCCGGGTCCGTGATGATCACGTACAGAATGAAGACCACGAGTATGTAGACAGCGGCCTTCTTAGAATTCACCGCCACCGCGGCCTCCCCCGTGACTGTCGTGCCTGTTGGGACTCCTGTGCCGGCGGCGAGTGTAACTTCCTCACATCACATTTAAGGACCAACGACCTGCGGTTCCGGGCCCTTCGCCGAGCCCACGGAGCCCCGGCGGCCCACAGGATGGATGGTGAGCCCGGCGGATCTGGCAGGAATCCCCGGGCGGGTACGGACCCCACTGCGGGGTACGCGCCACGGCTTCCCCTGAAGCGGCGCGCACTTGAGGGTCCGCACCCCGTCGGGGGAAGCGGCGAGTCCCCCCGATGCCGCTTCCCCCGTCCCCCTCCCGCTTCCCGGACCCCCGGCACGCACGAAGGGCCCCGTCTGACGACGGGGCCCTTCTGAAGCGGTAGCGGAGGGATTTGAACCCTCGGTGACTTGCGCCACACTCGCTTTCGAGGCGAGCTCCTTCGGCCGCTCGGACACGCTACCGAGAGAGACCTTACAACACGGTGGGGCCTGCTCTGAAATCGGTATTAGCGGGTCCGGAAGAAGGCCGTGAGGAGCCGCGCGCATTCCGTGGCGAGTACGCCCTCGATCACCTCGGGACGGTGGTTGAGCCGTCGGTCCCGGACGACGTCCCAGAGGGAGCCGGCCGCGCCGGCCTTGTCGTCGCGGGCGCCGTAGACGACGCGGTCCACACGGGACTGCACCAGCGCGCCCGCGCACATCGTGCAGGGTTCCAGGGTGACGACCAGCGTGCAGCCGGTCAGCCGCCACTCGCCGAGTTCCGCGGCCGCCCGGCGGATCGCCAGGACCTCCGCGTGGGCGGTCGGGTCACCGACCGCCTCGCGTTCGTTGTGCCCGGCACCGAGCACGGTCGTGCCGTCCGGGGCCAGGACGACGGCCCCCACCGGCACATCCGGGCCCGCCCGCCCGGCCTCGTCCAGGGCGAGCCGCATCGCGGCCCGCCAGCGGTCGCGTACCGGGTCCGGGGGGCCCTCGATGGTCTCCCCGGTCAGCGGACGGTCTCCAGGACCTCCGAGGCACCCAGGGACTCGGCGATCTCGGTGAGTGCATCCGTCGACAGGGTTTTCAGCTCCTTCTCGCTGACACCCAGGTCGTCGAGGACGCCGGGGTCGCCGACCGGACCGTGCGGCACGACCTCGGCGGAGCCGGCGCTCTCGGCGTCGTCCCCGTCCTCGTCCTCACCGTCCTCGGTGCCGTCGAGATCGAGGGCGTCCAGGTCGGGTTCGTCGTCCTCGGGCTCCCTTCCGAGCAGTTCGTCGGTGAGCAGGATCTCGCCGTAACTGCTGCGGGCAGCGGCGGCGGCGTCCGAGACGTAGATACGAGGGTCGTCCTCGCCGTCGATGCGGACGACGCCGAACCAGGCGTCCTCCTGTTCGATCAGCACGAGCACCGTGTCGTCCTCGGCCGCGGCTTCCCGGGCGAGATCGGCCAGATCCGACAGCGTCTCCACATTGTCGAGGAGCTCTGTGTCGCTCGCTTCCCACCCGTCTTCGGTGCGCGCGAGCAGTGCGGCGAAGTACACCGTGACTCTCCCACTGGTCATAGGCGTGCCGGTTGGGGGTCCCCCCGGCGGAGGCTATGGGCGGGGAGGTATTGGCTCCGAGCCCCACCCACTCGGAATCGTGGCAGAAACGGAGCGTTCAGGGGACGTCTTCGGCACCCTGTGTCCGCCCGTTTTGATCGTCCACCAGCGGGATCGTACGCGGCCCGGGCGGCCGGGACGTACGCGGGAGCCCGAAGAGAGCGGATCGGCCTGCCAGTTGGCCTACCAGCGGAAGGTGCGCATACGCATCGCGTGACGCAGCCGGGCCGCCTTGGCGCGCCGGGGCTGGACACGGTCGCGCAGTTCACGGGCCTCGGCGAGGTCGCGCAGGAACTGGGCGCGGCGCCTGCGGCGCTCGGCGTCGGTCTCCTGTTGTGACTCCTGGTTCGGCATAGGCTCACCACCCCGTTGCGTCCCTCCCACTTTCCCTCCGACGGGGGGTTTGATGCCAGCGGACGGGTGAAGTGGGGTTTGCCTCAGCGAGGCATGGCGCGCGGGACGCCGGGGACAGCGGGCCCGGTTAATGTTGTGGACATGCGTCTCCACGTCGTCGACCACCCTCTGGTCGCCCACAAGCTCACCACCCTGCGCGACCAGCGCACCGACTCCGCGACCTTCCGCCGGCTGGCCGACGAACTGGTCACCCTGCTCGCCTACGAGGCCACGCGGGACGTGCGCACCGAGGCGGTCGACATCACGACCCCGGTCACCACCACCACCGGCGTCAAGCTCTCCTACCCGCGCCCCCTGGTCGTGCCGATCCTGCGGGCCGGCCTCGGCATGCTCGACGGCATGGTCCGGCTGCTGCCGACCGCCGAGGTGGGCTTCATGGGCATGGTGCGCGACGAGGAGACGCTCCAGGCGTCCACCTACGCCACGCGCATGCCGGAGGACCTCTCCGGGCGTCAGGTGTACGTCCTCGATCCGATGCTCGCCACGGGTGGCACGCTGGTCGCGGCGATCCAGGAGCTGATCAAGCGCGGTGCGGACGATGTGACGGCCGTGGTGCTGCTGGCCGCGCCGGAGGGCGTCGAGGTCATGGAGCGTGAGCTGGCGGGGACGCCGGTGACCGTGGTGACGGCCGCGGTGGACGACCACCTCAACGAGCACGGGTACATCGTGCCGGGGCTGGGCGACGCGGGCGATCGTCTTTACGGCGCCGCGGAGTAAGGGCGCCTTTTCGCCGTAGGGGTGCGGATGCATCGCGACTGACAGCCGATTGGGGCTGGTCGCGCAGTTCTCCGCGCCCCTCAGGTTTCTTCAGCAGGCCTTCTGTGAAGACGTGGGCGTCGGCTGGGGTGCACCCAGCTTGGCCAGTGCCTTGTCCGCCGCCGTCTTCGCCGTCAGGGACTTGAAGCCGGTCCCGATGATCAGGTCGACGTCGGTGCCCTTACGGCTGTCCGCGCGCGCCTCCGCGCCCGTCAGCTGGGTCCCCAGGACCGGCAGCGACGTGCTCACCGCGGACGTGGGGCCGAGCAGTATCCCGGTGCCCTTGACCTTCTTGTCGAACTCCGCGCTCGCGTTGCCCACGTCGCCGATCTTGAAGCCGCGCTTCTTCAGTTCGTCCGCGGTCTTCTTGGCGAGCCCGGCGCGGGGCGTGGCGTTGAAGACGTTGACGGTGATCTGGGCAGGCTTGGGATAGGCCGTGGAGGAGGACGAGGCCGAGGCCGACGGGGACGCTTTGGTCGCGCAGTCCGCCTTGGGGCCGGCCGCCGAGGCCTTGTCGCCGCCGCCGGTGAAGACGTCGATGAGCTGCAGGGTGCCCCAGCCGACCAGACCGAGCGCGGTGACCGAGGCGACCAGGGCGACCACGAGCCGGCCGCGCCGCCGGGGACGGCGCATGCGCGGGTACTTGTCCCCCGTGATCCGGTATTTGCCGCCCATGCCTGGGGGAGTCAGCATGCTCATGGGCGCAGCGTAGTGCGCCGGGGCGGTGATGCCTACTAAATGATCATTGGATCCGGGCCAGAAGAACCCGAAAGGGCCAACCTTTACAAGTTCGCCGCTCAGTCCAGCTCAAGCACACGTGCGTGCAGCACCTGGCGCTGCTGCAACGCCGCCCGTACCGCGCGGTGAAGGCCGTCCTCGAGGTACAGGTCGCCCTGCCACTTCACGACGTGCGCGAAGAGGTCGCCGTAGAACGTGGAGTCCTCGGCGAGCAGGGTTTCCAGGTCGAGCTGGCCCTTGGTCGTCACCAGCTGATCGAGGCGGACCGGGCGCGGTGCGACGTCCGCCCACTGCCGGGTGCTTTCCCGGCCATGGTCGGGGTATGGCCGGCCGTTTCCGATGCGCTTGAAGATCACACGGAAAGCCTACCGGTCAAGACCTTCCGGGCGCAGCCATGGCGACGGAGTGTGATGCTGGAAAAGATGCCGTAAACGGGGGCAAACCGGAACAGGTGCCTGAGATGAGTGACAGCGAGACCATGCCGCAGGCCGCCGCTCCCGAGGCCCCGGGCAGTGCGCCGGCTCTTCCGAAGGAGGCCCTGGAGATCGCCTCCGGGTACGCCTTCACCGGACCCGCCCTCGATCTCGGCGCCCTTCTGTGGGACGGGGCGTGTCTGCCGGACGCGCAGGTCAGGATCCCGCTGCCGATGCTGAACCGGCACGGGCTGGTCGCGGGCGCGACGGGCACCGGCAAGACCAAGACGCTCCAGCTGATCGCCGAGCAGCTCTCCGCGCAGGGCGTGCCGGTCTTCCTCGCGGACATCAAGGGCGACGTGTCCGGGATTTCGGCACCGGGCGCGCGGAACGACAAGGTGCAGGCCCGCGCCGCGGACGTGCACCAGGAGTGGACGGCGACCGGATTCCCGGCCGAGTTCTACGCCCTCGGCGGCCTCGGGCACGGCATTCCCGTGCGGGCGACGATCACGGACTTCGGTCCGCTGCTGCTGTCCAAGGTGCTCCAGCTCAACCAGACCCAGGAGCAGTCGCTCGGCCTGATCTTCCACTACGCCGACACCAAGGGTCTTGAGCTGGTCGACCTCAAGGACCTCAGGGCCGTCGTCACCTTCCTGACCTCGGACGAGGGCAAGAGCGAGCTGAAGGGCATCGGTGGGCTGTCGACCGCGACGGCGGGTGTGATCCTGCGGTCCCTCACCGCGTTCGAGGCGCAGGGGATGGCCGACTTCTTCGGGGAGCCGGAGTTCGACACGAACGAGCTGCTGCGCACGGCCGACGACGGGCGCGGCATGGTCTCCGTCCTCGAACTGCCCGCCGTACAGGACAAACCGCAGCTGTTCTCGACGTTCCTGATGTGGCTCCTCGCCGACCTCTTCCACGATCTGCCCGAGGTCGGGGACGCCGACAAGCCGAAGCTGGTCTTCTTCTTCGACGAGGCGCATCTGCTCTTCAACGACGCCTCGAAGGCGTTCCTGGACTCGATCACGCAGACCGTCCGGCTGATTCGCTCGAAAGGGGTCGGTGTCTTCTTCGTGACGCAGACCCCGAAGGACGTACCCGCCGATGTCCTAGCCCAGCTCGGCAACCGCGTCCAGCACGCGCTCAGGGCCTTCACCCCGGACGACCAGAAGGCGCTGAAGGCCACGGTGAAGACCTTCCCCAACTCGGCGTACGACCTTGAGGAGCTGCTCACCGGGCTCGGGACGGGGGAGGCCGTGGTCACGGTGCTCAGTGAGAAGGGTGCCCCGACACCTGTGGCGGCGACCCGGCTGCGTGCCCCCGAGTCCCTGATGGGCCCCGTCGAGGCCGCCGCCCTCGACGCGGCGGTGCAGGCGTCGCCGTTGCACGCGCGCTATGCACAGGCTGTGGATCGCGAGTCGGCGTTCGAGAAGCTGAACGCGGCGCGGGGCGCGAAGGGGCCGGACGAGATGACGGCCCCTGCCAAGAGGACCGAGTCCAAGGAGCCCCGGCGCAAGGAGTCCAAGGCCAAGGAGGACCCCTCCATGGTCGAACAGGTCGTCGGCAGCGGGGTGTTCAAGTCCCTCGCCCGCTCCCTGGGAACCCAGATCGGCCGCGAGATCACCCGCTCGGTCTTCGGTACGGCACGGCGGAGGCGGTAGCCCCGGAAGGATCCCGGAAGGCCCCGCCTCCGCACCGGCTCAACCGCGCTTCACTTCTTTCACGGGCGGTTTGCTCTCCCGGGGCTGCGGCTTGGGCGCATTGCGGGAGGCCTCGGCGCGCACGAGGGCGCGCAGGACGGCGTACGGGTCGATGGGCATGGTGGTGCTCCTTGCGTCGCTGCTTGACTGACCTCTGGTGCGAGGGCCGGTCAGCAGCGCAGGACCACCGAGCGCAGGGTGTGCAGGGCGTACGGCGGCCGCGGTGGCGCCGGGAGGGGGTGGCCCGCCGGGACGCCGGGCGCCGGGGCGGGCCGGGGCGCGGGGCGCAGGGGGACGACGGGACGGTGGGCGGCGCGGGCCGGTGGCCGCAGGGCGGTGTCCAGGACGTCGTACTCGGCGACCTCACCGGCGACGACGGGGGTGGCGGCGTGGGTGCCGCTGTGGGCGCCGGGGACGAGGAGGGCGAGCAGCAGGACGAACGCCCGTAGCCAGACGCGGCCGCGCGGGAGGGTTCGTGCTGCGGGGTTCACAAAGATCATCTCCCCGTCGGGCGCGGGGTGTTCATCGTCAGGAGGGGCAGATCCCCTCGCACGGCGTACGGGTCGTACATCAGAGCGTCTGCGGAACCTGCTGGGCACGGCCGCGCATACGGATCGCGGTGACGATCTCGACGACGCCGACCACCACCAGCCACCAGCCGCCGACGAGGGTCAGCACGGCGACCGACTCGAAGGGGGAGTCGATGAGCACGACGCCGGCGACGAAGGTGACGACGCCGAGGAAGATCTGCCAGCCGCGGGCGGGCATCGACTTGTCGGAGGCGGCGGCCAGGGTCTGGGTGATGCCGCGGATGAGCCAGCCGATGCCGATCCACAGGGCGAGCAGCAGGATCGACTGCATGGGCCCGCGGAAGCAGAACAGGCCCAGCAGGATCGACAGCGCGCCGCTGATGAAGGCGAGGACGCGCAGCGAGGTCGTCCTGTGTGTGCCGAAGGCGGCGGCCAGCTGGAAGATGCCGCTGATCAGCAGGTAGATGCCGAAGAGGACACCGGCGGCGAAGATCGAGGCGCCGGGCCAGACCAGCACGAGGATCCCGAGGATCAGCGACGCGACCCCGGTGACCAGCACGACCTGCCATGCCGCGCGGGACAGGGCGTGGACGGGCCCCTCGAAGGGTGGCTCGGGTTCATGCGCCGGCCCGGGGTGCGTGCCGGTGGCGTGGACCTTGCGGTCGTCGAACTCCGGGCCCCAGGAGGAGCCGTGCGGTGGCTCGGTCATGGTCCATGCTTGGATCGCGCGGGGCCGCCCCGCACGGTGGGCTGGGCCGATCGGCTTACGTGCCGGCGGCCTTCGCGGCCTTCGCCGCCGCCTTCATCTCCTGCTTGTGCGCCCGCACCTTGACCAGCGACTCCGGGCCGGTGATGTCGGCGACCGAGCGGAAGGACCCGGTCTCGCCGTACGCGCCCGCCGCCTGGCGCCAGCCCTTGGGCTGTACGCCCAGTTGCTTGCCCAGCAGGGCCAGGAAGATCTGCGCCTTCTGCTTGCCGAACCCGGGAAGCTCCTCCAGACGCCGCAGCAGCTCCCGCCCGTCCTCGACGCCCTTCCAGACCAGCTCGGCGTTGCCGTCGTAGTGCTCGACGAGGTACTGGCACAGCTGCTGGATCCGCTTGGCCATGGACCCCGGGTAGCGGTGGACCGCCGGCTTGTCCGAGAGCAGGGCCGCGAAGGCGTCCGGGTCCTGCGCGGCGATCTCGTGCGCGTCGAGGTCGTCCAGGCCGAGCCGGTCCGCGATCGTCCGGGGCCCCTTGAACGCCCACTCCATCGGCACCTGCTGGTCCAGCAGCATCCCGACGAGCGCGGCGAGCGGGGAGCGCCCGAGAAGCTCGTCGGCCTCGGGGTCCTGGGCGAGGTGAAGGGTGACGTCCATGACCCCGATCATGCCCCGGAGTGCGTCAGAGCTCCACGTGAGGACTGGCCAGCGCGGCGCCGAAGTAGCCCTTCACGTTCCGCACGCCGATGCCGACGCTCTTGCCGCACACGTTGACCGAGCCGCTCAGGACGGGGCCGGAGGCGGAGCCGCGGGCCACCCACACACAGCCGTCGCTGTTCTCGGTCGGCGCCCCGACGACCGTCTCGGCCTTGCCGTCCTTGTTGAGGTCGGCGAGGTGGACGGCGGCGCCGAACTGGTCGCCGGTCTCGACGGCGCCGGGGACGCCCGCGGTGTCCTGGGTGTATCCGGCCGCCTTGGTGGTGGTCAGGCCGGAGGCGGAGCCGCGCAGGAGCACGACGGTGCCGGCCAGCTTGCGTGAGCCGACGGCCTCGCTCGGGGCGCCGACGAGGACGTCGGCGTATCCGTCGGCGTTCACGTCGCCGAGGGAGAGCGACTGACCGAACTGGTCGCCGTTCTCGGCGGTGCCGGGGACACCGGCCGTGTCCTGGTGGTAGACCTTCGGCTGCTGGTCGGCGGTGATGCCCTGGGCGCTGCCGTAGAGGACCTGGATCTCGCCGCCGGGACGGGCCCAGCCCGAGGGGCCGCCGGACATGGAGTCGTCCGACGAGATGCCGGTGACGAGGTCGCCGTAGCCGTCGCCGTTGATGTCGCCGATGGCACCGGCGTGGCCGTCTGCGTAAGGGAGTTCGGTGGGCTTGACCGACGACGGGACGGAGTTGGGGCCGTCGGCGCCGTCGTAGACGTACACCGATCCGCGCAGGTCGTCGCCCGAGGGGCCGGGCAGCCAGAACAGTTCGGCCAGACCGTCGCCGTCGACGTCGCCCGCCACCACGCCGCTGGTCCCTCCGAAGAAGTCGTTGCGGACCGTGGCGGCGGCCTTCCCGGTGCGGGTGAAGGGGCCGGTGTAGGTGGCGGCCTCGCACTTGGAGCCGACGGCCAGTTCGGGGTTGCCGTCGCCGTTCATCTCGGCCGTGGCCAGGGAGCGCCCGAAGCCGCAGTACGTCCTGCCCTCTCCGTAGCCGGAGGGCACGGACACGGCTGCCCCGCCCTTCAGCCCGCTCGGCCCACCCCAGACGACGGTCACCGAACCCCGCAGCTCCTGGGCGCCGACGCCCTCGTCCGAAGCCCCGACGATCAGGTCCGCGTACCCGTCCCGGTCGAGGTCCGCGCTGGTCACCGCGGTGCCGAAAGCGTCGTACTCCTCCGGGGTCCCGGGAATCCCGGACGTCGCCTGCGTGATCACCGCCCGCCGCGTGGCGCTCACCCCCGCCCCCGAGCCGCCGTACAGCACGACGACCGAACCGGCCCCCTCCACACTGCCGTTGGCCGCGTACGGCGCCCCGACCGCGAGGTCCCGGTACCCGTCACCGTTGAAGTCGTCCTGGACGGCTGCGGTGTTGGCACCCTTGTAGGGGGCGGCGGCCGATGACGTCACCGGGGTGAGTGTGACGGCGACGGAAGCGGTGAACACGGCGGCTGCCGTGGTTGCTCTGCGCAACGGGACTCCTTGACTCGCGCAACGGACGTCCCTCTCGACACACGAGCACCGCGGATGGTTGTGCTCATGCCGGCGTTCGCGGGGGTGCCCCGCTGCCGGACCTCGCCGAGACCGCTCAGGCCGCCCGCCAGTACCCCAGCGCGTGCAGCCGGTCCTTGGGAACGCCCAGGTCCTTGCGGACGTACGAGGACAGGGTGCGGGTCGTCGTGGTGTCGCAGGCGATCCAGACGTAGGCGTCCGGGTGGGCCTTGAGGAGGTCGGGGAGGTCCTTCTTCACCTCGTCGACGAGGGAGGAGGACGGGCGGACGTCGTGGCGGGAGGGGTCCGTGCGGAAGGGGAGGCCGTCGGTGCCGCCCTCGAACCAGACCGTCGCCGGGGACGAGTCCAGCGCCTCCAGCAGGGAGTTGATGGCGGGCAGGGACGCCGGGTCGCCGATCGCGAAGACGTGGGTCGGTGCCGGGTCGGGGTTCTCGAAGCCGGTGCCGTGGACCGTCGCCTCGATGGTGTCGCCGGGCTTCGCGGTCCGTGCCCAGTCGCTGGCCACGCCCTCGTGGAGGGCGAACTCCAGGCTGAAGGTGCCGGCCGCGGGGTCCGGGTCGACGAGGGTGTAGGCCCGCTGGTGCGGCTTGCCCGCGGCGGAGAACCACAGCCGGACCCACATCGTGGGGTGGACGCCGGTCGCGGCGAGCATGCCGCCGTCGGTGAGGTGGACGCGTCGGTAGCTCGGAGTGACGTCCTCGGCGCCGGTGACGGTGAAGACGTAGTCCTTCGCGCGCAGCAGTTTGAGGACCGCGCCCTCCCAGCCGTGCCCCTGCCCCATCGTCTCTTCACTCCTCGCGTACGATTTCACCACCAGTTACTTAGGTGAGCCTAACCTAAAGCTCAGGAGGGGCACAGAGTGAGCGCCGAGATCTACCGGGATGCCTGGGGTGTCCCGCATCTGCGTGCCGACAGCGTGCGCGAACTCGCCCGTGCCCAGGGCGTCGTCACCGCCCGCGACCGGGCCTGGCAGCTGGAGGTCGAGCGGCACCGGGCCCGCGGCACCTCGGCGTCCCTCCTCGGCCCCGACGCCCTGCCGTGGGACCGGTTCGTGCGGCGGGCCCGGCTCGACGACACCGCGAGACGTTGCTTCGAACATCTGGAGAGACGGGACCCGGAGACGGCCGACTGGGTACGGGCCTACGTCGACGGGATCGACGAAGGCCTCGCCGACGCGACCCTGCCCCTCGGCACCCCCGGCCGCTGGGAGCCCTGGACCCCGCTCGGCGTCTGGCTCTCCGCGCACATCCTCTTCGCCGGATTCCCCGCCAAGCTCTGGCGCGAACAGGCCGTGCAGCACCTCGGCGAGGAGGCCGTCGGACTCTTCGCCATCGACGGTCCCGGCACCTCGGGCAGCAACGGCTGGCTGGTGAGCGGCGAACGGACCGTCACCGGCCAGGCGGTCATCGCCGGCGACCCGCACCGCTTCATCGAGGACCCCGGCGTCTACCAGCAGATCCACCTCTCCTGCCCGGAGTTCGACGTCGTCGGCCTCGCCGTCCCCGGCGTCCCCGGCATCGCCCACTTCGGCCACACCGGCACGGTCGCCTGGGCCATCACCAACGCCATGGCCGACTACCAGGACCTGTACGAGGAGCGGCTGCGACGGACCGGGGCCGGCGTCGAGGCCCTCGGTCCGGACGGGAGTTGGACCCGCGCCTCCCGGCACACCGAGACCATCGAGGTGGCCGGTGAGGAGCCCGTCGAGGTCGAGGTCATCGAGACCGAACGCGGGCCCGTCATCGCGGGCGGCCCGGAAGGGCTCGACGACGGCACACCGCTCGCCCTCAGCCTCCGCACTCCGCCGCGCGTCACCGGCGACCTGGGCTTCGGCACCCTCCTGCCCCTGCTGCGCGCCCGCCGGGTCGCCGACGTGGACCGGGCCTTCGACAGCTGGGCCGAGCCCGTCAACGTCGTCCAGGCCGCCGACACCGAGGGCGGGCTGCTGCACCGGGTCGCGGGCCGGGTCCCGGTGCGGTCCCGGGCCAACCGCACGCGTGTCGTCCCCGCCTGGGAGACCGGCCACGAGTGGCAGGGCTGGCACGACATGCCCCGCGCCGGACTCACCGAGGACGGCGTCGCCGTCATGGCCAACCAGCGGGGCCCGGCGGCACCGCTCGGCGTCGAGTTCGCCCCGCCGCACCGCGCGAACCGCATCGCGGCGCTGCTCGCGGAGAAGGACCAGTGGTCGGCGGGGGACATGCCCGTCCTCCACATGGACACGTATCTGGCTTCCGCCGCCCCCCTGTTGGACCACCTCGCCACCCTCCACGACCTGACCCCGCAGGCCGCCGAGCTCAGGGACACCCTCCTGCGCTGGGACCGCCGCATGGACGCCGACAGCCAGGACGCCGCTCGCTACTCCGCGGTGCGCGGCGCGGTCGTACGCCGGCTCGCCGCCCACCCCGCGTTCGCCGCGCTGACCGCCCCGCCCGCCTACCCCGAGGTCCTCCTCCCCTGGCTCGGACTGACCCCACGCATCGGCTACGCCCTCGAACACCTGCTGCGCGCCGAGGAGTTGTACGGCATCGACCGCCCCGCCGAGATCCGCGCGGCCGTCGAGGAGGTGGCCGCCGGGAAGCCTTCCGCGACCTGGGGCGAGACCCACCGCCTGTACCCGTGGCGGGCGTTGCCGGACACGACGTTCGACGAACCCGGTCTGTCCGGCGACCACGACTGCGTGCTGTGCACCTCCGCCGTGCCCGGACTGACCGACCTGGCCGCGCGCGGTCCGGCCGCCCGCTACGTGTGGGACCTGGCCCGGCGCGAGGACAGTCGCTGGGTGGTGCCGTTCGGCGCCTCGGGCGTGCCCGGCTCACCGCATCACCGTGATCAACTGCCCCTGTGGCTCGCGGGCGACCTCGTCCCGGTCGTCACCGACTTCGAACAGCTCAGCAAGGAGAGCGATGTCTGACACCTACGTCCACGAGCAGGAGGTCGACGGCTTCGGCACCGTCCGTGTGCGCACCCTCGACGCGAAGGGCGACGCGGAGGTGGTGCACGGCTGGGTCAGCGAGGAACGGGCCGCGTTCTGGGGGATGAACGGCCTCACCCAGGACCAAGTGACCGAGATATACGCCCACATGGACACCCTCGACACCCACCACGCCTATCTGCTGGAGAAGGACGGCGAGCCGGTCGGACTGCTCCAGACCTATGAACCGGAGGCCGACCGGGTCAGCGAGTGCTACCCCGTCGAGCCCGGTGACATCGGCGTTCATCTGCTCCTGGCGCCCGCCGGAGCCGAGGGCGGGCGAGCGGGCTGGTCCTCCGCGCTGCTGGGGGCCGTCGCGTCGTACGTCCTGCTCGGCCTGGACCGCAGGCGGGTCGTGGTCGATCCGGACGTGCGCAACGAGCGGGCGATCGCCCGGTTCCTGCGACAGGGGTTCGTGGCCGGGGAGCGGGTCGTGCTGCCGGAGATCGACATCCCGGACGTGTACCTGCCCGAGAAGCACGCCCAACTGGCCTTCCTGACCCGGGAGGTAGCCTTCCCGGGGTGACCCCACAAGACCTCGTCGCCCACTACGGACTGGAGCCGATTCCGCGTGAGGGGGGCCTGTTCCGCCGTACCTGGGCGGGCCCCGAGCGCGCGGACGGCAGACCGGAGGGCTCGGCCATAGTCGTCCTGCTCACCGCCGACGACTTCTCCGCCCTGCACCGCCTGCCCAGTGACGAGGTCTGGCACTTCTACCTCGGCGACCCCCTGGAACTCCTCCTCCTGTCCCCCGACGGCACATCGAGCGCTCCGGTGCTCGGGCCCGACGTCCTCGCCGGCCAGCACGTCCAGCTGACCGTCCCCGCCGGCACCTGGATGGGTGCGCGGACCCGGGGCGCGTGGACGTTCTTCGGCTGCACGATGGCTCCCGGGTTCACCTACGAGGGGTATGAGCACGGGGAGTCCGAGGCTCTGGTGGCGCGTTACCCCGCCGAGGCCGACCGGATCGCGGCACTGTGCCGTCCATGAGACTCCTCGAAGGACAGGTCGCCCTCGTCACGGGCGCGGGCGGCGGCATCGGGCGGGGGATCGCGGTGCGGTTCGCCGAGCAGGGGGCCGCCGCGGTCGTCGTGCACTGCCGTACGGCGGTGGCGGCGGCGGAGGAAGTGGCGGCCCTGGTCCGGGAGTCGGGGGCGCGGTCCGTCGTGCTCCAGGCGGAGCTGAGGGACGAGGACGACTGCCGCGAGCTGGTCCGGGAGGCGGACGCGTGGGGCGGCGGACTGACCGCGCTGGTCAACAACGCGGGGGTGCAGCCGGTGCGGGAGCTGCCGGGGATGACGGCCGCCGAGTGGCGGGAGGTCGTCGACACCAACCTGACGAGCGCCTTCGCGTGCACCCAGGCGGCCGCGGAGGTCATGGCGCACGGCGGCGGTTCGGTGACGCACATCGCCTCCATCGAGGCGCACGCCCCCGCCGCCGGACACGCCCACTACTGCGCGTCCAAGGCCGCCCTGGTGATGCACGCCCGGTCGGCGGCCCTGGAGTACGGGCCGCGCGGCATCCGCGTCAACAGCGTCTCGCCCGGGCTCATCGACCGGGAAGGGCTGGCGCGGGACTGGCCGGAGGGCGTGGAGCGGTGGCACGCGAAGGCGCCCCTGGGCCGGCTCGGTCGCCCCGAGGACATCGGCGACGCCTGTGTGTTCCTCGCCTCGCCGCTCGCGTCCTGGATCACCGGGCAGGATCTGGTCGTCGACGGGGGAGTGTCGGCGCGGCCCACGTGGTGAGTGTTCCGGCGCCGTCGTGCGTACATAACCCGGAGCTGCGGGACGGAGTGCGGACGTGGAGCGTGACGGTGGACGAGGACGGCGGCGAGTTCAAGGGCTGGTGCTGCTGGGCACCGTGCTGGTCCTGCTCCTCTTCGGCGGCGCGGGATCGGCGTCGGCCCATGCCGCCCTCCGCTCCACCGACCCCGAGGACGGAACCGTCCTCAAGTCCGCCCCCGCGTACATCACCCTGACCTTCACCGAGTCCGTCGGTCTGCTCGACGACTCCTTCCGCGTGCTGAGCCCGAAGAACGAGCGGGTGCGCACGGGGGAGGCCGAGCATGTCCCGGGGAGCCCGGACACCGCCCGGGTGTCGCTGCCTACCGGCGGGCTCGGCGAGGGCACCTTCACGGTGGCCTGGCGGGTCGTCTCGGCGGACAGCCACCCGGTGTCGGGGGCGTTCACCTTCTCCGTCGGCAAGCCCTCGGCGACCGCGGTGACCGTGGACCCGGGACCCGTGGAGAACCCGGCCACGAACGGCCTCTACAACATCGCCCGCTACCTGGCCTATCTCGCGGTGGCCCTGCTCATCGGCACGGCGGTCTTCCTCGCGGTGTGCCGTCCGGCGGACGCGAGCATCCTGCCCAGGCTGCTGCGGGTGGGCTGGTGGACGCTGGCGGGCGCCACGGTCGCGCTGTTCGTGCTGCGGGCGCCCTACGAGGCCGGCACGGGCCCCGCGACGGCCTTCGACGCCGCCGCCTTCGAACGGACGGCGACGAGCCGGCCGGGGCTGGTACTGCTGGCCCGGCTGGTGCTGCTCGCACTGACGGCGCTCTTCCTCCTACGGCTGTTCCGGCACCGCCGCTCCTCCTACGCGATCGGCGCCGCCCTCGCCCTCGGTCTCGCCCTCACCTGGGCCGCCGGTGAGCACGCCTCCGCCGGCATCCAGGTGCCCGTGGCGATGGCCTCCTCGGTCCTGCACGTCCTGGCGATGGCGGCCTGGCTGGGCGGTCTGACGGCACTGGTCGTCACGCTGTACCGGGCCGCGGTCGTCGAACCGGCCACGGTCACCCGTTTCTCCCGCCTGGCCTTCGCCTCCGTGACCGTCCTGGTCCTCACCGGCGTCTACCAGTCCTGGCGGGGCCTCGGCTCCTGGAGCGCGCTGACCGACACGACGTACGGGCGGCTCCTGGTCGCCAAGCTGACCGTGGTGGTCGTGCTGCTGACGGCGGCCGGGTTCTCGCGGCTGTGGACGGTACGGCTGGCGACGGCGGACGCGCGGACCGCCGTACCGGAACGGGTGCCGGAGCCGGTGGGCGGGCCGCCGCTGCCGGAGGCGCCCGAGGAGCCGCCGGTGGTTCCGGACCGCCGCGGTCTGCGCCGGTCCGTCCTCGCCGAAGTCACCATCGGCGTCGTGGTGCTGGTGATCACGACCGTGCTCACCGGTACCGTGCCGGGCCGTGCGGAGGCGGAGGCCGCCGAGAGCCCCGCGGCTACCGGGCTGCCCGTCGCGTCCGTCTCCTACGTCCCCTTCGACATCGGCGGCGCCCGGGGCAAGGTGCAGATCACCCTCGACCCGGGCCGGGTCGGCCGGAACTCGGTGGAAGCGGTGGTCCTCGACGCCGAGGGCGGTTTCGCGATCGTCCCCGAGCTGCGCCTCTCCTTCACCCTCCCGTCCCAGGACATCGGCCCGCTGGACGCCAAGCTGACCGACAAGGGCGGCTATTGGGGAACCGGCGACCTCGATCTGCCGATCGCCGGCACCTGGGAGATGAAGGTGACGGTCCGCGTCTCCGAGATCGACCAGGTGAGCGTGACGAAGTCCGTGGTGATCGGCTAGGGCAGCACCTGGCAGAGCTGGTGCAGATCGGCGGTACCCGTCTTCGGACCCGGCCCTGTCCGTGGCCGGAAGCCGGCGGCTTGTTCGACCGGTCGAAGGTGATTCGGACGATCGGATCGATCTTGGATGTGTCGGTCACGTTTCCACAAAGGTGACATGCGCCTCTTGACGCATGACAGGACATACGGCTGTCATTACGCAACCGTGTTCGGTCAAGTTGATTTCTGGTCGGTTACGACGGACTTCGACACCCTCCCTGCCTGGCCGAAACCCTGTCCCCAGGAGCCGTTCATGCCCGACTTCTCCCTCCCCTCCGCGAGCCGCCGCTCCGTCCTGCGCGGCATAGGCGGCGCCGCCGTTCTCGGTGCCGGCATCCCCCTGCTGAGCGCCTGCGGCGGCAGCGGAGCCTCGTCCGACCCGAAGACGGTCACCCTCGGCTCCAAGGCGTCCGACCCGGTGCCGAAGAAGGCCTTCGCGGACATCTACGCGGCCTTCAAGAAGGACTCCGGGATCACGGTCGACGTGAACACCAAGGACTCCAACACCTTCCAGGAGCAGATCAACGCCTACCTCCAGGGCACACCGGACGACGTGTTCACCTGGTTCGCCGGCTACCGCATGCAGTTCTTCGCGGCCAAGGGACTGGCCACGCCGATCGACGACGTGTGGAAGACGATCGGGGGCAACTTCCCCGAGGCGATGCACAAGCTCAGCAAGGGCGAGGACGGCAAGTACTACTTCGTGCCGCTGTACTCGTACCCCTGGGCGGTCTTCTACCGGAAGAGCGTCTTCCAGCAGTACGGCTACGAAGTCCCCACCACCTGGGACGCCTTCGTCGCCCTGTGCAAGCAGATGGAGAAGGACAAGCTGGTCCCGATCGCCTTCGGCGACAAGGACGCCTGGCCCGCGCTCGGCACCTTCGACCAGATCAATTTCCGCCAGAACGGCTACGACTTCCACGTCGACCTGATGGCCGGAAAGGCCTCCTGGACCGACGCCAAGGTGCGCAAGGTCTTCGACCTGTGGACCGAGATCCTCCCCTACCACCAGGAAGGCGCCACCGGCCGCACCTGGCAGGACGCGGCGCAGACGCTCGCCTCCAAGAAGGCCGGCATGTACCTGCTGGGCACCTTCGTGGCCCAGCAGTTCACCGACAAGGCCGCCCTGGACGACCTCGACTTCTTCGCCTTCCCCGAGATCGACCCGGCGTACGGCCAGGACACCGTCGAGGCCCCGACCGACGGCTTCATGCTCTCCAAGAGCCCGAAGAACAAGGCCGGCGCGGTCAAGCTCCTGGAGTACCTGGGCACCACGGCCGCCGAGGACATCTACCTCAAGGCCGACCCGAGCGTCGTCCACGCCGCCACCGGCGCCGACACCTCCTCGTACACCGCCCTCCAGAAGAAGGCGTACGAGATGATCTCCGGCGCGAAGAGCCTCACGCAGTTCATGGACCGTGACAGCCGTCCGGACTTCACCTCGACGGTGATGCAGCCCGCGCTCCAGAAGTTCGTGCGCGACCCCAAGGGCATCGACAGTCTGCTGACCTCGATCGAGCGCCAGAAGAAGACGATCTTCGCGTCCAGCTGACCACGATGACCACCGACACCACCCCCACGAAGTCCCCGGAGGCGGCCCCCGAGCCGCCTTCGGGCGCTGCCCCGGTCACGAGGCGGGTCCCGCAGGGCCATGCGCGCCTGCTGACCCGCCGTGACCGGCTCACGCTCGGCCTGATGGCCGGCCTGCCGACGATCCTGCACGTGGCCCTGGTCTGGGTCACCGCGCTCGCGTCGATCCTCCTCGCCTTCACCTCCTGGAACGGCATCGGCTTCGACTCCATCCAGTGGGTCGGGCTCGAGAACTTCAAGGAACTGTTCACCAACAACCCGCAGTTCTGGCCCGCCGTGGAGCACAACGTCATCTGGTTCGTGGTGCTCATCTGCATCCCGACCCCGCTGGGCCTGTTCCTGGCCGTCCAGCTGGACAAGAAGATCCGCTTCAGCCGCGTCTACCAGACCGCGTTCTTCCTGCCGGTCGTGCTGTCCATGGCCGTCATCGGCTTCGTCTGGCAGCTCGTCTACAACCCCGACACCGGCCTGATCAACAGCCTCATCGGCGCCAACCAGCCCGGCCACTACATCGACTGGATCGGCGACCCGGACCTCAACCTCTGGGCGATCCTCATCGCGGCGTCCTGGCGGCACACCGGCTACATGATGATCCTCTACCTGGCCGGCCTCAAGGGCGTCGACCCGTCGCTGCGGGAGGCGTCCGCGCTGGACGGCGCCAACGAGTGGCAGACGTTCAAGAACGTCATCTTCCCCACCCTGCGCCCCACCAACACCGTGGTGCTGGTCGTGACGATCATCGAGGCGCTGCGCGCCTTCGACCTGGTCTTCGTCTTCAACAAGGGCGCCGAGGGCACCGAGCTGCTGTCGATCCTCGTGACCAACAACATCATCGGTGAGTCCAGCCGGATCGGATACGGCTCCGCGATCGCGGTCGTGCTGCTGCTGATCTCGCTCGTCGTGATCATCCCGTACCTGGTGAGCACCTTCCGGAAGGAGCGGCGCGCATGAGCACCCTGACTCTCAAGAAGCCGAAGACGCCGCTGCGCCCCGCGCGGGTTGTGCTGCACGTCGTCCTGGCCACCATGGCCCTGGCGTGGCTCGCCCCTCTCCTGTGGGCGGTCTACGCGGCCCTGCGCCCCTACGCGGAGACCAGCGAGAAGGGCTATGTGTCCTGGCCGGACTCCCTGAGCCTGGACAACTTCACCAACGCCTTCGAGCAGTCCGACATGACGCACTACTTCGTCAACACGCTGCTCATCGCCATACCCGCGGTCCTGCTGACCCTCTTCCTGTCCTCGATGGTCGCCTTCTACGTCAGCCGCTTCGACTTCCGCCTCAACCTCGCCCTGCTGCTCGTCTTCACCGCCGGCAACCTGCTCCCCCAGCAGGTCATCATCACCCCGCTCTACCGCCTCTACCTGCTCATCGACCTGCCCGGCATCACCATGAGCGGCAAGCTCTACGACTCCGCACTCGGCCTGGTCCTCATCCACGTGGCGTTCCAGTCCGGCTTCTGCGCGTTCGTGCTCAGCAACTACATGCGCTCCCTCCCGCACGAACTGACCGAAGCCGCCCTCGTCGACGGCGCCTCCGTATGGCGCCAGTACTGGCAGATCGTCCTCCCGCTGTGCAAACCCGCCATGGCCGCCCTCGGCACACTGCTCTCGATCTGGATCTACAACGACTTCTTCTGGGCCCTGGTCCTGATCTCCACCGGCGAGAACATGCCGATCACCTCGGCCCTCAACAACCTCTCCGGCACGTACTTCACGGACCCGAACCTGGTGGCGGCGGGTGCGCTGCTCACCGCGATCCCGACCCTGATCGTCTACTTCGTACTGCAACGGCAGTTCGTGAGCGGTCTGACGCTCGGTGCCAACAAGGGCTGACCGCCCTTCACTTGAAAGAGAACCACCGTGTCCCACTCCTTCACCCCGGTCGCCTCCGTGCCCGTGGACGCGCGCAACGCCCGTGTCCACGAGGAGGGTTGGCAGTCCTGGAGCCCCAGCGGCGCCTACGCCCTCGGTGACAAGCCGTACCGCCCGACCGACGACAACTGGGCCACGGTCTGCTACCGCCCCGGCGTCACCGTCCCCGCGGGCACCTTCCAGGGCGAGGGCCTGCTGGCCCTGGACCCGGGCGACGGCTCCGCGGTCCGCCTCTGGGCCGCGGTGGACCCGACCCGGGAGGTCCCGTCGATCCGTCTGGTCGTCACCGGCGAGGCGGCGGAGATCAGCGCCGACGGTCCGGTGAAGGAGTGGACGGGCACGGACATCCAGGAGGTGCTGGGCAGTTGGGCGGCCTCCCTGGAGGTCGCGCCCCCGCGCCCGGCGCCCACCGTCTGGTGCTCCTGGTACGAGTACTTCACCCAGGTCACCGAGGACGACATCCACGAGAACCTGCGGGCGATGGACACCCTCGACCTGCCCATCGACGTGGTCCAGATCGACGACGGCTACCAGAAGGCCCTCGGCGACTGGCTCACCCTCTCCGGCCGCTTCCGCTCCCGCCGGGGCATCGCGGACGCGATCCGGGCGCGGGGCCGCCGGGCGGGCATCTGGACGGCACCCTTCCTCGTCGACCCAGCGAGCGACCTGGCCGCCGAGCACCCCGACTGGCTGGTCAAGGATCTCGACGGCGGCTTCCTGCACGCCGGCCGCAACTGGGGCCACGACCTGTGCGTCCTGGACACGACCCACCCGGAGGCGGCGGAGTACCTGGCGAACGTCTTCCGCACCCTCCGCTCCGAGGGCTACGACTACTTCAAGGTCGACTTCCTCTACGCGGGCGCCCTGGAGGGCGTACGACACTCCGACGCGGACCCCCTCACGGCGTACCGCCAGGGCATCGAGCTGATCCGCGAGGCGATCGGCGACGACGCGTACCTGCTCGGCTGCGGCGCCCCGCTCCTCGCCTCCATCGGCCTCTTCGACGCCATGCGCGTCAGCCCCGACACGGCCCCGCACCGCCGCCCCGAGGCCGACGACTACAGCCAGCCCGGCCAGGACCCGGCGGAGTTCACGGGCGCCGGCCGCCAGTGGCAGCACGGCCGGTTCTGGGTCAACGACCCCGACTGTCTGATGGCCCGCCCCGCCGTGGAGACCCGTGAGCGCTGGGCGGCCCATGTCGAGGCGACCGGCGGGCTGATGGCGTCGAGCGACCGGCTGCTGTCCCTGGACCAGTGGGGTGTGGAGACGACCCGCCGGCTCCTGGGCGGAGACGCCCGATGATCCCGCGGGGCATCGCCTACGGCGGTGACTACAACCCCGAGCAGTGGCCCGAGGAGGTCTGGGCCGAGGACATGCGCCTCATGGCCGAGGCCGGGGTGACCATGGTCAGCGTCGGCATCTTCTCCTGGGCGCTGTTGGAGCCGAAGGAGGGCGAGTACGACTTCACCCTCCTGGACCGAGTCCTCGGCATGCTCCACTCCCACGGCATCGCCGCCGACCTGGCGACCCCGACGGCGGCACCGCCCGCCTGGTTCTTCGTCAAGCACCCCGAGGCGCTGCCCGTGGACAAGGACGGCAGGGGACTTTCGTACGGCAGCCGTCAGACGTTCTGCCCGTCGAGCCCGGCGTATCGGGAGGCGGCGCTGCGGATGGCGGGGGAGCTGGGACGGCGGTACGCCGAGCATCCGGCGGTCGTGATGTGGCACGTCCACAACGAGTACGGCTGTCACAACGCGGAGTGCTACTGCGAGGAGAGCGCGGCGGCGTTCCGGGTCTGGCTGCGCGAGAGGTACGGCGGCCTTGATGCGCTCAACGACGCCTGGGGCACCCGCTTCTGGAGCCAGTGGTACTACGACTGGGACGAGATCATCCCACCCCGCGCCACGGGCGCCGTCCCCAACCCCACCCACCAGCTGGACTGGCGCCGCTTCTGCAGCGACGCGCTGCTCTCGCTGTGCGAGGCGGAGCGCGAGGTGCTGCGGGAGGCGGCGCCGGAGATCCCCGCGACCACCAACTTCATGGTGATGCACAACTTCGACGCACTGGACTACTGGCGCTGGGCCCCGAAGCTGGACGTGGTCTCCAACGACCACTACCTCCAGTCCACGGACCCCGAGTCGCACATCGACCTCGCGCTCAGCGGCGACCTGGTCCGCTCGCTGGCCGGCGGGCCCTGGCTGCTGATGGAGCACTCGACGGGCGCGGTGAACTGGCAGCCGGTCAACCGGGCGAAGGGACCTGGGGAGTTGCGCCGCAATGCCCTCGCCCACGTGGCCCGGGGGGCCGACGGCATCGCCTACTTCCAGTGGCGGGCGGCGAAGGCGGGCGCCGAGCAGTGGCACTCCGCGATGCTGCCGCACGCGGGGACCGACAGTCAGATCTGGCGTGACGTGGTCCGATTGGGCGCGGATCTGCGGGCGTTGGCGGAGGTGCGGGGCGCCACGGTCCCGGCACAGGTGGCCATCGTCTGGGACTGGAACGCCCGTTGGGCCCTGGAACTGCCCTCGCAGCCGAGCGCGGAGGTGCGTTTCCAGGAGCTGGTCCGTGCCTGGTACGAGCCGTTGTGGCGGTCGGGCGTCGCGGTGGACTTCGTCCACCCGGAGGCGGACCTGTCGTCGTACCGTCTGGTCCTGGCGCCCTCGCTCTACCTGGTCGACGACGAGGGCGCGGCGAATCTGACCGGCTTCGCGGAGCGCGGCGGCACGCTGGCCGTGGGCTTCCACAGCGGGGCGGTCGACACCAACTGCCATGTGCGGCTGGGGGGTTACCCGGGCGCGTTCCGTGAGGCGCTCGGGGTGCGCACGGACGAGCTGTTCCCGCTGCTGCCGGGTGAGTCGGTGGAGCTGAGTTCCTCGGACGGCGGTGCCACGGGGACGCTGTGGTCGGAGCGGGTGCGGCTGGAGGGCGCGGAGGCCGTGTCGACGTACACGCGGGGCCCGCTGGACGGCGTACCCGCGGTGACCCGCAACTCCTTCGGTGCGGGCACCACCTGGTACCTGGCCACCCGGCCGGACCCGGCGACGCTCGCCGCCCTCCTCGACCGCATCCGCACGGAGGCGGGCGTGATGCCGGTCCTCAGCGCCCCGGAGGGCGTGGAGGCGGTGCTGCGGCGAGGCACGGACGCGGACTACCTCTTCCTGATCAACCACACCGAGGCGGCCGCGGAGATCTCCGTGTCCGGCGAGGCCACCGAGCTGCTCACCGGAAAGCCGGTGCCTGAACTGGTCACCGTCCCGGCGGGCGAGGTGGCGGTGGTGAGGGAGCCGCGCGCGGCGATGAGTTCTCGGCCCCTCACCGGTCGTACGTCCGACACCTTCTCCTGAGAGGACACGACCGCCATGACCGACGCCGTGAAGGGCCCCGCCAGCTACTTCCCGTCCATCGAGAAGAAGTACGGCCACCCGATCGCCCACTGGCAGGACCTGATCCGCACCTCCCCGCTGACCAGGCACATGGAACTCGTCACCTGGCTCAAGACGGAACATGGCCTCGGTCACGGTCACGCCAACGCGCTCGTCGCGCACACTCTGGCCGAGGGCAGGTGACCTGCCGTCCTCTACCACACCAGGCTGCGGCTCGGCTGTTCTGGAACTTCTTAGTCCGTTAATTCCAGGAGAACTCTTCTACAACCTTCCGTCACATACGTCTGTCTGCCTTACGCAGAGATGTTCGACAGGTTCATGGAAGAGGAGCTCAGAACGTGACCGTGCGTTCCTTTGCCCGGCGGATGCGCCCGCGAGTCGAGCGGAAGGCCGCCGAGAGCGTGTGGCAGCTGCGTACCATGCGGCGCCGCCGCCGGGCCGCGGTCACGGATCCGGTGCTCCGCCCGGTGGCCGTGCGCGGCCAGCAGCTCTACGGCCGGGTCGTGACGCGGTTCAGCGCCGCCGAGGCGGCCGCCGCCAACCTCGGCCTGGTCGTCGCCGCGCTGGAGCAGGAAGGGATCCCGTACTTCCTGGTCCCGGCCGCCCGCACCCGGCACACGGTCGGTGTGAACGTCGTGGACCGCGAGCGGCTGCTCACCGCCCTGGAGGCGCAGAACGAGGGCAAGGCGGTCTTCATCGGCCGCCCGATGCCCGGCGGAAAGCTCAAGCACCCCGCGCTGTTCATGGACGGCGCGCTGCCGGCCGGGCTGCGGAGCGCCCCCATCCTGCGGGTCGGGGAGAACCACCTCGGCCCCTCGGACCAGCTGCTCGCCGGCCCCGAACTGGCCTGCGACATCGAGTTCTGGGAGGACGGGGCCGAGCTCCTCGCCTCCGCCGACGGCCCCCGGCGCCTGGCCAAGGTGCAGCCGCAGGCCTCCGAGGACATCTTCGCCGACTCCCTCGTCGCCCCCCGGAACAACGGCATCACCGACGTCCTGCCGGCCTCCGAACAGCAGCCCGCCACCGTGCGGATCGGCGACCGTGAGCTGCCGAGCTTCGTCCCGCTCACCCTGCCGACCGTCAACGACGTGACCTTCCCCGTCGACGTCGTCTACACCTGGGTCGACGGCGAGGAGCCCGAGATGCGGGCCAAGCGGGCCCGCTACCAGGACCGCGGCACCGCCGAGATCCTGGACAAGGAGACCAACGCCTCCCGCTACACCAGCCACGACGAGCTGAAGTACTCGCTGCGCTCGCTCGCGATGTACGCCGACTTCGTCCGGCACATCTACATCGTGACCGACGGCCAGAAGCCGCACTGGCTCGACGACACGGCCCCCGGGATCACGGTCGTGGACCACCGCGACATCTTCCCCGAGGGCGTCCTGCCGGTCTTCAACTCGCACGCGATCGAGACCCGGCTGCACCACATCCCGGGCCTGTCGGACCACTACCTGTACTTCAACGACGACGTCTTCGTCGGCCGCCGGGTCACCCCGGAGCACTTCTTCCACGGCAGCGGCCTGATGAAGATCCCGGTCTCCCCCCTCAAGATCGGCGTCGGCAAGCCGCACGCCGAGGAGACGGCCACCAACTCCGCCAGCAAGAACGTCCGCCGGCTCCTGCTGGAGAGGTTCGGCCGCATGACGACGAACAACTTCATGCACACCCCGCTCCCCCAGCAGCGCCGCACCCACCAGGTGCTGGAGGAGCTCTTCCCGGAGGACATCCGCCGCACCACGGCGTCCCGCTTCCGCTCCCCGCAGGACATCGCCGTCACGGCCCCGCTGCTCTACCAGTACGCCCTGATGACCGGCCACGGCCTGCCGGGCAAGTACAGCTTCCGGTACGTCAACATCAGCCGCCCGGACGCCGACCGACGCCTGGCCGACCTGCGCCGCAACCGCCGCTTCGACTTCTTCTGCCTCAACGACGTCGACGTACCGCCCGAGGAGCGGGAGCAGGTGAGCGTCCGGATGAACGAGTTCCTGGAGGACTACTTCCCCTTCGCGAGCCCGTACGAGAAGCAGAGCTGACGGGGCCGGGGGGTAGCGACATGGGGGGCATGGACATCCGTGACCGCTTCGGAGTGCCGGGGGGCATCCGAAGGGTCCGGGACCTTCTCGTACGCCTGAGGCTCTGGTTCGCGGCCCGGCTCTGGGCGCTGCGCGCGGCCCGGGCCCGCCGCCGCCTGCGGGCCGCCGTCCCCGGGCTGCGCCGGGTCACCTTCGGACCGACGCGGCTCTACGGCCGTACCGTCGCCGGATACACCGCGGCGGACGCCGTCGAGGCCGACCTCGAACGGGTGTGCACGCTGCTGGACGGGCTAGGCGTCCCGTACTTCCTGGTCCCCGGCGAGCCCGGACAGGGGGCGCCCCGCCAGGTCATCGGCGTGGCGCGGACGTACCGCGAGACGATCCTCGCCCGGGCCGCCCAGCGCTTCGGCTCCGGTGTGGGGTACGTCGGGGCCGTAGGAGCGGACGGCAAGGTGAGCGCCGCGGCGCTGTGGGCCGACGGGAAGCTGCCGAAGGCGCTGCGGCGGGCCGAGGTGCTCCGCACCGGCGTGGTGCGCCTGGGTCCGAAGGGGCAGGTCCTCACGGGTCTCGAAACGGGCTGTGACATCGAGTTCTGGCGGCACGGCCGTGACCTCGGCACGGACCCCTCCTGGCTCACCGTGCCCGGCAGCCGGATGCCGGACGTCTTCGGCCCGGCACTGGTGGCCCCGCGCCACAACCCGGTGGCGGAGGTGCTCCCGCTGACGGCACAGCGCCCCGCCGTGGTCGCGGGCCGCCACCGCGGCGTGCCGACGTTCGCGCCGTTCGCCGAGCCCGGCATCGACGAGGTGCGCTTCCCCATCGACGCCGTCTACACCTGGGTCGACGGCGACGACCCGGCGATGGCGGCCAAGCGCCGCGCCCACCAGGCGCTCTCCCACAACCCCATCGCCCCGCGCGAGACCGGCGCCTCCCGCTACACCAGCCACGACGAGCTCAGGTACGCCCTGCGCTCGCTGGAGATGTACGCCGGTTTCGTCCGGCACGTCTACCTGGTGACCGACTCCCAGATCCCGGACTGGCTGGACCCGCGGGCGGAAGGCCTGACCGTGATCGACCACCGGGACATCCTCCCGGCGGACGCGCTGCCCGTCTTCAACTCCCACGCGATCGAGAGCCGCCTGCACCACATCCCGGGCCTGTCGGAGCACTACCTCTACTTCAACGACGACGTCTTCATCAACCGCCCGGTGGGGCCCGAGCACTTCTTCCACGGCAACGGCATCGCCCGTATCCCCTTGTCCCCCCTGAAGCTGGGCATAGGCGCCCCGCACCCCCTGGAACCGGCCCCGAACTCCGCGGGCAAGAACGCCCGCGAGATCATCAGCCGCTTCCACGGCCGACACATCACCCACAAGTCCCTGCACACCCCGCACCCCCAACTCCTCTCGGTGATGCGGGAAATGGAGAGCCTGGGCATCGAGGAGCTGGACCGCACCGCGTACTCCCGCTTCCGCTCCACGTCCGACGTGGCCCCGGCCTCGACCCTGCACCACCACTGGGCCATGGCGACCGCCCGCGCCGTCCCCGCCGACTACCGCTTCCGCTACGTCCAGCTGGGCACCCCGGACATGCGCCGCCGCCTCTCCCGCCTCGCCGCCGGCGACGACGTCGACTTCTTCTGCCTCAACGACGTGGACACGCCCCCCGAGGCCAGAGCGGCCGCCCAGACGGCCATCAATACCTTCCTGGAACGCAAGTACCCCTTCCCCAGCCGCTACGAATCAACGACCCGAACCCCCACCCACCCCGCCCTCCACAGAACGGCCCAGCACGCGGGCGACCCCCGCTGACCTGTCCTTCGGATTCGGCCCATGCCCTGCTCAGCCCTTGGATGCGGTGATCTGCGGATTCAGGATGGGTAAAGGGTGTTGGGGACGATTCCCCGGCCGGTGATCTGGCCGGAGCCCGGAGCTCGGAGAACCCGGGGAGCTGGGGGAGCCCGGAGAGCGCGTGGGCGTCAGCCGGCCAGTTGGTTCATCTTGCGGATCTGGTTGTCGAAGACCTGGGCGGGAGCGAGGCGGCGCAGTACGCGTGCGCGTCCGGCCAGGGGGCCGGCGGTGTAGCGCGGCTTCGGCTTCGGGGCGGTGGCCGCCGTGACGATCGCCTGCGCGACGACGGCGGGGGCGTCGCCGTTCCTGACGGCCTCCGCCATGACGCGGTCGACGGTCTGCCGCTGCTTCGCGTACGCGTGCAGGGGGATCTCGGGCTTCGCGCTGTTGGTCTCGAATCCGGTCCTGGTGTAGGCGGGTTCGACGATGAGCGCGCGGACGCCGTGGTCGCGGACCTCGTGGTCCAGGGACTCGGTGTAGCCCTCGATCGCGTGCTTGGAGGCGGCGTAGGCGGCCATGTAGGGCTGGGGCAGGAACCCGAGCACGGACGAGATGTTGATGATGCGCCCGCGTCGCTGGGCGCGCATGTGCGGCAGGACCTCGTTCACCAGGCGCATGACCCCGAAGACGTTGGTGTCGAACACGGCCTGGGCCTGCTCGACGGAGGTCTCCTCCGCCGCACCCATCGAGCCGACGCCGGCGTTGTTGACCAGGACGTCGATCCGCCCGAACCGCTCGCTCACCTCCTGGACCGCTGTGGCGACCGATGAGTCACTGGCGACGTCGAGTCCGAGGAACGTCACACCGTCGAGCGGGGTGACGCGTGAGGTGTCGCGGCTTGTGCCGACCACGTTGAATCCGGCTGCGACCAGTGCGAGCGCGGTTTCCTTGCCTATGCCGGAGGACGCACCCGTCACGAGTGCCACCGGGCGATCTGTCGTCATCATGGACTCCCGCACTCGTTTGAAACCGATCGGTTTCCGCTAGAGTAAACTGATCGGTTTCCGCGTGCAAGCCGGGCGGACGGAATGACGGCATGGACAGGATCGGCGCGCCGGAGAGACGTGAGGGCGTCATTCGCGCGGCGGTCACGGAGCGTGTTCGGCGTCGCGCAGCCGTATCTCTTCCGGCTCTTCCCGGACAAGAAGGCGATCTTTGTCGCCGCCGTGCACCTGTCGCTGGGTGCCGATGCCGCTCGCGGCCATGGGGCTGCCCCCGAGCGCCGGGCGGTGACAGGGCGTTCGGGAAAGCCGAGGTCAGCGCACGCCTGCCGCGTCGAGCAGGGTGGTCACCGTGGGCGCGACGAGCCCCGTCAGTTTGTCCGCTCCGATCCCCGCGCGGGCGCTGGCGCCGTCGAAGACCAGGCTGAGCTGCCGGGCCAGCAGGTCGGGATCGCTCGCCCCGCCCTGTTCGGCCTCGGCGCGGAAGAAGGCGGTCAGGTTCGCCTTGACCTGATGGGCGACCCGGCTCGCGGGGTGACTCTGATCCTTGAGCTCGATCTGGACGGCCAGATATTGGCAGCCTCGGAACTCGGGCGCACCCGCCTGCCGTTCCACCTGCTCGAAGACGTGCGTGATGCGCTCGCGAGGCGAACGACGGTCGTCCGCCGCGGGCAGGAGTGTCGCCACGTAGGCGGAGGCGCGCTGCTCCAGGCTCGCCGCCAGCAGTTCGTCCTTGCTCTCGAACAGCTGGTACATGGAGCGCTTCGACACCCCTGCCGCCTTGCACAGGGCCTCGACGCCGATACCGACACCGTCTCGGTAGGTGAGCGTGGCCGCCGCATCCAGCAGCCGCTCTCGGGGGCTGAGCTTCGCCTCGGTGGTCATACCGCGAGGTTAACTCGATTTCCACAAAATGGAAACTGATCGGTTTTCCGTGTGGAGCCCTGGAGCGTGGGGGCTCCCTCCGCTAGTCCTGGACCGCGGTCTTCTCTGGCGCCGCCCCCACCGGGATGCGATGCAGCCCCTTGCGGTCGTACGGCCCCAGCACGCCGAAGCCGAACAACGCGGCCGCCACGAGGCGGACGGCCATCATGACCAGGACGTACAGGGTTTCCTTCTTGTCCTGGAGTGGGCGCGGCACGGTGTCCATGAACGACTTGCGGTGGTCCAGATAGCCGGGCGACGAGCCGAGGCTCCGCGGCGGGCCCGCCCTGCGGACCGGGGTCGACTTGATCGGCCAGCTCGGCGAGGGCAGGCACCTCGATGAAGTCCACGCCTCCGACGTCCCATCACAGCAACTGAGACCACACACGACGAAGGGCCCCACCGTGAACGGTGGGGCCCTTCGGCATCGTGCCCGGTGAGGCACTGGCGGAGGATACGAGATTCGAACTCGTGAGGGGTTGCCCCCAACACGCTTTCCAAATGTTCGTCCGGGGGTGCAGGGGGGTGCGCGAGCGTTCTGACCTGCGGTGCGGCTGTAGCGGGTGGGGCTCCCGAACGGTGCTGTACGGAGGCGAATGCAACCAGAACTGCAACCATCGCCGGCCTATTTTCCGCTCTCCGGGCCGTACCACTGGAGAGCCTGGCCGGTCACTGCCGCGATGCAGGCGAAGTCGTGGTCGCGGTGTAGGAGGGTGAGCCCTTGCAGTTCGGCCGTCGCGGCGACGACGAGATCCACCGCACCCGCACTGCGATGCTTTCCCTGTTTGGTGAGTACTTCCTGGACCTGCCAGGCGCGGTCGTAGGCGCGGTCGTCGACGGGAACCCAACCGAAGATCAGGCGCATGTCCTCGATGCCGCGCGCCCTGTCGGCGGCGGACCGGGCGCTGTAGAAGAACTCAAGCTCGGTGATCGGGCAGGTGGCGATGAGCCCGGCGGCTGCCGCCTGGTCCCAGCCGTACTGCTCCGCGTCCTCGCGCATGAACCGAGCGAGTGCGCTGGTGTCGATCAGGAACTGGGCCGCGTTCACCGGCGGTAGTTCACCTTGTTCTCGAACAGCTCCAGATCGAATGCGCCGTCCCCGGCCGCGGCCCGCAGTCGGGCGAGGGCCAAGGCGCGACGTCGGCTCTCCAGCACCTCGCGAAGAGCGGTGTTGACCGTCTCCTTCTTGGTGCTCGTCCCGAGGGCTTTAGCCACGTCCGCGACCAGGTCGTCGTCCAGGTCGATAACCGTCCTGCTCATGAGCGCCTCCCTGATATCAACTGTGGGTTCAAGTATATCTCGCGAGATGTCGCGGGTGGTGAACCGGGCACCCGGCCTTGGCCGCCGAGTCCTACGCGGGCATCACGCCATGGATGCGGGAGAGAGTGAAGACGCGTTCCGCTTCGCGCAGGTGGCACCAGGCTTCGAGGTAGGGCGGGTCGAGTTCCAGGTCGCTGAGGGTGCGTACGGTCCGGTTGCCCGAGGTGGCGATGTACTCGACCGTGATGGCCGCACCGGTGTCGATGGCATGGGCGACCTGGCGGACGTCGCTGTACGACAGGTGCTTCGCATATCCGGCGACGATCTCCTCGGTGTCCGTCGCGAAGGGCACTCCGCTGCCGAACGGATCGGGTTCCGGTGCTGTCGGCGGGGCCTTGAGCAGCCGGTCGGCCAGGACGTCCATCCCGGCGTCGGCGGGCATGTCCGAGGCGCGGGTCGCAGTGGTCCGGGGCCCGCGCCGTCCGACGTTCCGTCGCGGGGGCGGGACGGCAGCGGCCCTCTGCGGCAGGCGCTTTTCGATACGCACAGTTCCCCCGGCGGTCTCGGCGACCGGGGCGTAGCCCGCGGCACGGAGCGCGGCGAGAGCCGTCGCGGGTGGGCTGCCGCTGACCAGAACCGTCGGAGCGAGTTGCCGCAGGGCGAGCTTGGCCAGTGCGCGGTGGGCGGCGAGTTCGGCCAGGAGCGCGGGTTCGTCGCCGTGGATGACACAGGCCGCGGGGGCGACGCGCACCCGGCCATGACTTCGTGCGGTGTCGGCGATGAGATAGGTCAGCGGCTGTGGCAGGGCCGTGGTGGAGGCGGCGGCCAGGTCGGCTGTGATGTCGTCCGGGCTGCGACCGGCGTCCAGGGCGCGGCGGATACTGCCGGCACTGAAGCGCCATACCGACGCCGTGCCACTGGTCTCCCGGTCGGCCGTCGAATCCAGCAGCGCCGCGAGTCGCGCGGACGTGGTGCCGGTGACGACGGCGGTGAGGTCGGCGCCGATCCGGGCCGTCGTGGTCGCGGGGGGCAGCAGCCGCCGGGCCGTGATGCTGAGTTCTTCGTCGGCGTGGGCCGCCAGGTGGGCACCGAGTGGGGACAGCGCACCCCGTGCCAGCACGCCCAGCAGTTCGCCTTCGCGGATCACGGTGCCGAACGGTGCCGTGCCTTCGGGCGAGGCGTCGTCGGCGAGCGGACGGTGCCAGGCCACGAGCGGCCCCAGCTCCGAAGCGACCTTCACCCCCTGTCCTGCCGGAAGCCCCGCCGCCGCGGCGAGCAGCCCGTGGCGGGCCTGCAGACAGCCGCCGCAGTCAGGCGCACCGGCGAGCGCGGGAAGCGCCTTGTTGTCTTCGTCGCGTGCTCTGGTGGGGGTGAGCGGCAGGTCCCGCCATGCCCGGAGCAGTACGGTGAATTGTTCTGCGGGCTCCTGCTCGGCCCAGGAGTCGTACTCCTCGGTGGGAGGCATGCGATCGCCGTCGCGGCCCAGCAGTCCGGCAGCGTACGCGGTCTCCAGGACGATGCGTACGACGGCGTCGTCCGCCTGGGCGGTCTTGCCGAGCCGGGCCAGTTCACGCGCGCCGATCCCGCCCGACTTCAGCCGGGTCGGTGGTGCGGTCGCACACGCCGAGAGAACGGAGGCGGCATGGGCCGCGAACGCGGTGGCGGCTACCGCGGCCTCCCGCTCCACCTCCGAGGGGGTGACGGGCCCCAACTGTGTGACAGGCGGCAGAGGATCGAACGGAGCGTGCCAGTCGGCGCCCCGCAGAGCCAGGGCTACCTCGGCCGGCATCCGGACGGGCCCGTAACGGTGACGGTCCTGGACCAGCAGCCCGCGGTCGAGTGCCCATCGGGCGCCTGGCTGGAGGTCCGGGTCAGGAGCCCCGAACACGACGAACAGTGACTGACGCGGCGTGGACCTGGCGCTCTGCTCAAGCAACTTCCGGGTGACCGCCGGTGCCCTCGCCACCAACGCGGCGACCCGTTCCGCGTCACTGTGCTGCTCCACCAGAGCCGCGAGTCGCTGCTGCTTGGTGCCGGGTGGCTTGACACCCAGGATCGCCAGCATGCCGCGCAGTTCCTCCGAGGTGGCGCCGGACAACAGCTCTTCCAGCGGGGCGTCAAGTCCCAGTGGCGTGCTCCACGCCTGCCGCAAGGGCATGGGCATGCGGAGCGCCTCGTCGCCGTCGGGCCACACGAGCGCCCAATCCGACAGCGCCTCCAGGGTCGCGTCCAGCGCGTGTACAGCCGCAGAGGACGTCGAGCCGAGCAACTCCGCGAGGCTGTCCCGGGACGCTCGTGCTCCCAGGGCAGCCAGCGCCTCGGAGACCTGCAAGCAAGGCAGCGTGAGGTGCGGCAGGGCGAGTGCCACGGACCCCGGACGTTGGAGACGGTCCGCCAGTTCCCCCACCGAGCGCGGTTCCGGAGAGGAGGCTGCGTCCTTCCGCATGGCGAGTACGCGTCCCAGGCGGGAACCGTCGAGTTCGCTCAGCCAAGTCGCAAGCGTCGATCGGGACTTCATGGGGTGCACCTCGACACACAGGGGACGTCACAGGCGGGCCGCAGCCGCTTCGGCTCAGCCCCAAGGCCAAGGATGGCGCAGGCGCGTGGTCTGCGGATGCCGTACGAAGACAGAGTCCGGGGCGCTTACCCGCCGTGGGCCCAGCCCGACGAGACGAGCCGACGGCAGTGGAAGATCTGACAACCTGCTCGCCGAAATGCCCATAATGGGTTGTTGTAAATGCAATCAAAACTGCAACCAGCGCACGGCGAAGAGCCGAGCCGCAATCGCGGCTCGGCTCTTCGTTTCGCCTGTTCAGGCAGCTGCGGAGGATACGAGATTCGAACTCGTGAGGGGTTGCCCCCAACACGCTTTCCAACTGTGTGGGTGGGGCGGTGGGGTGCGTCCGGGGGCGTTCACCTGGGTACATGGGCGTCTGGCCGTCGGCGTGGTGGTGGCTTGGGGCCTCGGCTGAACGGTCGTGAACGGGGCTGAATGAGACGGAAACTGAGACGGTTTCTGGCAGACGACGCCCTCCGCGCGCGAACAGGCCCGTCATGATCCGCTACATGATGTGCGTAGCTTGCTGCACCACTTCGGCACCGGGCCAGGTGTGGTCAGGCCGAGGGATTAACGAAAGCGGGGCATGGCCCGGCGGCGGGCATACAGTCGTCCCGTGAGTAAAAGGACTGAGGATCAGGTAGCTGATGGCCTGAAGCAGATAGCCGCTGCCACGGCTGGAACAGCAGTCGGTGCCATGATCGGTGGATCCGAAGGGGCACTGTTCGGAGCCGCCGTTGGCCCTGCCTTGGCAACGAGCTATGACATGGTCGCGGATCGGATCGCAGCGCACCGTGCCGGTCGACGTACCGAGTTGGTTCGTGAAGTGACCCGAGTGCTGCGGATCGATCCGGAAGAACTACAGGATCGGCTTCTCTCCGATGAGCGGTTGCTTGAGTTCGCCGGGAGAGTTGTCAGTGCCGCGCAGGACATCTCACTCAGCCAGAAGCGACGGGCTCTTGCTCGTGCCCTAGCCGCGGCGCTGGCAGACCCAGCGCCGGCACGCCTCGACATATGGGAACTGATGCAAAAAGCCATTAAAGAGATCGATCCTCCGCATATCAGGCTCATGCACATCATCTCGTCGGCGACACCGTTGCCAAGGCCTCCCGAGCGCCCCTCGGAGGGCGTGAAGTACGGCATGACGTTGCAGGACGTGTGCCGGACCGACCCTGGCCTAGAAGTGGGTGGGCACGCAGTCCTTCAGAAGCTCATCTCGCTGGGACTGGTAGAGAGTGCCCTCCACGGCGTTATCTACGGAGGTACTTACCGCCCGTACGCCTTGTCGGGTCTTGGCCGACGTTTGCTGACGCTGTTGCAGGAAGAAGCGGAGTCGTCATCTCGATGACGGAGCCGGGCATCTAAGTCCCGCAATCTGCCGTCGCGAGGGTGACCATGAGATTGGGCAGCTCAGGCGATCTAGGGATCGCTGTCAGGCTGACCTGCAGTGGAGCGGTGTCGGCGCTCGGTGGGCGGTCCACTGGTTCCCCGGTGTTCCCCGCACGACCTGGCACGCGTGAACTGTCACAGGAAACGGTCTCGTGCGCTTACTGACAAGCGCTGGCTCGAGGCGCTTACCGGCGGTGATCATGTATGCCAGAGACTAGCGATGCTGCTGGCAGGGTATGAAGGGGTTCAAGCGGCGAGCGCCTAGCTTCTTGGGGGGAACATGGCGGCCTCTTCTGCGTCAATTCAAGGAATTATCCGCCACATTCGAAACACTGTTGAACCAATAGTCACGCGCTGCGTCTTACTGGGAATATTTCTTCTCGGCCTAGTTGCCCAAATATTCAAGCCTGTCGGCGATGCTTTGCAAGGAAGCACATTTGTGGCTGGAGCTCTTCTGAGCTTAGTGGCATACGTCTTGTATGACGCGATTAAGGACTTAGCAGATGGGCCAAGGAGCGGGCAAAATTCATTCAGATTTGCGAATCCCGGCTCCCCAGGGGGATTAATCAAAGAAGCCGAGGATGGGCGCGTCGTTGACGTGCGGTTCATAGGCTATACTGGCGAGTCGATCTTCGAGCACATGCGTGAATCGTTGATGCGGTTGCACGACTCTCCGGGGCGCGTCCAGTCTGTGACGTTCAAGGTGTTGACTCCTGATCTATCTGGGCCAATGCGTATTCCATCCAAATTAAACAGTGATGGAACCTGCTCTGATGATCCAGAATTTCGAAGGTATGTAACGGGAAGGACTGAGGACTATGCGAGCCATCTACTCTTCTTCGCTAGGCGCCTAAGAGATCGCACGCGAATTCAGGTTTCGCTTCAATTTCGCACTCACCCCGGAATACCCGAATTCCGCGCGTGTCTTATCGGTGACAACGCCGCCTTCTTTACGCTCTACGATGTTGCCCGGGAGACAGAATTTCCTTATGGTCACCCCAACCGAACCCTAATTGATCCAGTCATATCTCAGACTGGAAATATCGGGTGGGATATCAGAGACGGAACGCCGCAGTCGGAGCGTATGGTAAAGGGATGCTCGGACTTTTTCGAAAGCATGTGGAAAATATCGAAAGATGCGCCTTGGAGCGATGCCGCGGGCGCCAGCTAGCATCTAGGTGATCAGCTCTAGCGGGGAACGGCTCACCGTTTGGGAAGCTGAGATTATTTGCGGACGGTCTGCGTGCTGACAGACCTGCCCTGAACTCAGAACGGCAGACGGCGACGATTGGCACCAGTAGTCCGGTTACGCAGGTCCGCTATAAATAACTGCTCACCCCGTCTCCGCGCACCGCTAACTCTCCCCTCACGTCCACCGGGTTGGACGGGACACGTACGTACTATCCCAGTGGAGGGCTGGAGTTACGGCGTCCTTGGTCACGTGGCTCCCCGGCTAGCCTGATCCAACACCGATTTAGGAGAGAAGCGGAGGTACCCTGCCGATGATCTGGGCCTTCGATATCAGCTGAGGTGCCCGGCAACTTGATGGCAGGGCACCCTCTGACCATAGTCGACCTCTGCATCTGGCACGGTTGTGGCATGAAGCTCAGCTGAAGACAGTCAGCCACGATGGCGAGTGTGCCGACCGACCACGCACGCGTGTGCCTCGCTGCAGCCCCACCGGCCTCAGCCACGTTGTCGGCTCGTGCCGTCGACCAGAAGAAGCCGGGACGGTCGGCCCCGTAACGACGGTGTGGAGCCCGCAGCTTGGGCAGCAGCGGAGTCGACTGGACCTCATCTCGGTACGTTTAGACCGATCGTCAGAGCATTGTGCAGTAGAAATGGTCCACTAACATTTAGATCAGAATGGCTTCGCCGGTGATAGAACTGAACATAGTCTTCGCGACGTCCTGGAATATAATTTGCGATCGCCCCAGAATAGAATAGCTGCAAGAGGAGATCGTCAAGGCTAATCTCTTCTTGTTCGAGGTCTGCTGCGAACAGTGCTTCAATATCTGATCGATCGAACCGCTGGCGAGGAATTCTCGTCATTTTGCCGATCAGTGATCGGCAGATTACTTCAGGTGCTAGTCCAACAAACTCGTTGGCGATCTCATTAGCGAAGTAAGTTCGACAGTAGTTGTTTACGCCTGCGCGAATCCTGAGAATGTCGAGGGGGTGTACGCCAGCTGACACTTTCCCCATCTCAGTGAACAGGGTAAGGATGTCTCGCGGTGTCTGGCGCGACAGATTCAAGAGGTACCGTGGCATCTCCTCCCTACGACCTTGTCCATATGTCATTTCAACAGGGAAGTAGTATGCGAGAACGTCTCCGTCGGGCCCGCCCGAAGCTTGAACCTTCCTTTCGATGAGATCCCACAGGTAGCTGTGTCGGAAGTCATCGACTCCGTAAGTCCAGTCCAGTTCAACACCCCACCCTTGGCGAATTTTGTTGCTATCGGGTAGTTGGATTTTAAGGAATACGTCACTGCGGCACAGTAGTGTGATCCGAACCGTTGAGTTACCTTTACGGAGATCCTTGTGGATGGAGTTGCAGGCGCGGAGAAGATTCGCCAAAAGTGTCCAGTACTCAGAACTGCCGATGAATGCACTATCTAGACCATCCAACGCCAGATAGTGGGGAGAACTTGTTTGTGCACTCAGTACGGCTTGGGAGATAATCTCTGCAAGCCTGTCGGCGCGTACTACATTCTCGCCTGTTGCCTCGATGGTGTAACTATAAAGCCCCTGGGGGAGCGAGAACTTGTGTCCCCGTTTTTTAACTTCCGAGATTACGGTCTTCAGATTTCCTGAAACTAGTCCGGCCGTTTTGAGGTCGTTAAAGAATTTGAGGTGGTCTGGGTCGTTGGCTAGGTCGCTCCCTTGGTCCTTCATGAGGGATGCATACAGTCGAAGCCAAATGAACACTCTCCAGGCTAGCTCGCTGCGGCTGTTTTCCAGATTGGAGAGATTGCTCTCCGCTGACTGGTAGAGTTCGCCGACGTCGCAGATATCGAAAAATGACAGACCGTTTGCTCGCTCCGCTTTCAGGCGAAGGTATTCAACTACTGTCGACTTTCCAGACCCTTTGGGTCCAATCAACAAGAACGCGTCACCTTTGGCTAGCTTATTTTCTACGCCCCATTTGTCAACGAAGCTGTGAAGCAGGAGATCTGGGCTCTTTTCGGCTTCCACTTCGGCGGCTGCCTCGCCGAAATTGAGGTCGCTGAACTTCATGGTCGCCATCGAGACCCCCAGTTAGGAGAGCATGCACAAGATGATTCACGTGTTAGACCGCTCGCGAGGTGAAATCAGCTTAGTGGCATCTTGCTCGGGGGAGGTGGCTAATGCCATGGAACCAGGCGTCGGGCCATGGCGTAGCCCTTCTCTCTGGCATCCGGTGGCTGCATCTTGCGTGCGCGGCCCGGCCCCCGGCCGGGCTGGAGCGGGGCGGAGACAGGAGCGCAGGCCCGGCCGGGGGCCGGGCCGCGCGCGGGGAGCGGAGCGAGCCGCCTTGAACCAGTAGAGAAAGTTGTAACTCAGTCGGGCGTGTGGGGCTTGAAGTCGTTTGTGCAGGCTGGGAGTTCGACGCCTTGGCGGTGGGCGAGCGGTAGGAAGAGCACTGGTCGGATCGTCCATGTGATGCGGGTCTGGGCATGAGTGATCGTGACCGTGCAGGGCTCGGAGCGTAGGAGGGCTTGCCGGGTTGCGATGCGGCCCTGGGAGAGCCAGGCCCACGCCACGTCGGAAGCGTCGGAGTCCAGAGCCGGAGAGATCGTGCGGAGCGTCACCGCAACCCATCTGTCTGCCTGGGAAGCCGAGTAGGCATCGAGGGACGCTCGGAGCGTCGGCCGTTCCTCTTCGGTGAGGTTCTGGGTCCAGCACTCGCACCAGTAGCCGTGGCGGGGTCCGTTCATCAGCACGGATGGCCTCCCCTACGTACGTCGGTGAAGAGTTCCGCGGTGACCGTGTGGCCGCCATCGCTGTCGTGGACCACGACCCGGTGGGCGATCGCGGTGACCATGCCCAGGCCCCGGCCGTGCTCGGCCTCCTGGTCCTGGTGCTCGACCTTCGGGACCGCGCCGGCCCCTCCGCCATCCGTGACCGACAGAGCGATCACCTGCGCCGACACAGCCAGAGCCAGATGGAAGCTGCCGGAGTCCCGGCCGCTGGCCGTGTGCAGGATCGCGTTCGCGCTGAGCTCGCTCACGATCAGCTCCGCGTCCTCCGCCAGCGGCGATCCGCTCAGGATGTCGCGGGTCCAGCGGCGGGCCCGGCTCACCTCTTCTGGAAAACCTGGGCAAGTGAGCCCCCAGACCCGGGCTGCACTCGTATACTCGTGCATACAAGTTCCTTCGTGCTGGTAGGCCGCCATGTGCAGCGGGTTCGGGTTAGACGAGTTTCACGCCGTCATGGGCGCGGATGGCCGGCGGCGACGTCGCGTCGAGTGCGTCCAGGACGCGGATGGCGTACGCCTCGTCGGAGAGTTCGGAGACTTCTTCGCGGGTGGCCCAGCGCAGGGCGCGGGTTTCGTCGCCGGTGGTGGGCGTGCCGTCAGCGGCTTCACAGCGGAAGACCAGCGAGACGATCAGGCCCGTCATGTTCTTGTAGATGCCGGTCAGGGTCGCGGGAAGTGCGATCTTGATGCCGGTCTCTTCGAGGACTTCGCGTTGCAGGGCCTCGGGGATGGTCTCCTCGCGTTCGAGGACGCCGCCCGGGGGTTCCCACTTGCCGTTGTCGCGGCGCTGGATCAGGAGGGCCCGGCCCTGGGTGTCGACGACCACTCCGGCAACGCTCACGGAGTGCGGTCGGTCAGTGCTCACGTTCCTCGACCCTCTCGGCTGGCTAGGCTCTCCACCGTAGCAACAAGACTCGCCCACTCGTCTAGATACCTAAAGGAGTACGCGTGAGCCCTCTTTCTTCCGGCCTTCTCGGCGATCTCGACCCCACGAGCGATCGTGCGGTCTTCCGGCAGATCGCCGACCAACTGCGTGAGGCCATCGACCGTGGGCGATTCCGCGAGGGCGACAAGCTGCCCTCGGAGGCCGACCTCGTCGATCATTACGGGGTATCCCGTATGACGGTCCGAAACTCCTTCTCCATCCTTCAGGGGGAAGGGCTCGTGCACGCCGAGCACGGGAAGGGCGTCTTCGTCCGGCCCCGGCCACCGGTACGTCGTCTCGCCTCCGACCGGTTCGCGCGGCGACATCGCGAGCAAGGCAAGTCCGCCTTCATCGTCGAGGCCGACGCCGCCGGCAGTCACCCCCAGGTCGACAGCTTGGAGGTCAAGGAAGAGAAGGCCAGTCAGGACATCTCCACCCGGCTCGGCTCCGTACGACGCGTACTCGCCCGGCGGCGCCGGTATCTCCTCGACGGGCGCCCGGTCGAGTTCGCCACCTCCTACCTGCCCCTCGACATCGCCCGCGGCACTCAGATCGCCGAACCCAATCCCGGGCCCGGCGGCATCTACGCCCGCCTCGAAGAACTCGGCCACCGTCTCGACCACTTCGAGGAGGAGATCCGGGCTCGGATGCCCTCGCCGACCGAAGTGAAGACCCTCCGGCTGGCCTCCGGCGTACCCGTGATCCACCTCATCCGGACCGCCTTCGACACCGAGGGGCGAGCCGTCGAGGTCTGCGACACCGTCATGGCGGCTGACGCATACGTGCTGTCGTACCAGCTTCCGGCGACCTGATCGTCATGGTTTGCGGTGGTGCGCGGGGACGGTTCTCGGACTTGTACACCTCAACAGGCAAACTCGTATAGACGAGTGGGCAAGTTGAGTGGCAGAGTGGTCCGCGTGATCCCGAAGATCGGGTTCGCAGGACGCATCATGTATAGACGAGTAGATAGGGGAACTCCCTTGCGTACCATCCGTGTTGAGGCCTCCGCCGCGACGATCCTGCTGACCGAGGCTCCGGAGCCGAAGGTTCGCGACCGTCAGACCGGCGAGCGGGCCATGGACACCGTCAGCGGTGAGCCGCTGATGACGATCGGCGTCGTCTACATCGAGCAGGGCGAGTCGTCGCTGATCAAGGTCACCGTTCCTGAGGGCGGTATCTCGGAGGGGCTGGCGCTCGGGGCGCCGGTCTCGCTGCCGGGGCTGATCGCCCGGCCCTGGGAGAGCGTGTTCAACGGGCAGCAGCGCCACGGCATCGCCTTCCGCGCCGCCGCCGTCACCCCGGCCGCGTTCCCGGCTGCCGCAACCGGGGCCGCTGCCTGATGACCGACATAGCGACGCTTCTGGAGGTGGGAGGTCCTGTCGCCGCACTCGGCGGCGGGGCTGCCTACGCCCGGGCCAAGCACCCGGCCGTCTACTGGTCCGCTGTCGGCTTGCCGGTCTCCACCGCTCGGCTGATCGGCTCGTACGCCTCCGTCATGGAGGCATGCGGCCTGACCGTCACGCCGTCCCGGCTCAGGGTCCTCGCGGTCAAGGCCACCACGAACCGAGAGATACGGCCCGTCCCGCCCCGCCGGGGCATCATCCGACCCACCACGACCGGCCTGCGGATACGGCTCCGGCTCGCCCCGGGACAGGCACCCGCCGACGTCGCCGCCTCCGCCGAACGACTGCGGCACGCCTGGGGCGTTCACGCCGTCTACGTCACCACCGTCAAGCCCGGTGTCGTCGAACTGCGGCTCGTCGGCTTCGACGTCCTGCGGCAAGTTCGGATGCCTCGCAAGGTCGACTCCGGATACCTGCGCATCCCCGTCGCCCTGCGCGAGGACGCCACCGCCTTCGTACGCGACTACCGCACCATGCCGCACCAACTCACCCTTGGCGCCACCCTGTCCGGCAAGTCCATGTACCTGCGCCACCTGATCACCGGGCTCGCCCCGCAACCGGTCGCCTTGGTCGGCATCGACTGCAAGAGGGGTGTCGAGCTGGCGCCCTTCGCCGCCCGACTCTCGGCACTCGCCACCGATCCGGAGCAGGCAGCCGAGCTGCTTCCCGTACTCGTCAAGGAAATGGAGGACCGCTACGACCTGATCAAAGCCCGGCAGGGCATCGCCCCGGACATCCCAGACGAGGAGATCACCTCCGACATCTGGGGCCTGCCCGAGCACGAACGCCCCACCCCCATCGTGCTGTTCGTCGACGAGGTCGCCGAACTCTTCCTCATCGCCACCAGGAAGGACGAGGAACGGCGCGACGAGATGGTCACCCAACTCATCCGCCTCGCCCAACTCGGCCGCGCCGCCGGCATCTACCTGGAAGTCTGCGGGCAGCGCTTCGGCGCCGAACTCGGCAAGGGCGCCACCATGCTCCGCGCCCAACTGACCGGCCGCGTCTGCCACCGCGTCAACGACGAGGCCTCCGCCAAGATGGCACTCGGCGACATCGCCCCGGAAGCGGTCATGGCCGCCTGTGCCATCGCTCCCGAACGCCCCGGCCTGGCCGTCGCCGGTGACACCTCCGGCGGCTGGTCCCGCATCCGCACGCCGTACCTCTCCCTCGCCGACGCCGCCGAGACCTGCCGAGACTCCGCGCACCTGGTCCCCGACCTGCCCGCACTCAAGCCCTTCCGGCCCCACGTGCCCGTACGACCGGTCAAGTCCCCGGCGCCGCAAGTCCAACCGCGCCCGATCGCCGACTGACCTTCCTCCTCCCCCCAACTCCGGTCGGCGTGACTGCCTCACGCCACGTCCCTACCCCTCCCATGCCTGAACCCGGAAGGAGCCGCTCATGCGCGCCCAACTGGCCCGCGTCGACGCGGTGCTCGTCCAGGCGCTGATCGCCGCCGCACTGTCCTTCGCCCACATCCACGACATCGCCTCGGCGGCCGGACAGGACGGATGGAAAGCGTGGGCCTACCCCGTCTCCGTCGACCTGCTGCTCGTCGCCGCCTGGCGTCGACTCCGTTCCGGCGAGGCGAAAGCGTCCGGGTGGTGCTGGTTCGTCATCGCACTCGCCGCGTCCCTCGGCGCGAACGTCGCCACCGCCGGACTGCTCGACCTGGACCACGTGCCGGCCTGGCTGCGCATCCTCGTCGCGGGCTGGCCCGCGGTCGCCTTCCTCGGCGGAACCCTCCTCGCCCACTCCACCCCGACGACGAAACCGGCCAACGACACCGAGCTCATCGAGGACCAGGAAAACGCGCCCGAACCCACCCCCGAGCCACCCGCGCAACCAGCCATCGAAGCACCGCCCGACCGCCCCGCCGTACCCGTCCCGACCGCCCTGGTCGACCACGCCCGCAAGGTCGCCACCGAACACCACACCCGCACCGGCACCCCGATCGACACTCCAACCCTTCGCGCCCGCCTCGGCGTTCCCGCGCCCATGGCGGAAGCCATCGCCGCCCAGATCTGAGGGGAGATCCGCATGCCCGCCAACCGCCGCTTCCGCAACGTCACCCGCATCGGCCCGGTCCAGGTCGCCACCTCTTACGACCAACGCGGCCGCGAGAAGCACACCGCCGCCTGCACCGCCCCGCGTTGCGGCTTCTCCTCCGACTACGACAGCCGCGCCGCCGCCGAACTGGCCGCCAACACCCACCGCTGCCCCGTCCGCTGAGAGGACCTCGCACCCGTGACCGTCAGTCTGCCGCTCGTCTTCGTCCTCGGCTTCTTCGCCTGGGGAGCGGTCAAGTTCCTCGGCGTCCGTACCTGGGTCGTCGTACTGATCGCCCTCTTCGGCTTCCTGCTCTCCCGCACCTTCATGGCCCCCGTCGTGGAGTCCGGCACGCGCACCGGCGTGGACGTCATAAACGGCTCACACGACTAGACGAGTAGATAAGGAGAACGCCGCCGTGTTCCTGCCCAAGTACCCCGACAACCCGACCCCGCCGCCCGCGCACACCCACACCCCTGCCGACCCGATGCCCGTACGGCGCTCGCTCCCGTCGGTCTCGATCGATCAGAAGACGGTCGTCGCCCTGGTCGTCGGCGGAGTCGTCCTCACCGCGCTCCTGGCGGCCGTAGCCATCACGGCCATCTCCGTAGCCGTGGCCGCCGTGGTCCTGCGCTCCCTGCTCCGCGAGCAGCATCGGCGCTGAGCCCCCGCCAGACCTCCGGGGCGGCGTCGCTCGACTAAGCATCACGCCGCCCCGGGGCCTGTTCCTCCCGACCTAGCCAGCCAGAAGGAGAAACGCCATCTTCACCCGCACCACTCCGGCCCCACTCCCGGAACTCGCGAACCTGGCCTCGCAAGGCACGCTCCCGGGTATCCTCCGCCAGCTCTCCACCCTCGGCGGCTGCACCCACCCCATCCGCCTCGACGGCCACCGCACCGAGTACGACGTCGACACCACGACCGGCGAGATCGGCGCCGTCGTCCACCAACTCGACTCGACCAGCCTTCCGGCCGGCCAACTCCTCGTCCGCTGCAACAACCGCCGTACGACCCGCTGCCCGGCCTGCGCGGAGGTCTACCGCCGCGACACCTTCCACCTGATCACCGCCGGACTGCGTGGAGGCAAGGGCACCCCGGAACAAGTCGGCGCCCACCCACGCGTGTTCGCCACCTTCACCGCCCCCGGCTTCGGCCCGGTCCACAACCGCCGCACCGACGGCCGCCCCTGCCGCTGCGGCGTCCACCACGACCAGGACGACGACGCCCTTGGCACCCCGCTCAACCCGGGCACCTACGACTACGAAGCAGCCGTTCTCTGGAATGCCCACGCGGGCGCCCTCTGGCGGCGCTTCTCGACGTACCTGCGCCGGGAGGTCGCCAAGCGTGCCGGCCTCTCCCAGCGCCGATTCCGCGACCACGCGCGCGTGTCCTTCGCCAAGGTCGCCGAGTACCAGAAGCGTGGTGCGGTCCACTTCCACGCCGTCATACGCCTCGACGGCCCGGGAGGCGGCGACACCCCGCCCCCGGCCTGGGCCACCGCCGAGCTGCTCACTGACGCCATCAACACTGCCGTAACCAAGACGAGCGTGGACGGCCCGACCATCGACGGCCGCACCCACACCTTCACCTTCGGCCGCCAACTCGACGTCCGCACCATCCGCTCCGCCGACTTCAACGACGGCCAGGAGTTGACCGAGCGAGCCGTAGCCGCGTACATCGCCAAGTACGCGACCAAGGGAGCCGAGACAGCCACGGGAGCTCTCGACCGCCCGCTCAAGTTCGCCGCCGAGCTGGCCCAGCTCGACATCAGCGACCACGCCCGCAGCCTGGTCCGCACCGCATGGGCCCTCGGCGCTCGAAAGGACCTCGAACACCTCCGCCTACGCGCCTGGGCCCACATGCTCGGCTTCCGCGGCCACTTCTCCACCAAGTCTCGCCGCTACTCCACCACCCTCGGCGCCCTCCGCGACGCCCGCGCCGAATGGCGCCGCGCACAAGCCGCCCCACCCACACGCGAGCCCGAGACGACGTACGTCCTCGCGCACTGGGTCTTCGCCGGAACAGGCCTCTCCGACGCCGAAGCCTGGCTGTCCGCATCCCTCGAACCCGCCGCCGGAACGGAAGGAGAGCCCATCCGTGGCTGAGCCCCGAGTCGTCGCTGTCGTGCCCGAACAGTTCGACCCGTCCTTGGCCCTGCTGACCGTCGAGGAAGCGGCCCGGCGGCTCCGGATCGGCCGTACGACCTGCTTCCGCCTCGTCCTTGCCGGAGAGATCGAGTCCGTCATGGTCGGGAGGCTGCGCCGAGTCCCCGCCGATGCCGTGCCCGCTTACGTCGCGAAGCTCCGCTACCGACCCGCCGAAGCTGCTTGAGGGGGATGCCATGGCAGAGAACAAGCGCAGTCGTCAGCCCAACGGAGCCTCCTCCATCTACTTCGGCAAGGACGGCAAATGGCATGGCCGAGTGACGGTCGGCGTCCGTGATGACGGCAAGCCGGACCGTCGCCACATCGAGCGGAAGACCAAGGCCGAGGTGACGCGGGCCGTCCGTGACATGGAGCGGGCCCGGGACGAGAAGAAGCTGAGGAAGCCGGGCCAGAGCTGGACCGTCCAGGCGTGGCTTGAGCACTGGGTCGAGAACATCGCCAAGCCGTACGTCTCCGAGAACACGTACGACGGCTACGAAGTCGATGTACGAGTTCACCTCGTGCCCGGCCTGGGCGCTCACAAGCTCGACAAGCTGGAGCCTGAGCACCTGGAGCGCTTCTACCGGAAGATGCAGGACGCCGGGAGCTCCGCCGGCACCGCCCACCACGCTCACCGAACGGTCCGGGTGGCCCTCGGTGAGGCCAAGCGGCGTGGGCACGTCGCCACCAACGTGGCCGAGATCGCCAAGGCTCCGCGTCTCGAAGAAGAGGACATCGAGCCGTTCACGATCGAGGAGGTTCAGAGCCTGCTCGTTGAGGCCGCCAAGCTCCGGAACAGCACGCGCTGGGTCGTCGCCCTGGCGCTTGGTCTCCGGCAGGGGGAGGCGCTCGGGCTCCACTGGGAAGACGTCGACCTGGACGCGGGATACGTCCGCATCCGCAAGAACCGTCTCCGCCCCAAGTACGCCCACGGCTGTGGAGACAACCCGTGCGGCCGGAAGGCCGGCTACTGCCCCCAGAAGCGGCAGACCCGCCGCGAGCACAAGTCCACCAAGTCCCGCGCCGGGCGTCGCACGATCGGCTTGCCCAACCCGCTGATCAAGCTCCTACGCCAACACCAGGAGGTACAGGAGAAGGAGAGGATGGCGGCCGGTACCGACTGGGAGGACAAGGGATACGTCTTCGCCTCCCCGACCGGCGGCCCTCTGAGCCCGAACACGGACTTCCACGTCTGGAAGCGACTGCTGCGGGACGCGGGCGTACGAGACGGCCGTCTTCATGACGCTCGCCACACCGCCGCGACCGTCCTCCTGATCCTCGGTGTACCGGACGTCGTGGTCGACGCGATCATGGGCTGGGAGCCTGGGGGAGCGGCCCGCATGCGCGCTCGCTACATGCACGTCACTGGAACGCTGCTGCGGAAGGTGGCCCAGCAAGTCGGCGACGCTCTCTGGGAGCTCCCGAAGACGAACTGAGACGGAAACTGAGACGGACAACGACGAAGGGCCCCGCCGCGAACGGTGGGGCCCTTCGACATCGTGCCCGGTGAGGCACTGGCGGAGGATACGAGATTCGAACTCGTGAGGGGTTGCCCCCAACACGCTTTCCAAGCGTGCGCCCTAGGCCTCTAGGCGAATCCTCCGCGGCAAACAATACAAGACGTTGAGGAGTGCTCGCGAACTCGTTCCCAGCCCCTGACATCGGGTACTGTTTGGGCAGCCCCTCACGTGGCGCTATCTGACTGAACTCCCCCAGGGCCGGAAGGCAGCAAGGGTAGGTTGGCTCTGGCGGGTGCGTGGGGGGCGCTTGCGTTTGCCGGCAAGGGTGGGCCTCGTGCGTGGGGCTGGTTGTCAGTGGGCGCCTATAACCTCGTATGCGTGTCGTCTCTCGCGCTGTACCGCCGCTATCGCCCGGAGTCGTTCGCCGAGGTCATCGGGCAGGAGCATGTCACCGACCCGTTGCAGCAGGCGCTGCGGAACAACCGGGTCAATCACGCGTACCTGTTCAGCGGTCCGCGTGGCTGCGGCAAGACGACGAGCGCCCGCATCCTGGCCCGCTGTCTGAACTGTGAGCAAGGTCCCACGCCGACCCCGTGCGGGGAGTGCCAGTCCTGCCAGGACCTGGCCAGGAACGGGCCGGGTTCCATCGACGTCATCGAGATCGACGCGGCCTCTCACGGTGGTGTGGACGACGCCCGTGAGCTGCGAGAGAAGGCCTTCTTCGGGCCCGCGAGCAGCCGGTACAAGATCTACATCATCGACGAGGCCCACATGGTCACGTCGGCCGGCTTCAATGCCTTGCTGAAGGTCGTCGAGGAGCCTCCCGAGCATCTCAAGTTCATCTTTGCCACCACCGAGCCCGAGAAGGTCATCGGGACCATCCGGTCGCGGACCCACCACTACCCCTTCCGGCTCGTGCCGCCGGGGACCCTGCGCGACTACCTCGGCGAGGTCTGCGGACACGAGAACATCCCGGTCGAGGAGGGCGTGCTGCCGCTCGTCGTGCGAGCGGGGCAGGGTTCCGTGCGTGACTCCATGTCCGTCATGGACCAGCTGCTCGCCGGCGCGAAGGAAGAGGGTGTGACGTATGCCATGGCCACCTCTCTCCTCGGCTACACCGACGGCTCGCTCCTCGACTCCGTCGTCGAGGCCTTCGCCACCGGTGACGGCGCCGCCGCCTTCGAGGTCGTCGACCGGATCATCGAGGGGGGCAACGACCCGCGGCGCTTCGTCGCGGACCTCCTGGAGCGGCTGCGCGACCTGGTGATCCTCGCCGCCGTCCCGGACGCCACGCAGACCGGCCTCATCGACGCCCCCGCCGACGTCCTGGAGCGGATGCAGGCCCAGGCCGGCATCTTCGGCGCCGCCGAGCTCAGCCGCGCCGCCGACCTCGTCAACGCGGGCCTCACCGAGATGCGGGGCGCCAACTCCCCTCGCCTCCAGCTGGAGCTGATCTGCGCGCGCGTGCTGCTGCCGGCCGCCTATGGCGACGAGCGGTCCGTGATGGCCCGGCTCGACCGGCTGGAGCGCGGTGTGAACTTCTCCGGGGGCGGGGGCGCGCCCGCGATGGGATACGTCCCCGGGCCGGAGGCGCATGGGGCGGCGGCTGCCGCGCCGGTTCCGCCGGGGGGCGGTGCCGCGGCGGCCCGGGCGGCGGTACGGGCTTCGGGTGCGCCGAGCGGACCTGCGCCCGCCGGACCTGTGACCGGCGGACCCGCAGCGAGCGGACCTGCGGCAGGCGGCGCCCCAGGCTTCGGCACCGCACCCGGTCAGCCCGGTCATCCGGGCCAGCCCGGTCATCCGGGCCAGCCCGGTCATCCGGGCCAGCCCGGTCATCCGGGTCAGGACACGGCCCCGGCCCCGACTCCGGCTTACGACGCCGGCTCGGCCCAAGCCCCGGCCGCGCCCACGGGCCCGGCACCCGGCGGCACCGGCATCACCCAGCCCCAGGCACCCGCCGCCCCCACCACCTCCACCCCCGGCGCCTGGCCCACCGCCGCACCGGCGGGCGGCGGCCGACGCCCCGGTGGCTGGCCCACGGCGACCCCCGCCGGAGGCGGCCAGCCCCCGGCCGCCCCGAGCCAACCCGCACCCACCACCCCGGCGCCGAACCAGCCCGCAGCTGCCCAGCCCGCATCCGCCCAGCCCCAGCCGGCCGCCCCCGCTGCCTACGCACCTCCGGCCGGCGGAGTCGACCCCCGCATGCTCTGGCCGAACATCCTGGAGGCCGTCAAGAACCGCCGCCGCTTCACCTGGATCCTGCTCAGCCAGAACGCCCAGGTGGCCGGCTTCGACGGCACCACCCTCCAGATCGGCTTCGTCAACGCCGGAGCCCGCGACAACTTCGTGAGCAGCGGCAGCGAGGACGTCCTGAAGCAGGCGCTGGGCGAGCAGTTCAACGTCCAGTGGAAGATCGAGGCAGTCGTCGACCCCTCGGGCGGCTCGGCACCCCCGCAGCCCGGCGGCGGCACGCCCGGCTTCAACGGCGGCGGTGGCGGCTACGGCACCCCCGGCGCATCCGGCACCCCTGGAACCTCCGGCGGCTACGGCGGAGGCGGCGCCCCCGCCCCCTCGCCGGCACAGCGCCCGGCGACCCCCGCTCCCACCCCCGCGACCCCTGCGCAGTCCCCGGCGACACCACCCCCGGCCTCCGCTCCCACCACCGCCCCCCGTCCCTCCGCCCCGGAGCCGCCCCCGGTCGCCCCCGAGGACGACATCCCCGAGGACGACGACCCCGACCTCAACGAATCGGCCCTCTCCGGCCGCGAACTGATCGTGCGGGAGCTGGGAGCGACGGTGGTGGAGGAGTTCACGAACGAGTAGGGGCTCCCCACCAGGCGCGGATACGGCACCGGCACCCGGCCGGCCAGTCGTCAGCGAGGAGCGGCAGCACGCGCGCCAGCGGGACACCACGTTCCCCGAGAGCGCCCACGGCCTCAGCGCGCCCGGAGACAGCACCGACACCGCACCGACACCGCACCGGCGCCACCCCTCCCCCCACCCCCGTTTCGGAGAAACCCACAAACCCCGTCCCCCCACCCCTTCAGCAACCCGCACAATTCCCCGAGCCCCGAGCCGGTTACGCTGACCCCGTGAAGGTCCTCGTCATCGGCAGCGGCGCCCGCGAACACGCCCTGTGCCGCTCCCTGTCCCTCGACCCCGACGTCACCGCGCTGTACTGCGCTCCCGGCAACGCCGGTATCGCCGAGGTCGCCGAGCTGCACCAGGTCGACGCCCTGGACGGCACGGCCGTCGCCGCGCTGGCCACCGGGCTCGGCGCCGAGCTCGTGATCGTCGGCCCGGAGGCACCCCTTGTCGCGGGGGTGTCCGACGCCGTGCGCGAGGCCGGTATCCCGGTCTTCGGTCCCTCCGGGGAGGCCGCGCAGCTCGAGGGCTCCAAGGCCTTCGCGAAGGACGTGATGGCGGGGGCGGGCGTCCCCACCGCGCGCTCCTACGTCTGCACGAACCCCCAGGAGGTCGACGAGGCCCTCGACGCCTTCGGCGCCCCGTACGTCGTCAAGGACGACGGTCTCGCGGCCGGCAAGGGCGTCGTCGTCACGCCCGACCTGGAGGTCGCCAGGGCGCACGCCAACTCCTGTGAGCGCGTCGTCATCGAGGAGTTCCTCGACGGCCCCGAGGTCTCCCTCTTCGCCGTCACCGACGGCGAGACCGTCGTCCCGCTCCAGCCCGCCCAGGACTTCAAGCGTGCCCTGGACGGCGACGAGGGCCCGAACACCGGCGGCATGGGCGCGTACTCCCCGCTGCCCTGGGCCGACCCGAAGCTGGTGGAAGAGGTCCTTGAGACCGTCCTCCAGCCGACCGTCGACGAGATGCGCCGACGCGGCACCCCCTTCTCCGGGCTCCTTTACGCCGGCCTCGCGATCACCTCGCGCGGAGTCCGCGTCATCGAGTTCAACGCCCGTTTCGGCGACCCCGAGACCCAGGTGGTCCTGGCCCGTCTGAAGACTCCCCTCGCGGGTCTCCTGCTGGCCGCCGCCAAGGGCGACCTCGCCGACCTGGCGCCCCTGCGCTGGAGCGACGACGCCGCGGTCACCGTGGTCGTGGCCTCGCACAACTACCCCGGCACCCCGCGCACCGGCGACCCGATCACAGGCCTCGACGAGGTGGCCGCCGAGGACGCCCCGCACGCGTACGTCCTGCACGCCGGCACCAAGCACGACGGCGACGCCGTGGTCAGCGCCGGCGGCCGCGTCCTGTCCGTCACGGCGACCGGCAAGGATCTGCACGAGGCCCGCGACCGCGCGTACCAGGCGGTCTCCCGCATCCGTCTCGACGGCTCCCAGCACCGTACGGACATCGCGGCGAAGGCCGCGGCGGGCGAGTAGCCAGGACAACCCGAGTAGCCGAAACGACCGGAATACCTGGAACAACCGGCAGACCGGATGAACCCGACAGGCCCCGAATCCGTCTCAGGATTCGGGGCCTGACGCGTGCCCGGCCCGGGCACCGGCCCGCCGCAGACCGGGCACCGCACGCCGGACGGGGGCTGAACTTGGGTCAAGAACCAAGGCCTGATCTTCGCTGTCCGTCATCCACCTTTCCCCAAAGCCATTCCATCGAGTGACCGCTCCCTTTTCCGGCTGACGTGGGCCGGGGCCCCAACTAAGGTGCGGCGCAAGCGTTCCGGCACTTGGCCCACCGGCATTGCGATGTCAGTGGTGGGTGCCACAGTGGGGGAGTGAGCAACGCCAGGACAGTCAGGCAGCCAGGACACCAGGGAGGGGGTGACACCCGGTCGTGACCGGTATGGGTGGAGAGGCGGTCGCACAGGCCGCGCGTTCCCGAGCGCTCGCCGTGCTGCGCATCCGCAGCCGCGCGCTCGCCGTCGCGCTGCTGCCGGCGGCCGTCGCCGTGGTGCTGTACGCCGGAAGCTCCACCGGCCACTTCGTGGGCCCCGGCTGGCAGGCCGCCCGCTGGGTCGTCACGCCGTTCGCCGTGCTGGTCCTGCTGGCCGCCGCCGGCATCGCCCTGGTCGTCGCCCGTGCCCGCCCCGCCATGAGCCCGACGGTCGCGATCGCCGAGGAGTCGGCGCCGGACCTGTACCGCATGGTGCGCGACCTGGCCGACCGTCTCGACGTGCCCGCCCCGTCCGCGATAGCGCTCACCCCGGACTGCGACAGCTGGCTGGAGGACCGCACCCATCCGTCCCACGGCCCGCCGTTGCGAGAGGCCCGCGACGAGCTCACGGGCGCCCGCGGCTCGCGGCGCACGACGGCGGCGCCCGTCCTGGTCATCGGCTCCCCGTTCCTGTGGTGGATGCGGGTCGGTGAGCTCCGCGCCGTCCTCGCCCCGGTCGTCGCCGGTACGGGCCCCTCGGCCCACCCGGACATAGCCGCGGCCCGCCGTTTCGTCCGCGGCCTGGACGCCGCGGTGGCCGTCGCCTCGACATCCGGCCGCTGCCCGATGACCCGCGCGGTGTGCGCCGGCGTCGGCTGGGTGGCCCGGCTGCTGCTGCACAGCTGCCGGGAGCACGCGTCCCAGATGGAGCGAGGGGTCGCCGCCGCGGCGGCCGAGCGTGCACAGGCTGTGGACTACGGCCTGCGGATCGTCGCCCAGGAGCAGGTGGGCCTGGCCTACGCCGGCTGGGACCGTCTCCTGACCCGTGTGGCGCTGCCCGCCTGGCGGATGGGCCGCTGGCCGTCCCGCCTGGACGCGGGAGTGGTGGCGGCGCTCACGGAGCTCTCCCGCCGGGACCGCCTGGCCGAGGGCTTCGCCTCCCGTCTGGGTGAGCGCCCCGCCTGTGACCTCCTGGAGGAACCCGGCACGATCGACGAGGCCACCTCCCTCCTCGCCGCCCGCCTCTTCCACGGCGGCCCGGCGGAGTCCGGCCCCGACTGGTCCCCGGTCGACTGGCAGGAGTACCCGGAAGAGGTCGTCGACCGAAAGTGGCGCCTCGACGCGGCCCGCCTCCACCGAGTCCTGGACGCCCAGGGCGTACGCCGGACCCCCGAGACCACGGGCCCGGAGACGGACGGCCCGACCCTGTCCCGGGTCCTGGACTACCTCGCGGCACCGACCGAACCCGAGGCACCGACCGAGCCCGCAGCGCTACGGAAAGACTCGGACGAGCCCACAGCCGCACCGACACTCGAACCCGCAGCCGCCGACGGCGACCAGGCCCCCACCCCACAGGAGCCACCCGCCCCCGACGGCGAAACCGTCATGGCCGTCGCGGGCGGGATCGCAACAGCCGAAGCCGAAGTCGAAGCTGAGGACGAGGCTGACGCCGAAGCCGAGGCCGACGCCGACGAACAAGAAAACGAACGCACCACCACCCTCGCCGCAGGCCTCACCGCGGAACTGGCGCGCGAAGAAGCCACCGCCCCCACCACCCAGGGCCCCGACACCACCCTCTGGGACGACGGCGCGCTGCCCCTCTTCCCGCCCCAAGCACCCCGCACATCCCGCGAACTCCTCACCGACCACGTCACAGCCATGGTCTGCTGCGCCGCGATGGACACCGCCGGTGCCACCCCCGGCCTCGACTGGCTCGACGGCCCGACCCTCCTCATCAACGGCGACCGCGCGGCCGACCTCACCCCCGTGGTCCTCAGCCTCGTCGTGGACGGCGACCCGGTGCCCCTGCGCACCTGGCTCCTGGAGTCCGGCATACGCCCGGAGAAGCCGGTCCGCCTCGTCTGAGCGAGCCCCGTCGGCCGGAAGGCCCCGCACAACTCCCTTACCGGAAGCCCTCGTTCCACTTTCGGCCAATTCGCAACGAATAGTGACCGCGTGCGTGCGTAATGTGATGTGCTGGGACCGATCGCGCACATGGCAAGGGCTTACGACATAAGACAGACGTCACACGCACGAACGGACGACCGCACTCACACACGGGGGCACGAGGGAGGGGAGCAGCCATGGGGTCGGAGCAGATCCGCCGCTGGGAGTCGGGAGCGCTGGCGCACGCGGTGACGGACCCCTTCGGCCAGGGTCCCGTCCCCTGGCTCCGCGGTGACGAGACGTACTTCGACGACACGGGCCAGGTGGTCCCCTGGTACGTGGACGGAGCCCAGCAGCCGACCCCCGCCGGCGGCCGCAGGGACACCCCCCGCATCCCGGCCCCCCGCGCCACCGGCGGCCCCCGCGCCGCGGACGACGTGCGCCGCCAGATCAAGGGCTTCACCTCGACCAGCGCGGTCGCCCCCGGTGAGGCCATCGACTTCCACATCACGGTCGACCCGCCCCAGGAGTTCAGCGTCGATGTGTACCGCATCGGCCACTACGGCGGTGACGGCGCGGCCAAGATCACCACCAGCCCCCGCCTCTCCGGCATCGTCCAGCCCTCGCCGCTCACCGCGGACCGCACGGTCTCCTGCCACCACTGGTGGCTGAGCTGGCGCCTGCAGATCCCCTCCTTCTGGAGCATCGGGGCGTACGTGGCCGTCCTGACCACCGCGGACGGCTACCGCTCCCACGTCCCGTTCACCGTCCGCCACGACCACCCGGCGGACCTGCTGCTCCTCCTGCCCGACGTCACCTGGCAGGCGTACAACCTCTACCCGGAGGACGGCCGCACGGGCGCCAGCCTCTACCACGCCTGGGACGAGGACGGCCGCCTGCTGGGCGAGTCCGACGCGGCCACGACCGTCTCCTTCGACCGCCCGTACGCAGGCGCCGGCCTCCCCCTGCACGTGGGCCACGCCTACGACTTCATCCGGTTCGCCGAGCGCTACGGCTACGACCTCGCCTACGCCGACGCCCGCGATCTACACTCCGGCCGTGTCGACCCCACCCGCTACCGAGGCCTGGTCTTCCCGGGGCACGACGAGTACTGGTCGGCGAACATGCGCCGCACCGTGGAGCGGGCCCGCGACCACGGCACATCGCTGGTCTTCCTCTCCGCCAACACCATGTACTGGCAGGTGGAGTTGGGCCCGTCCCCGTCCGGCGTCCCCGACCGCCTCCTGACCTGCCGCAAGCGCAGGGGCCCGGGCCGGCCGGTGCTGTGGCGGGAGGTCGACCGCCCCGAGCAGCAGGTGGTCGGCATCCAGTACGCGGGCAGGGTCCCCGACCCTCACCCGCTGATCGTGCGCAACGCCGACCACTGGCTCTGGGAGGCCACCGGCGCCCACGACGGCGACGAGATCGAGGGACTGGTCGCGGGCGAGGCCGACCGCTACTTCCCGCGCACCCCGCTCCCCGAGCACGACGACCGCATCCTGCTCGCCCACTCCCCGTACACCGACACCGAGGGCGCCCTCCGCCACCAGGAGACCTCCCTCTACCGCGCCCCCTCCGGCGCCCTGGTCTTCGCGTCCGGCACCTTCGCGTGGTCCCCGTCCCTGGACCGCCCCGGACATGTGGACCCCCGCGTCCAGCGCGCCACCGCCAACCTGCTGGACCACATCTGCAAGCGCGACTGACGCCGAAAAGCACAGGCCACAGACCCCCTGTCCAGGACTGGCCACCTCATACGGGACAATCGAGCCACTTGGACAGAACCACGGGGAGGAACCGTGTCCGGATTCGTAGAAAAGCCCGAGCCGCTTCAGGTTCCGGGCCTGGTGCACCTCCACACCGGCAAGGTGCGTGAGCTGTACCAGAACGAGGCGGGCGACCTCGTGATGGTCGCCAGCGACCGCATCTCCGCGTACGACTGGGTGCTGCCGACCGAGATCCCCGACAAGGGCCGGGTCCTCACCCAGCTGTCCCTGTGGTGGTTCGACCAGATCGCCGATCTCATCCCCAACCACGTCCTGAGCACCGACCTGCCCGAGGGCGCCCCGGCCGACTGGGCCGGCCGCACCCTCGTCTGCAAGTCGTTGCAGATGGTCCCGGTGGAGGCGGTGGCCCGCGGCTACCTCACCGGCTCGGGCCTGGTCGAGTACAACGAGTCCCGCACGGTCTGCGGCCTCGCCCTTCCCGAGGGCCTCGTCGACGGCAGCGAACTCCCCGCCCCGATCTTCACCCCGGCCACCAAGGCCGAGGTCGGTGAGCACGACGAGAACGTCTCCTACGAGGAGGTCGCCCGCCAGGTCGGCGCCGACACCGCCGCCCGGCTGCGGCAGGCCACCCTCGCCGTCTACTCGCGCGGCCGTGACATCGCCCGGGACCGCGGCATCATCCTCGCGGACACCAAGTTCGAGTTCGGCTTCGAGGGCGAGACCCTGGTCCTCGCGGACGAGATCCTCACCCCGGACTCCTCCCGCTTCTGGCCGGCCGACCAGTGGGAGCCGGGCCGTGCGCAGCCGTCGTACGACAAGCAGTTCGTGCGTGACTGGCTGACCTCGGCGGAGTCCGGCTGGGACCGCAAGAGCGAGCAGCCGCCGCCGGCGCTGCCGCAGGAGGTCGTGGACGCGACCCGCGCCAAGTACATCGAGGCGTACGAGCGACTGACCGGCACCAGCTGGTCGTAACGCGAGAGGCCCCCGGGAAACCGGGGGCACCGCACACGCCCGACGTCGCAAGCCCACGCAAAAGCCCCCGGCCGGAACCGGGGGCTTTCATCTGGAGCGAACGACGAGGTTCGAACTCGCGACCTCAACCTTGGCAAGGTTGCGCTCTACCAACTGAGCTACGTTCGCATGCGCCGTGGCGCGACAACCACTATACCCAACCTCGCTCCCGGGCGAGCCGCACCGCGGCGTGCCGGTTCTCTGCCCCGAGCTTCGACACCGCCGACGACAGATAGTTCCGCACGGTCCCCTGCGACAGCGCGGCCCGCTCGGCGATCTCCGCGACGGGCGCCCCGTCGGCGGCGAGTTCCAGCACCTCGGCCTCGCGCGCGGTCAGCGGGGAGTCCCCGGCGGAGATCGCGTCGGCGGCCAACTCGGGGTCGACGTACCGCTGTCCGGCATGCACCCTGCGGATGATCTCGGCGAGCTTCTGCGCGCTCACGGTCTTCGGGACGAACCCCCGCACACCGGCCCCAAGGGCCCGCTTGAGATGCCCGGGCCGCCCATGGCTGGTCACGATCAGCACCTTGCAGCCGGGCAGTTCGGTGCGCAGGGATGTGGCGACCTTCACACCGTCCGCGCCGGGCATCTGGAGATCCAGTACGGCGACGTCGGGAGCGTGCGCCTTGGCCATCGCCAGCGCCTCGGGACCGGACGCGGCCTCGGCGACGATGACGAGGTCGTCCTCCAGCGCGAGCAGCGCCGCCAGCGCGCCCCGGATCAGATGCTCGTCGTCGGCGAGCAGCAGTCTGACCGTCATGCCGTGACCTCGCTCACCCGCAGCGGCACCTCGGCCACCAGCCGGAACACCCCGTCCTTCACAGCCCCCGCCTCCAACGTCCCGTCCACGGCCGCCAGCCGCTCCCGCAGCCCGGCCAGCCCCGAGCCTCCGCTGCCCGCCGCGCAGGCTGCCCCGTCGTTCTCGACGGTCAGCACCACACGCCCCTCCCTGACCCGCACCACGACCTCGCACCGCCCGGCGTCCCCGTGCCGCAGCACGTTCGTCGTCGCCTCCCGCACGACCCACCCGAGCGCCGACTGCACGTCCAGCGGCAGCCCGGCGGCCTCCCCGGTCACCGTGCACGAGATCCCAGCCGCCTCCAACACTCCTTGCGCACCGGCCAGTTCGACCCCGAGATCGGCCTCCCGGTACCCTCGTACGACATCCCGCACCTCGCGCTGCGACTCCTGCGCGATGCGCTGCACCTCGACCATCTGCTCCTCGGCCTCCGGCCGACCCCGCCGCGCCAGCTGCACGGCGAGCTCGCTCTTGAGCGCGATCACGGCGAGGTTCCGCCCCATGACGTCGTGCAGATCGCGCCCGAACCGCAGCCGCTCCTCGGCGACGGCGAGCCGGGCCCTTGTCTCGCGGGCCTCGTCGAGCTCGTAGACGGCGTTGAGCAGCCAGACCGAGAAGGCGGCGGAGAAGGCGATGAACGCGCCGCCGAGCAGTACCAGGAACGCGCTGAGCAGAGCGGTGGAAGCGGGCCGGCCCATCGCGATGCCGACGAGCCACGCACCCGCCCCGAAGCCCACGACGACGGCGTACACGTGCCGTCGGCTGCGGGCGCCGAGCGCGATGGTGCCCATCCCGAAGATCAGCACGACGCCGAAGACCCCGCCTGCCGCGGTGTCGGCGCCGTCACCGGCCGGACCGTACTCGGCCACGGCGGCCGCCGTGAGGGCGACCGCAGCGGTGACGGCGCCGAAGGTCCACAACAGCCGTGCGGGGTGCTCACGCCGGCCGCACACCCAGTCCACCGCCCGTGACACGGTCAGGGCGCAGACCGCCGCGTGCGCGGTCGCCGCGAGCGTCAGCCAGACGGCCGGCCCGGGGGTGAGTGCGTTGGCGACCGACAGCCCGACCGTCACGACCTCGAGCACCGCGAAGAAGTGGAACGTCCACCGGGTGTACGTCTCGACCTTCTGCGGCGTGTTCTTCCCCCGCCACCACTCGCCCGGCCCGCGCATCCCGCCGCCCCCCTGCGTCAACGTCGCGGCTCCCACCGGAACCACCGCCGTACAGCAAACACGCCCAGGACCGTCCAGGCCAGCACGGTGAGGACGGCGCCCAGCACCTCGTACACCGAAAGCTCCCCGGTCCAGCCGCCGCGCACCAGGGTGATCACGGGGGTCAGCGGCAGCAGCTCGCACACCGACGCCATCCGGTCGGGCAGCACCTCCAGCGGGACGGCCATGCCGGAGCCGAGCATCGAGACGAGCATCACGGGCAGCGTGGTGACCTGGGCGCTCTCGGTGGTACGGGTGAACGCCGAGGTCACCGCCGCGAGCAGGGCGCACAGGACGACCCCCAGGAGCAGGGCCAGTACCGCGAGATGGGGCGCGCGGGGCGCGGGGACGTCGAGGAGGACCGTGCAGCCGACCGCCAGGACGACGGACTGCGCCAGGCCCGTGGTGACGGCCGGCAGGGCGGACCCGGCGAGGATCTCGTTGTCCCGCAGCTCACCGGTGCGCAGCCGCTTGAGGACGAGTTCCTCGCGACGGGCGGTGAAGACACCGACGAGCGCCCCGTACACCGCGAAGATCAGCGAGAACCCGATCGCGGCGGACAGGACGACGGTGCCGGCACTGAGACCGGACTCCTCGAGGTCCATGTCCTTGGTCGCCGACCACACGCTGAACGGAAGGACCAGCGGTACGAACAGGGCGGCGACGAGTGTTCCCCTGCTCCGCCCGAGCAGGGTCGCCTCGGCGCGGGCCAGCGCCGTCATCCGGCTCGCCGGGGTGGTGATCGTCCCGCTCATGCCACCTTCTCCTTCGTCTGGAACTCCCGCGCGATCCCCAGGAACGCCTCCTCCAGGGAGGCCGAGCGCACATCGAGCCGGTGCAGCTCGACCCCCGCCGCCGAAGCCCAGGTCAGCACCCCTGTCGCCGCCCGCTGCAGCTCCCGCGTCCGCAGCCTTACGGCCCTACCGTCGACCTCGTGGGACAGCACCCCGAGCTCCCCGAGCGGCGGCAGATCGCCCACGAAGTACCCCTCGGGCAGCTCGAAGGAGATCCGCGACGGCTGCCCGGCGGTCACCTCGGCCGGCGTCCCGGCGACCGCGATCCGCCCCTCGTGCAGGATGGCGAGCCGGTCGGCGAGGCCCTCGGCCTCCTCCAGATAGTGCGTGGTCAGCAGCACCGTCGTACCGCCGTCGCGCAGTGCCCGCACCAACTCCCAGGTGTCCCGCCGCCCTTCCGCGTCGAGCCCGGTCGTCGGCTCGTCCAGGAACAGCACCTCCGGGTTCCCGAGCAGCGCGAGCGCCAGGTCCAGGCGCCGCCGCTCACCCCCGGACAACTGCTTCACGCGGACGCCGGTCCGCCGCGCGAGCCCGACGAGCTCCAGCGCCTCCAGCGGCGGCCGCGCCCCGCTGACGCAGCCGGCCCACATCCGCGCGGTCTCGGCGACGGTGAGCTCGGACGGGAACCCGCCCTCCTGGAGCATCACGCCGGTGCGCGGCCGGACGACGGCCCGCTCCTCGTAGGGGTCGTGCCCGAGCACCCGCACCCGGCCGGCGGCCGGTCGTGCGAGTCCCTCCAGCAGCTCGACCGTGGATGTCTTGCCGGCACCGTTGGTGCCGAGCAGTGCGAAGATCTCGCCCCGGTCCACGGAGAAGCTGATCCCGCGGACCGCTTCGAACCCGCCCCCGTAGACGCGTCGCAGGTCGGTGACCTCAATCACGTTCGTGTTCATGGTCCAAGCATCTCGGCGTCCCGGGCCCGGAAGGAGTGCGCGCTGTCATCACTCGACATGACAAATGTCAGGGGTACGCCAAGCACGAAAAAGCCCCCCGACAGAAGCCGGGGGGCCTTCGAATCAAGAGCGAACGACGAGGTTCGAACTCGCGACCTCAACCTTGGCAAGGTTGCGCTCTACCAACTGAGCTACGTTCGCATTGCCTCCGACCGGCTCTCACCGATCGGCGCGAGCACCATCCTACCTGATCCACAAGAGTGGTCAGACCGGCGATGCAGAGCGGGTGACAGGAATTGCACACTGCGCCTTCCCCCTGGAAGGGGGATGTTCTGCTACTGAACTACACCCGCATGTACTCCGTGGGCTGGGCTTTTCCGTCCCCGCCCCTCGGCGTGCTCCAGACTCTAGCCGACCGGGTGGGGTGCAACGCAAGTCGGTTGTCCTCAGGGTCCGCTGACGGACCCTGAGCACGCCCGGTGAGCCGTCACTGCGCCGCGGTGAACGCCTCGTAGACCTTCTTGGGGATGCGGCCGCGCGCGGGCACGTCCATCTTGTTCGCCTGGGCCCAGGCGCGGACGGCGGCCGGGTCGGGGGCGACCTCCGTCTGCCGGTAGGCCTTGCCGGACTTCGACCGCTTGCGGCCGGCGTCCACGTAGGGCTCGAGCGCCTTACGCAGTTTCTTGGCATTCGCTTGATTCAGGTCGATCTCGTACGACTTGCCATCGAGTCCGAAGGCGATCGTTTCCGCCGCTTCCGAGCCGTCGATGTCGTCAAAGAGAGTGACCACGACCTTCTGCGCCACGAATATCGGTCCCTTCATACGGCACTTGCCAATTCATTTGTACAGTGCCCGACAATGCAATGGGAAGCCCGACTAAATCCTTCCGCGTGTCTGAGCGCAATAGGTATCGGGTGTCGATCGCGGATCTTTCCTGGAAATTTTCGTGAACACGGCCGTCGATACCGGATCGTGACGGCAGTCACGTAGTTTCCTACAAGTCGACGCGCGTAGAAATTTTGTGCGGGTAGTCTGAAGACACTGTTGGACGGACACCTTCAGCAACCTTGCTCAGCACCACACACCGGGAGTGCCAGTGGCACGCGTCGTAGTCGACGTCATGCTCAAGCCGGAGATCCTCGACCCCCAGGGCCAGGCGGTGCAGCGCGCACTGCCGCGTCTGGGTTTCGAAGGCATCTCCGACGTACGTCAGGGAAAGCGATTCGAACTGGAAGTTGACGGACCGGTCGACGAGGCCGTGCTCGCCCGCATCCACGATCTTGCGGAATCCTTCCTCGCCAACACCGTGATCGAGGACTTCACCGTGAAGGTGGAAGAAGTCGCGGAGGCCGCGAAGTGACCGCTCGTATTGGCGTCGTCACTTTCCCGGGGAGTCTCGACGACCGGGACACCCAGCGCGCGATCCGCCTCGCGGGTGCCGAACCGGTCGCCCTCTGGCACAAGGACAAGGACCTCCACCAGGTCGACGCCGTGGTGCTGCCCGGCGGTTTCTCCTACGGCGACTATCTGCGGGCCGGCGCCATCTCCCGCTTCTCGCCCGTGATGGAGACGGTCATCGAGCAGGCCAAGGCGGGCCTCCCGGTCCTCGGTATCTGCAACGGCTTCCAGGTCCTCACCGAGGCCCACCTGCTGCCCGGCGGGATGCTCGGCAACGACCACCTGCACTTCATCTGCCGCGACCAGAAGCTGCGGGTGGAGAACGCGCAGACGTCCTGGACCAGCGACTACACCGCCGGCCAGGAGATCCACATCCCGCTGAAGAACATGGACGGCCGGTACGTGGCCGACCAGTACACGCTGGACAAGCTGGAGGCCGAGGGCCGGGTCGCGTTCCGCTACCTCGACTTCAACCCGAACGGCTCGCTCAACGACATCGCGGGCATCACCAACGAGGCCGGGAACGTCGTAGGCCTCATGCCGCACCCGGAGCACGCCGTGGAGCCGCTCATCGGCTCCGGCCGCACCGACGGCCTCCCCTTCTTCACCTCGATCCTCAAGAAGCTGGTCAACGCATGAGCCGGACGCCTCTGGACACGGTCGAGCACGCGGCCGAGACCCCCGACGTCGAGCTGCCCTGGGCCGAACTGGGCCTGAAGAAGGACGAGTACGAGCGGGTCGTGGAGATCCTCGGCCGCCGGCCCACCGGTGCCGAGCTCGCCATGTACTCGGTCATGTGGTCCGAGCACTGCTCCTACAAGTCCTCGAAGGTGCACCTGCGCCAGTTCGGCGAGAAGGCCCCCCAGTCGGACGCGCTGCTCGTGGGCATCGGCGAGAACGCGGGCGTCGTGGACGTCGGCCAGGGCTACGCGGTCACCTTCAAGGTCGAGTCGCACAACCACCCGTCCTACGTCGAGCCCTACCAGGGCGCGGCCACGGGTGTCGGCGGCATCGTCCGCGACATCATCGCGATGGGCGCGCGTCCGGTCGCGGTCGTGGACCCGCTGCGCTTCGGTGCGGCCGACCACCCGGACACCAAGCGGGTGCTCCCCGGTGTCGTCGCCGGCATCGGCGGCTACGGCAACTGCCTGGGCCTGCCCAACATCGGCGGCGAGGTCGTCTTCGACGCCTGCTACCAGGGCAACCCGCTGGTCAACGCCGGTGCCATCGGTGTGATGCGGCACGAGGACATCCACCTCGCGAAGGCCTCCGGCGCGGGCAACAAGGTCATCCTGTACGGGGCCCGGACGGGCGGTGACGGCATCGGTGGCGCGTCCATCCTCGCTTCCGAGACCTTCGACGACGCCAAGCCCTCGAAGCGTCCGGCCGTGCAGGTCGGCGACCCCTTCCAGGAGAAGCTCCTCATCGAGTGCACCCTGGAGGCGTTCGCCGAGAAGCTGGTCGTCGGTATCCAGGACCTGGGTGCGGCGGGCCTGTCGTGCGCGACGAGTGAGCTGGCGTCGAACGGCTCGGGCGGCATGCGCGTGACGCTGGACGACGTACCCCTTCGCGACTCGACCCTCTCGCCCGAGGAAATCCTCATGAGCGAGTCGCAGGAACGCATGTGCGCGGTCGTGGAGCCGGAGAAGGTCGACCGGTTCCTGGAGATCTGCGACAAGTGGGACGTCATCGCCACCGTCATCGGTGAGGTCACCGACGGCGACCGTCTGGAGATCTACTGGCACGGCGGCAAGATCGTCGACGTCGACCCGCGCACGGTCGCGCACGACGGCCCGGTCTACGAGCGCCCGTACGCCCGCCCGTCCTGGCAGGACGAGCTCCAGGCGGACGACGCGAACAAGCTGCCGCGGCCTTCCTCGGGTGAAGAGCTGAAGGACCAGGTCCTGAAGCTGGTGGCGTCCCCGAACCAGGCTTCCAAGAAGTGGATCACCTCGCAGTACGACCACTTCGTGCAGGGCAACACGGTGCTGGCCCAGCCCGAGGACTCGGGCATGATCCGCATCGACGAGGAGACCGGCCTCGGCGTCGCCATCGCGACGGACGGCAACGGCCGCTACGCGAAGCTGGATCCGTACGCGGGCGCGCAGTTGGCGCTCTCGGAGGCGTACCGCAATGTCGCCACGACGGGCGCCAAGCCGCTCGCCGTGTCGGACTGCCTGAACTTCGGCTCGCCCGAGGACCCGGCGGTGATGTGGCAGTTCGCGGAGGCGATCCGTGGACTGGCGGACGCCTGCCAGCAGTTGGGGACCCCGGTGACCGGCGGCAATGTGTCGCTCTACAACCAGACGGGCGAGGTGGCCATCCACCCCACCCCGGTGGTCGCGGTCCTGGGTGTCATCGACGACGTGGCGCGTCGCACGCCGGTCGCCTTCCAGGAGGAGGGCCAGCTGCTGTACCTCCTCGGCGACACGCGTGAGGAGTTCGGCGGTTCGGCCTGGTCGCAGGTCGTGCACGACCACCTCGGCGGCCTTCCCCCGAAGGTCGACCTGGAGCGTGAGCGTCTGCTGGCCGAGATCCTGATCTCCGCCTCCCGCGACGGCATGATCGACTCCGCGCACGACCTCTCCGACGGCGGCCTGATCCAGGCGGTCGTGGAGTCGGCCCTGCTCGGCGGCAAGGGCGCGCGTCTGGTCGTACCGGACGGGCTCGACGCCTTCACCCTCCTCTTCTCCGAGTCGGCGGGCCGCGCGGTCGTCGCCGTGCCGCGCTCCGAGGAGCTCCGCTTCAACGACATGTGCGGTGCGCGCGGCCTTCCGGTCACCCGCATCGGTGTCGTGGACGGGGAGACGGTCGAGCTCCAGGGCGAGTTCGAGCTGTCCCTGGAGGAGCTGCGCACGGCGCACGAGGAGACGATCCCGGCGCTGCTCGCGTAGTCAGTCCTACGACAGGAAGGTCCCGTCCGACCCATGGACGGGACCTTTTTGGTCATCGGGTCGGCGCTGCTGGGGAGATACGCGCGCAGGAAGTGAACTCCCGCAGCGGCCACATGAGTTGACGTAACTACGTAGTTCCGTACGATCGACGGTATGGAACTCGACGAGCGCGTGGCCGAGTTGGAGCGCCGAGTCGCCGCCCTCGAAGGCGCCGCGGCCACGGAACCCCGCCTCGGCGAGGGTGACTTCTGGGCGCTGGAAACGCTCAAGGAGCAGTTGGCCGCACTGGGTGCCGAGACCGGCGGGGTGCTGTTCACCGGCTCCGTCCGGATGCCCGCCGGCGAGCGTTACGTCTGGCAACAGGGCGCCCTGACCGAGGAGTTGCTGGACGGCGACTGGACACCGGCCGCCGAGTCGTTCGCCGCGCTCGGCCACCCGGTCCGGCTGAGGCTCCTCAAGGAGATCTTCGCCGGGCGCCGCACCGCCGCCGAACTCGCCGAGCTGGACGAGCTCGGCACGACCGGCCAGATCTACCACCACCTGCGCCAACTCACCGCCACAGGCTGGCTCCACACCAAGGGCCGCGGCCGCTACGAGATACCGGGCACCCGCGTCGTACCGCTCCTGGTGGCCCTGTCCGCGAGCCTGCCCTGACACCTGTGAGAACCGTGACCCCCGGGGGACCGATGACCGTACGCAAGCTCGCCATGACGACCTTCCGCTTACTCCAGATCGTCTTCGTGATCCTGGTGATCGCGAGCCTGTGGCCCGGTCTGCCGTACGCGTGGTGGTGGAACCTCCTGGTCCTGGCCGCGGCGTACGTCCTGGTCGCCGTCGTGAACCGGCAGGGCCGCGAGCACATCGAGGCCGCCCCCGCCCGTGAGGTCGACCCGCCCGTCACCGGCCGCTGGTCCGCCCTCAACAGCCCCGCCGACCGCACCCCGAGCCACGGCACCCACGCCTACGGCCAGACCTACGCCATCGACATCGTGGCCGAACCCGAGCCAGGCGCCCGCCCCGGCTTCCACGCCCTGTGGCCCCTCGCACGCCCCAACCGCGACTTCCCCGGCTTCGGAGCGCCCCTGCTCGCCGCCGCGGACGCCACCGTCGTCCGGGCCGTCGACCACCGGCGCGACCATCTCAGCCGCACCTCCCTGCCCGGCCTGCTGTACCTGATGCTGATCGAGGGCTCGGTGCGCGAGATGGGCGGGGTCGGCGGGATCGTCGGCAACCACGTCGTGCTCGACCTCGGCGACGGCACCTTCGCGCTCTACGCCCATCTGCGCCGCGGCTCCCTCGCCGTCGCCGAGGGCGAGCGGGTACGCGCCGGACAGCGACTGGCCGAGTGCGGCAACTCCGGCAACTCCTCCGAGCCGCACCTGCACTTCCAGCTCATGGACGGCCCCGACCCGGACACCGCCCGCGGCCTCCCCTTCAGCTGGCGCGGCCTCGGCGTCCCCCGCAACCGCGAGATCTTCGAAGCGCCCGCCCCCAGCATCCGGCCCGCCTAGGCTTGATCACATGCCACCGGCCAAGAAGCGCGCCCGCACCTACGACCCCGCGAAGATCCGCACCGCGGTGCTCATCCAGTTCGGGCACGTACGGCAGGCCGTGGGCACACTGAGCGAGGAGCAGCTCGCGGGCCCCACCCGCCTCGGTGACTGGACCGTCCGCGAGCTGGCCGCGCACCTCACGATGGCCGTCGACGCGATCAGCCGTGCCCTGGACCGCGACGAGCCGGACAAGCCCGTACTGACCCTCCAGGAGTGGCCCTTCACCACCGCGCCCCGGGCCGGCGACATCGACGACGGCACCCGCGACCTCGCCGCCGCCCACCCCGACCTCGGCGCCCTGTACGCCGACACCGGGGAACGCTTCGCGCGCAAGCTGGAACAGACCTCGGGCGACCGCCTCATCGGCAGCCGCACCGGCGCCATGACCCTCGCCGACTACCTGGTCACCCGTACCGTCGAACTCGTCGTCCACACCGACGACCTGAACGCCGCCGTGCCGGGCCTCGACGTCCCCTACGACCGCCAGGCCCTGGCCGCCTGCACCCGTCTGCTGGCCGACGCCCTCGCCGCGAAGGCCCCTGGCGGCTCGACCGAGGTGCGGATCCCGCCGTACGCCGTCGTGCAGTGCGTCGAGGGCCCCCGGCACACCCGCGGCACCCCGCCCAACGTCGTCGAGACCGACCCGCTGACCTGGATCCGGCTCGCGACCGGACGGGTGGCCTGGGCGGAGGCGATCGAGGACGCGAAGGTCAGTGCCAGCGGTGAGCGGGCGGATCTTGGCGGATTGCTGCCCCTGATGGGGTGAACCGGTCGTCGGCAAGGAACCGGTCTCCCGCCCCTTCCGTCCCATCGGCATGGACAAACAGCGACTGATCCTCGTGGTCCTGACCGTGCTCCCGCTCGCCGCGGCCTGCGGCACCGACAAGGCGGGCAGCGGCTCGGTCGGCGCCGAGAAACCCGTCACCGGAGTCCACTGGACCGTCGACAGCGTCACCGTGGCCGGCAAGACCCACAAGGCACCCGAGGGGGCCAATGTGGAGATGAAGGACGGCAAGGCCGCGGGCAACTACGGCTGCAACCACTTCAACGCCAAGGTCACCACCGCCGAGGACGGCACCCTCCGGCTCAGCCACGCCACGACCACCAGGATGGCCTGCGAGAAACCGGTCATGACCTTCGAACGGACCCTCGCCGACACCCTGGTCGGCGGCGCGTTGAAGACCGCCGTCACCGACGACCACCTCACGCTCACCACCGCGAGCGGCGACACCGTGCGTCTGACGGAGTCCCCCGAGGCCGCCGAGTCCACCGGCTGAGAGGTGTGCGACACCTCACTCATATATCCGGAGGACCGCTGAGCAGCCCCGCTGACCAGCCAAAACGAAAAAACCGCCAAAGCGGTCCCCGCCCAGAGACTCAACAAAGGCACGTATCCCCAATTCGGACCAGTGGGCGACCTCGCCTACACTCGGGGACGTGCCACGTGGTGACGGTCGACTCAATCATGATCTGCTCCCCGGCGAGAAAGGCCCCCAGGACGCTTGCGGCGTCTTCGGTGTCTGGGCTCCCGGTGAAGAGGTCGCCAAGCTCACTTACTTCGGGCTCTACGCCCTCCAGCATCGGGGCCAGGAATCCGCGGGTATCGCGGTCAGCAACGGCTCCCAGATCCTCGTCTTCAAGGACATGGGGCTCGTTTCCCAGGTCTTCGACGAGACCTCTCTCGGTTCGCTCCAGGGTCATATCGCGGTCGGTCACGCCCGCTACTCGACCACCGGCGCCTCCGTCTGGGAGAACGCCCAGCCGACGTTCCGTGCCACCGCGCACGGCTCGATCGCGCTCGGCCACAACGGCAACCTGGTCAACACGGCGCAGCTCGCCGAGATGGTCGCCGACCTCCCCAAGGACACCAACGGCCGCTCGACGCGGGTGGCCGCCACCAACGACACCGACCTGCTCACCGCGCTCCTCGCGGCCCAGGTCGACGCCGACGGCAAGCCGCTGACCATCGAGGAGGCCGCCCACGCGGTCCTCCCGAAGGTGCGTGGCGCCTTCTCCCTCGTCTTCATGGACGAGCACACCCTCTACGCGGCCCGCGACCCGCAGGGCATCCGCCCGCTGGTCCTCGGCCGCCTGGAGCGTGGCTGGGTCGTCGCCTCGGAGTCCGCCGCCCTCGACATCTGCGGCGCCGCCTATGTCCGCGAGATCGAGCCGGGCGAGTTCATCGCCATCGACGAGAACGGTCTGCGCAGCTCCCGATTCGCGGAAGCGAAGCCCAAGGGCTGTGTCTTCGAGTACGTCTATCTGGCCCGCCCCGACACCGACATCGCCGGCCGCAACGTCTACCTCTCCCGCGTGGAGATGGGCCGCAAGCTGGCGAAGGAAGCCCCGGTCGAGGCCGACCTGGTCATAGCGACCCCGGAGTCCGGCACCCCGGCGGCGATCGGTTACGCGGAGGCGAGCGGAATCCCGTTCGCTGCGGGTCTGGTGAAGAACGCCTATGTCGGGCGTACGTTCATCCAGCCCTCGCAGACGATCCGGCAGCTCGGCATCCGTCTGAAGCTGAACCCGCTGAAGGAAGTCATCAAGGGCAAGCGCCTGGTCGTCGTCGACGACTCGATCGTGCGCGGCAACACCCAGCGGGCGCTCGTGCGGATGCTGCGAGAGGCGGGTGCGGCGGAGGTCCACATCCGGATCTCGTCTCCCCCCGTGAAGTGGCCCTGCTTCTTCGGCATCGACTTCGCCACCCGCGCCGAGCTCATCGCCAACGGCATGACCATCGACGAGATCGGCACCTCCCTGGGCGCCGACTCCCTGGCGTACATCTCCCTCGACGGCATGATCGAGGCGACCACCATCGCCAAGCCGAACCTCTGCCGCGCCTGCTTCGACGGCGAGTACCCGATGGAGCTCCCGGACCCCGAGCTGCTCGGCAAGCAGCTCCTGGAGACCGAACTGGCCGCCGGTCCGGCCGCCACGGCCGCGGCCGACGCGATCCGTCGCCCGTAATACCTGCAGTACGACACGAAAGTTCTCACCGTCATGTCTGAGACAACTGGTGCCAGCTACGCAGCCGCGGGCGTCGACATCGAAGCGGGCGACCGCGCCGTAGAACTCATGAAGGAGTGGGTGAAGAAGACCCAGCGCCCCGAGGTCCTCGGCGGCCTCGGCGGTTTCGCCGGCCTCTTCGACGCCTCCGCCCTCAAGAACTACGAGCGCCCCCTGCTGGCCTCCGCGACCGACGGCGTCGGCACGAAGGTCGACATCGCGCGTCAGCTGGGCGTCTACGACACGATCGGCCACGACCTGGTCGCGATGGTCATGGACGACATCGTGGTGTGCGGTGCCGAGCCGCTGTTCATGACCGACTACATCTGCGTCGGCAAGGTCCACCCCGAGCGGGTCGCCGCGATCGTCAAGGGCATCGCCGAGGGCTGTGTCCTCGCCGGCTGCGCCCTGGTGGGCGGCGAGACGGCCGAGCACCCCGGTCTGCTGGGTCCGGACGACTTCGACGTCGCCGGAGCCGGTACGGGCGTCGTGGAGGCCGACCGGCTGCTGGGCCCCGATCGCATCCGTACGGGTGACGCGGTCATCGCCATGGCGGCGTCCGGACTTCACTCGAACGGGTACTCGCTCGTCCGCCACGTCCTGCTGAACGAGGCCGGCCTGTCCCTGGACGCCCGGATCGACGAGCTCGGCCGCACCCTCGGTGAGGAGCTCCTGGAGCCCACCAAGATCTACTCGCTGGACTGCCTGGCGCTCACCCGCACCACGGACGTCCACGCGTACAGCCACGTCACCGGCGGCGGTCTCGCGGCCAACCTGGCCCGCGTGATCCCGGACGAGCTGCACGCGATCGTGGACCGCTCCACCTGGACCCCGGCCCCGATCTTCGACCTCGTCGGCAGGACGGGTCAGGTCGAGCGCCTGGAGCTGGAGAAGACCCTCAACATGGGCGTCGGCATGATCGCCATCGTCCCCGAGGAGTCGACGGACGTGGCCCTGAGGACGCTGGCCGACCGCGGGGTCGAGGCCTGGGTGGCCGGCGAGATCACGGACCGGGGAGACAAGGAGACCGGCGCGGAGTTGGTGGGCGACTACGCCTGAACCCAGCCCCTCCGGTGTGGCGAGGAGCGAAGTCCGGGGCGGAGCCCCGTGGCGGCAGCACAAAACCCGGTCCGGCGCACGAAGCACCGGACCGGGAGAGGCACGGCTAAGCGGCCGCAGGCATCACGCGCCGCGGCGTTGAGACGTGGGACCGGACTCGTCGTCCTCGTCCTCATCGTCGTCGTTATAGAGATCCGCGTACTGGGAGTACGGGTCGTCTTCGTCCTCGTCGTCCTCGAACGGCTCGCCATTCGGCGGCTGGCTCGAAGTCGAAGCGCCCAGCTCATTGGCCAGACGCGACAGGTCAGTCCCGCCGCTGCTGTACTTCAGCTGGCGGGCGACCTTCGTCTGCTTGGCCTTTGCCCGGCCGCGCCCCATGGCTCGACCCCCTCGGATACGGGGCTCGGTGGCCCCAGAGTCTTGACACGCGTTCATGATCTGGAACGGGCTCTCCGCAGAGAGACCGGTCCGTAGGGCTTCCACGGTACCTGAGCCCACGCCCGTACGGTACGTCGCCCGCAGGACGTGCCTGGACCCACAACCCTCAGAGTGCCCTGTCCCTGCTGGTCAACCGCGATTTTAACCACTTCTCGGCGGCCGACCCGCCGACGAACGTGAGAGTTCTCTCTAAGTGCCCGTCGGCGGGTACCGGCCATGGCGGTGCGGACGCCGGATCAGCGCGCCCTGCGGGCCACCGCCGCCTCGTGCATCCGCTGCTCCGCGATCCGGTCGGCCGCGGCGGCCGGCGGGATCCCGTCCGCCTTCGCACGTGCGAATATGGCGAGCGTGGTGTCGTAGATCTTCGCCGCCTTCGCCTTGCACCGCTCGAAGTCGAAGCCGTGCAGCTCGTCGGCGACCTGGATGACCCCGCCGGCGTTCACCACGTAGTCCGGCGCGTAAAGGATCCCGCGGTCGGCGAGGTCCTTCTCCACGCCGGGGTGGGCGAGCTGGTTGTTGGCGGCTCCACAGACGATCTTCGCCGTCAGTGCGGGCACGGTGTCGTCGTTCAAGGCACCGCCGAGCGCGCAGGGGGCGTAGATGTCGAGCCCCTCGGCGCGGATCAGGGTCGCGGTGTCGGCGACGGCCGTCACGCCCGTGGGATGCGCGGCGAGGATCCGCCCCACGGCCTCCTCGCGGACGTCCGTGATGACGACCTCGGCGCCCTCCGCCCGCAGGTGCTCCACGAGGTGGTGGCCGACCTTGCCTACGCCCGCGATGCCGACCTTCCGCCCGGCCAGCGAGGGGCTGCCCCACAGGTGCTGGGCGGAGGCGCGCATGCCCTGGTAGACGCCGAAGGACGTCAGCACGGAGGAGTCGCCGGCGCCGCCGTTCTCGGGGGAGCGCCCGGTCGTCCAGCGGCACTCGCGCGCGACGACGTCCATGTCGGCCACATACGTGCCGACGTCGCAGGCGGTGACGTAGCGCCCGCCGAGCGAGGCCACGAACCGGCCGTAGGCCAGCAGCAGCTCCTCGGTCTTGATCGAGTCCGGGTCGCCGATGATCACGGCTTTGCCACCGCCGTGGTCCAGGCCGGCCATGGCGTTCTTGTACGACATCCCGCGCGCGAGGTTCAGGGCGTCGGCGACGGCCTCCTCCTCGGTCGCGTACGGGTAGAAGCGCGTGCCGCCGAGCGCGGGGCCCAGCGCGGTGGAGTGGATGGCGATGACGGCCTTGAGGCCGCTGGCACGGTCCTGGCAGAGCACGACTTGCTCATGACCGCCCTGGTCCGAGTGGAACAGGGTGTGCAGGACGCCGGCTGATACATCGGTCACTGTGGTGACTCCTGGGTAAAGAGCGGCGGTCGGGACCAGCTCCCGTAAGGGTGGCGGGCGCTGTGAGCATGAGATTAGAGCCTGGGTGCCGCTGCCCACGGCGCCGTGCTCAGGATCACCTACCGGCGGAGTACGCCCGTGCGACGATTTGCATAGATTTCCCGCCTCTTTGTGAGCGGGTTCCGCAGGTTTTCCTGGCAGTGGGCGGGGGAGGGAGCAGGCGTGCCCAAGGTGTCCTCGGTGGTCGTCCCGTACGCGACCTATCTGCGCGTGTACGAGCCGCTGGCCGCCTTCCCGGAGCCGGAACGCGGCCACTGGACGCGCTACGCCCGCCGCCCCGACCGCCCCTCGTACCAGGACGAACTGCGCCGCTCGCTGGCCGACTTGCTGCCCACCCCGCCGATCCCGGTGCCGGTGCACGAGAGCGCCGACGCGTTCGTGCTGGACGTGGACGGGGTGGTCTGCGTCTGTCCCTGGCGGACCCGGCTGCGCGGCTGGCAGGCGCTCCAGGAGCTGCCCGAGGAGCTGCCGAAGCCGGTCCTGGACGCGGTGCTGCCGGAGGTCGTACGGCGTCAGGCGGCCCAGGACTACGAGCGCTGGCTGGTCCGCAACCCCGACGCCCGCCCCTGGATCCGCACCTCGACCTGGCAGGTGCCGCTGCACTGGTTCGTGCTGGTGGCCGACGAGGAGCGGTCCTTCGACAAGGGCTCGGGCGAGATCCCGCCGACGCTGCGCTACCGGACTCCGATGGTGCAGGCCCGGCGGCGGGTGGCGCGGGCCCTGCGGACCCTGAAGGACACCGTCGACGAGGGACCGCTCACCGACGGCCTGGTGGACGTGGGGCGTTGGCTGGAGGAGTTCCACCCGCGCTCGCACGTCGAGCTGGACTACGGCGGTCTGGTGCACACCCTGCCGCCCGGCGAGCTGGAGGACGACCACTCGGCGGCCGACGTGGCCGCGGGCATCGAGGCGTTGCGGCTCGGCGACGGGGCGGCCGCGGGGGAGGCGTACGCGCGGCTCGTGGAGCGGTGGCGGTCGGTGCGGGACCGGCGGTCCGCGAACTAGCTGTTCCGTGAACTGAGTGTGTTCTGGGTCACCTTGGTCACGAACTGGCGTTTGACCTGACGCCCGTTTTGGGGTTTCGTCCTCGGTCAAGGTGTCACCAAGTTTCCCCTGATGCTCCGCCAACAAGGGACGTAGGTCCCGATCCGGGCGTAGGCCTCACTGTGTGTCAAGCGTGACGGACCGCACGTACCCGGCTCTTGCATCTCTTGCCCCTCCTCATGCCAAAATAGGACAAGGGGCCCGGGGGAGGTTCCGCTTTGGGGGGTCTGGTGACTCCTGATCGCTCTGTGACTGATCGTCACAGTGGCGTGACTGTCCGCTATGGCATGGTCCATCGGCCTCTGTCGCCGATGAACACCTGGGGGGCAATTCCATCGGTTTGGCCGACGCGGCTGGACAGATGGTGTAGTTGTAGTGCCGAGGACAAGCCGTTCGTCCTATAACCGACTCGACTCGCGTCCGCCATTTCGGGCAACGCGGGTCAAGGTGCAGAATTTAGAGGAAAGAACCGAGAAGGTTCGGTTCTCCCGAGGAGGCCGCTCATGACCGCTCGCACCCCTGATGCCGAGCCGCTGCTGACCCCGGCTGAGGTCGCCACGATGTTCCGCGTCGACCCGAAGACGGTCACGCGGTGGGCGAAGGCTGGGAAGCTCACGTCCATTCGTACGCTCGGCGGGCACCGCCGCTACCGCGAGGCGGAGGTCCGTGCACTGCTCGCGGGCATCCCGCAGCAGCGCAGCGAGGCCTGAACCAACTGAATAACGGGCAAACCGGCAGGTCCCCCAACGTGCCGCGGCGTCCGTGACCCAAGCTCCAAGCGACGCGGGTACTGCCCCAACAGAACCCACGCCCAAGCTCATCCCAGAACGTCACAGGGTGCGTCGTCGATCGCGCTGGACTCCGCCGAGTCCAGCGCGATCTTTTTTGTGCGCTCCATGTGCGGGATGTGGGCCGGCGCACCGCGCTGTGAGCGGGCCTGTCGGAGTCTGGGGAGGGGTGTCGGATCTCCTGTGGACGGCTGTCGCCGTACCGACTGGTCGGCCCTTGGGGCTGGTGCAATTGCACATATTAAATTGACCAGTTGTAGGCGAGGTGTAAGTACCTCGGTTTCAGAAACTCATGCGGTGACACCCGTCACATGCCAGGGTCCTTGTTGCCCCTGGCGCATGTGCGCTAGAGGAGGCATGCGTTCCACCGTCCCACGTCCGTACGGCCGTTGGGGCCGCCGATGGTCACGCGGGCGAGGGGCTTTCGTCCTCGGTGACCTCTCCGCCGGCCTCGTCGGCCCGCGGGGCGGAGTCCATGGCGAGCCGCAGCAGCTGATGGCAGATCGGGCAGTGCCGCGTCAGATGGCGATAGGAGGAAGCGGCCGACAGATGCGCACGGAGCAACGCCCGCGTCTCGTGCCTGGCCGAAGCCGCCATACGCCACCTCCAGGGGCCACACGGGAACGGGCCCTGGTTTCTGGAGTACCGAGCGAATGTGACGCCGTCAAGACGGCGTAGGCGGCGTGGAACGCAAAAGAGCCCGGATCCGAAGATCCGGGCTCTCTGTACTACTTCACTGCGGTCCTGACGGGATTTGAACCCGCGGCCTCCACCTTGACAGGGTGGCGAGCACTCCAAACTGCTCCACAGGACCAGGTTTCGCGGCGCTTATTGCTGCGTTGCGCTGCGAGAAGGACTGTACAGGAGGGTGAGCCCCCTGCGCGAACTCACCCAGTGTGCGGGGGCGGTTACGGGACGGCCGCGTCGATGGCCTTCACGATCCGCTTGTCGGAGATGGGGTACGCCGTGCCCAGGGCGTGGGCGAAATAGCTGACCCGGAGCTCCTCGATCATCCAGCGGATGTCCAGGACGGAGGAGGGGACCGGGCGGCCCTGAGGCAGTTGCTCCAGGAGCCAGGCGTACTCGTCCTGCATCTCGTGGACCTTCTCCATGCGCGTGGTGTCCCGCTGGACGCTCGTCGGCATCTGCTGGAGACGACGGTCCGCCGCCACCAGGTACCGCATCAGGTCCGGCAGACGGCGCAGCCCCGTCTCCGTCACGAAGCCCGGCTTCACAAGGGCGTCCAGCTGCTTGCGTACGTCCGCGAGGTTCGCGAGGAGCGCGGGGCTCCGTACGGCCTTCAGACGGCGCTCACAGGCCTGCCAGGCGGCAAGGACCTGCTGCACCTGGCCCACCGTACGGACCGTCATGTCGACGATCTCGGCGCGCACCTTGTCGTAGAGCTTCCGGTACGACTCCTCGTCCCACGCCGGCCCCCCGAAGTCGGCGATCAGCCGGTCCGCCGCGGCCATCGCGCAGTCGTCGAAGAGGGCCTGGATCGTGCCGTGCGGGTTGGCCGAGAGCGCGAGCTTCTGCGGGTTCGTCAGCTTCTCGGAGGCGAACTTCGCCGGGTTCACCGGGATGTTGCGCAGGATCAGCCGCCGGGTGCCCTTCCACATGGCCTCCGCCTGCTCCGCCTCGGTGTCGAAGAGGCGGACCGAAACCGTGTCGCCGTCGTCGACCAGCGCCGGGTACGCCTTCACCGGCTGGCCGGCGCGGCGGGTCTCGAAGACGCGGGTGAGGGAGCCGATGGTCCAGTCGGTCAGGCCCTTGCGTTCCAGGGACTCGCCGCCCTGGCGCTCGGCGGTGGCCGCCGCGGCCTGCGAGAGGGCCTGCCGCGCCTTCGGCTTCAGCCGGAGCCTCAGCGCCTCCAGGTCCTTGTCCTCGGCGAGCGTACGGCGCCGCTCGTCGACGATCCGGAAGGTGATGCGGAGGTGCTCCGGGACCTTCGACCAGTCGAAGTCCTCGGCCTCGAAAGGCACCCCGACCATCCGCTTCAGCTCACGGGCCATGGTGATGGTCAGCGGCTCCTGCAGGGGGACCGCCGTGGCCAGGAACCGCTGCGCGAAGTTCGGCGCCGGCACGTAGTTCCGCCGGATCGGCTTCGGGAGGGAACGGATCAGCTCCGTCACCACTTCCTCCCGCAGCCCCGGGATCTGCCAGTCGAAGCCCTCGTCCGTGACCTGGTTCAGCACCTGGAGCGGGATGTGGACCGTCACCCCGTCCGCGTCCGCACCCGGCTCGAACTGGTACGTCACCCGGAACTTCAGCTGCCCCTGCCGCCACGAGTCCGGATAGTCGGCCTTGGTGACCGCCTCGGCCGACTCCCGGATGAGCATCTCCCGCTCGAAGTCCAGGAAGTCCGGCTGCTCCTGCCGCTTCCGCTTCCACCAGGAGTCGAAGTGGGCGCCGGACACGACGTGTTCGGGCACCCGCTGCTCGTAGAAGTCGAAGAGCGTGTCGTCGTCGACCACGATGTCCCGGCGCCGCGCCCGGTGCTCCAACTCCTCGACCTCGCTGAGGAGTTTGCGGTTGTCGGCGTAGAACTTGTGATGGGTACGCCAGTCGCCCTCGACGAGCGCGTTGCGAATGAAAAGCTCGCGGGAGATCTCCGGGTCGATCCGGCCGTAGTTCACCTTCCGCTGGGCGACGATCGGCACGCCGTACAGCGTGACCTTCTCGTACGCCATCACGGCCGCCTGGTCCTTCTCCCAGTGCGGTTCGGAGTACGTCCGCTTGAGCAGATGTTCCGCGAGCGGCTCGACCCACTCCGGCTCGATCTTGGCGTTGACGCGGGCCCAGAGGCGTGAGGTCTCCACCAGCTCCGCCGACATGACGAAACGCGGCTGCTTCTTGAAGAGTGCCGAGCCCGGGAAGATCGCGAACTTGGCGTTGCGGGCGCCCAGGTACTCGTTCTTGTTGCCGTCCTTCACGTCCTTCATGCCGACGTGCGAGAGCAGCCCGGCGAGCAGGGAGACGTGGACGCTCTGGTCGGCCGCGTCCTCTTCGTTCAGATGGATGCCCATCTGCTTGGCGACCGTGCGCAGCTGGGTGTAGATGTCCTGCCACTCACGGATGCGCAGGAAGTTCAGGTACTCCTGCTTGCACATGCGCCGGAAGGAGCTCGAACCCCGCTCCTTCTGCTGCTCGCGGACGTACCGCCACAGGTTGAGATAGGCGAGGAAGTCGCTGGTCTCGTCCTTGAAGCGGGCGTGCTGCTGGTCGGCCTGGGTCTGCTTGTCGGCGGGGCGTTCGCGCGGGTCCTGGATGGAGAGCGCGGCGGCTATGACCATGACCTCGCGGACACAGCCGTTCTTGTCGGCCTCCAGGACCATCCGGGCCAGGCGCGGGTCGACGGGCAGCTGGGCGAGCTTGCGGCCGGTCTCGGTGAGCCGCTTGCGCGGGTCCTTCTGTGCCGGGTCGAGGGCGTTGAGCTCCTGGAGCAGCTGCACGCCGTCGCGGATGTTGCGGTGGTCCGGCGGGTCGATGAAGGGGAACTTCTCGATGTCGCCGAGGCCGGCCGCGGTCATCTGGAGGATGACGGAGGCCAGGTTCGTACGGAGGATCTCCGCGTCCGTGAACTCGGGGCGGGCCTCGAAGTCCTCCTCGGTGTACAGCCGGATGCAGATGCCGTCGGAGGTACGACCGCAGCGGCCCTTGCGCTGATTCGCGCTGGCCTGCGAGATCGCCTCGATGGGGAGCCGCTGGACCTTGGTGCGGTGGCTGTAGCGGCTGATGCGGGCGAAGCCGGGGTCGATGACGTACTTGATGCCCGGGACGGTCAGCGAGGTCTCGGCGACGTTGGTAGCCAGAACGATCCTGCGCCCGGTGTGCTGCTGGAACACGCGGTGCTGCTCGGCGTGCGAGAGCCGGGCGTAGAGCGGGAGGACCTCGGTGAACCGGTAGTTCTTCTTGTTGAGCGCGTCGGCGGTGTCCCGGATCTCCCGCTCGCCGGAGAGGAAGACCAGGATGTCTCCCTTGCCCTCGCCCTGGAGCTCCTCCACGGCATCGCAGATCGCGGTGATCTGGTCGCGGTCGGAGTCGTCGGAGTCCTCTTCGAGCAGGGGCCGGTAGCGGACCTCCACGGGATAGGTCCGGCCGCTGACCTCGACGATCGGGGCGTCCCCGAAGTGCCGGGAGAACCGCTCGGGATCGATGGTCGCCGAGGTGATGACGACCTTCAGGTCCGGCCGCTTCGGCAGCAGCTGGGCGAGGTAGCCCAGCAGGAAGTCGATGTTGAGGGACCGCTCGTGGGCCTCGTCGATGATGATCGTGTCGTAGGCGCGCAGCTCGCGGTCGGTCTGGATCTCGGCGAGCAGGATGCCGTCCGTCATCAGCTTGATGAAGGTGCCGTCCTGGTTCACCTGGTCGGTGAAGCGGACCTTCCAGCCGACGGCCTCGCCGAGCGGTGTGTCCAGCTCCTCGGCGACCCGCTCGGCCACCGTACGGGCGGCGATACGACGGGGCTGGGTGTGCCCGATCATGCCGCGGACGCCCCGGCCCAGCTCCAGACAGATCTTCGGGATCTGGGTGGTCTTGCCGGAGCCGGTCTCACCGGCGACGATCACGACCTGGTGATCACGGATGGCGTCCGCGATCTCGGCCTTCTTCTGGCTGACGGGCAGCTGCTCGGGGTAGCTGACGGCGGGCACCCGGCCGCGCCGCGTGGCCATCCGTTCCTCGGCCCTGGCGACCTCGCCCTCGATCTCGGCGAGCACGGCGGCCCGTGCCTCGGGCTTACGGATCTTGCGCGCGCCTTCGAGCCTGCGCCCGAGTCGCTGCGCGTCGCGCAGGGAGAGCTCGGTCAGGCGAGGGGCGATTGTGCCGAGGGCCGGGGCACCGGGGGCGGGATGCGTAGACATACGCGATCCAGGATCTCATCCCCGGGAAATTCGTGGCGAACGGTTTTGTCCCGGGCCGTGGCGTGGCCGGGCTACGAGATCCGCTGGGCCGGGGGCGAGGCCTGCTTCTGGGTCAGTTCGCGCCCGCGGGCCTCGCTCAGGGCGATGGACTTGGCGGTGTTGGAGACGGCCTTGATGCCCAGGTAGGCGGTGGTCATGCTGCTGACCGCGGTGAAGGCGGCGGTGAGGACACCGACGATCACCGCCTTGTCGCCGTCGAGCCGCCAGACCCCGACGACCGCGACGGTGACGATCGCCAGATTGCTGAGCACCACCGCGAACAGGCCGTATCGGGCCCGGGCCAGCTCCAGACCGTCTTCGTGACTCATCGTTCCCCCTGTGCCCCTGTGTACAACAAAGCCCCGATCCGAAGATCGGGGCTTTTGCTGTGGCTGGGGCCGGGGTCGAACCGGCGACCTACCGCTTTTCAGGCGGTCGCTCGTACCAACTGAGCTACCCAGCCGAGAGATTCCGAGGAATCTCAGCGGTCCTGACGGGATTTGAACCCGCGGCCTCCACCTTGACAGGGTGGCGAGCACTCCAAACTGCTCCACAGGACCAGGCTTTGTGTGCGAACAGTGTCGCACACGGTGTTGCGTGCCCCCAACGGGATTCGAACCCGTGCTACCGCCTTGAAAGGGCGGCGTCCTAGGCCGCTAGACGATGAGGGCTATCGGCCCGCCTTGCGCTTCGCAGCGCGTCGGGGACGTGAGAAGCATATGGGATGCCGGGAGGTATCGCCAAAACGGTTTAAGGAGCGCTCTCGGACGGGGTGGGAGACGGCGTCGGGGTGGGGCTGGGAGTGGGAGTCGCGCCCGGCAGGTTCTCCTCCGGCAGGTGGCGGCTGACCTCGGCCGTCGTCAGACCGAGCCCGCCGAGTTTGATCTCGTCCCAGGCCTGGAGGCGCCGGGAGTCGCGGTCGAAGTAGAGGATCGAGGCCTCGATCGGGTCCGGGTACTTCCCCTCCACCGCACGCAGCCCGCTGCCGCCGGTGGAGCCCTCGATCCGCAGCCGGGTGCCGAGCTTCATGACCTCCATCTCCTGGTGGTGGAGGTGACCGGAGAGCACCATCGGCACCGATCCGTCGACCTCCCGGGCGGCCGACGGCTCGTGCACCATGGCGACGTCGACCGGCTTCCCGGCGGTCGTCCAGTCGCGCAGGGCGGCGGCGAGACGGCTGCCCGCGGCCTCCTGGGACTCGTCGGCGCCGGGTTTCTCGCTGCGGTCGGGGGTGAACTGGGGGTCGCCGAGACCGGCGAACCGCAGCCCGGCGACGGTCTCGGCCCGCCCGTCGTCGAGGACGTGCACGTTCTTCAGGCCCTCCATGTAGCGCTGGGTGACGCGCGAGTCGTGATTGCCGCGCACCCACACATACGGCGCTCCCAGGTCCTCGATCGGATCGAGGAAGCCGTTCTCGGCGGCCGTGCCGTGGTCCATGGTGTCGCCGGTGTCGACGATGACGTTGACCTGGTACTGCTCCACCAGCGAGGTGATGATCTTCCAGCTCGCCGGGTTCAGATGGATGTCCGAGACGTGCAGGACGCGGATGGTCGTCGGATCGGGCTGGAAGGCCGGAAGGGTGGAGGTGACGTCGTACAGCTTCGTCACATTGGTGACGAGTCGGGCCAACTCCCGCTGGTAGACGTCGAATTCGGTGACGATGCTGCGCGCGTTGCCGACCAGGGACGGGGCCGAGGAGAGCAGGCCGGAGAACTTCGGCTCCAGGACGGAGTCGGGGTTCCAGGTGGCGTACGCCGACCCGCCGGACGCGGCGAGCAGGCCGAGGGCGAGGCCGCCGGCGGCGAGGGCGCGGCGGGGGCGGCGGTAGACGGCGAGACCGAGGGCGGTGGCGCCCACGACGACGGCGACGCAGGACCGTACGGCCAGGTCGAGGGTGCCGTGCTCGACGTCCTGGGCGACCTCCTCCTGGAGCCCGGAGAGGCGTTCGGGGTGGTCGACCAGGGCCTGGGAGCGGACCGGGTCGAGCTGGTCGACGTTGACGTCCAGGCGGACGGGGGCGTGGTGGCTGTCCAGCTGGAGGGCGCCCAGCGGGGAGACGTTGATCTTCGTGCCGCCGGTGAAGGACGGGCGCAGGGTCATCGTCGTGTTCATGGGGCCGACGGGGGTGCGGACATTGCCGACGATCAGCAGGCCCAGCCAGGCCCCGAGCAGCACGACGGCCACCAGCCCGAGGGCCCGGCCCCATGGGTGCGGCTGGTGGACGAGCTCCAGCGTCGGCAGGGGGCGGCGGGTGCGGTAGTGGCGGGCGAGGGTGCGTGGTGAGCGGCGTAGGCGGACCAGGACGTTCAGGACTGCGGCGGGGACGCGGGCCATTGGTCCCGTATGCCCAAGTGCGGGGGTTGGTATGCGGTTCCGTTGCGGAGGGCGGCGGGCCGGGTGCCCCCGGTCAGCCCCAGCCCAGTTCGTGGAGGCGCTCGTCGTCGATGCCGAAGTGGTGGGCGATCTCGTGGATCACGGTCACGGCGACCTCGTGCACCACGTCGTCCTCGGTCTCGCAGAAGCGCAGGGTCGGGCCCATGTAGATCGAGATGCGGTCGGGCAGCACCCCGGCGTACCACTCGCCGCGGTCGGTGAGCGGGGTGCCCTCGTAGAGGCCCAGCAGTTCGGGGTCGTCGGCGGGAGGTTCGTCCTCGACGAACACGGCGACGTTGTCCATGACCCGGGTCAGCTCGGGCGGGATCTGGTCCAGGGCCTGGCTCACGAGTTCTTCGAAGGCTTCGCGCGTCATCTCCAGCACAGGGACATTGTCGGGGACGGGGGGCCCGGAGCGGAGGCGGGTGCGGGTGGGTCTCGCGCGTGTCCTCTTGTGGGCGGCGGGAGTTGAACGGGTTGACTCTTTCGACCGCCCTCGGAGGTGGCTGCCCGTGCGCCCCTTGTACGTACCTGTCCGTCTGGCCGCCACGGTGATGGCGGTCGCCGCTGCCGCCGGCTGTATGAGTGTGGGCGACGACGACGGCGGCAAGAGCGCCAAGCCGTCGCACTCCGCCGGGCAGCGGGGCGGGGAGGCGCCGGACGGCGGCTCGGCGGTGTCGGGCGGGGGCGATGGGTACGGGGTCGCCGGGGCCGACGGCAAGCACGGGAAGAAGAAGGGCAAGGGGAAGGCGGGGGAGTCGGCGTCGCCCTCCGCCTCGGAGTCGGCCGGGGAGAGCGCGTCGCCCTCGGCGGACGTCAAGCCCGGCAAGACGGATAAGCCCCAACCGACCCCGACCAAGCCCCCGCCCACCCCGACGAAACCCCCCGAGCCGACCCCGACCCCCACCCCCACCCCGGACCCCCCCTCCCCGACCCCCACGGCCGCCGAGCCTTCCTCGTCCGCCCACCCGGGCACCGAGCCCCAACTGACCCAACGCGAACCGGCACCCGCGGCGGGGACGCCGGCGTAGGGGGGGCAGGGCGGGCAGCCCGGTTGTGGGGTTGCTCACTGGGCCGGCCCGGGGTCTGGCGGGGTGTGTGACGTACGTCAATGGGACCGGGTTTGCCTTCGGGGGTGGTGGGTGCGTATGGTGGTAGATCGTTTGATCCCATTTGCCCGGCGCCAACGCAGAGCGCGCCGTGTGGCGCGTTCTCTCCCTTGCCGTGGCTGACCGCATAGAGGCGGTCGTATTGCGAAATCACGGAGTTGACGGGCGCGTGCCGACGAGACTCCGGAAGGTTTCGCATACGCATGTCCATTTCCAGTTCTGATCACGCCGTCATGCCCGAGAACGGCGAGAACGAGATCGTGGAGGAGACCCCCGAGGTCACCTTCGCCACGCTCGGTCTCCCCGAGGGCGTCGTGCGCAAGCTCGCGCAGAACGGCGTGACCACCCCCTTCCCGATCCAGGCCGCGACCATCCCGGACGCCCTGGCCGGCAAGGACATCCTCGGCCGTGGCCGCACCGGCTCCGGCAAGACCCTCTCCTTCGGTCTGCCGACCCTGGCCCGACTGGCCGGCGGCCGCACCGAGAAGCACAAGCCCCGCGCGGTCATCCTCACCCCGACCCGTGAGCTCGCCATGCAGGTGGCGGACGCCCTCCAGCCCTACGGCGACGTCCTCGGCCTGAAGATGAAGGTCGTCTGCGGCGGTACGTCCATGGGCAACCAGATCTACGCCCTGGAGCGCGGCGTCGACGTCCTCGTCGCCACCCCGGGCCGGCTGCGCGACATCATCAACCGCGGCGCCTGCTCCCTGGAGCACGTCGAGGTCGCCGTCCTCGACGAGGCCGACCAGATGTCCGACCTGGGCTTCCTGCCCGAGGTCACCGAGCTGCTCGACCAGGTCCCGGCGGGCGGCCAGCGGATGCTGTTCTCCGCCACGATGGAGAACGAGATCTCCACGCTGGTCAAGCGCTACCTGAGCGACCCGGTCACGCACGAGGTCGACAGCGCCCAGGGCAACGTCACCACGATGTCGCACCACATCCTCATCGTGAAGCCCAAGGACAAGGCGCCGGTCACCGCGGCCATCGCCTCCCGCAAGGGCCGCACGATCATCTTCGTCCGCACCCAGCTGGGCGCCGACCGTATCGCCGAGCAGCTCGTCGAGGCCGGTGTGAAGGCCGACGCGCTGCACGGCGGCATGACGCAGGGTGCCCGTACCCGCGTCCTGGCCGACTTCAAGGACGGCTACGTCAACGCGCTGGTCGCCACCGACGTCGCCGCCCGCGGTATCCACGTCGACGGCATCGACCTGGTCCTCAACGTGGACCCGGCCGGTGACCACAAGGACTACCTGCACCGCGCCGGCCGTACGGCCCGCGCCGGCCGCACCGGCACCGTCGTGTCGCTGTCCCTGCCGCACCAGCGCCGCCAGATCTTCCGCCTCATGGAGGACGCGGGCGTCGACGCCGGGCGTCACATCATCCAGGGCGGCGCCGCCTTCGACCCCGAGGTCGCCGAGATCACCGGCGCCCGGTCGATGACCGAGGTCCAGGCCGAGTCCGCGGGCAACGCCGCGCAGCAGGCCGAGCGCGAGGTCGCCTCCCTCACCAAGCAGCTGGAGCGGGCGCAGCGTCGCGCGACCGAGCTGCGCGAGGAGTCCGACCGTCTCGTCGCCCGGGCCGCCCGTGAGCGTGGCGAGGACCCGGAGGCCGCGGTGGCCGAGGCGCAGGCCGCGGTGGCCGCGGAGGCCGTCGAGGTCTCCGTGCCCGAGCAGCCGGTGGCACAGGACGTCGACCGGGCCGAGGCCCCGTCGACGTACGAGCGCCGTGAGCGTCGGGACAACGACCGTGGCGACCGTGGTGGCTTCCGCCGTGACGACCGTCGGGACGACCGTGGTGGCCGTTCCTTCGAGCGTCGTGACGACCGTGGTGGCCGTGGGTTCGAGCGTCGTGACAACGACCGTCCGGGCTTCCGCCGTGACGACCGCCGCGATGACCGTGGTGGCCGTTCCTTCGAGCGTCGTGACGAGCGCGGTGGGTTCAACCGTGACCGTGGCGAGCGTGGTGGCTTCGAGCGTCGTGACAACGACCGTGGTGGCTTCCGGCGTGACGACCGTCGGGACGACCGTGGTGGCCGTTCCTTCGAGCGTCGTGACGACCGCGGTGGCCGTGGGTTCGAGCGTCGTGACAACGACCGCCCGGGCTTCCGCCGCGACGACCGTCCCTCCGACCGCCCGGCCGGCCGTTCCTTCGAGCGTCGCGACGAGCGCGGTGGACACCGTGGCAGCGACCGTCCCTTCAACCGCGACCGCCGCGACGACCGCCCGGGCTTCCGCGCCGGCGGCCACGAGCGTCCGTCCGGCCGTCGTGACGACCACCGCGGCACCGGCACCGGCTCCGGCTCCTCCTTCGGCCGCCGCGACGACAAGCCGCGCTGGAAGCGCAACGGCTGACGGTAAATAAGCAGGCCGAGCGCCGTGGTCCCCGCTCCGGGGACCACGGCGCTCTGTCGTTGGGGGGAGCCCTTCTCGTGAGCGGCACTTTCTAGCCAAGTTGTGACGTGTGTCACGCCCCCGGCAGGGGAATTGCTGGGGGCATGACAGGTGACGACATAAAGAGTGGGCTGTCGGACGAAGAACGGCTTGCCCAGCTCGGCTACACGCAGGTTCTGGCCCGCCGCATGTCGGCGTTCTCCAACTACGCGGTCTCCTTCACGATCATCTCGGTGCTGTCGGGATGTCTGACGCTGTACCTGTTCGGGATGAACACCGGCGGCCCCTCGGTGATGATCTGGGGCTGGGTCGCGGTCGGTCTGATGACGCTGTTCGTCGGGTTGTCGATGGCCGAGATCTGTTCGGCGTACCCGACGTCGGCAGGCCTGTACTTCTGGGCGCACCAGCTCGCCCCCAGCCGGACCGCGGCCGCCTGGGCGTGGTTCACGGGCTGGTTCAACGTGCTCGGCCAGGTCGCGGTGACCGCCGGCATCGACTTCGGCGCCGCGTCCTTCCTCGGCGCGTACCTGAACCTCCAGTTCGACTTCGAGGTGACACCGGGCCGGACGATCCTGCTGTTCGCGGGCATCCTCGTGCTGCACGGTCTGCTGAACACCTTCGGGGTGCGGATTGTCGCGATCCTCAACAGCGTCAGCGTGTGGTGGCACGTGGTGGGCGTGGCGGTGATCGTCGGCGCGCTGACCTTCGTACCGGACAAGCACCAGTCCGCGTCCTTCGTGTTCACGGAGTTCGTCAACAACACGGGCTGGGGCAGCGGGGTCTACGTCGTCGCGCTGGGTCTGCTGATGGCCCAGTACACCTTCACCGGCTACGACGCCTCCGCCCATATGACCGAGGAGACCCACGACGCGTCGACGGCCGGCCCGAAGGGGATCGTGCAGTCGATCTGGACGTCGTGGATCGCCGGCTTCGTGCTGCTGCTCGGCTTCACCTTCGCCATCCAGTCCTACGACGGGGCGCTGAACTCCTCGACGGGCGCGCCCCCGGCCCAGATCCTCCTGGACGCGCTCGGCGCGACCGCCGGCAAGCTGCTGCTGCTCGTCGTGATCGGGGCGCAGCTGTTCTGCGGGATGGCCTCGGTGACGGCCAACAGCCGCATGATCTACGCCTTCTCGCGGGACGGCGCGCTGCCGTTCTCGCACATCTGGCACACGGTCAGCCCGCGCACCCGGACACCGGTCGCGGCGGTGTGGCTGGCGGCGACGGGGGCGCTGGTCCTGGGGCTGCCGTACCTGATCAACTACACGGCCTACGCGGCGGTGACGTCGGTGGCGGTGATCGGGCTGTACATCGCCTACGTCATCCCGACGCTGCTGCGACTGCGCAAGGGCGAGGCCTTCGAGCGCGGGCCGTGGCATCTGGGCCGTTGGTCCCGGGTGATCGGTGTGGTGTCGGTGGTGTGGGTCGGCGTGATCACGGTCCTCTTCATGCTGCCGCAGGTCTCCCCGGTCACCTGGGAGACCTTCAACTACGCGCCGATCGCCGTCCTCGCGGTCCTGGGCTTCGCGGCGGCCTGGTGGCTGGCCTCGGCCCGGCACTGGTTCCTCAACCCCGACCACGAGCGGACACGGGCCCGTGAGGCGGCGCGCAAGGGGGCGCCTGAACCGGTCGATCCGTGATCTTTGGGTCGACTTCCGCTCACCCCGTCCCCTCCGGCGCGGCCGTGTCACCGATACCCGATCGGAGACTCGGCCGCGTCCGGCTATGCTCGGGGAGGCAACATCGCCTGGGCCCTTAGCTCAATTGGCAGAGCAGTGGACTTTTAATCCATTGGTTGTGGGTTCGAGTCCCACAGGGCCTACGGGTTGTAGGTGGGGGATATGCCCTCTGACCTGCTACGCAGCGTCCGGGTCGGCTTCGGCTGGCTCGGGCGCTGAGTCGTTTTCGGGGCTGTGCGTGAGCGATGCGTGAGCGGATGTTCGAGGGTGCAAGCCGAGGAACATCGCTGCGACAGTTGATGGGCGATCTGCTCGGCGTGACGACACGCCGATGACCACCCGCTTCGGCGAGGCTCACTGGATCTACGGTATGAGCGCGAGCCGCGCACAGCGGTGGCGGCAAGGGGGCGGTCATGGACGCATCTGAGGACACACTCGTCGTGCTGACGGCATTGCCCTTGGAGCGTAGGGCAGTACGTCGCCTGTTGGAGGGGCTTGAGAGAGTCGACCAAGCGGGAACGGTGTTCGAGCGAGGCCGGCTCCCTGGTACGTCCTGGACGGTCTATCTGGCCGCCACCGGACCGGGGAACGACTCCGCGGCGGTGATCACCGAGCGGGCCATCAATTTTGTACGTCCGCAGGCCGTCTTCTTTGTCGGTATCGCAGGGTCGCTCAAGCTCGATGTCTCCCCAGGCGACGTGGTCGTGGCTTCTGAGGTGTACGCGTACCACGGGGGTAAGGAGAGCACGGGAGGCTTCAAGGGACGTCCCCGCAGCTGGGAAACCACCCATCACCTTCAGCAGGTGGCCATGCACGTCGATAGCGTGGATGACTGGCGGGGGCGACTGCGGGAAATGGAACGAGACGCGACCCAGGTGCATTTCAAGCCCATCGCGGCTGGCGACCTGGTGCTGGACGCTCCGGCAGGGTCGCCGTCCCGAGTCCTCTTGGACCAGAACTTCAACGACGCCGTGGCTGTGGAGATGGAAGGCGCAGGTTTCGCCAATGCCGCTACCAAGGCGGGGGTTCCCTTCCTTTTGGTTCGTGGGATCAGTGACATGGCGAACGGAACCAAGCAGAGCACCGACGGTGCCGGCATGCAGGAAGCCGGAGCACAGCACGCGGCTCTCTTCCTGGCGGAAGTGATCGCTCAGTTCAAACCCGCCAATGCGGACTTGCGCCCGAAATCGGCTGCTTCCGAAGAGCCCGCGGACGAGCTGATCTGGCAACCTCTCGATCAGCCCGCCAGCGTGGCTTGGTACAGGGACATCGTGCCGTCGAGTGCCTACACCAGCGGTCCCTCCTTGCTGGAGGTCCACTTGGCGCCCGTTTTGATGACGAGCAAGGTTACTGCGACCCGTATGCGGGAGTTGGCCGATGAGTTGGTGAGCCTCGGCCGCGCCGCCGGGTTTTTCTCGAACACCGAGCACGTTGAGGCGCACGACAGTGCCGAGATGACGATGGCATCTGTGGTGGATCGCCACGGGCGATCAGCTGGGCTGGCGATCACTCGGTCCGGCCAGCGGAGTGCTTGGGAGGCCCTGCCGCAGCCGGGAATCGCCTCCGTGCTCGACGAGGAGCACACTCAGGAGCGAATCACCGCTCTGCTGTCGCTACTGGAGGCTGTCGAGGTACCGACGGCTTCCGCCTTTGCGCCGGCGGTCGGCATCGAGAAACCGATGATGGTGATGATTGGGCGACTCAGCACGGTCGATCCCAATCGAGCCACGCTCTCACACAGGGGCAACAATCCGGTGAGGACCGATCCGGATGAAGCGGTCGCCGCCGCGATGCTCGTCGGCCGCACCAGCGAGCTTGCCCAGGAGCTGACCGTTCGCTTGATCCTCGCCTTCCGTGGGTCCAGCCACTAGGTTGCTCGCGGTTTAGCAGCCCTCAGCGCGGCGGCCCGAGGGACCAGAGCCGCGGCCTTCTCGGCAATCTCACGGTCCAGCTCCGGGAGCAGGCTCGTGTATGTGTCCGAGGGCAGCGTGATGGTGGAGTGCCGCTGAGTCTCCTTTGCCGCGTGGATGTCGCCGCCGCCTCCGTGCGTGAGAGTTGCGGGGACATGGCGTAGGTCCCGCAGGATGATGGGCGGCAGGTCGGTGGTGGCGAGGCCGCGGCGGAAGGTCTCGGAGACCGCCTCCGGTGAAACCAGGAGCAGTCCTCCTTGGTGAACACCTTGCCGGTGCTCTGCCAGACAGTGCCCCACTTGGCGCGTTCCTTCTCCTGGTGGGCCTTGTGGTCGCGCAGGCTGGCGATGGTCAGGCTGTCGAGCGCGATCGTGTTCGCGCTGCCGTCCGTCTTCGGTTCGGACTCGTAGGTGTCCCAGTCGTCCACCACGGTCTCGTTGGCTGGAGTGATGAGGCCGGCGGCGAGGTCGATTTCGTACCAGTCCTGGGTGCTTCTGTGCGCCCCTGCATGCACCCTCCATGCGCCCCGCGCTCCCCTTCTACGGTCATGGAACTGCGAGGGCCGGAAAAGTCCGGCCCCGACGGGGAGCACGGTGCGGCAGGTGACCGCACTGACTTGACGTCGGCCGGTTCTGCCCGCCTTGGGAATGGGGGCGGTATGGGGTCCCGTCGCAGGGTCGATGACAGCTTCGAGCAGGCAGTGCAGGCCGCCGTGTCGACGTTTGGGGCGGAAGTCACGCCAAAGCTGAGAGGCAGTGGGTGGCAGGAAGACCAGCTCCGGGGACCGATGGAGAACATGATCCGGTCCATATGCCGTGGCCTGGGTCTGGAAGTCACTCTCATTGGCGAAGTCCCACTTGTCGACATGGGAGCCCGCCCGGACTATGCCGTTGAGGTCGGAGGCGCCCTCGTCGGTTACATCGAGCTCAAGAAGCCGGGCACCCAGGCCGACCCGTCCGTCTACACAGGCCGCAATGCCGAACAGTGGGCAAAACTCCGGCTGCTCAACAACGTTCTGCTCTGTGACGGGAACGAATTCTCCGTCCACCAAGAGGGCCAACGGGTTGGTGAAGTGGCCCACATGAAGGGCTCGGTTCTCACCTCTGGATCCCGGCTTACCCCGGCCGACGGGACACTCGCGCGGGTGCTACGCGGGTTCCTGACCTGGGAGCCGCAGACACCTCGCACCACGAGTCAGCTCATCCGAGCAGTCGCCGGACTCTGCCAACTTCTGTCGGAAGAGGTCGGAGAAGCGATCGCGCAGGAGAAGAGCCGTCGACGTCCACCGGCATTCACGACACTCGCCAAGGACTGGCGACACCTGCTGTTTCCGGAAGCAACCGACGCCCAGTTCGTCGAGCAATACGGTCAGGCAGTGGTGTTCGCACTGCTGCTCGCCAGGGTTGAGGAGATCAATTTCGAAGGCGAGACTGTGCATGAGATCGCCACGAAGCTCGGCAAGAAGCACTCGTTGATGGGACAGGCCCTGGATGTCTTGGCGGGCGACTCCGTTGCTGGCCTGTCCACCACGCTGAACACATTGCTTCGTGTCATCGGCGCGGTCAGGTGGGACGTGCTGGACGATGGCACCGGGGACGCCTACTTCCTGCTGTACGAACACTTTCTCCAGATCTACGACCCGGACCTGCGGATACGCACAGGCTCGTACTACACGCCGCGCGGCGTCGTCTCGGCCATGGCGCGGCTCGTCGAGGACGTCCTGAAACGGGAGGGTTTCCGTATCCCATCCGGCTTCGCTTCTCCCGATGTGGTCCTTGTCGACCCAGCCATGGGCACCGGCACCTTCCTCCTGTCGGCGCTGGAGCTGGCTGCCGAGACCATCGCCGAGGCAGAGGGCCCAGGCGCGGTGGGCCCACGTTTGCGAGAGATGGTGGGGCGTCGGCTGGTCGGTTTCGAGATGCAGGTCGGTCCGTTCGCTGTCGCGGAACTACGCATGCACGCCTTGCTCAAGCAGTACGGGTCCGCGGCCCCCGCCCAGGGACTCAGGCTGTTGGTGGCTGATGCCCTGGACAGCCCGACAGCCGAGTTCAACTGGATCCCCCACACCTACCGGGCGCTCGCGGAATCCCGCCGCCAGGCCAACCAGGTCAAGCGGGACGAGCGTGTCATGGTCGTCATGGGCAACCCGCCTCACGACGCCGTGAAACGGGGCGCTGGCAAGTGGGTGGAACGAGGGGAGCCTGAGGCGGACATCCCGGCCCCGCTGGAGGTCTTTCGGCAACCTGGCAACGGTAGGTACGAGTCGAAGATCGCCAACCTCTACGTCTACTTCTGGCGCTGGGCCACCTGGAAGGTCTTCGACGCACACGACGACGTGCCATTCGGTGTGGTCGCGCTGATCACGCCGAAGGCATGGCTCAAGGGGCGGGCGTTCGCCGGCATGCGGCGCTATCTACGCGAAACCGCTGACGAAGGCTGGATCGTCGACCTGTCCCCGGAGGGCCACCGCGCGGATGTCGCGACCCGGCTCTTCCCCGAGGTCGCCCAGGAGTTGTGCATCGCGATCTTTGTGCGATGGCGGGACAGCCCCAGGCCACGGACAGACCGGCAGACTGCAAAGGTAAGACACCTCAAGGTCGGCGGGCGTCGCGACGAGAAGATCGAAGGCCTGACGACGCTCAGGCTCGACGACCCCGAATGGCGTGAGTGCGCCACGGGCGAGACGGATGCCTTCCTGCCACCGGGCAGCGACCTGTGGGAGTCCTGCCCGCACCTGAGAGATCTGATGCCGTGGTCATCGCGTGGCGTCACGCCTGGGCGCATGTGGGTCTACGCACCGGACGAGGAGACACTTCATAAACGGTGGCACCGCCTACTCGCCGCGGATACCGAGAGACGAGCCGAGATGCTCGGACGCTCTGGTGAGCGAACGCCTGCAGACAATGTCCCGCCCCTTCCAGGAGTTGAGTCTCACGGGCGGATACCGCTCGCCGCCGAGCACAGGACAAACCCTCAAACGGTGCGCATTGGGTTTCGCTCGTTCGATCGGCAATACGTGTTGCCGGACAGCCGGTTGATGGAGCGAGGCAGAGCTGACCTTTGGCGAGTCCGCAGCGAACGACAGATCTACACCGTTGAGCAGAACGCCCACCCCGTGGTCAACGGTCCGGCGCTGGTCTTCAGCGCTCTCATTCCCGACATGCACTACTTCAACAACCGCAGTGGTTGCGCCCGTCCCCTCTACCGCAACGCCGCCGGCACGTTGCCCAACGTCATGCCCGGTCTGCTCCCCTTGCTCTCGGGGCGGCTCGGCATACCCGTCGTCGCTGAAGACCTACTGGCCTACATCGCCGCGATCGCGTCCCACCCGGAGTACACAGCTCGATTCCAAGAGGACCTCGAAGTCCCCGGCGCGCGGATACCCTTCACTGCTGACCTTTGCTTATGGGAGCAGGCGGTTGCCATCGGTCAGCGAGTTCTGTGGCTACACACCTACGGCGAGCGGTACGCCGACGAGACAGCCGGGAGGCCGTACGGCAGGGTGCTGCTACCCCGCGACCGACCTCGATGCGTCGCGGAGATCCCGGATGATGCGGAAGCCATGCCGGAGAAGCTGGCGTACGACCCGGTGACACAGGATCTGTGGATCGGCAGTGGACGGATCAGCCCGGTGCCTCACGCGGTTCGGGACTACGAAGTGTCCGGGATGAATGTTCTCGACAAGTGGTTCGGCTATCGACGGAGGAACCCCGTCGGCAAGCGACGCCTCGAACTGGACCACGAGGTAGCTCCGCGCTGGCTTCCCTCATGGACAACGGAACTGCTGGAGTTGCTGAATGTCCTCGGCCTGCTCGTGCGCGAGGAGCCAGCACAGGCCAGCCTTTTCAATGAGGTGTGCGTGGGCCCACTGATCACGGTGACGGACCTGACCACAGTGGGGATCCTTCCTGTTCCCGCAGAGGCAACCAAGGCGCTGAAGGCGACATCGGACGCAGGCGACGCACTGTTCGACCTGTAAGCGACGGAGCGGCCGGCCGCAGAACTACGTGCGACTGGTCCAAGTCGTTGCGAACCTGCGACTCGGCTAGACCTGATCGGGTACGAGTTCGCTCCCACCCCGGAGCGTGCTGGGACTGCAACCGCCAGAAACAGTAGCGCCGCACCTACGTCGCTGCTGAACGTGCTGCTCAGCCGACCTCTTTTGCGTGAGCGATGCGTGAGCGGACAGGTTGGCACGGGCCGACACCTGACAGACTGGCGATCATCGGATGAGTCTTGACCAGGTCGTTCCGGACACTGAAGAACCGCCCGGAACCCTGTGGGTTCGAGTCCCACAGGGCCTACGCACTGGACCCCCGCGTCAGACCGTTCTGAGGTGGGGGTTTCGGCGTTCCCGGAGGCTTTCGGGTGCTACGGCCCCCACGGCGGCGGGCCGGTGCGGGTGGCCCAGGCGGCGAGGGCGGGCTCGTCGAAGAGGCGGATGCCGGTGCCGGACGCGTACTGGGCCGCGGGCTTGGTGAACACGGACGTGGTGACGACGGCGGCGACCTGGGCGCCGTGGACGCTGTAGCAAGTGCCGCCGAACCGATGGAGGTCCGGGCTGCCCACCTTGGTGGTCGGGCCGTAGCGCTTGCACTGGATGACGACGCGCCGCCCGTCGGGGGCGTCGGCGACGACGTCGGCGCCCAGATCGCCGGCGCCCCCCACCACCCGGACCCCGAGGCAGCCGTCGCGCTCGCACAGGAACGCGACGGCGTGCTCGAACTCCCTTGGACCCATGGCGTGGTAGCGCGCCACCTCCGTGGACCGCAGGGTGCGCACGCGATGGCGCTCCGCGGCCTGCCTGGCCCGGCGCTTGCCGAGTGCGAGGCCGCCGCCCGCGAGGAGCAGGAGGATGAAGACGGCGCCCGCGCCGTTTCCGTCGGCCCAGGCGAGGAGTGCCGCAGGGAGCAGGACGAGGGCGGCGGCCGCGTAGAGGCAGCCGGCGGCTCCGATCGGTTCGGACGGTCGGACGAGGTCGCGTGTGGGCGCGCGCATGGATCCCCCCAAGGTGTGCCAGGTGGAGAGATCTACCACCGGGACGCGGCAGGGGTGGCCCTTATGTCGGGGAACAGCCCTTTCCGGTGTCTACTCGCGCCCGGGGCGTGCGCCTCCCCGCCGTCCCGCCGCCCCGGGAGGGTGGAGCAGGCTGCACCCGAGCAGTGGAGCCTGCTCCACCGTCTCCCGGCACCCTGGTCATCTAGCCTGCCCCCATGTGGAAGACCGTGCGGCGGGCCGCGAGGGCCACCGGCCACCTCCTGCTGGCCGCCGCGATGGCGTTCGGTGTGTGGATCTTCGTCACCGTGCTGCTGATCACCGCCATCGGCACGCTCGTGGTGGTCGGCGCCTGGCTGCTGCCCGAGACGGTGCTGCTCATACGGCGGATCGCCGGGGCCAAGCGGCAGCTGACGGCCTCGTGGACGGGCGTGCGGATCCCCGAGGCGTACCAGCCGCTGACCGGGACGGTCCGGGAGCGGATCCGTACCGCCCTCAAGGACCCCGGCACGCTGACCGACTTCCGCTGGATGGTGGCGTACTACCTCTACGGCGCCCTGCTCTTCGTCGCGCTGCCGCTGTGGCCCCTCGGGCTCGTCGTCGACGGCGTGTGGGCGGGGCTGTTGCGCCGGGAGCCGGTCGTGCTGCCCCTCATCGTGAAGGTCGCGGACCTGGAGGCCGACTGGTCGACCGCGCTGCTCAAGCCGTCCCCGAAGGCGCGGTTGACCCGCCGGGTCGAGGAGCTGGCCGCCACCCGTGCCGACGCCATCGCCGCGCACGGCGCCGAACTGCGCCGTATCGAAAGGGACTTGCACGACGGCGCCCAGGCGAACCTGGTCGCGCTGTCCATGCGTATCGGGCTCGCCAAGCGGGCCTACGACCGTGACCCGGACACCGCCCGCAAGCTGCTGGACGAGGCCCAGGACCAGGCCGAGCAGGCGCTGACGGAGCTGCGGAACGTCGTGCGCGGCATCCACCCGCCGATCCTGACCGACCGGGGGCTCGTGGGCGCCGTGCGGGCGCTGGCCGCCAGCAGCGGGCTCCAGGTCGCCATCGACGACGGCGGGATGGAGAAGAGCGTCCGGGCGCCCGCCGCCGTCGAGGCCGCCGCCTACTTCGTGGTCGCCGAATCCCTCACCAACGCCGCCAAATACAGTGGTTCGCCCCGGGCCGACGTCAGGCTCGCGCGCACCAAGCGCGGGCTGCGGGTGCGGGTCAGCGATGTGGAGGGCCGGGGCGGGGCCGACGAGAGCGCGGGTTCCGGACTGCTCGGCATGCGGCGCAGGGTCGCCGCGCTCGACGGGACCGTGGACGTGTCGAGCCCCGTCGGGGGGCCGACCGTGATCGAAGTGGAGCTGCCGTGCGTGTGGTGATCGCCGAGGACAACGCCCTGCTGCGGGAGGGCCTCGTCCTGTTGCTGACCTCGGCCGGGCACGAGGTGGTGGCCGTCGCCGGCACCGGCCCCGAGGTCATGCCCGCCCTCCTGGAGCACCGACCGGACATCGCCGTCCTCGACGTACGGATGCCGCCCGGTTTCCGCGACGAGGGGCTGCGGGCCGCGCTGGAGGCCCGCAAGGAGATCCCCGGGCTGCCGGTGCTGGTGCTCTCGCAGTACGTCGAGGAGTCCTACGCCGCCGAGCTCCTGGGCGGCGGTACGAGCGGGATCGGCTATCTGCTCAAGGACCGGGTGGGCCGGGTCGACGAGTTCCTCGACGCCCTGGAACGGGTCGCGGGCGGCGGTACGGCGCTGGACCCCGAGGTCGTCACCGAGCTGCTGACCCGCCGTAAGAACACCCCGCTGGACTCCCTCACGCCCCGCGAGCGCGAGACCCTCAAGCTCATGGCGGAGGGCCACGACAACGCGACCATCGCCAGGACCCTGGTCGTCACCGAACGTGCCGTCCACAAGCACATCGGCAACGTCTTCCTGAAGCTGGGCCTCCCGCCGAGCGACAGCGGCCACCGCCGGGTGCTGGCCGTGCTGGCGTATCTGGCGCACACCCCCCAGGCATGAATGCCGGGCCCTTCCGACGGGAAGGGCCCGGCATCGCCGTACTCAGCTCACCGGTTCCGGAACACGGTCGGCCACCGCCCGCTTCCGGTTCAGCTTCTCGCCCTCCACGTCGATGTCCGGGAGCATGAGGTCCAGCCAGCGCGGCAGGGACCAGGCCCTGTGGCCCAGCAGGGCGAGGATCGCCGGGACGATCGCCATGCGGACCACGAAGGCGTCGAAGAGGACCGCGATCGCGAGCCCGAAGCCGATCATCTTGATCATGGACTCGCCGGCCCCGATGAACCCGGAGAAGACGGCGATCATGATGAGCGCGGCGGCCACCACGACCCGGGCGCTGTGCCGGAATCCGGAGACGATCGCCTGCTTGGGGGCGTCGCCGTGGACGTACGCCTCGCGCATCCGGGAGACGAGGAAGACCTCGTAGTCCATCGCAAGGCCGAAGACGATGCCCACCAGGAAGATCGGCATCATGCTCATGATCGGGCCGGTGGACTCCACGCCCAGCAGTTCCGCGCCGTGGCCCTGCTGGAAGACCGCGACGACCGCGCCGAGGGCGGCGAGCACCGAGAGCAGGAAGCCGAAGGCGGCCTTGAGCGGGACGAGCAGGGAGCGGAAGACCAGCAGGAGCAGCACGATCGCGAGGCCGACCACGACCGCCAGATACGGCAGCAGGGACGCCTGGACCTTCTCGGCGATGTCGATGTTCAGCGCGGTCCGACCGGTCACCTCGTAGCTGACGCCCGACGTCGACTCGATGCCCGAGCGCTCGCCGCGGATCGTCTTGACGAGGTCCTGCGTCTTCGCGTCGGTCGGGGCGGTGGACGGGGTCGCGGAGAAGACCGCGGTGTCGCCGGCCTGGTTGAACCGGGCGGGGGAGACGGAGACGACTCCGTCGGTGGCGGCTATCTCCTTCGAGACGGTGGCCACGGCCGCCTTCGGGTCGGCGGCGCCCCGCGCGTCCACCGCGATCGACAGCGGGCCGTTGAAGCCGGGTCCGAAGCCCTCGGCCAGGGCGTCGTAGGCCCGGCGCTCGGTGGTGGAGGTGGCCTTCGCCTCGTCGCCCGGCATGCCCAGCTGGAGGTCCAGGACGGGGGTGGCCATGGCGCCCAGGCCGACCACGCCGAGGAGGAGGACGGGCAGGGGGTGGCGTACGACGAGCTTCGCCCAGCGGGAGCCGCCGTTCTCCGTCCTCAGCTGCTTGCGGCGGTGGCGCGGGGAGTCGCGGCGGGCGCCGCGCGAGAGCACGGCGTTCGGCCAGAAGCCCAGTAGCGCCGGGACCAGCGTCAGACAGATCAGCACGCCGACGAGGACCGCACCGGCCGCGGCCAGCCCCATCTTGGTGAGCATCGGGATGCCGACGACCCAGAGGCCGGCGAGCGCGATGACGACGGTGAGCCCCGCGAACACCACCGCGGAACCGGCCGTACCGGCGGCGAGTCCGGCCGCCTCCCTCGGCTCGCGGCCCTTGGCGCGCTCCTCGCGGTAGCGGGAGACGACGAACAGGGCGTAGTCGATGCCGCAGGCCAGGCCCAGCATGGTGGCGAGCGTGCCGGTGTTCGCGGACAGGCCCAAGGTCTCGGACAGGGCCAGGATGCCGGTCATGCTGATGCCGACGCCGATGACCGCGGTCAGCAGCGGGAGCCCGGCGGCGGCCAGCGAGCCGAAGGTGATGAGCAGGACCACGGCCGCGATCGCGATGCCGATCACCTCGGCCGCGCCGCCCGCCGAGGGCTTGGTGGCCAGGGCGTCACCGCCGACCTCGACGGTCAGCCCGGCGTCCCGGGCCTGGTCGATGGCGGATTCGAGGTGGCTCTTGGAGGCGTCGGTGAGGTCGTCGGCGGTGGCGCTGAAGGAGACCGTCGCGTACGCCGTCGTACCGTCCTCGCTGACGGCCTTGGCCTGGAACGGGTCGACGGCGGAGGCGACCTGGGAGCCGTCGGCGGAGGAGTGGACGAGTCTCTCGACGGCCGCCTTGTTGCCGGCGGCGGTGACCTTCTCACCGCTCGGCGCGATGAACACGATCCGGGCGCTCGCCCCGTCGGCCGCGGCCCCCGGGAAACGCTCCTCCATCAGGTCGAACGCCTTCTGGGACTCGATGCCGGGCATCGTGAAGCCCTCGTCGGCGGGGGTGGGCGCCTTGGAGGCGGCGAAGCCCGCGGCGCCCAGCACCGCCACCCACAACAGGACGACGAACCACCGGAAACGGAAGGACGCGCGGCCCAGGTGAAAAAGGAGAGTAGCCATGCGGAAGACGATTCCGTCGGCCGCTCCCCGTCACGAGGGAGCACTCACCCGGACCGTGGTGGAGCGGGCTACACCCTCAGCCGGCGCTGAGCTCCGTCAACTCGCCCAGCGGCAGCGTGTGCTGGGTCTGGAGGACCTTCGCCCGCAGGTAGCGGACGTTGTGCGCGGTGGTGAAGACACCGGTCGGCACCCGGTCGTGGACGTCGATGCCGAGCTCGCGCAACTGGCCCGCCTTGTCGGGGTTGTTGGACAGGAGGTCCAGCGACTCGATCCCCAGGGCCTTCAGCATCTGCGCGGCCGCCGTGTAGTCGCGGTCGTCCTCGGGCAGGCCCAGCGCGGTGTTGGCGGCGTAGGTGTCCAGGCCCTGGTCCTGGAGGGCGTACGCGTCGAGCTTGTTGTAGAGGCCGATGCCGCGGCCCTCCTGGCGCAGGTACAGCAGGACGCCGCCGCGCTCGGCTATCCGCTCGACCGCCTCGCGCAGCTGCGGGCCGCAGTCGCAGCGGGCCGAGCCGAAGACGTCACCGGTGAGGCACTCGGAGTGCAGCCGGACCAGCGGGACGGTGCCGGGGGCCGGGTCGCCGAGGACGACCGCCACGTGCTCCTGGCCGTCGACCAGCCCGTGGAAGGTGACCAGCTCGGAGTCGACGCGGTAGCCGTCCCCGAAGCGGAGCGGCACGCGGACACGGGAGCGCTGGGTTGCGGCGGGGATGTCGGTCATGCGGGTACTCCGGTCCTCAGGCATATCTGCTTCAGATTTGAAGCAGGTCTACGAGGGGAGACCCTACCTCATGCTTTAAATTTGAAGCAACGGGTTTGTGAGGTGCCTCATGAGGACCCGGAGCACGGCGACGACGAGCGCCGACGCCACGGCACCTCGTCACCGGTGTCCTCCTGGAGCCCGTCCGCGATCGCCCGGGAGATCTCCTCCAGCTGCTCCACCTGCTCCGCGGTGAGCCGGTCGAAGACGGCGGCACGGACCGTCTCGACATGCCCCGGCGCCGCCCGCTCCACCTCCGCCATGCCCTCGTCGGTCAGCACCGCGATGCTCCCGCGCTTGTCCCAGCGGCAGCTCTCCCGCCGCACCAGCCCGTCCTTCTCCAGCCGGGTCACGGCATACGTCAGCCGCGGCCGCGTGATCTTCAGCCCCTCGGCGAGCTCCGTCATCCGCAGCCGCCGTTCCGGTGTCTCGGAGAGGTTGGCCAGGATGGAGTAGTAGAGGTGCGGCATGCCGGCGTCCTGCTGGAGCTGCCGGTCGATCGCGTCCTCCAGAAGGTGCGACGCGGCGATGTACGCGCGCCAGGCGCGTTGCTCCTTGGGCGTGAGCCAGCGAGTCGTCATACCGCCAGTGTAGGTTTGTTTCAAACTTGAACCAAGATGTGCACGTCACAGTGAGAGGGACCGCACCCATGCCACACCCGTACGTCCTCCTCTCCGCGGCCGTCTCCCTCGACGGCTACCTCGACGACACCGGTCCCGACCGCCTCCTCCTCTCCAGCCCCGCCGACTTCGACCGCGTCGACGAGGTCCGCGCCTCGGTCGACGCGATCCTCGTCGGCGCCGGCACGATCCGCGCCGACAACCCGCGCCTGCTGGTCAACTCCCCCGAGCGGCGCGCGGCCCGCGTGGCGGCGGGCAAGCCGGAGTACCCCCTCAAGGTCACGGTCAGCGGCTCGGGCGACCTGGACCCCGACGCGAAGTTCTGGCACACGGGCGGCGACAAGGTCGTCTATACGACGGACAAGGGCGCGGAGCGGGCCCGTGCCGCGGGTCTGGCCGCCGACGTGGTCTCCCTGGGCGCCGGCCTGGACTGGCCCGGCCTCCTGGAGGACCTGTCGGCCCGGGGCGTATCGCGCCTCATGGTCGAGGGCGGCGGCAAGATCCACACCCAGCTCCTCCAGCAGGGCCTGGCCGACGAGCTCCAGCTGGTCCTGGCCCCCCTCTTCGTCGGCGACCCGGCCGCCCCCCGCCTCTTCGGCCCCGGCGCCTACCAGGGCGGACGCCTGCGCCTGGTCGAGTCCCGGCAGATCGAGGACGTCGTCCTCATGCGCTACGAGCCCACCGCACCCGGCGTCCCCGCCGCCGACCGCCACTGGCTCCGCCTCGCCTGCGAACTGGCCGCGCTGTGCCCGCCCTCGGAGACCGCCTTCAGCGTGGGCGCGGTCGTGGTCGCCGCCGACGGCACGGAACTCGCGCGCGGGCACTCCAGGGAGGGCGACGACCCCGTCGTCCACGCGGAGGAGGCGGCGCTCGCGAAGACCGACGCGACGGATCCCCGTCTCGCCTCGGCGACGGTGTACTCCAGCCTGGAACCGTGCGCCCGCCGAGCCTCCCGCCCGGCCCCCTGCGCCCGTCTGATCCTGGACGCCGGGGTGCGACGGGTGGTGACGGCCTGGCGGGAACCGGACACGTTCGTGACCTCCGCCGACGGGAACGGGCTGCTGGCGGGCGAGGGTGTCGAGGTCGTCGTACTGGCGGAGTTCGAGGAGCGGGCGAAGGCGCCGAACCTCCATCTGCCGGGGTGAGCGTCACCCCGGCCACCGGGTGACCGACCGATCAGCCCAACATTTCCTGCGCGCCGCTCCCCGGAGGGTGACGCTGCCACCATGAGGTCAGCCCGATTCCGTGCCGCCGTCGCGCTTCTGCTCGCCCCCCTGCTCGCCACCGCCTGTGCGACCACCGACGCCGGTACCCGCACCATGGCCCGTGCGCTGCCCCCCGACGCGGCGTTCACGCACCCCGGTGTGCTGGTGAGCGACGCTCAGCTGGACGCCGTACGGAAGAAGATCACCGCGGGGAAGCAGCCGTGGCTGAAGGCGTACCTCGACATGAGGGACAGCAAGTACGGGGCGTACAAGTACCGGGCCGAGCCGTACGCGAGCGTGGACTGTCCCGGCGGGGACCAGGCCGACCGGCCCGCGCACGGGTGTGTCCAGGAGCGCGAGGACGCGATCGCCGCGTACACGCAGGCGCTCCTCTTCCGTGTCACGGGCAAGCAGCAGCATGCCGTCAAGGCGCGGGAGATCATGGACGCCTGGTCGGCGAAGCTGCGCGAGCACACCGAGGAGGACGCCGGGCTCCAGACCGGGTGGGCCGGGGCGACCTGGGCGCGGGCCGCGGAGATCGTGCGGCACAGTGCGGGCGCGGGGTGGCCGAAGGAGCGGGTCGCACGGTTCGAGACCATGCTGCGGACCGCGTATCTGCCGACCGTCACCCGCAAGGTCCCCGGCTACAACGGCAACTGGGACCTCGTCATGACCGACGCGGCCATCGGCATCGCCGTCTTCCTCGACGACCACAAGGCCTTCGACCACGCGCTGCGGCGCTTCCGGGAGCGCGTCCCCGCCTACTTCTACCTGGAGAAGGACGGACAGGTGCCGCTCACCCCGGCCGGGTCCGGCCTGAACACGCCGACGAAACTGACGACGTACTGGTTCGGGCAGAAGACGTACAAGGACGGCGTCTCCCAGGAGACCTGCCGCAACTTCAAGCACGTCGGCTACTCCATCGCCGCCACCGCCCACATCGCCGAGACCGCCTGGCACCAGGGCGTCGACCTGTACGGCGAGGTCGAGGACCGGCTGAAGGCGGCACTGGCCCTCCACGCCCGGTACCAGTCCGGCGAACCCGCGCCCGTGTGGCTGTGCGGCGGGAAGGTGGTCCGCACCATGGGCCCGGACCTGGAGGTCGCCCTCAACCACCTGGAGGGCCGGCTCGACGTCTCCGTCCCGGCCGCCCACAAGCTCGCCGAGGAGACCCGGCCCGCCGGTACCGACAACCTGTTCGTCTCGTGGGAGACCCTGACTCACGCGGGCAACCCTGGCAGCTGAGAAAAACGCAGGTCAGAGGTGCCGCGCATAACTGTGGTGCTGAGCGTCCCGCGGATGACGTATGCTGGTTTCACCGACGCGGGGTGGAGCAGCTCGGTAGCTCGCTGGGCTCATAACCCAGAGGTCGCAGGTTCAAATCCTGTCCCCGCTACTCACGGCTCAGGGCCGGAGTCCAGTCACTGGACTCCGGCCCTGAGTGTTTCCCCCGGTCGGGCCACACCGCTCGCCCCCCGCTCCCGGTCCGGGAAACCTGGGGATGTGGATCAGCGGGCGGTGGTGGGACGGCGTGTCTCCGCCCTCTTGTGGTCACTGCCCGCCCTGCTGACCGTCGGTGGCGTCCTCTACGACGTCCTGACCCCCCGGGACTTCACCGCGATCCCCTTCTTCACCGCCGCCCCCCTGGTCGCCGCGCCCCTCTATCCGCTGCTCGGCACCGTCGTCACCGGGGCGGTGGCCCTGGCCGCCGCCTACGCCGTCCATGTGCGGTTCGGCTTCCGCATGGACGCGGACACCCTCACCGAGGTCCTCACTGTCGCCACCGTCGCGGTGCTGGCCGCCGTCCTCAACCGTGTGGTGCGCCGCGGCGACCAGCGGCTCGCCTCCCAGCGCCAGATCGCCGAGGCCGTCCAGCGGGCGGTGCTGCCCGAGCCCGAGGGCCGGATCGGCGGGTTCGACATCGCGGTGCGGTACGAGGCGGCACAGCAGGACGCCTTCATCGGCGGGGACCTGTACGCGGTGCAGGACAGCCCGCACGGGGTGCGGCTGGTGGTGGGGGACGTGCGCGGGAAGGGCATGGGGGCGGTGGCAGCGGTCGCCGTCCTCATCGGGGCGTTCCGGGAGGCCGCCGAGCAGGAGCCGACGCTGGATGCGGTCGCGCGGCGGCTGGAGCGGGCGCTGGCGCGCGAGGGCACGCGGCGCGGGGGACTCGACGTCATCGAGGGGTTCACCACCGCCGTACTCGCCGAACTGCCGCACGGCGACGGGGTCGTACGGATCCTCAACCGCGGCCATCCGCCGCCGTTGCTGCTGTGCTCCGACGGCACCGTGCGGGCGCTGCCCGCCACCGAGCCCGCGTTGCCGCTGGGCATGGGCGAGCTGGGGAGCTGGCCCGACCGTACGGAGGAGGCGGTCTTCCCGGGCGGGGCCACGCTGTTGCTGTACACCGACGGGCTGTCCGAGGCGCGGGACCGGCACGGGGAGTTCTACGATCCGGCGGCGCGGCTCGCGGGACGCGCCTTCCGTTTCCCCGGGGCGCTGCTGTCCGCGCTCGCCGCGGAGGTGCGCCGGCACACCGGGGGCGGCATGACGGACGACATGGCGCTGCTCGCCGTACGACGGCCGTGACCGCAGGGGGCAATATCACGTGGGGTGATCGGTTGAGCGCCCTCCGCATAACAACTGACATACAGTCAATACCTGTGAGTTTACTGAAGCGAGGTCAACTCGCCCGTTTTTCACCGCTCATGGACCCGTACGTCCAGCGGAAAAAGCTTAATGATCAAGCGGAACAGCTTGGAATCCACGGTCCGGGTCTATTAACGTTCGATAACGCAGCGCGGTCGTCCCAGCCGTCACAAGAGGCGGCTCCGTGCTCACGCGCTTAATCCCGCAAGGGAGCCGGGGAACCACCACCCTGGGGTGAATCGCGCGCATGCCGCCGTGGACTCACGGTCGGTATACGCGCGTAGGAGACCTTCCTGCTCCGAACCCGTCAGCTAACCCGGTAGGCGAGAAGGAAGGAAAGGAGCACGCCCACGTGGCGTCAAACCGGCCTGCCCCCGAGGCCCCGTACGTGCCGAGCCAGCGCAGCACCACCGAAGTCTTCGGCTACGGCAGCTACCACCACGACGAGGGCCCGCGCGAGGAGTGGAACCCCACCGAGGAGTCCATCCGACCGGCGCGCGGCAAGCACCGGGTCGCCAAGCAGCGCAGCGGGGGATTCGCCCGTAGCTCCACCGTCCTGGGCGTCGGTGTCATAGCCGCCGTCGGCGGGGCCGGCATGGCCAGCGCCAACACCGGCAAGCCGCCGGTCTCCATCTCGATGCCCGACCTCCCGTTCGTGTCGGACACGGACGAGGCGCCGCAGGGCTCGGCGACCGCGCTCAGCGACCTCGCCGCGGCCCCCACGGCCGGCGCTACGACCACCATGGACACGATCCAGGCCACCACCTCCGACGCCGGCGAGACGCTGCGCAACCGGATCATGGCGCAGGCCGAGAGCCAGCAGACGCAGGTCGACAACAAGGCGCAGCTGGCCACCCAGACCGCCCTCGCCGACGAGGCCGCGAAGGCCGAGGCCGCCGCGCTGAAGAAGGCCGCGGACGACGCCGCCGAGGCGAAGAAGAAGGCGGAGGCGGAGGCCGAGGAGGCCGCCGAGGCCAAGCGGCTGGCCGAGTTGGCGAAGCAGTTCACGCTGCCGACCTCCTCGTACACGATCACCTCGACCTTCATGCAGGCCGGCTCCCTGTGGTCCTCCGGCTACCACACGGGTCTCGACTTCGCCGCTCCCACGGGCACGCTCATCAAGGCGGTCCACAGCGGCACCATCACGCAGGCCGGCTGGGACGGTTCGTACGGCTACAAGACCGTCCTCACCCTCGACGACGGCACGGAGGTGTGGTTCGCCCACCAGTCGTCGATCAGCGTCAGCGTGGGCCAGAAGGTCAACACCGGTGATGTGATCGGGCGCGTGGGCGCGACCGGCAATGTCACGGGGGCGCATCTGCACCTCGAGGTCCACCCGGGTGGCGCGTCCACCGGGATCGACCCGATGGCGTGGCTGCGGAGCAAGGGCCTCAACCCCTGAGGTCTCGCGGAACTTCCTGATCCACCGGCGGCCCTGACGCACACCCCCCGACGTCAGGGCCGCCGGTTTTTGCGTCCCCTTGTTTCGGAACTCTTGCCTCCGCTTGTTTACGGGAACTTTGCGGCCGATCCGGAAGAGCGGTCTCCGCACCGGCGTTGACCTTGTACATGACTTCTCTTCGCAAGCTGGGCACGTCCGACCTCGAGGTCTTCCCGCTCTCCCTCGGCGGCAACGTCTTCGGCTGGACCGCCGACGAGACGCAGTCCTTCGCCGTGCTCGACGCCTACACGGCCGCGGGCGGCAACTTCCTCGACACGGCGGACTCGTACTCCGCCTGGGTCGACGGCAACGTCGGCGGCGAGTCCGAGACCATCATCGGCAAGTGGGTCAAGGCGCGCGGCAACCGTGACGACGTCGTGATCGCCACGAAGGTCAGCCAGCATCCCGACTTCCCGGGTCTGACGGCCTCGAACATCAAGGCGGCGGCGGACGCCTCCCTGCGCCGCCTCGGCACCGACCACATCGACCTCTACTACACCCACTTCGACAAGGTGGAGGTGCCGGTCGAGGAGATCATCGGCGCGCTCGACGAGCTGGTGAAGGCGGGCAAGGTGCGGCACATCGCCGCGTCCAACATCTCCGCCGAGCGCCTGGAGGCGTCCCTCGCGTTCTCCGAGCGCGAGGGACTGGCCCGGTACGTGGCGCTCCAGCCGCACTACAACCTGGTCTCGCGCGAGACGTACGAGGGTGAGTTGCAGGACCTGGCCGAGCGGGCCGGACTGGCCGCCGTCCCGTACTTCGCGCTGGCGTCCGGCTTCCTCACCGGCAAGTACCGCGACGGGGAGGTGGTGGAGGGTGCCCGCGCCGCCGCCGGCGCCGGCAAGCACCTGGAGACGGAACGCGGCCGCAAGGTCCTCGCCGCCCTCGACGACATCGCCGAGGCCCACCGGGTGCCGGTGGCGACGGTGGCCCTGGCCTGGCTGGCGGCCCAGCCGACGGTGACGGCGCCCATCGCGTCCGCCCGGACGGTGGAGCAGCTGCCCGCGCTGGTGAGGGTGGCGGAGGTGCGGCTGACGGAGGACGAGGTGGCACGGCTGACGGAGGCGTCGGCCTGAGGCTGGTTGCTGGGGCTGGGCCTGGGCCTGGGGCTGGGGCTGGGGCGAGGAGAGGCTGACTGGCAGATCCGTCGCCCGTCCGGAGCTCGCGACCTGCGGTTCTACGGTCCGGAGGTGGGACGGATCTGCCTATTGCCCACTCCCGAAGCCGCCGCGGACTACGACCGGTACGGGTTGTAGGCGGGGTACGGGGTTGCCGGGTAACCGTGCAGGGGCCAGTGCGAGGGCGGGATCATGACCGGGACCGGGGGTGCCGTCATACGGGCCGCGTGGTCCAGGGCGGGGCGGGCCACCTCGCGCCGTACCCACAGCTCGTGCAGCAGTTCCCGCTCCCGTACGACGAAGTCGGCGCCGGCCCGGCCGCGGCGCCCCCGGTGCCGTAGGAACGCCAGGGACGTCGCGTAGGCCTCGTACTGCGCGACCGCCCGCGCCGCCGACTTGCCGGCGTGGGCGCGGGCGTACTGGCGGGCGATCCGGCGGGCCCGCATCGAGCCGAGGGCGAAGGGCTCGGCGGGGGTGAGCCAGCCGGCGACGGCGTAGGCGGGCAGTTCCTCGCGCACGGTCCTCAGCTCGCGCTGCCGGGTCCAGATGACCAGCCAGGTCAGCAGGCCGAACGCGGGGACCATGAAGGCGGCGTACACGGCGAAGAAGCCGTACTCGCCGAAGGTCGAGGAGCCGTTCCAGATGGCGTGCATGCCCATCGCGAGCAGCAGGCCGGACAGGGGCAGGAGCACCCGCCGTACGTGGTGGCGGTCCGCCGACAGCGCCGCGATGCCGAAGCCGATGCCGGTGAGGACCGTGAACAGCGGATGCGCGAACGGCGACATGATGACGCGCACGAAGAACGTCGCGGCGGTCACCGACGCGATGCCGCTGTCGCCGGTGAGCTGGTCGGTGCCGAAGGCGGTGCCGAGGTAGAGGATGTTCTCGGTGAAGGCGAAGCCGGTGGCGGTGACGCCGGCTATCACCACGCCGTCGACGATCCCGGTGAAGTCCCGTCTGCGGAAGAGGAAGACGAGCAGGACGGCCGCGGCCTTGGCGGTCTCCTCGACGACGGGCGCTATGACGGTCGCGCCGAGGGTGTCGGCACTGGACGGATCCGCGGTCGCCGTCGCTATCCACCGGGTCGCGAAGCTGTTGGCGACGATCGCTATCAGCGCCGCCGCGCAGGCCCCCCAGGAGAACGCGAACAGCAGATTGCGCCAGGGGCCCGGCTCGACCCGGTCGAGCCAGCGGAAGGCGGCTATCAGCAGCGGCACGGGCAGGATCGCGAGCCCGAGCCCGACCAGGAACCCCTCGGTGCCGGTCTGTTCACGCACCAGGGCGAGGATGACGAGCCCGGAGAGCGCCAGCAGGGTGATCAGCGCGCCGTAGCGGACCCACTTGCGCTGCCACCAGTGCGCGTGCCGCAGCGCACCGCTGCCGGGGGGACCGGTGGGGTGCGTCGGGTACGGGGGAAAGGTGGCCACGGCATTGACCCTAACGAGTCAGGGGCGCTGCCCGCAGGCGGGCGAGGTGGTCTCGGGCGCCGGTGGGGGGTTGGTCGTCGTGCGGTTGTCGCTATTGCCCTTACTGCTGTCCTTACCGCTGTACGCGGCGGAACAACAGGTCGTTCACGACATGTCCCTTGTCCAGTCCCTGGCCCTCGAAACGGGTCAGCGGCCGGTAGTCCGGACGCGGCGCAAAACCGCCGTCGGCCTGTGTGTTCTCGAAGTCCGGGTGTGCCGTGAGCACCTCGAGCATCTGTTCGGCGTACGGCTCCCAGTCGGTGGCACAGTGCACAACGGCCCCCGGCTTCAGCCGGGTCGCGGCGAGGCTGAGGAACTCCGGCTGGATCAGCCGCCGCTTGTGGTGCCGCTTCTTGGGCCAGGGGTCGGGGAAGTAGACGCGCAGCCCGTCCAGCGAGTCCGGGGCCAGCATCTCGCGCAGCAGGATGATGGCGTCGCCGTTGCCGACGCGGACGTTGGAGAGCCCGCTCTGGTCGGCGAGGTTGAGCAGGTTGCCCTGACCGGGGGTGTGCACGTCGACGGCGAGGATGTTGGTGCCGGGGTCGGAATCCGCCATCTGCACGGTGGCCTCACCCATCCCGAACCCGATCTCGAGCACGACCGGGTTGTCGTTCCCGAACAGCTCGGTCAGGTCGAGGACCCGCTGCCCGTCGATGTCCAGCCCCCACTTGGGCCACAGTCGCTGCAACGCGTCCGCCTGCCCCGCCGTCACCCGACTCCGCCGCGGCTGGAAACTCCGGATCCGCCGCTCGAAATGCGACCCGGCCGGATCGGCCCTGGGCCCATCGGGAAAACGAGGCTCCCCCTTGGCCCGGGTATGCCGAACAGGCACACCTGGGGTGTGGGCGGGCTGGGACGCGTCGGGGGCGTTGAAGGAGTCAGACACAGTGAGGTCGATTTTACGGGGCAATCTCAGCCCGTCCGGCGTTCGAGGACGAGGGCAGCCATCCCGATGCCCCTGTCTTTCAGCCCGTCCGGCGTTCGAGGACGAGGCCCTTAGGGGCCGATGGGGGTCTGGGGGCGGAGCCCCCAGGTACCGGGGTCGAAGGGGCGGCGCCCCTGGAGGATGGGACGGGTAGGGGCGGCGGGGGCGAAAACCCCTGGAACGCGACCACCACGCACCGTCACACGCCCCCCAGCGCGGCCAACGCCCTCCTCGCCACCTCCCGCCCGATCGGCAGCGAGGCCGTCGCCGCCGGAGACGGCGCGTTCAGCACATGCACCGTCCGCGCCCCCTCCTTGATCAGAAAGTCGTCGACCAGCGTCCCGTCCCGCAACACCGCCTGCGCCCGCACCCCCGCCGCCGCCGGCACCAGATCCCCGTCCTCGACCGCCGGCAACAACCTGCGCACCGCCTCCGCGAACGCCCGCCTCGACACCGACCGCCGCAGCTCACCCGCCCCGTACCGCCAGTGCCGCCGCGCTATCCGCCACGACCCCGGCCAGGCCAGCGTCGCCCCCAGCTCCCGAGGCCGCACGACCCCCCACCCGTACCCCTCCCGGGCCAGCGCCGGCACCGCGTTGGGCCCGATGTGGACGCCCCCGTCGATCCCGCGCGTGAGATGCACCCCGAGGAACGGGAACGCCGGATCGGGCACCGGATACACCAGCCCCTTCACCAGCTCGGGCCGCGCCAGCGTGAAGTACTCACCGCGGAACGGCACGATCCGCATCCCCGGCTCGTCCCCGGTCAGCCGCGCCACCTCGTCACAGTGCAGCCCGGCGCAGTTCACCAGCACCCGCGCCCGCACGACGTCCCCGCCGGCCGTCCGCACCGCCACCCCGAGCTCCGGCCGCCGGTCGACGCGGACGACCCGCGCGCCGTACCGGATCTGCGCCCCCGAGGCTTCCGCCAGCTGCCGGGCGACCCCCACGAAGTCGCAGATCCCGGTCGTCCCGACATGTATGGCCGCGAGCCCCCGTACCTCCGGCTCGTACTCCATGATCTGCGCGGGGCCCAGCTCCCGCACCGGAATCCCGTTCTCCCGCCCCCGCTGCACCAGGGCGTGCAGACGGGGCAGCTCCGCCTGCTCGGTCGCGACGATCAGCTTGCCGGTGACGGCGTGCGCGATTCCGTACTCCGCGCAGAACTTCACCATCTCGGCCGCGCCCTCGACGGCGTACCGCGCCTTCAGCGACCCCGGCCGGTAGTAGATCCCGCTGTGGATGACCCCGCTGTTCCGCCCGGTCTGATGCCGGGCAGGACCGTGCTCCTTCTCCAGCACGGTCACGCGCGTCCCCGGCGCGGCCCGAGTGATCGCATACGCGGTCGACAACCCGACGATCCCGCCCCCGATGACGAGCACGTCACAGTCGTAAGCGATCTCCGCCCGCACCTGCACCACCTCCCGCTTTAGATAGTGCACTGCGCCACTGACAGTGCCTTCAAACGCGGGGATGCGCAGGGATCCACTCCTAGGCCGGAGCCATCAGCAGGGGCCGTGCGCGCTCCCGCAGCTCCACCACGCGCGGCTCGTCGCCGTACGGCTCCAGCCGATGGAGAAGATCCTTGACGTACTCGGTGGTACGAGCCGACGAGATGCGCCCCGCGACCTCCACCGCCCGCACACCCTGCTCGCACGCCGCGTCGAGATTGCCCGACTCCAGCTCCGCGACCGCCGAGACGACCAGCCGCAGCCCGTGCGAGCGGACGAACTCCTCCGTCGGCTTCGACAGGGCCTGCTCGGTGAACCGCCGCACCTGACGGGGAGCCTTCAGATCGCGGTAGCACTCCGCGGCGTCCGCGGCGAACCGGTCGTAGGAGTAGAAGCCGAGCCACGACGGATCCTGGTCCCCCTCCCGGGACCGCTCCAGCCACCCCTCCGCCGCCTTCAGCGCCGCCCCCGCGGCCGGCGCGTCACCCGCACGCGCGTGTGCGCGTGCCTCGACGAGCCGGAAGAAGCTCATGGTGCGGGCGGTCGCCAGACCCCGGTTCCGCTCCAGCGCGGCCTGCGCGAGGTCCACGCCCTCGTCGCCGAACCCGCGGTAGGTCGCCTGCAAGGACATCGACGCCAGCACATACCCGCCGAGGGGAACGTCGGCGGCCGCGCGGGCCAGGCGCAACGCCTGGATGTAGTACCTCTGCGCGGCCTCCTGCTGACCGGTGTCGAAGGCCATCCAGCCCGCGAGCCGGGTCAGTTCGGCGGAGGCGCCGAACAACGCCCGGCCCACCTCGTCGGAGTACGAGCCGAGCAGCAGCGGTGCCGCCTCCACCCTTAAGCACTCCGGCACCATGGACGAACGCCAGTCGCCGCCTCCGTACTTGGAGTCCCAGCGCCTGGCGTCCTCGGCGGCCTCCCGCAGCTTCTGCACATCGCTGTGGCCGACTTTGAGCGGTGCGCCGGACCCCTCCGCGGAGTTCGCCTCGCGCGCGACCGAACTGTCGGCCGGGGTTATCAGCCACCGTGAGGCGGGCGTTGCGTACGCGCTTACTGCGAACGATCCGGCCAGCGACTGCCAGATGCCACCGGCGCCCGAACGGCGGCCGGCGAGGTCGAGCCGGTACAGCTCCGTCGCCGAGCGGACGGCCTGTCCGACGTCCCTGGGGAAGGCGAGGCCCACTTCGGGTGCGGGATCCGCGTCCGCCAGACCGATCTCGTGGAGCGGTACCGGGCGGCCGAGCTTCTGGCCGATCGCGGCCGCGATGAGGTGCGGCGCGGCGCCCTGCGGCACCATGCCTTTCGACACCCAGCGCGCCACCGACGTCTTGTCGTAGCGAAGAGTCAACCCGCGTTGAGCGCCAAGATCGTTGACGCGACGCGCGAGTCCTGCGTTGCTGATTCCCGCGAGGGCGAGAACGGCGCCGAGTTTTTCGTTCGGCCCGCGTTGCTCCCTGGACATGCGCCACCCCTCGACACAGACGGCTGCCGCGCTGGCATAACCACGCGGCATTCGTAAACCCAGCGTAGTTCGCCGCATCCCAAGCGTTAAGGGGCATTGTTCCGGATGGCGGGATTGTGGTCCGTACGCACGTACGGCCCCCTACGCACCGTTGCGTCGTGCCCCCGCTGTGTGGCCGTGCGCCCGTGCGTGCGCTCTTCTCCGGCCATCGGGGGAACGGTTCCATGGATCGTGCGTGGGTCGGCCCGCTGTACTGGATCCAGTGGGCTGGGGGATTCCGCCACCTCCATCCCCGCGGGTGGCGGAACGGTCCGGGGGGCGAACTCCGTTCCCCGGACTGCGCGTTGCCGATGCGGTGCGCAGAGCCTGTACGGAGCGTGCGCGAGCCTGTCCCCGCTCCGCCAAGTTGGCCGAAAACCGACCCCGCATCTCCAGGGCAATTACCGCTCCTACCATGGAAATTGACGGCGCGAAGGGCGTCTTGGGGGAGCGTATCGGGGGCGCATTCGCGCCGTAGACACCTTGCCCTGTACGGGCGTTCGCCTCTTCACGGGTATGTGTACGGGGGCGCATTCAACGGAGCTCAAGCGGCTCCACCGCCTCTCCGGTGCGCCTCCTTCATGGCAGCATGGGGAACCGGTTCGTACGGTGCACTGGTTGTCCACAGTCTGTGGAGGCGTCGATGCGGTGGTTGGTGGGGTGGAGCAGCACCGCAGCGGGAGCAGCCGTGATCGGCTCGGCGGGGGCGACCGGAAGCGACGGCGAGACCGTGCATCCGGTGGGTTCCCAATTGCTGTGGGGCGACCCTGATCCGCTGTGGGCGGTCGGCGACTGGCGCCCCGACGAGGTGCGGGTCATCAAGGCCGACGCGCAGAATCGAATCGCCGTGCTCGGCACCTGCGGGGCGACGGACGAACAACTGCGGGTCGGACTCTTCGCCGCGCGCGGAGGCGCCCTTCGGCATCTGACGGCCTGGCCCGGCAGTTACACGGCCGTCGTCCAGGTGGGCCGCCGGATCACCGTCTGCGGCGATCTCGCGGGCGCCCGGCCGGTGTTCTACACCCCCTGGGCCGGCGGCACCGCCTATGCGACGGCGGCCCTTCCGCTGGCCGACCTCATCGAGGCCAACCTCGACTTCGGACATCTGGCGGCCCTTCTCGCGGCCCCCGACGTCCCGGCCGCGCTGCACGACTCCACCCCGTACGACGGCGTACGGCGCATCCCGCCGGGGCATGCGCTGATCCTGCGCACCGGCGCACGGGAGATCGCCGGCTACGAGCAGGTCGCCTCCCTCGCGGTGGCGGCGCCCTCGGCCGACCCGGACAGCGCGGTGGACGCGGTACGGGACGCGCTGGTGGAGGCGGTACGCGCGCGTCTGTCGGCGCCCCGGCATGTCCCCGGCGCCGACATAGACCCGGGGCCGGTCCCGGGGATGGGACCCGCCGAACGTCGAGCCGCGCGCGGTATGCCGGTTCCCGGAATCGGGGCGGACCTGTCGGGCGGGCCGGCGTCCGGAACGCTGGCGCTGCTGGCGGCGGGGCTGCCCGGGATGCCGGGGACGGTGCTGGGGCACGGCACGGGTGCGGGCGAGCGACTGCTGGCGGTCACCTTCAACGACCTGGCGGTGCGCGGCCGGGAGGCCGAGGTGGAGCGGGCGGGCTCGCTGGCGGCCAACCCGCGGCTGCACCACGTGGTGGTGGCCGGCGGCGAGGAGACACTGCCGTACGCCGACCTGGACGGCCCGCTGACGGACGAGCCGGGCCCGTCCCTGGTGACGGCGGCCCGCCACCGCGCGCGCCTGGCGTCGGGCAGCGCGGACCACTTCACGGGGTACGGCGCCCGTCAGGTGTTGGACGCACACCCGGCGCGTCTGGCGGATCTGTTGATGGACCGCAAGCGACGCCATCTGGTCCGCCCGGTGGCGGCTCTGGCGAAGGCGGACGGTTCGGTGATGGTCCCCGCGCGCGTGTACGGAGCGGCGAGGCGGCTGGCTCGCACCCCCTACCGCACCGGCTTGGAAGTCCTCGCCGACCGGCTGATGGACCGCCGCTTCGACGAACCGGGGGGTGCCGTGGGCGCGTCCCTGGCCGCCCTCGCCTGGGCCAGACCGGGCCCCGCGGCGCGCTGGCTGACGGGGGAGGCGCTGGCTGAAGTATCGGTTCGCCTGCAAGGTGCGACGAGCCGCTCGGGAGTCGGCCCCGGCCAACGCCCCGGCGACTACCGCGCGCGTGCGGCGCTGGCGAGGACCGCCGCGGATGTACGCATCCTGGAGCAGGCCGCCGAGATCCGCTTCCAGCGTCTGCACGCCCCGTTCCTCGACAACCAGGTCGTCCGGGCCTGCCGTACCCTCCCGGAGGCGCTGCGCGTCCAACCGGGCGCGCGGGCCGCGATCCTGCGCACGGTCCTCCAGGGCGCGGGCATCACCGACCTCCCGCCCGGCTGGGGCGCCCCGTCCCACGCCTCGGCGGCGGTGGCGGCCCGCACGGGCCTCAGGGTGGCCGCGGACTCGCTGATGTCCCTGTTCGGAACCCCGCTACTGGCCGAGGCGGGCCTCGTGGAGGCCAGGGTCGTCCGCAAGGCCCTCCGCGCGGCAGCCGAGGGCGAACCCCTCCCGCTGGACGGCCTGGCAGACCTGGTCTCCCTGGAACTCTGGCTCCGCCGCCTCCTCTCCCGCCGCGGAACCTGCTGGACCGGAACCCCGGCACGCGCACGTGCGGTACCCGCGGGGATCACACCGCAGAGGGGGGCCCTGGGAGCGGGAGCGACGGCACGGAGGGCATAGCCAGCCCCCAGCCGCACGACACCACTCCGGCATCCGGGAACGAGGGGCCGCGCCCACCTACACGCCGGGGCCGCCACCTCTCGAAGCCGGTCCGTGCCTCGGCCTTTCACCCGGTCCGGCATCCGAGGCCAGGACACACCGCCCTTAACCCCCACCCACCCGCCGGTGGCGCCACTGTCTCGGCGCCGGCTCAGACTTCCAGGCCCCGCTGGTGCCTGGGGCCGGGGCTGATGCCGCCCGACCCCCACCCGCCCGCTGGGTGCTTCGCCTCCCGACGCCGGTCCCGCATCTTTCAGCCCGTCCGGCGTTTGAGGACGAGGCCCGTTCAGGGCCGACAGCGGGGGTCCGGGGGCGCAGCCCCCGGGGATGGGACGGGTAGGGGCGGCGGGGGCGAAGAACAACCCGACGCGCACCCCCGCCACCCCGCACCCCCACAGCCACCCCGGCGACAATGACCCGGTGCGGTACAGAATCCTGGGCGTCACCCAGGCCGAGGACGACCACGGCACCGTCGTACGCCTCGGCGGCCCCCGCCTACGCGCCCTGCTCACCGCCCTCGCCCTCCGCCCAGGAACCGTCACCGCCCCCGACACCCTGATCGCCGACATCTGGCCCGAGACCCCACCCAAGGACGCCCCCGCCGCCCTCCAGGCCCTCGTCGGCCGCCTCCGCCGCACCCTCGGCAAGGACACGATCACCTCCGCCCCCGGCGGCTACCGCCTCACCGCGACCCACGACGACGTAGACCTCTTCGTCTTCGAACGCCTCACCCGCCAGGGCACCGCGGCCCTCCACCGCAACGACCCCCGAGCCGCCGCCCGCGCCCTGGACGAGGCCCTCACCCTCTGGCGCGGCCCCGCCCTCGCCGACCTCCCCGACCGCAACCCCGCGACCCGCCCCGAGACCCTGCGCCTGGAAGCGCTCCGCGCCCGAGCCGACGCGGCCCTGCGCCTGGGCCGAGCCCAGGACGCCGTACCGGAACTGACGGAACTGACCACCGCGCACCCGTACGACGAGCCGCTGCACGCCCTCCTCATCCGCGCCCTGCGCGACACCGGCCGCAACGCCGACGCACTCGCCGCGTACGAGTCCGCCCGCCGCACCCTGTCCGAGGGCCTCGGCACCGACCCGGGCCCGGAACTCCGCTCCCTGCACGCCGAACTGCTCACACCGGCACCCGTACGACCCCCCGCGCCGACCCACCTGGCTCCCGTGAACCCCCACCCCCCGACACCCCCCACCCGCCCCGGCAACCTCCGTCCGCGCCTTACCTCTTTCGTGGGCCGGGAACCCGAGCTCGACGCCATCCGTTCCGAATTGCACAGGGCCCGCCTCGTCACCCTCACCGGACCGGGCGGCTCGGGAAAGACCCGTCTCGCCGAGGAAGCCGCCACCGGGCGACCCGAGGCGTGGCTCGTCGAGCTGGCGCCGCTCGACCGGCCGGAGGCGGTGCCAGGGGCGGTGGTCAGCGCACTCGGTCTGCGCGAGACCAAGCTGATCACCACCGAGCTGACGGACCGCCAGGACGACCCGCTCGCCCTGCTCGTCGAGTACTGCGCCCCGCGCAGCCAACTCCTGATCCTTGACAACTGCGAACATGTCATCGAAGCGGCGGCCCACCTCGCCGAGACCCTGCTGACCCGCTGCCCCGGGCTCACGATCCTCGCCACCAGCCGTGAACCCCTGGGCGTCCCCGGCGAGTCCGTGCGCCCGGTCGAGCCCCTCCTCCCCGACCAGGCCCACCGCCTCTTCACCGACCGCGCGACTGCGGTCCGCCCCGACGCGGACGCCGTCCTGAGCGACACCGAGGCCGTCACCGAGATCTGCCGCCGCCTCGACGGACTGCCGCTCGCCATCGAGCTCGCGGCGGCGAGGCTACGGCTGCTCACGCCCCGCCAGATCGCCGACCGCCTCGACGACCGCTTCCGCCTCCTCACCTCCGGAAGCCGCACGGTCCTGCCCCGCCAGCAGACCCTGCGCGCGGTCGTCGACTGGTCCTGGGACCTGCTCGACGAGCGGGAGCGCACGGTGCTTCGCGAGGCGTCCGTGTTCGCGGGCGGCTGGGACCTCGCCGCCGCGGAGGCCGTGTGCACCGGCCCCGCCGCCGAGCTGATCGGGGCGCTCGTCGACAAGTCCCTGGTCGTCGCCGCCCCGTGCGAGCGGTCCGGCGGCGACACCATGCGCTACCGCATGCTGGAGACGATCCACGAGTACGCGGTCGAACGCGCCGCGGAGACCCCCCACGCCCACGCCGACGCCCTGCGCAGGCACCGCGCATGGGTGCGCGCCCTCGTCGCGCGGGCCGAGCCCGAGCTGCGTTCCGCCCGCCAGCTCCCGTGGATCTCCCGTCTGGAGACGGAGCTGGACAACATCCGCGCGGCCCTCCACCGCGCGGTCGAGGCCGGCGACGAGGCGGAGGCCGGTGCCCTGACCGTCGCGATGACCTGGTTCTGGTGGCTGCGGAACTACCGCAGGGAGGGCGCGGACTGGACCGGCCAGGTGCTGCGGCTGGGGGCGGCCCTCGACGCGGCCGGGGGCACGCTCCCGGAGGAGCGGGACGCGGTGTGCTCCCTGATGACGTCCCTGGACCCCGTCGACACCTATCTCGCCGACCCGGACGGCGAGACGGACCACCCGCTGCACCCCCTGCGGATGGACCTCAGGATGCTGCATCTCTTCCTCATGGCCGAGGTCGATCCGCCCCTGGACGGACTGGACGAGCGGATGCACGCGTACGTGGCACGCGTCCGCGACCACTTCGGAAGCGGCGGCCCCCAGGCGGCCCGTCTCCCCGGCCTCGCCTGGCCGGTGACGGTCTTCCTCCACCCCGTCCCCAGAGAGGACGCCCGGCCCGTCCTGGACCGGGCGGTCGCCAACTGCCGTGCCCACGGCGGCGACTGGGAGACCGGCGTCGTCCTGATGTTCCGCGCGCACATGGTCGTCGACTCCCCGGGCGGCATGCCCGGCATCGACGGCGACCTGGCGGAGCTGCGGGTGCTGAGCCGACGCGTCGGCGACCGCTGGCTGCGGGCCCAGGTGTGCAGCGCCGCGGGCGAGGCGGCCATGGCCCGCGGCCGCTTCGACGAGGCCAAGGGGGAGTACGAGGAGGCCCTGCGGCTCGCCAACGAGGTGGGGGCCCACACCGAGAAGCCGTTCCTCCTCGCCCGGCTCGCCGAGATCGCGTACCGCGCGGGCGACCGTACGACGGCACTGGCCACCCTGGACGAGGCGAGCGCCACCGCCGAGCGGTACGCCGTGGCGGACTCCCGGGCGTTCGTGCTGCTCCAGCGGGCCCTGATGGCGCTGGACGAGAAGGACATCGACCGCGCCCGCGACCTGTACGAGGAGGCGCATGACGCCATCGGACAGGCGACGCCGCCGCCGCAGTTCAGGGTGATGCTGCTGTCGGTCGACGCCATGGTGTCGGCGGCCGTGTCCGGTCCGGCGACCGCTCTGCCCAAGCTGGCCGAAGCGCTCCGGACGGCCATCGAGACGCGCTGCTCCGACGCGATGAAGGCGGCGCTCGCCGACGGCACGGCGGACCTGATGTCCCGCCTCGGCGACCATCCGCGCGCCGCCCGCCTGCTGGCCGCGGCCACCCGCTGGCGCGACGGCCATCCGCGCCCCATGCCGGAGGGAGTGGACGCCGAACGGGCCGAGGGCGAGGCCCGCGCGGCCCTCGGCGAGGAGCGCTACACGGCGGAGTGCGCCAAGGGCTCGGCCCTCACCCCGGACGACGTCCTCGGCGAACTCGACGAGGCCCTGCGCGCCCTCCCCACCACTACGAGCACCTGAACCTCGACTCCGCCCAGTCCGCGAGCGCCAGGTCGTCGAAGGAGCTGTGCGGCTCCACCACCAGCCGTACGGTCTCGCGCCCGGCGAGGTTCACATGGACCGGCACGGCCGCGTCCCCGCCCTCGACCAGCCCGGACTTCCACAGCTGGGCACCGTCCGCGTAGACGGAGAAGTAGACCTTGCCGAGCCCCAGCGCCATGTCGTCCACGCCGACCATCGCGTCGTAGGAGCTGCACTCGCGGTTGAGGTCGATGGTGACGGAGGACCGGCCGTGCACGGTGACGCCGTGCTCGTACCGCGTGCCGCCGACCGAGACGCCGTACCGCTGCCACACCCAGCTGCTCTCGGCGATGCGCATCTCGGGCACGGTGCCGTCGCCGTTGACGTCGTACGCCAGCTCGCTCCACTGGTAGACGGCCGGCGCTGGCGGGGGAGGCGGGGTCGGTGTGGGAGTGGGCGTGGGGGTCGGCTTCGGCTTCGGCGCCGGGGTGGGCGTCGGGGTCGGGGTGGGGGTCGGGCTGGGCTTGGGGGTCGGTGTGGGGGTGGGCGTCGGCGTCGGGTCGGGCGCGATGACCGCCGGCACAGGCGCGGGCTCCTTCTTCGGCGGCTTGGGGGTGTTCTCGGCGGGCTTGACCACTGGCGTGGTCGCGGGGGGCTGGGCCGCGGGCTTGTCGTCGGCCGGCTTGTCGTTGCCGGACAGGGCGAGCGCCACCGCGACACCCGCCGCGACGAGCGCACCGGCCGCGATACCGACCTTCACCGGCAGGCCCACGCCCTCCGAGGCCGCCGCACCGCCCCCCGCGGCCGCACCGCCCGACGAGCCTCCGCTCGCCGCCGCCACACCCGCGACACCCGCCGCTCCCGCTCCCGTGCCACCGGCGATGAGCGCGGCGACCTTGGCGTACCCGGCGGCACCGAACCAGCCGATGACCGCGACCGGCACGACGGCGGGGATGCTGCTGGCGACCTCGGCGATCTGGCTGGCCGCCAGGCGGCACTTGGCGCACTCCTCCAGGTGCTTGCGCAACCCGCGCTCGGCACGGGTGCGCAGCCGGCCGCGGGCGTAGGTGCCGAGCTGGTCGGCGTAGCGGGCGCACTCCTCGTCGTCGGCGAGGGCGGCGCTGACGTGGGCCTGGAGATAGGCCTGCTTGAGGCCCTCACGGGCGCGGCTGGCGAGCACGCGCGTGCCGTTGGCGTCGAGCCCGAAGAGCGTGGCCACATCGCTCGGCGACTCGTCCTCGACCTCGGTGTGCCACAGCACGGCCTGCCAGCGCTCGGGCAGTGACCGGAAGGCCTGCATGGCCATGGACTGCTCGGCCTCGTGCATGGCGCGCACATCGGCGCCCAGGTCCAAAGTGTCGTCGTCGGAGACCTCGGTCACGCGCGCGGACTGCGCGGCGAACACCGCGAAGTCATCGACCAGTTGCTCCCGTTTGGCTGACTTCGTCCAGTTCGCGGCGACGCGTCGCACCGACGTCAGGAGATACGCGCGTACGGCGTACTCGGGGCCGGAGCCGCCGCGCACCGCCTGGAGCATGCGGGCGAAGACCTCGGCGGTGAGGTCGTCCGCGGTGTGGGCGTCGCGACAGCAGGTGCGGGCGTAGCGGCGGACCGCGTCCGCATGGCGCCGGTACAGCTCCTCGTAGGCGGTGTCGTCGCCCGAGCGCATCCGGCCGATCAGATCGGCGTCACCGGGCGGCAGCTCGATCGGCGGCAGCACGCTGTCCTCGCGGCGGTCGCGCTGGGTCGGGACGCTGCCCTCCATCGGGTCACCGCCGACCGGCGGGCGGCCCGCCCGGCCCCCCTGGCTCGGCACCTGGGGCGACGCCAGGCCGCCGGCCTCCCCGTCACCCTCGCCCTGTGACTCGTCCCGCCCGTCAACGCCCATCGCGGAAAGCCCCCGCCGCCTGCCCACCAGTCACGAACACCGGGTCAGCGTGCCATATTGGCTTTTGGTCAGGACCCGCCAGTGCGGGGCTACCACTCGTCCGTGGGGATCTGCCGCACCGCAGTACTAGCCGTCACCCATCCGGGGAATGCTCAACTGACGTGTCCTGAGCAGGAGTTGGGGACATGCCGGGAAAGCCGGGCATGCGGACGAGGCGCGGGCGGCTCAGCACCCACACCCCGTCGTCACCTGATCGAGGCACCGCGTCAAGCGGCCTTTACTACGGCCGCGACCGCAGACCCTCCAGCAGGATGTCCAGCAGCCGCGCCGAGGCCGCCGCCTGCTGCGCCGCGTCCGGCAGCGAGGGCGCCGCCGTCGCGATCACCAGCAGCACGTCCGACACCGACACATCGGCCCGCAGCTCACCCGCCGTGCGCGCCCGCTCCACGAGCTGGCCCACCACGTCGAGCAGAGCCGCCGCCCCGGAGTCGTCGTCCCCGGCCGCGTTGCCCGAGTCCTCCGACACCAACCGCAACTCACCCGAGCCCGGCTGCGTCCGCTGCTGCGGCACCCGGGCCTCGTCGTACCCGGCACCGTCGTCGTGCTCGTCGGCCACTCCGACCCGCAGCACCTGCGGCGGCAGCAGCCGCCCGGCACCCGAGGCCACCGACGTCCGCAGGAAGCGCGACAGCGCCGACCACGGCTCGTCCTCCTGACCGAGCGCCGTACGCGCCTGGTCGGTCAGCCGGGAGGTCTCCTCCTCGGCTATCCGGCGCACCAGGACGTCCTTGCTCGGGAAGCGCCGGTACACCGTGCCGACACCGACCCGCGCGCGCCGCGCCACGTCCTCCATCGGCGCGCCGTACCCCAGCTCGCCGAAGACCTCTCGCGCCGCACGCAGCACGTGCTCCAGATTGCGCTGTGCGTCCACGCGCAGCGGCGTCGAACGCGAACCGTCGCGCCCGTTCCCCACCGCCGCGCTCATCGCTCCGCCACCGGTTCCGATGGCAGACGCGGAAGACCAATGAGAGTCCTGAACATGCATAAGCGATCCCCCGGTAATGACGTCTCCCCCCGGAGACTCTCCCCGCCACTGAAAGCCGGGGCGCTATGGGGAACAAACCGCTGCACGGACCGCCCGTCGCGGATCCGATGAGTGCATCCCCCTACACCCCGTCGACACACGAACATAGTTGAGAGGGGGTCAATTCAGAAGGGGCAGGTTCCGCACGGAGCGCCCCCCGATCGGAGTACGGGTCGTATACGTCCCGATTGCACCCCCGCAAGACCCCCGGCGCACACCCGCTGACCTGCGAACCTTCCCCGTACGCCGTCGATTCGGCCAACCCCGCCCGCGCAAAACGCGCGGTCACACAAATTGCCGGGGCTGTGGACAAACTCAAGCGCCGGGTGCGTCATGGGGTGGTGAAGGAACGCGCGCGCATTCTCGTTGTCGGTGGCGGCTACGTCGGGATGTACACCGCCCTGCGTCTTCAGCGGAAGCTGAAAGCGGAACTGAGGCGCGGCGACGTCGAGATCACGGTCGTCACCCCCGACCCGTACATGACCTATCAGCCGTTCCTCCCCGAAGCGGCCGCCGGCTCCATCTCCCCCCGTCACGTGGTCGTCCCCCTGCGCCGCGTCCTGGACCAGTGCCACGTCGTCATCGGCGAGGCCACCGCCATCGACCACGCCAAACGCACCGCGACCGTGACCACCCTCGCCACCGAGGAAGAGGGAACGGGCGCCCGGCAACTGACGTACGACGAACTCGTCCTCGCCCCCGGCTCGATCTCCCGCACCCTGCCCGTCCCCGGCCTCGCCGACCACGCCATCGGCTTCAAGACCGTCGAGGAGGCCATCGGCCTGCGCAACCACGTCATCGAACAGATGGACATCGCCTCCTCCACCCGCGACCCCGCGATCCGCGACGCGGCCCTCACCTTCGTCTTCGTCGGCGGCGGCTACGCGGGCGTGGAGGCCCTCGGCGAGCTGGAGGACATGGCCCGCTACACCGCGCGGTACTACCACAACATCCAGCCCGAGGACATGAAGTGGATCCTCGTGGAGGCCTCCGACCGCATCCTCCCCGAGGTCGGCGAGGAGATGGGCCGCTACACCGTCACCCAGCTGCGCCGCCGCAACATCGACGTACGCCTCGACACCCGCCTCGAATCCTGCGCCGACCGCGTGGCCGTCCTCAGCGACGGCGCCCGCTTCCCGACCCGTACGGTCGTATGGACCGCCGGCGTCAAACCCCACCCGGTCCTCGCCGCCAGCGACCTCCCGCTCACGGACCGAGGTCGGCTGAAATGCACCCCCCAGCTCACCGTCGAGGGCGCCACGCACGCGTGGGCGGCCGGAGACGCCGCCGCCGTCCCCGACGTGACCGCAGAGGAACCCGGCAGGGAAACGGCCCCCAACGCCCAGCACGCGGTACGCCAGGCCAAGGTCCTCGGCGACAACATCGCGCACGCGCTACGCGGCGAGGAACTAGAGACGTACTCCCACAAGTACGTCGGCTCGGTGGCCTCCCTCGGCCTCCACAAAGGTGTCGCACACGTCTACGGACGCAAGCTGAAGGGCTACCCTGCCTGGTTCATGCACCGCGTCTACCACCTCAGCAGGGTGCCCACCTTCAACCGCAAGGCCCGCGTCCTGGCCGAATGGACACTGTCCGGGCTCTTCAAAAGGGAGATCGTCTCGCTGGGTTCCCTCGAACATCCCCGAGCGGAGTTCGAACTCGCGGCCGGTGGAAAGCCTCCTCAGGACCCCACGAACGACCCGAAGGGGTCGTCCTGACCGGACCCAGGAACTCCACCGGCACGGTAGGCGTCTGACGGATGTCGACCCGGTCGGCCACACTGCCACACTGATCCCCGACCCAGGACGGGTGGACGCCCGCTCTCCGCACCCACGAGGACCCCAGGCCGGGTCCGGAGCCGGCCGAAGACGACGACACGAGGCAAGGATTCGTGAACTTCACGCGCTGGAGCGCCCGGCTCCCCGGAACACAGCGCCGCGCCGCAGCGCGGACCGACCACCCGGTCACCCCCGACCGACTCGGGGAGGGCGCCGTACCCGCTGCCCGCGCCGAACAACTCACCGACGAAGCACCGCCCGTGCCCGCCGTCGACGAACTCCCCGTGCGCGAGGTACTCGACCGCGTCCCGGCCCTCGTCGCCCTCGTCCACGGCACCGACCACCGCCTCGCCTACGTCAACGACGCCTATGTGACGGCCTTCGGCCCACGAGACCCCGGCGCCCCCGCCCGCGAAGCCCTCCCGGAACTCGACGAGATCGGTCTCCTCCCCCTCCTCGACCAGGTCCTGCGCAGCGGCAAGCCCCGCACGGTCAAGTCCCGCAAGGCACCCGACGGCCGCTCCTACACCTTCACCTGCACCCCGGTGACGGAGGGCGACACCGGCGGCGTCCTGGTCTTCGCGACGGACGTCACCGACCACGCCGAAGCCGCGGAACGCCTCAGAGCCAGCGAACGCCGCCAGCGCGAGACGGCCGTCACCCTCCAGCGCTCCCTGCTCCCCCAGGTCCTGGAGGAACCCGACGACCTCCGCATCGCCGCCACCTACCAGCCCGGCGGCACCGAGGCCGCGGTCGGCGGCGACTGGTACGACGTCATCACCCTCGGCGGCGGCCGCACCGCCCTCGTCATCGGCGACGTCATGGGCCGAGGAGTCCGCGCGGCAGCGGTCATGGGCCAATTGCGTACGGCGGTCAGGGCGTACGCCCGCCTCGACCTCCCCCCGCACGAGATCCTCCAACTCCTGGACGGCCTCGCCACGGAGATCGACGCCAACCAGATCGCCACGTGCGTGTACGCCATCCACGACCCCAACGAGGGCCGACTTGTGTACGCCAGCGCCGGCCACCTCCCGATCCTCGTCCGCGACGAGAGCGGAACCGTTCTGAGAGCCGACGAACCCACCGGCCCGCCTCTGGGCACCGGCGGCTGGATGCATGCGTCGGGTTCGATTCCCCTGGGACCCGGCTCCACGGCGGTGCTCTACACGGACGGTCTGGTCGAACGCCGTGACGAGGACCTGGACGAGGGCATCGCGTCCTTGGAACGCGCGCTGTCCGGCGCGACCGGCACGCCTCAGGTCGTCTGCGACCGCCTCGTCCGCTCGGCCGGCGTCACCGCCGACCACGACGACGACGTGGCCGTCCTGGTCCTCCAGCACCCCGCCCGCACCGGCCCCGACAGCGACCTCTTCCGCAACGCCGCGCTGGAACTCCTGGGCGGCATCGAGGCGGCTCCACGCGCCCGTGCGTTCGCCTCCGGCGTGCTGACGAGCTGGCGGTTCCCCGCGGAGCTGCATGACCTGGGGGTGCTGGCGGCGAGTGAGCTGGTCGCGAACTCGTTGCAGCACGGGACGCCCCCCATGCGGTTGCGGCTTCGCCGTACGGACCGACGGTTGATCATCGAGGTGACCGACGGGGACGATCACTTGCCGCGGCGCCGGAGGGCGGAGCCGGGGGACGAGTCAGGTCGGGGCATTGCCATCGTGGCGACCATTGCGTCGAACTGGGGGTCTCGACGGACACCGGGGGGCGGGAAGGCCGTCTGGTGCGAGTTCGTGTTGCCTAAGGGGTAGGGGCGCGGGTCGCTTGGCGGCTGCGGGTGCGTGGCGGCTGGTCGCGCAGTTCCCCGCGCCCCTGAGGTGGGGACAGTTAAGCGGCGATTGGCTCTTGCCGCGTGCCGCCCTTGGCGACCACACGGCTCCTTGTCCGCCACGGGTGGTCCTGTACGGCGGTGAGCTGCCGTCCGAGCCTCAGGGCCAGGAACGTGATGCCCACCGAGAACAGCAGGAACGTCACGATGTACGGGGCGTGCAGTGAGGCGCCCATCGGGCCGCCGATCGCCGGGCCCACGGCCAGGGCGAGCTGCTTCACCAGGGCGAAGGCCGAGTTGTACTGGCCGGCCATCCCGCTCGGGGCGAGATCGGCGACCAGCGGTGCGACGGTCGGGGACAGCATCGCCTCGCCCAGACCGAAGAGGGCGTACGTCGAGATGAACGCGGCCGTGGCCATGGCCTGGCTGGTGTGCCCGAGGCCGGCGTAACCGGCGGTGATCCACGCGACGGCCCAGATGATGCCGACCGCGGCGATCACCCGGGAGCGCCGACGCCGCTCGACGAACTTCAGTACGGCGAACTGCGCGATGACGATCATCGCGGTGTTGGCGGCCAGCGCCGACCCCAGCGCGGAGGTGGAGATCCCGGCGGCCTCGACGCCGTACGCGGCCAGACCCGACTCGAACTGGCCGTAGCAGGCGAAGAACAGCACGAAGCCCAGGACGCACAGCTGCACCATGGCCCGGTTCCCCAGGAGCTGCTTCCAGCTGCCCTTCGCCGAACCGGCCGGCGCGTCCTCGATCCGCGGCGAATGCGGCATCCGTACGGTCACCATCACCACGGCCAGCAGCAGGAACATCGCCGCCTCGATCGCGAAGAGGAGGGTGAAGGAGGAGACCTTCGTCGTGTCGACGAGGTGACCGCCGATGAGACCGCCGACGCCCAGCCCGAGGTTCTGCAAGAAGAACTGCATGGCGAAGGCGCGAGAACGGGTTTCGGACGTGGAGCAGTCCACGATCATCGTCGCGAGCGCCGGCTGCATCACGGCCTGCCCGGCACCGAGCGCGGCCGCCGACAGCAGAACGGTGGTCGCATTGCTCGCGAGCCCCAGGCTCAGGGCACCGATCGCGGCGGTGACCAGGGCGGCGAGCAACACCGGAAGCGGGCCCCGCCGCACGATCGCCCGGCCGGCGAACGGCAGCACGATCAGCGCGGCCACGGCGAAGACGGCGAGGACGAGCCCCGCCGTCATGGCTCCCAGTCCCCGCACCTGCGCCACATAGACGTACAGATAGGGGACGGTGAAGCCGAGCCCGAACGCGCTGAGTGCGTTGCCCACGTGAATCCGGCGCATCGCTGCGCCCATCGCCCTGGTCACGTTCACCTCTCTCAGGTAGTTGGAGTCCCTCAGTACTTAGAACCGAAGACTTCAAAGCTAAAGTTCGAAGCTAAACAGTACACCTAGAAGAACTTCAACGCCAAGCAGCCCCATGCGATACTTCGGCCCATGGGTGACACCCCCGGCATCGGCATCGGCAGTGAGCCGACCCTCGAAGAGCAGATCGCCGCCTACCAGCGCGAGTTCCGGGACCTCGACCCCCAGGTCGAGCAGATCGTCTCGGCGCTGTCCCGGCTGAACCGCCGTATGAACGTCGCCTACGGCCGTCAGACCGCCGCCCTCGGCATCAGCAACGCGGAGTGGGAGGTCCTCAAGGCCCTCGTCCTCTCCGGCGCCCCCTACCAAATGGGGCCCAGCGACCTCGCCAAGGGCCTCGGCCTGACGCCGGCCGCGATGACCCACCGGATCGACCGCATGGTCGCGGAGGGTCTGGTCACCAGGGAGCGGGACGAGTCCAACCGTGTCCGCGTGATCGTGGAGCTGACGGACGAGGGTCGCGAGAAGTGGCTGGAGGCCATGCGGCTGGCCACGGTCTTCGAGGAAGACCTCCTCCAGGACCTCTCCCCGGAGGAGCGGACCAGCCTCGGCGATGTCCTCACCCGTCTGCTGCGCCGGGTGGAGCACGCCCAGCCGGACGCCGGTGGCCGACTCAGTGACCTGGACTGATGTGTCACCCGAAAAGATCTTGACAGGCTTGGTTGACAGCGCCCTGTGTGGTCCGTAGAGTTCTTCGGGTTGCCGCAGAGCCGTAACGGTTCTTCGACAGCACCTCCCGCCGCATCAGCGGCACACAAACCATCAGCATGATCTCCCAACGGGATCAAATTCGGCGTGCCCGAATTCAATTCGATTTGGGTACGGCAGCTCGATTAGGAACTGCCGAGAGGATCCGCTAAGGTTTGAGACGTCGGAACGGCCCAACAGCCGGGAAGGCAAGCCCCTCTGACTGGGAGTCAGGCCCGAAAGGATCTGATAGAGTCGGAACCGCCGGAAAGGGAAACGCGAAAGCGGGAACCTGGAAAGCACCGAGGAAATCGGAACCGGAAACGGTCTGATAGAGTCGGAAACGCAAGACCGAA